>NZ_PSTU01000006.1:0-55140 GCF_002931215.1 Pseudoclavibacter sp. Z016
GTACTGCAGGGGGGACCCTGTGGGAGAGTAGGTCACCGCCGGACTTCTTCATAAGCCGGGGTTGGTTGTTGAGTGAGCAGAGATGCTCCTCGATGACCAGCCCCGGCTTTTTTGTTGCCCGAAAACAACAGCATTGCAGGCGGAGCGGCGGATGTGCGCCAAGGCCTGCTGAGATGAGCCCCCGCAGCCCTGGCGCACGCTGAGACGCCTAGAGGCGGCCCGTGGCCTTCAGCTCGATGTAGTGGTCGGCGATCGCTGGCGGCAGCGCCGATGGCGTCCCTGTCACCGTGTCTCCGCCGAGGCGGAGAACCGTCTGACGCACGCGCTCCTGGTCCAGGAGCGCGCGCTCCGCGGCCGACGCAGCATACGTCTGCTCACGCGTCTCACGACGCACGGCGACCTCGTGCACATCCGGGTTCAGCACCGACCCCAACACGACGACGTGCTTGCTCGCCAGCTGCGGCAGCGCAGCGATGACGGGCTCGAGGGTGCCACCGGTCTCCAGTGTCGAGAGAATGACCACAAGAGAACGGTGTGTCGTCACTCCACGCACCAGCCCTGGGATGGCCCGCCAATCCGTCGCGATGAGTTCGGGCTCGACATCCGCGAGCGACTCGACCATGCGGCTCAGCAGCTCAGCCCCCGAGACGCCTTGGATGCGCGCCCGCACTCGACGATCCCAGGCGACGACATCGACGCGGTCACCCGCACGCGTCGCCAGCGCCGCGAGCAGCAGCGCCGACTCGATGGCAGTATCGAGGCGCGTCTCGTCCGCGACGCGAGCCGCCGACGTTCGCCCGGTGTCGATCACGATCACCACGCGGCGGTCACGCTCGGGCCGCCAGGTCCGTACGACCAGGTCCTGACGACGAGCGGTGGCTCGCCAATCGATCGAGCGGACGTCGTCGCCCCGCACGTACTCGCGCAGCGAATCGAACTCCGTGCCCTGCCCACGAACCATGAGGCGCGTGGCGCCGTCCAGCTCGCGGAGGCGCGCCAGACGTGAGGGGAGATGCTTCCTCGAGTTGAAGGGAGGGAGCACCCGCAGGACTCCGCGGTCAGCGAGGCTCACCTGTCGGGCCGCCAGCCCCATCGGACCCCAGCTGCGGAGCGTGACGAGCTCGGCCCGACGGTCGCCGCGGCGCGACGGGAGCAGCGGGAACTCGGCCACGCGGCGCTCGCCGACTGGCACATCCAGCTTCGGTCGGTGCTGCGTGCCGCCGGCCGTCGGCTCCCAGCCGTCGCGCACCTGCAGCCGCAGCGTGCGTGAGCCGCGGTTCGTGATGGCGACGCGGCTGACGGCCGCCTCGCCGAGGCGGACCCGCGAAGGCAGACTCCGCTCGATCTCGACCTGACGCGGTGCCCCCGCCAGGAGGACATCCGCGATGGACGTGAGCAGCACGAAGAGCAGCCAGATCGCCAATGTCACATACGCCGATTCGGCGGTCTGCCCGAAGAGCACCACGGGTACCGCCCCGACGGCGGTCAGGAGGACGAGGCGTCCACTCACGACCATGTGCTCACGCTTCCCTTCCAGCTCTCGACTTCAACGGTGATTGCGCAGCCTGCACGGCTCAGATCGGAACCTGCACCTGCGCGAGCACGGAGCGGAGGATCGCATCGGCGCCGACCCCCTCCAGCTCGGCTTCGGGCCGGAGCTGGAGGCGGTGGCGGAGGACGGGAAGCGCCATCGCCTGCACGTGATCCGGAGTCACCGCCTGGTAGCCGCTCAGATATGCGAACGCCTTGCTGGCCGACATGAGGGCCGTCGCCCCGCGGGGAGAGACCCCCATCCGCACGGACGGAGACTGCCTGGTCGCGCGGGCGATGTCGACGATGTACGCCAGCACATCCGCTCGCACCTCGACGGCAGCCGCCTCAGCCTGCGCTCGGCGCAGCTCCTCGGCAGAGAGGGCGCTCCGTACCCCGGCAGCCCGCAGGTCACGCGGCGAGAAGCCGGCGGCATGCCGCCGGAGCACTTCGAACTCCGCGTCCCGGGATGGGAGCTCGAGGACGAGCTTCAGCAGGAAGCGGTCGAGCTGCGCCTCGGGCAACGTGTACGTGCCCTCGTACTCGATGGGGTTCATCGTCGCCGCCACGAGGAAGGGAGCCGGGAGGGCGCGGGTCACGCCGTCGGCGGACACCTGTCGCTCCTCCATCGCCTCGAGCAGGGCCGACTGCGTCTTCGGCGGCGTGCGGTTGATCTCGTCGGCGAGGAGGATGTTCGTGAAGACGGGGCCCTCGCGGAACTCGAATTCGCCGGCTGCGGAGTCGTAGACCAGCGACCCGGTGATGTCGCCCGGCATGAGGTCCGGGGTGAACTGGACCCGTTTCGTGTCGAGCGACAGGGTCTCGCTCAGCGTGCGCACGAGCAGCGTCTTGCCCACGCCGGGTACACCCTCGAGCAGTGCATGCCCTCCTGCCAGGAGGGCCACGAGGAGGCCGTCGACGGCGCGCTCCTGTCCGACGACGGCCTTGGCGACCTCGCCGCGGACTCGCTGCAGTGCTTCACGGACATCAGTGCTCATAGGTGCCTCCGTTGTTCTCGGCGGTGCTGCTTGGGTCGGTGGTCGTGGGGCGGGCCTGGCGAGGGCGGGCGCTGCTCGGATCGACGGCTGCTGCGACTTCCCGTTCAAGGGTCAGCAGCGCTTGGCTCAGATCGAGGAGCTCGGCCTCGCTGCCGGGAACGGCGTCGAGCAGCGTCCACGCGACTGCGGCTCGGTTCGCCCCGAGGGCCGCAGCGCTCGATGTGATGATGTCCTGGACGTGGCTCGCGCGGGCTAGCCCGAGCGACCTCGCGAGACGAGTCGTCGTGCCGATGCGGAGATTGTCGATGGCGCGAAGCCGGGCCCGCTGCTGCGCGTAGAGCCTGCCGCGGCCCTGCATCGTCTCGGAAGCCTCGACGACGACTGGCAGCCGCTCCTCGACGAGGGGCCCGAAGCGGCGTCCTCGCCACACCATCACTCCGAGCAGCGAAGCGAGCGCGATGAGGATGGTCGGCGTGAGCCACGGCGGGACGTAGGTGCCGAGCGACGGCTGCGCTCCGAAGACCGCCTCGGCGTCGGCGACGCCCGGCACGTACCAGACCAGCGACTCCGTCTCGCCGAGGACCGCGAGACCCATGGCCGCGTTCGCGGCGCTGAGCACTTCGCCGTTGCTGAGGTTGTCGGTCGCGCCCAGCGCGGCGAGCTCCGTTCCGGAGGCGAGCTCCGTCTCGACGTAGGCGAAGCGCCCGGACTCGGCGTAGCAGGCGCTCCCTCCAGAGGCCTCGTCACTCAGCTGGTACAGCCGCGCACCCCGCTGGGAGATGTCGGGGGCGAGATCTCCGAGCGGTGAAGCGCATTCCTCGCCGGCGGCGACCGTGTCTGCATCTTCACCGTCGGCACCGACGCCGCCCACGACGATCGCCCCGTCGAACGCCTCGAGGAGGTCCCGGCTCGGCGCGAGCAGCAACACCCGCTCCGCGTCCAGCTCCGCGATCTGCGCGGCGAGGTCATCGACAGCCAGGCCGTCACGGTCGTGGACGACCAGCGTCGTATCGCCCTCAGCATCCCGCAGCTGCGACCGAGCCTCCTCGAGGCTCGTCGCCGCGCTCGTGGACACGCCCTGGTCGCCGAGCACGGTGAAGACGGCCTTCGCTCCGTTGGGCTGTGCGGAGTCCACGCCGAGATACGGCGAGGTCGCGCTTGCTATCCCCCCGGCGAGGAGCGCGCTCGTCACGGCGATGACGACCGCGCCCGCGGCGATGAGCAGCCACGGACGCGCGCGTCTGAGCCGCTCCGAAACGGTCGGCGTCGCGGCCCGCGTGATGCTCACGAGGCCCGCCCGGAGAACGAGGCCAGCTTGACCGGTGCTGCCGAGTCGAGCGCGAGGTCGAGATCGCGCAGCTGGTGCCAGTCGGCCTCGGAGGCTCCGAGGCCGAGGTATCTGGCAGCGTCGAAGGACTTCGCGGCGACGTGCAGCGCTGGAGCGTGACCGGGGAACGAGACGCCCGTCGCCTCCGCGACCGCCGTCGCCGTCATCCCAGGACTGAGAGAGAGAACCGTGCGGTCGTGCACTGCCCGAGCGAGCGCCCGGAACTGCTCTACGACGGCCGTCTCGAAATCGCCTCGCGATGCCGCCGCCGCAGCGGAACCGCGCAGGTCGCGAGCAGAGCGCTCATCGCCGTCGAAGAGATCCGCGGGCATTCCGGTCCGTCGCCTCGCTCGTTGCGCGAGGATCGGCCGGCCGATGAGCAGCGCGAGGACGCCGAGGACGACAACTCCGCCCAGGATGAGCGCGATCGGCGAGAAGCCCCCTGGCACCCCCTCGATGGGCTGGAGCAGGTCATTCACCCAGTTCCAGAAATCGTCGATCCAGAGATCGAGCCAGGTGGGGGAGGCCTGCGTGTACTCGGCCTTCGCGAGCTCACCCTGCAGAAGATCGCGCGCCGGATCCTCGTCGATCTCGAGCGGCGGCTCCATCGAGCCGACCCACGGGCCGAGCCGCATCAGCGCACGTACCCCGGAGCCCCCGTCGCGGAGACCGGCCGCTGCACCTGCACGTCGAAGTCAGCATCGGCGATGTCGGCACCGGCCGCGGACTGCTCCGCATATCGCTGCAGGGTGACGCCGAGCGCCTCTTTGCGCATCCGCAGGTCGAAGTACAGGATCGTCGCGTTCCCGCTCGTCAGGACGAGGACGATCGCCCCGAGGAGCACCTGCAGCGCGGAGGTGATGAGCAGGATCAGCGCGAACGCGACGATCGTGCCAGCGTCAGGTTCGGACGACTCGCCACTTCCGAGGGGCAGGATGATGACCTGACCAAGGCTGACGGCCAGCTGCGCGACCGTCGAGACGGCGCCGGTGGCGACGTTCAGGATCACCTGGATGACGACGACGACCCCGAGCACTCGCCAGAAGTTGCCATGGGAGAGGTTCCAGCTGCGGCGGATGGCGGCGATGGGGCCGAGGCCCTCGAGGACGATGGCGCTCGGGGCGAACATGATCTTGATGCCGAGCCACACCATGAGCACGACCGTCGCCCCGCCGAGGAGCAGCGTGAAGATGACGCCGAGCCCGATCGAGCCGGCGATCGTCGCCTCATCTCCGCCTGACCCCGAGAGGACGGCGAACATGATGAGCGGGATGAGGAGCCAGCCGACGGCGATGAGCACCACCGCGCCGACTCCGACGAGCAGCGCGTACCCGATCAGTCGCCAGATGCCGCGCCACCCCGCGCGCCAGGCCTCCTTGAAGCCGAGCTTCTCGCCGATCGCGCCACGGGCGACGACGCGCACGAGGATGCCCTGCAGGAGCGCTGAGCCGACCCCCGCGACGGCGAGGCCGAGGATCGCGGCAAGCGATGTCAGCGTGATGGAGGAGACCAGCATCGGCGCGATGTCCTCTTGGCTTCCCCCAAAGGGGATGCGCGTGAACATGAGCATTCCGACGACGACGGGAAGCAGGCTCGCGAAGAGCGTCGTTGCTCCCATGACGATGACGGCGCTCCCGAGCGTTGTCTTCGGTGAGGTGCGGAACAGGCGGAACGTCGCGGCGAGAGCGTCGCCGAAGGCGAGCGGACGGAGGGGGAAGAGGCCGGGCGTCGGGGCCGGCATCCACTGACCGCCCGGCTGGCCCTGGCCCGGTTCCTGCGGAGGTCCGTACTGCCAGCTCGCCGGGCCGGGTGCGCCGTACTGATCGGGCTGCTGTCCCTGCCATTGCCCCTGGCCCTGCCAGTGACCGGCCTGCGGGAAGGCGCTCGGCGTCGGCGCTCCGGGCTGCGGCGGATACGCGTGGTTGGGCTCGGGTGCGTGCTCGTATGGGCCATGCGTCACGCGTCCATCGTGGCACACCCCGCGCCGCGCACTCTGGGTTGAGCCTCTGAGGGGACTATGCCCGCTACGCTGAGGGAAGCGCCCGGTCTCGGGCAGGTTCTGGAACAGGGAGGGTTCTGTGGGCGAACGCATCCTCGTGGTCGATGACGACCTCGCGCTGTCGGAGATGATCGGCATCGTTCTCAGGGCCGAAGGCTACGAACCCGAGTTCTGCGGCGACGGCGCGGCTGCCCTCGGCGAGTTCCGTCGGGTCAAGCCGGAACTCGTCCTGCTCGATGTCATGCTTCCCGGCCTGGACGGCATCCAGATCTGCCACCTGCTTCGCGCGGAATCCGGCACGCCCATCATCATGCTGACCGCGAAGTCGGACACGACCGACGTGGTCCGCGGGCTCGAAGCCGGTGCCGATGACTACATCGTCAAGCCCTTCAACCCCAAGGAGCTCGTCGCTCGCATCAAGACCCGGCTGCGCGCGAGCCAGCCGGAGGTGCAGAGCATCATCCGCGTCGGCGACCTCACGTTGAACGTCAACGCGCACGAGGTCCTGCGCGGCGAGGAGCAGATCAACCTGACTCCGCTCGAGTTCGATCTGCTGCTCACGCTCGCCGCGAAGCCGCAGAAGGTCTTCACACGCGAGGAGCTGCTCGAGCAGGTCTGGGGCTACCAGTACAAGGCCGACACGCGTCTCGTCAACGTGCATGTGCAGCGCCTGCGCGCGAAGGTGGAGCACGACCCGGACCACCCGAAGATCGTGGCGACGGTTCGCGGCGTGGGGTACCGCGCTGGGAACACGACCGCGTTCTCCTGACGTGAGCGCAGTAGCCCGGCGGACGACCTCCACCCCTTCTTCTCGGACGCCCGACGTCGACACGGAGGGCATCCGCGTCCCGTACCGGTGGCGCTCCGCGCACGGGGTCTGGCGGAACCTCGTCTTCCTCTGGCGGACGTCGCTTCCCTTCCGGACGATCGCGCTCTCGGTCGCGTTGACGACGGCGACGGTGCTGTCCGTCGGCTTCGTCATGTCCAACTCCATCGCGAGCGACCTGTTCAACTCGAGGCTCAGGCCCCTCGTCTCGGAGACCGAGCGTGCTGTGACCGCGGCTCAGACGGTCTTCGCCTCAGGCGAGGAGACCGACAGCGCGGCCCTCGAGACCCTGCAGACGCTTGCGGTTGACGCGGCGCAGGACTCGGCGGCCAACAGCTACGGCGTCATCTTCATGCAGGGGGCGTCGGACGGCGAGGAGCAATCCAACGAGCTGCGGGCGCTGGCGAAGGGGCCAGTCTCGGCCGATCTGGTCTCGCCGGAGCTGAAGGAAGCGGTGAGGTCGGGCGCGGAGACCGCGGCGACCGGAACGACCTCGGCGTCGCCGCAGACGTACTACCAGTCGATCGCGCTCGTCGACGAGTTCGGCAACGAGGTGCCCGGCATCGTCATCGGCTCGACCGTCACCGTGCAGAGCCTCGGCCAGTACGAGATGTACTTCGTGTACTCGATGGAGGAGACGCAGCAGACGCTCGACTTCGTGCAGCGCACCCTCGTGGTCGCCATGATCGTCCTGGTGCTCCTGGTCGCCGTCATCACGGGGTTCGTCATGCGGGCTGTGATCCAGCCGATTCGGGAGGCCGCGAAGACGAGCAGGCGCCTCGCGGCGGGGCACCTGGAGCAGCGCGTGCCGGAGTCGGGAGAGGACGACATCGCGACGCTCGCGAGGTCGTTCAACGAGATGGCGGACAGCCTGCAGGACCAGATCGAGCGCCTCGCGAACCTGTCCCAGGTGCAGCAGCGCTTCGTCTCAGATGTCTCGCACGAGCTGCGCACGCCGCTCACGACCATCCGTCTCGCCGGTGGGATGCTCTTCGACCGTCGCGACGACTTCGACACCGTCACGGCGCGGTCGGTCGAGCTCCTCCACGACCAGATCGAACGGTTCGAGATCCTGCTCGCCGACCTCCTGGAGATCTCCAGGTACGACGCCGGAGCGGTCGAGATCCTGCGGGAATCGAACAGCCTCGCGACCGTCGCCGACGACGTCATCGGCGCCATGACCCCGGTCGCGCTCGATCACGGCACGCGCCTCGTGCTCAAGGCGCCAGGTGGCTACGGGGAGTCCGAGTTCGATGCCCGCCGCATCAACCGCGTCGTCAGGAACCTCCTCGGCAACGCCATCGAGCACGGGGAGGCGAAGCCGATCGTCGTGTCGGTCGACTCCAACGAGTCTGCCGTCGCGCTGTCCGTGCGCGATTACGGCATCGGCATGACCGAGGCCGAGCGCACCAGGGTCTTCGACCGCTTCTGGCGCGCCGACCCGTCGCGCAAGCGCACGATGGGCGGGTCCGGTCTCGGTCTCGCGATCTCGCTCGAGGACGTTCGCCTGCACGAGGGGCGCCTGGAGGTCTGGTCGGAATCGGGCAAGGGGACGAACTTCCGGCTCACCCTGCCGAGATTCGTCGGCGGCAAGATCATGGGCTCACCGCTTCCGCTCGAGCCCGGAGATGCAGGTGCCGCCACCGTCACGATCGACGAGGAGGATGTGTCCTCCGAGGCGTTCACCGACGAAGACGTCGACACTCAGCCGATCGAGCTGCCTGACCTCGTCGGCATGCGCTCCTCCAACGCCGAACCGCTCGTCTCCTCGGCACCCACGAACTCGATGGATGTCATCGAGGCGACGTCCCTCGACGAGCCGGCGCAGACCCCAGCACCCTGGGACGATGCGGAAGCTGTTGTGGTGACCAGCTCGGCTCCCGAGTCCGTGCCTTCGCTTCCCAGCATCGACGACCACGATGGCGACGAACACGATCACGATCACGACGGCGATGCCGACATGCGCCGCGAGGACGACCAAGGCGACGAGGGCACGCGCGGCGAGGATGCGCGCGAGGACACAGAGGACGAGGACCCGCCCGTCGGGGAATCAGCAGAGCAGGGGCAGGAGGAGCGGACATGAGACGAGCTGCGAACCGACGGCGCGCGACGCGGGGAGCCGCGGCAGGAATCCTGGTCATCGCGATGCTCGTGCTCGTCGGATGCGCCCGCATCCCGACCTCCGGCCAGGTCCTCGCGGGCGAGTCCGAGCAGCAGGAGAGCGACCAGTCGTACAGCTTCTTCCCCGATCCGCCGCGAGACGGCATGAGCCGCGAGGAGGTGATCGAGGGGTTCCTCGATGCAGGAACGGGAACACAGAACGACTACGAGGTCGCTCGGCAGTACCTCGACGAATCGTTCCGGCAGGAGTGGGACCCGAACGCGCGCATCATCGTCACCGCCTCCGTCCCCGATGTGGTCGACGACGGGTCCGATCGGGTCGAAGCGAGCTACAAGTCCTCGGCCAGCGTCGATGCCGAGGGCATCTACAGCGAGCTCAAGAGCGGGACGACCGAGCGCCTCGACTTCACGCTCGCCCAGAACGCGGACGGTGAGTGGAGGATCACGGAGGCGCCTCCCGGCATCGTGCTGCTGAACCAGAACTTCCGCAGTCTCTTCAAGAGCTACACCCTCTACTTCTACGACGACACGCTTTCGCGGCTCGTCCCGGACGTCCGGTGGTTCGACGCGCAGCAGACCGCGATGACGCGCATCGCGCGTGCCCTGGTCAACGGGCCGGCGCCCTGGCTCGCCGAGGGCAACGTCGTCAGCGCCATCCCCTCCGACGTGACGCTGCTCGGCGCCGTGACCGTCGAGGGAGACGTCGCCGATGTCGACTTCTCGTCGGTTCTCTCCTCGGCCTCTCCCGAACGATATTCGCGGATGCTCTTGCAGCTCACCGAGAGCTTCGCCGACTTCGAGTCGATCACGAGCGTCACCATGTCCATCACAGGCGTCCCGATCGACCAGGATCTCCCTCCTGAGGACGCCGTCGTCGTCAACCGACAGGTGACCAGCACCCCCCTCGTCTACAAGGGCGGCGAGCTCGGATTCCTGAGCGGCGTCAACGTGACGGCGTCGCCGGAGACCGCGGCCCTGCAGGGGGCGATCGCCTCCCTCACCCCGCAGAAGGGCGCCTACTCGAGCGCCGGCGATGTCGCCTCGTTCGTGACGCCCGACGGCGTCTACACGACCCCGATCGCCGTCCCCGACCCGCTGCTCGTCGACGCCAGGCCGGGTCCCCTCGCGATGAGCCTCGACAGCTGGGGGTACACCTGGACGGGCAGCACGGATGGTTCCGGGCTCCGTGCCACGGATGTCGACGACCGTCAGCACAGCTGGCTGGAGCCCGCGGAAAACGTCGGCGCGACCGGCTATCGGTCCATCGCCGTGTCTCGAGACGGCGCCAGGCTCGCGGTGCTCGAGAACAGCTCCGTCGGAGTCAAGGTCGCCGTCATGGCGATCGAACGCGAGCCCAGCACCAACCGGCCGATCGCGCTCGGCAACCCGCTCATCCTCGAGCCGGGCGGCGCCTCGCCGATCGACCTCGCCTGGGTCGATGAGACCTCGCTCGCGGTGCTCGCGACGGGGAGCGAGGGCACTGCCGAGGTGCGCACGCAGACGGTCGGCGGCACGGTCAGCGTCAACGGCGCCGTGCTCGAAGGGCAGCAGATCACGGGGAGCAACACGCCCGCCGGTCTTCGAGTGCTCGACAAGGACCGCCATATCTACGTGCCGAAGGGCAACAGGTGGCAGCAGTCGGAGGCTGTCGTCGACTTCATCCTGACCCAGGTGTGATCGAGGGCCGGTCTCGGTTCTCCACAGCACCGGGATCGAGGCAGCGTCTCGCCCTCGCTTGTCGTCATGCTTGGACGATGCCCCTGCCCGCCGGCGTCACAGCGCTGCTCCACGACCGGGTGGAGCGACTGCGCGCAGCTTCACTCGACGCACTGGCGGTTCTCCTCCCCGTCGCCTGCGCCGCCTGCGGCCGGCTCGGTCGCGCGCTCTGCCGGGGCTGCGCTGAGCAGCTTGCCCGGCTCGCTGCGGTGCGGGCGTGCGGCGTGAGGATCATCGCCGCTGATGGAGGCCGGATCCCCGTCATCGCCGCCTGCGCCTACGAGGGCTCCGTGAAGGTGCTCCTCGCCTCGCTCAAGGAACGGGGGAGAGCGGATGCGGCGCGCCCGCTCGGGGTGCTCCTGCGGTCGGCGGTCTCGGGGTTCGCCGCCGCTGCCAGAAGCGGTCGGGAGGCGGCGCCGCACTCCGGGCCCGTCTCCGCGACCTGGGTGCCGGTGCTCATCCCGTCGTCGGCGAGCTCGATCCGTGCTCGTGGCTACGTGCACCTCGCTCTGCTCTGGGAGCAGGCGCTGCCAGGGACGAGGAGTGTGCGGGCGCTCCGACTCGTCCGGCGCGTGCAGGACCAAGCTGGGCTCACGGCCCCCGCTCGGGCCGAGAACCTGCGGCGCGCCTTCGCCGCCGACCCGGGACTGGCAGGCGCGCGGGTGGTGCTCGTCGACGATGTCGTCACGAGTGGCGCGACGATGCGTGAAGCGGTCCGTGCCTTGGAGAGCGTCGGCGCGGTCGTGGTCGGATGCGTCGTCGTCGCCGAGACAGTCGGCAGATCTGCGAGGGCAGCGCGCCCGGAAGTCGACACGCGCGGAGGGTAGGGCATGTCTGCGAAATCGCAGACAACACCGGGTGAATAGGGGTCTACGATTGCGGCACAGCATCACGAGGCAGTGACACCTCGGCCTCGTGCAGAACGACAGGAGAGTGACATGGAAATCACGATCACCGGTCGCAACACCGAGATCCCGGACCGCTTCCGCGAGTACGCCACCGAGAAGGCGCTTGCGAAGGTCTCGCTTCTCGATGGCAAGACGCAGGCAGCGGAAATCAAGCTGACCAAGCGAACCGACAGGGCTGGAAACCTGCTCGACAAGGGCAAAGTCGAGATCACGCTCTTCGGACCCGGCCCGGTCGTCCGCGCCGAGGCCGAGGCCGGTGACAAGTACGCGGCCTTCGATCTGGCCCTGGACAAGCTCGTCGAGCGACTTCGCCGCAACAAGGACCGCAAGAAGATCCACCGCGGCCAGCACACGCCACTCCGTCTCCAGGAGGCGGCCGCCGACAACTTCGCGCAGATCGACGTCACTCCCGCCAACACCGACACGATCCGCCTCGTCGAATCCGGCGCCACCGCGTCGGAGATCGAGGCGGAGGAGGAGAGCCTCGAGGAGCTCTACTCGCCCGTGGTGATCCGGGAGAAGACCTTCGCCCCCAAGCGCCTCAGCAACGACGAAGCCGTCGACCACATGGAGCTCCTCGGGCACGACTTCTTCCTCTTCATCGAGAGTGAGTCCCTCCGTCCGAGCGTCGTGTACCGACGCCGCGGCTGGGACTACGGAGTCATCGCGCTCGACGAGAACTCGGTTCCCGTCTCCTAGTTCCGTTCTCGCCCACCTCGCCCCGGTCGATGCATCCAGCATCGGACGGGGCGAGGTGCGTAGAATCAACCGATGTGCACAGCACGGGCTGTGCTTCGCCGCGCGTTCTCGCGCCACTTGCGTCAACCAGTAGGAGCAGACCTTGGCCTCAGTTCTCGAGAAGATCCTCCGCATGGGCGAAGGGCGCACCCTTCGCAAGCTGGAGAGCGTAGCCAAGCAGGTCGGTCGCCTCGAGGACGCCTTCAAGGAGTACAGCGACGACGAGCTCCGTGACATCACGGTCTCGTTCCGTGAGCGTCACGAGGCTGGGGAGTCGCTCGACGCTCTCCTCCCAGAGGCCTTCGGTGCCGTCCGCGAGGCCGCGGGACGTGTGCTCGGCCTCCGGCACTACGACGTGCAGCTCATGGGTGGGGCGGCGCTCCACCTCGGCAACATCGCCGAGATGAAGACCGGTGAGGGCAAGACCCTCGTCGCGACCCTGCCCGCGTACCTCAACGCCATCGCCGGCAAGGGCGTGCACGTGGTCACGGTCAACGACTTCCTCGCGACCTACCAGTCCGACCTCATGGGCCGCGTCTTCCGCGCCCTCGGCATGACGACCGGATGCATCGTCGCGGGGCAGTCCCCGGCCGAGCGCCGTGAGCAGTACGCCGCCGATGTCACCTACGGCACGAACAACGAGTTCGGCTTCGACTACCTCCGCGACAACATGGCCTGGCGATCAGAGGACATGGTGCAGCGCGACCACTTCTTCGCGATCGTCGACGAGGTCGACTCCATCCTGATCGACGAGGCCCGAACGCCTCTCATCATCTCCGGGCCAGCGCAGGGTGACGCGAACAGGTGGTACTCGGAGTTCGCCTCGATCGTGCGCAAGCTCAAGGAAGGCCGCGACTACGAGGTCGACGAGAAGAAGCGGACCATCGGCGTGCTCGAGCCGGGTATCGACCGAGTGGAAGACGCCCTCGGCATCGACAACCTCTACGAGTCGGCCAACACCCCGCTCATCTCGTTCCTGAACAACGCCATCAAGGCGAAGGCGCTCTTCAAGCGCGACAAGGAATACGTCGTGCAGAACGGCGAAGTCAACATCGTCGACGAGCACACCGGCCGCATCCTCAAGGGCCGACGCTACAACGAGGGTCTCCACCAGGCCATCGAGGCGAAGGAAGGGGTGCAGATCAAGGCCGAGAACCAGACGATGGCGACGGTCACGCTGCAGAACTACTTCCTCATGTACGACAAGCTCGCAGGCATGACCGGTACGGCCGAGACCGAGGCCGCGGAGTTCATGAGCACCTACAAGCTCGGCGTCGTGCCCATCCGCACGAACCGCCCCATGCAGCGCAAGGACAACCCCGACCTCGTCTACAAGAACGAGAAGGTCAAGTTCGATCAGGTCGTCGAGGACATCGTCGAGCGCCACGAGACCGGCCAGCCGGTCCTGGTCGGCACCACGAGCGTCGAGAAGAGCGAGTACCTCTCGAAGCTCCTCGCGAAGCGCGGCATCAAGCACGAAGTGCTCAACGCGAAGAACCACGCACGCGAGGCGGCGATCGTCGCCCAGGCTGGGCGCCGAGGCGCCGTCACGGTCGCGACGAACATGGCCGGCCGCGGTACCGACATCATGCTCGGCGGGAACGCCGAGTTCCTCGCCGTCGCCGAGATGACGGCGCTCGGTCTCGACCCGCAGGAGAACGCGGACGAGTACGACGAGAAGTGGCTCGAGGTCTTCGGCTCCATGAAGGAGCAGGTGAAGAGCGAGGCTGACGAGGTGGCTGAGGCAGGGGGGCTCTACGTCCTCGGCACCGAGCGTCACGAGTCCCGCCGCATCGACAACCAGCTCCGCGGCCGCTCCGGCCGTCAGGGCGACCCCGGCGAGAGCCGCTTCTACCTGTCGATGACCGACGACCTCATGCGTCTCTTCAACACGGGAGCGACGCGCGCGATCATGGCAGGCGACGGAACACCCGACGACCTCGCCCTCGAGTCCCGCATCGTGTCGAGGGCCATCCGGTCGGCGCAGTCCCAGGTCGAGTCCCGCAACGCCGAGATCCGCAAGAACGTGCTCAAGTACGACAACGTGCTCAACGAGCAGCGCACCGCGATCTACAGCGATCGCCGCCGCATCCTCGAGGGCGACGACATCGCCGACAAGGTGCAGAACTTCCTCACCGACGCCATCGACGACATCATCCAGGAGCACACGGGAGACGGCACGGGCGACGACTGGGAGTTCGACGCCCTGTGGACCGACCTCAAGCAGCTCTACCCGGTCGGCATCACCGAGGACGAGCTCTTCGAGGAGGCTGGCGGGCGCAGCAAGCTCACGAGGAAGATGCTCGAGGAGGAGGTGCTCTCCGATGCACGTCTCGCGTACGAGCGTCGTGAGGAGTCGATCGGCGAGGAAGCGACCCGCGAGCTCGAGCGACGCGTCGTGCTGAGTGTCATCGACCGCAAGTGGCGCGACCACCTGTACGAGATGGACAACCTGAAGGACGGCATCGGTCTGCGTGCGATGGCCCAGCGCGACCCGCTCGTGGAGTACACGCGTGAGGGCTTCGCGATGTTCCAGCAGATGCTCGGCAGCATCCGTGAGGAGTCCGTCGGGTTCCTCTACAACCTCGAGGTCACCGTCAAGAAGGACGAGACCCCGTCTGCGAGTGAGACCCCGGACGTGCAGATCGTCGCGAAGGGGCTGGACGAGAAGGCCCAGACCGCGTTGAGCTACTCTGCCGCGACCGACCAGGGTGAGGTCGAGGTGCGCAACGAGCGTGGCCAGCTCAACCAGCGGGCGACGGCGGACGCGAAGCGTCGCGAGCGCGACCTCGGCACTTCGTCGGCGCTCGACCAGGCTCGTGAGGAAGCTGGCGAGGAGCCCGCGGCACCGGTCGCGAAGGCCCCGCAGGGCACGCGACCCCGCCAGCCTGTCTCTCGCTCGGGGAACCCCGCCAAGCGTCAGGCTGCGGAGCAGGGCGAGCAGGCGGAGGCGGAGTCCTCAGGGCCGGCTGCAGGCAGCTCGTTCGGCAAGGGCGCGACGTCCAAGCCGGGTGGACAGCCAGCGGGCAACCGGGCTCAGCGCCGCAGGAAGAAGTAACGACGGCTGCTCGGAGTCGAGCACCCTGACCAGCGGGCGTCCCTCAGTGTGGGGCGCCCGCTGCGTCGTCCGAGGCGCCGCAACCGCGATCAGAGCACGTGGATCGCGGACGCCCGCCAGCGACGGTCGAGCCCTTCCAGCCGCACGGTGACCGCGCGAACGCGCGCCCCGAAATCGAGGATGACAACCGCGTCGACGATGTTCTCGCTTGTGGTCTGCACTCGCAGGCTGAGCTCCACGAAGTGCGGGCGTCGCGTCGGTCGCCGTCGTGCCTGCCGCGCTCTGTTCGCGTGCTGCGTGCGGATGAGGAGATGGCGGAAGACGTCGTCGGTGACCCACCGTGAGAGCTGCTCGATGTCTCGGACGCCCGCGATCACCTCGACGACGCTCCTCGCGAGGTTCGAGATGAGCGGGCTCGGTTCCGGCAGGTCGCTCGCGGCCGTGCGCTCGCGGACGAACAGCGGATCGGCATCGATGAGCACCCCCGCCCCGGACGTGGCGGATGGATGAGCTGCATCGACGGCGCGTAGCGCCCCGATGCTGCGCGCTGGCAACATGCGGCCCCCGAATGTTCTGCGGCGATTCCCCCCGAACCGCCTGGCGTCATGAAACCACGCGTCCGGCTCGGCTCGCGAGGTTCGAACTGCCCTGTGGATAACCCTCGCCGCTGCTGCGCCTGCCCCTACGCTGGCCGCGTGCGCTGGGACGACATGTTCGACGACCTCGCAGGTCAGCTTCAGGGCGGGATCGACGACGAGGCCGCCAGGCGCGCCATCGACGACGAACGGCTGCGGGTCGGTCGGCTCTCGCTGCGTGAACGGCTCGTCGCGCTCGCGGAGAGCGGTGACGAGCCCGTGTCGCTGCAGATGTCCGACGGCTCGATCGTGGCGGTGCGCCCACGGGCCTTCGGCAGCGACTGGCTCTCGGCCGAGCTCGTCGCGGAATCGGGGCGAGTTCGCGTCTGCATCGTGCCGACTGCCGGCATCGCGTCGTTGGTGCTCACGGAGGCGCAGCTGCTCGCGAGCCTCCGCGAGTCAACGGGGAACAGGCCGGGCGATCTCTCCGGCAGGCTGGGGCTGGCGTTCGCACTCCGAGACCTTGGTCGGCGCCGAGCGCAGTGCGAGTTCGTCGTGACCACTGGGTCGATCGTCGGCACCATCGACCGCGTCGCCCGAGACCACGTCGACGTCGCGGTGCACGAGCGAGGGGTCGCGCGTCGCTCGAGGGATGTCGTCGCCTACCGGATCATCCCGCTCGACGATCTGCGTCTCGTGATCCTCGCCGGCGACTGAGCCGCGGACCGGCCGAGGATCGCGGCCTCGCACGCCCGCGCGGCACTCTCCCGCGTCGCTGGCTCGGTGTGAGCGCTTGAAGAGGTGCGAGCTAGAGGAGTGGTCGAAGTCGCGGGGGTGCCTCGTCTTGATGCTCGTCAGCGGTCAGGAAGTCGCCGGAGTCGGCGAACTCGGCCTGCCGGAGCGCGGCGACACGGCGCTGGTAGTCGTACTGGTCGTCGATGTACTGCTCGAGCATGCTCCGCTCGACCCGCCACTCGCCGACTCCGCCGATGCGGATCGCGGGCAGCTCCGCGCTCTGCACGAGTCCCATTGCGACATCCATCGTGACGTTGAGGATCTCGCAGACCTCGGCGAGGGTCAGGAAGCGGCCGATTGACTGGGGGTCAACGGATGCGTTCATGCCGTCGATTATCGCCCGACCTCGCTTGCTCGCCCCGCGTTGTGGATAACTTCTGCGCCGTTTCCCACCTTGCGCCACGATGTCCGAGTCGCCGCGCCTGGCGACCGACGGTGGGGGAGAGACGCATGACCGTGACCAAGGCTCGGAAACCGAGACGCTGGGTCGACCCGCGGGTCGTCATCGGCGTGCTTCTCGTCGCCGTCTCGGTGCTGGGGGTCGTGGGGGTGCTCGTCGTCGGCAACCGCACATCGGTCGCCTACGCGGCGGCATCGACGATCGCGCCAGGCGCGGTGCTGACGGTCGATGACCTCGTCCCGGTCGAGGTGGGTCTCGGAGCGAGCGCCGGGGCGTACCTCGATGTCGGGACCGCCCCGCAGGGCGAGTTCGTCGTGACGCAGGCAGTGCAGTCGGGCGAGCTCGTCCCGAGATCCCTGATCGGAGCCGCAGACACCAGCCGCACCTCGATCGTCGTGGAGATCGCGGGCGGCCTCCCGACCGAGCTGGGTGCGGGCGGCGCGGTGGAACTCTGGTCGAGCCAGGAGAGCAGCCCAGGAACCTACGGTGCGCCAGTCCTGATCTCGGCAAGCGCCATCGTCGCGAAGATCCTCCCCCGGGAAGGAGCGCTCTCGCGCAGCCAGGCCGATCGCGTCGAACTGCTCCTCCCGAAGAGCGAGATACCGACGCTGCTCGCTGTCGTCAGCAACGACGCCCGCGTCGCGCTTGTGCCTGTGTACCTCGAGGCGGAGCACTGAGGTGGCGCGCATCCTCATGGCCATCGACTTCGAGATCGAGGCCCGCCTCCTTGAGGGCATCATCGCGGCCGGGCACGACATCGTCGACCGGGTCTCCGGAGGACTCGCCGCCGCAACAGCAATCGAGCGTCTCCGCCCCGAGATCGTCCTCCTGCAGGGCGCGCCGGAGACCCTGACGGCACGGAGCCTCGCCGCCTGCGTCCGGTTCGGGGCGCGCTTCATCGTCGTGGTGGCAAGCGACCTCGAGCGCCGCAACGCGGAGGCGCTCTCCGCGCGGGAGGTCGTGGAGGCGGCGGCGAGCTGGAGCGAGATCGAGATGCTGCTCGAGTCCGCGCCAGACGGCGTCGGCGATGTCTCGACGGGGCCGATCCCACAGCAGTCGCCCTCGTTCGCGAGGCCTCCTGCGGCTCTGCCTCGCCCGACGGACGCGCGGCATGCAGCCCGCGACACGGAGCGCGTTCCGGTGGCCGAGGGCAGCCGCTCAGCGGCCAGGCGTGCTGGGCGAGCCCGTGCACACGCGGCGACTCGGGCGACGAGAGAGCCGGGCGCCGCAGAGGCACCACGTCCAGCACGAAGAGGAGAGCGGGGAGGAAGGGGCGCCCTGCTCGCAGTCTGGGGCTCGCACGGGGCGCCGGGGGCATCGACGGTCGCGGCCGCGGTCGCCGCCAGCGCGGCCGCGGCAGGCCGGAGGGTGCTCCTCATCGATGCCGACAGCTACGGGGGATCGCTCGCCGCCATGCTCGGCATCACCGACGAGGCCCCTGGCTTCGCAGCCGCGTGCCGTCTCGCGGGTGCGGCGCGGCTGACGCTCGCCGAGCTCGAGCGGATCGCGGCCCCCTCTGCAATCGGTCGAGACGAGCTGCTGGTGCTCACGGGCATCGCCAACCCTGCCAGGTGGCCGGAGCTCAGTCGGGAGCGTGTCTTCACGGTGCTCGAGAGATGCCGGGAGATCGCCGATCTCGTCGTCGTGGACGTGGGGTTCAGCCTCGAGAGGGACGACGAGATCGCGAGCGATGCGTTCTCCCCTCGTCGATCGGCGGCGACGCTCACCTCACTCGGCGCTGCGGACCGGATCCTGGCCGTCGCAGACGGGCAGGCGGTCGGCCTGCAGCGGTTCCTGCGAGCGAGGGTGAACCTCATCGAGATCACCGGCGAGACCCCTGTGGACGTGATCGTCAACCGAGTGCGGGGGGAGGCGGTCGGCCTTGGCGCAGCGGGACAGATCAAGCACGTGCTCTCGCGCTTCGCCGGTCTGCAGGCGAGCGCCCTCATCCCGCTCGACCAGTCGGCGTGCGACCGTGCGCTCCTCGCAGGCGAGCCCGTGACCTACGCGAGTCCCCGCTCCGGATTCGCACGCGCGATCTCCAGCTACGTCGCAGACTCATTGCTGGCGGAGGCGGAAGTCAACACCCCGGCTGTCGACGGCGTGCGCCTCGGCAAGCGGACAGCAGGAAGTGCCCCATTTCGTCGATTCTGGCGCGGTCGTGGCGAACTGCAAGGTCAGAACTCCTAAGCTGACCGAGTGTCCAGTCTCTCCTCGCAACTCCAGCGCCGCGGAACCCTCAGTGAAGCTGAGCAGTCGTGGATACTCCAGCTGAGCGCCGACTGGCAGCTCCTCACCGACCTCTCGTGCGCCGACGTGGTTCTCTGGGTCCACACCAAGGACGACGACTTCGTAGCGGTCGCGCAGGGCCGCCCATCGAGCGCCCCGACGCTGTTCTACCGAGACCTCATCGGGCAGCCCGTTCGCGAGCAGTGGGCGGTCGCCGTCCGCCGTGCCTACGAAGAGGGCACAACCGTGCGATCGACAGAACCCGACTGGTTCGACGAGATCCCGACACAGCTTCTCGTGACGCCCGTCTTCTGCCGTCTCCCCGGCGAGGGTGTGAGCCAGCACCCCATCGCCGTCATCACACGGCACACCAATCTCGGCAGCACGCGTTCCATCACTCGTCAGGAAGAGACCTTCCGTGACTGCGCGGACGAGATCTTCGCCATGATCGAGGAAGGCGCCTTCCCAGACCCGGAAGCCCCGCAGATCTCCCGCCGGGGCGCGCCACGCGCCTCCGACGGCCTCATCCGGCTCGACCGGGATGGGGTCGTCACGTTCGCGAGCGCAAACGCGCTGAGCGCGATGAACAAGCTCGGCTTCGGCGGCGAGCTCGAAGGCGAGGTGCTCTCGGAAGTCGCTTCCGCCCTGGTCCACGACAAGAGCCGCGTCACGGTCGATGAGGCGCTTCCGCTTGTCGTCACCGGTCGAGCACCCTGGATGACCGACGTCGAGGCACGAGACATCACTGTCACCCTGCGTGCACTCCCGCTGCGAGCGCACGGAGAGCGCACGGGCGCGATCGTCCTCTGCCGTGACACGACCGACGTCAGGCACCAGCAGCAGGAGCTCATCACCAAGGACGCCACGATCCGCGAGATCCATCACCGGGTCAAGAACAACCTCCAGACCGTCGCGGCCCTCTTGCGCATCCAGGCCCGTCGCTCCCGCAGCGACGAAGCCAGGGAGTCCCTCACCCAGGCGATGCGGCGTGTGTCCTCCATCGCGGTCGTGCACGACACGCTCTCCGGCGGCTTCTCGCAGACCGTCGACTTCGACGAGGTCTTCCTCCGCGTGATGAAGCTCATCACCGAAGTGTCCTCGACCTCCAACACGGTCGTCAGGCCCGTCGTCAGCGGGCGCTTCGGCACGCTGCCGAGCGAGTACGCGACCCCCCTCGCCCTGGCGCTCACCGAGCTCGTCACGAACTCCGTCGAGCACGGCCTCGCCGGCCAGGAAGGCGAGGTGACGGTCACCGCTGAGCAGACGCCGGGAGGCCTCTCCGTCACGGTCGCCGACACCGGCTCCGGATTCGTCGCCGGACGAATCGGGGCGGGTCTCGGAACGCAGATCGTGCGCACGCTCGTCGAGGGCGAACTCGGTGGCTCGATCGAATGGCATTCGGAGCCAGGTGAGGGCACGCAGGTGAAGCTGCGCATCCCGAGCCGCTGGAAACGCGAAACGGGCGGCGCGTGAGCGCCGCCCGTCGGGCGATCCGCGGCCAGGCCGCGGAATGTTCGGTTGCTAGGAAGCTCGTCGAGCCCTCGCTGCGCGTCGCTTGAGTGCGCGCCGCTCGTCCTCCGAGAGGCCTCCCCAGACGCCGGAATCCTGACCGGTGTCGAGTGCGTACTGGAGGCATACCTCGGTGACCTTGCACGAAGCGCAGACGGCCTTCGCAGCATCGATCTGGTCTACAGCTGGGCCGGTGTTCCCGACGGGGAAGAAAAGCTCGGGATCTGCGTCCAAGCAGGCGGCAGTGTCGCGCCAATCCATCAGTGGTGCTCCTTATCGAGTGCGCCTCGCGCACAAAAACGCTCCGCTGGGAGCGAAGTTCTGGAACCCGGGATGCGGTGACTGGCCTATAGACTTGGCCTCGATTTTGCATTCCTCCGGGTATCTCTACCTAGAGAAAGATTTTGCCACAGCGTGATTTTCCAGGCAAGGGGTAATTCGTGAGCACCGGCACGACCAAGCGCCCGAAGACCGTCCTGCTGCTCGCCGGAGTCCTCGGGCTCGAGGCCGCGATCCTCGCCGCCGCGACGGTGTTCCTCGTCATCGAGACGGTTGCGCAGGAGGCGGAGTTCCTCGCCTCATCCCTTGCGCTCGCTGGCCTGTCGCTGCTCGGGGCCGTTCTGCTGGCGCTCGTCGCCGTCTCGACGCTCCGCCTGCGCTCCTGGGTCCGTGGTGCCGCCATCACCTGGCAGATCATGCAGCTGGCAGTCGCCTGGGTGTTCCTCCAGGGCGATATCGCGGTCTGGGTCGGCTGGGCGCTGACCGCGGTCAGCCTCGTCGGCGTCGTCGCGGCCGTGCATCCGGCGACCGGCCGTGCACTGCACCGCGACGACGACGAGCTGGCCGAGTCCCGCTAGACCTCGAGCAGCTTGAGGATGCGGGCGACGTGGCCCGCAGCTCGAACGTTGTAGAGCGCGTGCACGATGC
Source organism: Pseudoclavibacter sp. Z016 (assembly GCF_002931215.1). NCBI lineage: Bacteria > Bacillati > Actinomycetota > Actinomycetes > Micrococcales > Microbacteriaceae > Pseudoclavibacter > Pseudoclavibacter sp. Z016. The sequence goes on from NZ_PSTU01000006.1 coordinate 21,657, forward strand.
GCCCCTCTTCGTCGATCACGAAGGTGGAGCGGATGGAGCCGACCGCGACGCGGCCGTACTTGTTGCGCTCGCCGTACGCGCCGTAGGCGGTCTGCACCGCGTGATCGGCGTCGCTCAGGAGCGTGAAGTCGAGGTGCTCCGCTTCGCGGAACTCGGCCAGCTTCTCCGGGTCGTCCGAGGAGATGCCGAGGATCGTGTAGCCGGCTGCGCGCAGGGGAGCGTCGCTCTCGCGGAAGTCGCAGGCCTCAGCCGTGCATCCGGGCGTGAAGGCCTCGGGGTACGTGTAGAGGATGACCCGCTTGCCGCGGAAGTCGGCGAGGGAGACGGCGCTGCCGTCCTGGTCGGTCAGGGTGAAGTCCGGGGCGCTGGTGCCCGGCTCGAGGCGGGCCGGAGTTGTTGTCGTCATGCCCTCAATCGTGGCATGTTGCGGCCGATTGGACTTCGAGTTCAAAACAGTGCTATGCTCTCTCGGTCGCCACGGAAACGGAACGACATGCACCTCTAGCTCAATTGGCAGAGCAATTGACTCTTAATCAATGGGTTCTCGGTTCAAGTCCGAGGGGGTGTACGAGATAGGCCCGGTAGCTCTCGCCAGCTACCGGGCCTTCTTGCATCTGTGCGCAGTCCCCGGCGTCGGTACGCAGGCTCTTGCATCTCCCCGCAGGGTGCCTCGCCGGCCCGCCCATCGCCGGTCTGCCGTTCTTGGAGGCTGGGTGCTGGCAGAATGGGCATGCACTGGCTTGGCGCGGAACGCGCCGACGACGAGGAGGCGGATTCCGTGACGAATGCACCCGGTGAACTGTGGGCGAACTGGCCGCGAACCGCACGGGCGAACCCCTCGAGCATCGTTGCTCCACGGGTCGCTGAAGACGTGCAGCAGATCGTCGCGGACGCCTACGCGAGTGGCAGGCACGTTCGTCCGGTCGGCGCGAGCCACACCTCGAACGCCCTGGCTGCAGCACCTGATGTCCTGCTCGACGCGCGCGGGCTGCGCGGCCTGAACTGGATCGACCTCGACAGCCGCGAGGCCGCGTTCGGCGCGGGCACCACGATCGCCGAGGCCGGGGCCCTCCTCGAGTCCTACGGCTGGCAGCTCGAGAACATCCCGAACAACCCGGCCGTGACGCTCGGCGGTGCCGTCGCCACGGGGAGCCATGGCACGGGCGCGCGCTTCGCGAGCCTCTCGTCCCAGCTGGTCTCGGCCACGCTCGTGTCGGGCACGGGCGAGCTGGTCACGGTCAGCGCCCACCAGGATCTCGAGCTCTGGCCATCGGTCAAGCTCAGCCTCGGCGCGCTGGGCGTCTTCACGGAGCTCGTGTTCCGCATCGTGCCCGGCTACCGCATCCGCACCTCCGCCGAGGAGATGCGCATGAGCGCGCTCGTCGACGAGTTCGAGGTCCTCGCCTCCGGGGCCGACCACTTCTCCGCGAGCTGGCGGCCGCACACCGACGAGGTGTTCGTGACGCAGGGGTTCCGCGAGTCCGGTGAGATCGCCGACGAGCCGACGCCGTCACGGCGTTCGGCGTCGTTCGGTGCGCTTGGCGAGGTGCTCGCGATCGGGCTCTCGAAGTCGCTGCCGCTGCTGACTCCCGCCGTGAACAGGCTCGCGAACCGCGTGCATCCGGTGGGCGAATCGACCCTCGGCCCCATGCGGGCGCTCGCGGAGCCCGCCCCGGTGCGGTTCGCGTCGCTCGAGTACTCGTTCCCCATCGCCGAGACGCCTGAGGTGCTTCGCGCCCTCGACGAGACGATCGAGCGCGCTCACCTGAACCTGCCGTACGCCGTGCGCATCTCGACGACTGCCGCCGACGACGCGTGCCTGTCGAACGCGTACCGCAGGGCCGTCGGCAACATCGCCGTCCGGGTTCCGTCGACGCTCGACGCTCGGCCCATCTTCAGCGCCGCAGAAGACCTGTTCCTCCGCCTCGGGGGTCTGCCCCACTGGGGGAGCTTCCACACGGTGCGGGCCGAGGAGTTCAAGCACGTCATCACGCGCTTCGGCGACTTCCATACGGCACGGGAGCGACTCGACCCCGCAGGCGTGTTCGACAACGCGCACCTCACGCGGGTCCTCGGGGCGCACTAGCGGCCCTGCGGCCCTGCGGGGCGTGCTCAGGGCCGCTCAGAGCGGTTGGTCGGCTCGCGGGTCGTCCGGTTGGCGCCATGGCCTGTCGCGCCATCTGAACGCTCCGGCCCGATGCAGGATCCAGGCGGCGAGCAGGGCTCCGACGGCTCCGGATGCGCCGCCCACGAGCAGGGCGGCTCGCGGCCCGAACAGCTCGACGATCCACCCCACGACGGGCGCGCCGATCGGGGTTCCGCCGAGGAAGATCGCCATGTACAGCGAGAGCACCCGTCCGCGCATGGACGGCTCGACGCTGCCCTGCACGAGCGCGTTCGCGGTCGTGATGGCGCTCAGCGAGGTGAAGCCGATCGGGATGAGCGCCAGCGCGAACAGCCAGAAGGTCGGCGCGAGGGCCGCCGCGAGGCAGCTGAGCGCGAAGAACCCGCTCGAGGAGAGCAGTACGCGGAACCTGGCGCGTTCCCGCTTCGCGGCGAGCAGCGCACCGCCGAGCGAGCCGATGGCCAGGATCGAGGAGAGCAGCCCGAAGCTGTCGGCGCCGCCCTGGAACTCCATGGTCGTCATCGTCGCGGTGTAGATCGGGAAGTTGAGTCCGAAGGTGCCGAGGAGGAACACCAGCACGAGCACGGCGACGATATCGGGGCGGTTCGCGACGTAGCGGATGCCCTCCCGGATCTGGCCACGACCTCGCTTCGACGGGGGAGACGGCAGCAGCTCCGAGGTGCGCATGGCCAGGAGCGCGGCGATCGTGGCGACGTACGTGAGCGCGTTGACGAGGATCACGGGGCCGGCGCCGATGAACACGGTGAGGACCCCGGCGACCGCCGGGCCGATCATCCTGGCACCGTTGAACGACGCTGAGTTGAGCGCCACGGCGTTCGACAGCAGCTTGAGCCCGACGACCTCCGAGACGAAGGCCTGGCGTGCTGGGGCGTCGAGGGACGCGGCACAGCCGAGCAGCAGGGCGAAGACGTACACGTGCCAGAGCTCGGCGACGCCCGCAGTGACGATGGCGCCGAGCGCGAGCGCGAGCACGGCCATGACCGACTGCGTCCAGATGAGGACCTTCCGCTTCGACACGCGGTCGGCGATCACCCCCGCGTAGGGGGCGAGCAGCAGCTGGGGGCCGAACTGCAGGGCCATGACGACGCCCAGCGCGGTGGCGTCGTTGTCGGTGAGCTCGGTCAGCACGATCCACGCCTGGGCGGTGCGCTGCATCCACGTTCCGACGTTGGATGTCAGCGACCCGGCGAACCAGATGCGGTAGTTCCGTTCACGGAGCGAGCGGAACATCGAACTCACGGCAGCGGCTCCCTGGGGGTGGTCTTGGTCGCGGGGGTGCACAATGTAATGGTTGTGGCCGCAAGTATTTATGTGAAGGTCACAAAATGATCTCACGTACAATGACGCCGGTCGTCGAACCCGAGGAGAGCCGCAATGGCAGACAAGAACCGCGAACACATCCAGAAGCTTCGCGAGGAGGCCAACGCCATCCGCAAGCAGGAAGAAGCGCGCGCCAAGCGCACGCGCGTCCTGACGCAGGTCGGCATCATCGTCGGCGCCGTGGTCGTGCTTGGCGCGATCGTGCTGCTCGCCGTGTTCGGCTCGACCTGGTTCGGCAAGAAGATCGAGATCTCGGCTGAAGGAAACGTCGCCGTCGCGCGCCTCGACGGCTCGACCGTCGAGCAGCCCATCCAGGTCGTCGACAACTCGGCGATCGTCGTCGGCGCAGCGGATGCTCCGGTCAAGATCGACTACTACTACGACTACTCGTGCCCCCACTGCGTGGACTACCACGAGCAGACCGGGGCCGTGTACAACGACCTCGTCGCAGCCGGTGAGATGCAGGTCACCTACCACGCGATCAACATCGTCGCGCCGTACGGTGCCGAGGCCGCAGCCGCCATCGCCTCGACTGTGGCGTACGAGCCCTCCGCCTTCTTCGCGGTGCACGACGGACTCTTCGGCATCCCCGCACAGACGCAGACCAGCTGGGGCCCCGCGGACTACTCCTCGGCGCTCAGCCAGCTGGGCGTCACGAACCCGGAAGCGCTCGCCGCTGCGACGAACGGCGAGTTCTCGGGCTGGGCTGCCTCGAACACGACCGCCTCGCGCGAGGCTGGCGTCTCCGGCACCCCGAGCATCTTCGTGGACGGCGAGCTGCAGCAGACTCCTCCGGACGTCGAGGCGCTCATGGCGCTTGCCGGCACCGCGAACACCGGCGAGTAGCGGGCACGCGAGATGGCGAGCTCTTCCGAACCGGCAGAGACCATTGAGGACGAGCAGGGCGGCGCAGCCAAGCTGCCCTGGCTCGTCCGAACGCCCCAGAACGTGGCGTGGGCGCTCGTCGTCTTCGGCGGCGTCGGTCTGCTTGCGAGCTTCTTCCTGACCGTCGAGTACATCCACAAGCTGCAGGAGCCCACGCAAGCGCTCATCTGCGACCTGAACGTCTTCGTCACGTGCGGGCCTGCCATGCAGTCGTCCGCCGGCGCGATCCTCGGCTTCCCGAACATCATCATCGGGCTCGTCACCTTCGCGGTGACGGTCGCGATCGGCGCGGGGATCCTCGCCGGCGCGAGCTACCGCCGCTGGTTCTGGGTCGCGTTCCAGGTCGGGCTCGTGGGTGCCGCAGCGCTCGTCAGCTACCTGCAGTGGTACAGCGCCTTCGAGCTCGCCCGCCTGTGCCTGTGGTGCATGATCATCTGGGCCGCGACGATCCCCCTCGTCTCGACCGGCACGATCTTCAACATGGCGCACGGGCACCTCGGTGCCGGCGCCAAGCGCGTAGGGGAGAAGCTCGCCCCGTTCCTGCTGACGATCATCATCGTCTGGTACCTCGTGGTCGCCGCCGTGATCTTCACGGGGCTCCTGCCCTACCTCGCCTTCTAGGCGCGCAGCGCGCACGCAAGAACCCCGGTCCGAACTTCGGACCGGGGTTCTTCGTTGTGCAGCTCAGCTGGAGAGTCGGTGACGACTCAGCCGATGAAGACTCAGGCGATCTTCCGCTCTGCGGACATTGCTGCCCGAGCGGCGATGTCGGCGGGGCGAGGAGTGACCGTCTCGACGAGGTCCTCGAGCGACTCCTCTGGCTTCAGAAACGTCTCGATGGCGCGCTGACGTTCCTGCTCGCTCACGGGCGTCAGTCGGGCCGGAGCCGCGTCGCCGGCTTCGAGTGCGGCAACCGTTCCGAGCGTGTTCTGGATGCGCCGAACGAGGTCGGCGACCATGATCTCGGAGAACATGGCGTCGTCGCCTGGCTCGCGGTCTGGGCGCCACTCGAGCCGGTAGCGGCCCTCTGCCCCGAACATGTCGTCGAGGAGGAGCGTGAGCTCTTCGCGTGCCTCGTCGCTCATGATGGCGCTCGGCTCGAGCAGGCGCGGCGGCTCCAGCTCGCTGCCGGGACGCTCGAGCCCCGAGAAGTTCGGGTGGCCTCCGAGCGGCATGGCCGGGCGGGCTGACGGTGCCGAGACTGCAGGGATCGGCGCAGGAATCGCGCTCATCGGCTGCTGGGGGAAAACGGGGGGAGTGGGGGCTCCCTGCTGGGGGGTGGGCTGTGTCGAGTCTGTCGTCGACGTGGCGTCACCCTCGGGGTGTCGCCGCTTGCGGAACCAACCGAACACGGAGTCCCCTTTCTGCACCGGGAATATGGGCTCTTCTTCCGGGTACAGGTCATCTGCGCCCGAAATGAGACGGCACTAGTCTCGCGGCGTTCGTGCGGCGAGTCGAGAGACACGCCGCACGCTGCCGGGATTGTTAGTCGAGCTCGAGCTTTCGCTGGTTGGCGTCGTCCATGACGGCGCTGATGGCGAGGGCCGTCGAGATGCCCCAGGCGAGCCAGACGAGCACCGCGCGCCAGCGCTTGGTCTCCATCGAGGTCTGTCGGAAGACGCCGACGATACCGAAGATCGAGGACAGGATCGCTCCGTTGGTGAGGAATTTGCGCATGGCTTCCGCTCCCTGCTTGTGCCGGGGGTCGCGTCGTTGTGATCGCGCCGACGTTCTGGTGGACGTGGTCAGGTTAGCGGTGCCGTCTGTCTGCATCTTGGAGAGTGCCGTGAAGCGCCACCCCACGTTTCCTGACCGATCGGTTGAAGTCTGACCGTTCGGTCAATAGACTCCACGGGTGACCGAGATCCCCCCAGCCGAGAAGGCCCAGGCCGAAGCGCCCCACGCAGGGCAGCGCAAGCACCCGACCGACCTCCTCAAGCAAGCCGCACTCGTCGAGTTCGCCGCGCACGGCTACGAAGGGGCCTCACTGCAGGAGATCGCGAGCAAGGCCGGGTACACGAAGGCCAACCTCCTCTACCACTTCGGTTCGAAGCAGGGGCTCTTCGAGCAGGCAGTGCTCGAGGCCCTCGGCGCGTTCGAGGAGCTCGTCGACTCGCTGCAGCACCTCGACATCGGCACGGAGGAGGAGCGCCTCGTCGGCCCCTTCGTCGACTTCCTGCTGCAGCACCGCCTCGCCGTGCACATGTTCGTGAACCACCGCAGCACCGGGGCCGGCGAGTTCATCGCCACCCGAGTCGACCCCATCATCGAGCGGCTCGTCGTCGCCCTCTCGGACGACGACCCGGACCGCGCCCTGCGCATCGCCATCGGCCTCGCGGGAGTCGCCTACTGCCTCGCCAACGAGAACATCCCAGGCGAGGCCAACAAGCCGGAGCCGACACGCGACGAGCTCGTCGCCGCCCTCACCTTCATCTCGGCCACGCGCCGGTAGTCGACCGACGACAGTCAGGCAAAGAACCCATGGCCCTCCTCCTCTTCCGAATCGCCCGCGGCTCCTACCGCCACCCGTGGCGCGTCCTGTCCGCCTGGATCCTGCTGCTCGCCGTGCTGCTCGGCGTCGGCGTCGCTGCCGGAGGGGCGCTGAAGGAGTCGTTCGCGATCCCAGGCACCCAGTCGCAGGCGGCGCTCGACCGGCTCGGCGAGGTGTTCCCCGAGGCCGCAGGCGCGAGCGCGAGCATCGTCGTCGTCACGCCGACGGGTGACTCCGTCGAGGATGAGCCGTACCGCGGCGCCATCGACGATGCGGCGGACCGGCTCGGCGAGCTCGACGGAGTCAGCCAGGCGCTGTCGCCCTTCTCCGAGTTCGCGACCGACGCGATCTCCGACGATGCCGAAGCCGGCATCATCCGCGTGCAGTTCGACGGCACCAGCGAGGACATCAGCGAGGCGACGATCGACGAGGTCACCGAGATCGGCACCTCGCTCGAGGGGTCCGGCCTGCAGGTCGGCTTCGACGGTCAGATCTTCCAGAACCTCGAGTACGGCCTCACCCCGACCGAGGTCATCGGCGTGGTGTTCGCGGCCATCGTGCTGTTCGTCGCCTTCGGGTCGGTGCTCGCCGCAGGTCTCCCGCTCGCCTCCGCGATCGTCGGGGTCGGTGTGACGATGGGCGGGATCCTCTTCGCCGCGAAGTTCGTGGTCGTCTCCAGCGCCACCCCGCTGCTCGCGGTCATGATCGGCCTCGCCGTCGGCATCGACTACGCGCTCTTCGTCGTCTCCCGCCACCGCACGCAGCTCGCCACCGGCATGGACCCGGAGGAGTCCACGGCCACGGCCGTCGGCACCGCGGGCAACGCCGTCGTCTTCGCTGGCGTGACCGTCATGATCGCCCTGCTCGGCCTGGTGATCGTCGGCATCCCGTTCCTGAGCGTCATGGGCGTCGCCGCCGCCGCCGCGGTGTTCGCGGCGATGGCCGCCGTCATCACCCTCGTGCCAGCCCTCCTCGGCTTCGCCGGCGAGCGGATGCGGCCCAAGGCCGGGTCGCGCGCCTTCCGCCGCGAGACCGGCGCGAACGCGAAGCCCACCATGGGCAGAAGGTGGGTGCGACTCGTCATGCGGGCGCCGCTCGCCTTCGCGCTCGCGGTCGTCGCCATCCTCGGCACGCTCGCCATCCCCGCCCTCGACCTCAAGCTCGCACTGCCCTCCGGCGCCTCCGAGCCGGAGGACAGCGTCGCGCACATCGGCTACGACCTCGTCTCCGAGCACTTCGGACCGGGGGCCAACGGGCCGCTCATCGTGATGGTCGACATCACGCAGGGCGACAACGACACACTGCTCGACGACCTGCAGCTCATCGCCGACCGCGTCGCCCAGGTCGACGGCATCGACACCGTCGGCGACCCGCTGCCGAACCTGACCGTCGACTCCGCGATCATCCAGGTCGTCCCCTCGACCGGACCGGACGACGACGAGACGCTGAGGGTCGTCGGCGAGATCCGCGACCTCGGCGACGAGCTCGAAGCCGAGACCGGCATGAAGACCTCGGTGACCGGTGCGACCGCCATCGCGCTCGACATCTCCGATCGACTCAACCAGGCGCTCCTGCCGTTCGCCGCCGTCGTCGTCGGGCTCAGCTTCTTCCTGCTCATGATGGTGTTCCGGTCGATCCTCGTTCCCCTCAAGGCGGCGCTGAGCTTCCTGCTGAGCGTCTTCGCCGCCTTCGGAGTGGTCGTCGCGATCTTCCAGTGGGGGTGGTTCGCCGACGCGCTGCACGTCGTGCCCGGCCCCATCATCAGCTTCATGCCCATCCTGCTCATGGCCATCATCTTCGGGCTGGCCATGGACTACGAGGTCTTCCTCGTCTCCGGGATGCGCGAGGCGTACGTTCGCGGCGGGAACGCCAAGGAGGCGGTCGAGACCGGCTTCGCGAACGGCGCGCGCGTCGTCACGGCTGCCGCGCTCATCATGTTCTTCGTGTTCGCCGCCTTCGTGCCAGAGGGAGCCGGCGTCATCAAAGCCATCGCCCTCGGCCTCGCGGCCGGGATCTTCTTCGACGCGTTCCTCGTGCGCATGACACTCGTTCCCGCCATCATGGCGATGCTCGGCAAGCGGGCGTGGGCCCTGCCCACCTGGCTCGAGCGCATCCTCCCCGACCTCGACGTGGAGGGCGAGCACCTTCGCCACTACCGGCAGAACGCGGAATGGATGCGGGACCAGCCAGACGGCATCGCCATGGACGCGCTCATCGCCGGTTCCGACTCGGCGGCGACACGCCCCGTCACGGGCGGCATCGAGCGCGGCGGCGTGCTGCTCGTCGAAGGACAGCTCGCCGAACGGCGGCTGCTCGCCGCGACGCTCGCCGGACGCATCGCCCCCGTGAGCGGGCACGCCCACGCCCACGGGCACCTCACTCCCGGAGACGAGAGCGCGCTCATGCAGCGCGTCGCCGTCGTCGACGCGTCGACGCTCGACGCCAGATCCGCGGAGCTCACCGTCGGGGCGCTCCTCGAGGAGCGCCTCCGCCTCGGGCGCGGCGCCGCCGGGGGAGCCGTGCCGTCGGCACTCATCGACCAGGGAGTGGCCGAGATCTCGGCCGCCACAGCCCGCCTGCGCGACGGCTCGCCGCGTGTCAGCGCCGAGACGAGCCTCGGCGAGCTGCGGCCAGCATCCAGAGGCGTCGCGCTCGCCCGCATCGCGCTCGCCGAGGGCCCGGAAGTGCTTGTCCTCGACCTCGGGCCCGGAGCAGAACCGGACGTCACGACGCGCCTGGCGGCCGCCGTGCTCGCCGCCGCCAGCTCCCTCGCCGCACCGGAGACGACGATCGTGCTCGGGCTCCCCAGCGGACTCGACGCCGCCGCCATCCTCGGAGAGGTCCGCCGCCCCGCCGGGCGCATCCGCCTCGATGCGCAGCCGAGCGCACCCACCGGCACCCCAGCATCCACCCAAGCAGCAACCAGCACGCACAAGGGAGCACTCGCATGAGCGCCGCCGTCCTCCACGCCGTCACGGCCGACCGCGGGGCCCTGCGCCAGAGGCGCCTGCGCAACCTGCTCGTCGCCATCCTCGTGCCGCTCGTCGTCGCGGGTGCCTACTTCGCCGGCCTCGCCGGCGCGGAGGCACGCACTTCGGCGATCCCCGCGATGATCGTCAACAACGACCAGCTGCAGACCCAGACGGCGCCAGACGGCACGGAGACGACCGTCATCGCCGGACGCCTCGTCGTCAGCGCCCTCACCGATCCCGACACCGCGACGGGCTTCGACTGGCAGCTCGCCAACGCGGACACGGCCAAGGCAGCGCTGGAAGACGGTTCCGCGTATGTCGTCGTCACCATCCCGGAGGACTTCTCCGCGCGCATCACGGGCATCGCCGATGATGGCGCGCAGCCGGCCACGATCGACGTGACCACCGACGAGTCGCACGACTACCTCTCCCCGGCAATCGCCAACGGACTCGCAGACGCCCTCACCGCCCAGTTCGGCACGCAGGTGACCGAGATGGTCGCCGTGCAGCTCTTCGACGGCATCGGTCAGACGGCGACCTCGCTGCGCGACGCGGCAGACGGCGCCTCGCAGCTCGCCGACGGCGGCACGCAGCTCGGCTCCGGGCTCTCCCAGTTCGCCGACGGGCAGGACGAGCTCGCGACCGGGCTCGTGCAGAGCGCCGACGGTGCAGGCGAGCTCTCCACCGGTGTGACCACCTACGTGTCCGGAGTCGGCGAGCTCTCGAGCGGCATCAGCCAGTACACGGCGGGCGTCGACCAGCTCTCGGCGGGCGTCACGCAGTACACGAGCGGCGCCGACCAGCTCGCGGCCGGTGTCGGCAAGCTTGCCGTGCAGACGCCAGGGCTCCGCGAAGGCGGCCAGCAGCTGCAGGACGCCGGCACTCAGCTCGAGGGATACTCGAGCGCCGTCACACAAGGCACTGCGACCTACCAGGAGCAGATCAGGCCAGCGCTCGTCGCCCTGAACGACTCCACAGACGGTCTCGTCGCCTGGTGCGCCGCGCTCGCCGACCCGACCCTCAAGACCGAGTGCGAGACGCAGCTGAAGGGCCTCGTCGGCACGACCGGTGGCGTCGACGGCCTCGTCGAGACCCTCGACAGCGCGACAGGCGAGCTCACCGCCGTGACCGAGGGCGCATCCGATCTGCCCACGCTCGGCGCCGGCCTCGTCCAGCTCGCCGACGGCATCGACCAGCTCAACGCCGGGGCCACGCAGCTCTCCGCCAGCTCAAGCAGCCTCACGACGGGAGCCTCCGACCTTGCGACGGCAGGCGACGAACTCGAGAGCGGCGCGTCCCAGCTCGTGACCGGCGGCGCCCAGCTCGAGACGGGTGCCAGCGCGCTCGCGACCGGGCTCGGGCAGCTCCGCGACGGGCAGCAACTGCTCGTCGACGGCGTCGCGCCCATCCAGGACGGCGTCGGAGAGCTCACCTCCGGTGCAAGCCAGCTCTCGACGGGCCTGAGCGACGGCGCCGCACAGGCCGAGAACGCCGTCGGCGACCCCGACGCGCTCGCCGAAGTGGTTGCCAACCCCGTGCAGGCGAACCAGACCATGCAGCACGAAGTGAGCTTCGGCGAGATCCTCACCACCCTCATCCTGCCGCTCGCCCTCTGGCTCACGGCCCTCGCGACCACGCTCATGCGGCGCCTCGTGCCGACCGAGGCCTACGCCTCCATGGCCTCGAACATGCGCATCCTGCTCGACGCGACCAGGCGCATGCTCCTGCCGCTCGGCGCGGTGCTCTTCGCCGTCATGGTCATCGCCCACGGCTTCGTGGGGGTTCCCGTCACGGCCGCGTTCGCGACGCTCGGGCTGGGAGCGCTCTGCGCGCTCGCCCTCATCGGGGTGCACCTGCTCTTCACGACGCTCTGGGGCAGGCGTGCCGCGGCCGTGGCATCCATGGGCCTGCTGAGCATCCAGGTGCTCGCCATGCGCGGTCTCGTGCCGCTCGAGCTGAAGTCGCCCTTCGTCGAGATGCTGTCGGGGCTGCTCCCCGGCACGCACCTCGCCGCTGGGCTGCAGCTCGCCTACTCGGGCGGCACCGCATCCGGAGTCGTCATGGCCGCTGTCGGCATGCTCGTCATCGCCGCCGTCGCCTTCGGGGCCGCCAGCCTGGTCATCGGCCGCAGGCGGCGCTCGAAGCCGTCGCTCGTGGCTGGACTCACGGCGAGCCGACGCGAGCCCGTCACCGTGTAGCCCCGGCTCGGCCGGCCCGGCCTCGCCTCACCACTGCAGGTCTCTGGATGGCTTTCTCGCCTCGGGATGGCCCGCAAGCCATCCGAAGTCGTGCAAGCCATCCCGAGAACCGAGTGCGGGAGGCGACCGGGCCTAGACGGTGTCGGAGACGGGGCGGCCGAGCTGCAGGTGCTCGTGCGCGAACGCGACCGTCTCGCGCAGCATGCGCAGGCGGTCCGGCTCGTTCTTCGCCTTGCGCGTGTTCACCTCGGCGACCACGTGGCCAGACCAGCCGATCGACGCGAGGTACTGGAGAGTCTCGGCCACGGGCTGCCCGCCCTCGCCGGGCGCGAGGTGCTCGTCGAAGAGCTTGTCGTTCGCCTCGGGCGCCTGTCCGTCGCAGAGGTGGATGTGCCGCAGCCGGTCGCCGGCCGCCTTCGCCATCTGCAGGGAGTCGCGGCCGGAGAGCGCGGCGTGCGAGAAGTCGAGCGTGATGGCGTCGCAGTCCATGTCGACTGGGTCGATGCCCGGCTTGTAGGCCTGCAGCGCCCGGCCGGACACCTTCCACGGGAACATGTTCTCGACGGCGATCTCGGTGCCGGTGTCCTCGTTGATCTCGCGGACGATGCCGAGGAAGTTCTCCGCGTATCCCGACTGCCACCGGAACGGCGGGTGCACGACAACCGTGGAGGCGCCGATGTCGCGGGCGAGCTCGGCGGAGCGCTGGAGCTTCGTGCGCTGGTCGCGGCCCCACACGAACTGCGTGAAGAGCAGAACGGGTGCGTGCACGGCCAGCACCGGGAGCTGGTACTTGTCGATGAGCCGCTTCAGCGCATCCACGCTTCGTGACGTCTGGTCCGTCGAGATCATGATCTCCATACCGTCGAAGCCCGCGTCGCGAGCTATCTGGAACGAGGTCTCGACAGACTTCGGGAACGTGCAGGAGGTGCTCATGCCGACGGTGATCATTTTCCGGAGATTACTCCTCCCGTCTGTCCGAAAGGTGACGGAGCCCGGCCCGGCTCAGGAGAGCCGGTACTCGAGTTCCGGTCGACCGGGTGTGCCGTACCTCGGCGTGCGCTCGGCGGCTGCCGTGTCGACGAGGTGCTCCAGGTAGCGGCGGGCAGTGACTCGGGAGAGGGCGAGCTGCTCGGAGAGCTCCTTGGCGGAGATGCCACTGCCGGCGTCGAGGCCGCGGAGGGCGGCGATGACGCCCGTGAGGGTCTCGCTGGTCAGTCCTTTGGGAAGGCTCGACTGCGGTGCGGCGTGCCGGAGGGCCGCGAGGGTCTGGTCGACCTCGTCCTGGCTCGAGACGACGTGGTCGAAGAGGCCTGCACGGTATTCGCGGAGCGCCTCGAGCTTCTCCGCGAAGGTCTGGAAGGTGAAGGGCTTCAGCAGGTAGTGGGCGATGCCGAGCGACACCGCCTGCTTGACGGTCGCGGCCTCGCGGACGGCGGTGACCGCGATGATGTCGACGTCGTGCCCCTCGGCCCGAAGCTTGCGGGCCACGTCGATGCCGGTCGCATCCGGCATGTTGATGTCGAGGAGGACGACGTCGATGCGAGCAGCATGACCGTTGCCCGACGCCCGGACGGCGAGGATCGCGGCGGACGCCGTGCCGACGACGCCGACCGTCGTGAAGCCGGCGAGCCGGTCGACATAGGAGGCGTGCGCTCGTGCGGTCATGGGCTCGTCGTCGACGACGAGCACATGCAGGTCTCGCGGCGAGCGTTCGTCAGCGGTCATCCGACGCTCCTGCACTGCGCGAGGTGGCGCCTCGGGTGCCCGCGGGCACGTGGATTCGCGGCACGCCGTGCCCGGTCTCGGTCACCGTGCCCTCTGCTCGGGCCTCCGGCTGCTCGCGCAGCGGCAGGCAGACCGTGAACGCGGACCCCTCGACGTCGATGCTTCCCCCGGACCTGCGCACGGCCTGGCGGACGAGCGCGAGCCCGACGCCTCGGCCCTTGCCGGGTTTGCCGGAGACGCCGAATTCGAAGATGCGGCTGAGGAAGTCCGGGTCAGGTCCCTCTCCGCTGTCGCTCACCTCGATGAGCACCTCCCCGTCGAGTTCCTCGACGAGCACCCGCACGGCGGGGGAGGGCGTCGTCCGGGCCGCCTCGAGCGCGTTGTCGACGAGGTTGCCGACGATCGTGATGAGGTCGCGAGCCGAGGCGCTCGCGGGGACCCGCTCCGGCAGGTGCAGCTCGAAGCGCACGTCCATCTCGTCGGCCTGCGCCGACTTGCCGAGGAGCAGGGCGACGAGCACCGGGTCCTCGACGGCGCGCACGAGGCGGTCGGCCAGCTCCTGGCTGACTCCGAGGGTCGAGCTGGCGAGGCGCATCGCCTCCTCCGGCTGCCCGAGCTCGATGAGGGCGATGATGGTGTGGAGTCGATTCGCGAACTCGTGCGCCTGCGAGCGGAGCGCCGCGGCGAGGGTCTGGGAGGTCTCGAGCTCGCCGCTCAGCTCCTCGATGCGGGAATGGTCGCGCAGCGTGACGACGGTGCCCGCGAACCGGGGAGCGTCGTGGCCGGGGCCGCGCGTCACGACCGCCTCGCCGTTCACGACGAGCACGTGGCGCTCCGTCACCACGATCTCGTCGACGACGGCCTCGCCGCGCAGCATCACCTCGCGGAGGATCTCGGGTGCCTCCAGGTCGCGCACCGGGATCGGCGCGGCGTGCTCGTCGAAGGGCGGCAGGCCGAGGTACTCGGCGGCCTTCACGTTCGTGAGCGCGATCCTGCCCTTCGTGTCGATGAGAACCAGGCCCTCGTCGATGGAGCGCAGCACCCCCTCGTAGTAGGCGAACATCCGCGCGAGGTCCTCCGGGCCGCGATTGTCGGTCACGCGGCGAAGATAGCGGCTGAGCGCCCAGGCGCCAGCCCCGCCGATGAGCAGCGCGCCGAGCGCGGACCAGAGGATGAGCGCGATACGGGACCCGGTCGCGACGTGCGCGTTCGACACGGTGACGCCCGCGGAGACGAGGGCGACGACCTCGCCGTCGTCCCAGATGGGGGCGACGGCGCGCACCGAGGGGCCGAGGGTGCCCGTGTAGGTCTCCGTGAAGGTGGAGCCGGCGAGTGCAGCGTCGATGTTGCCCTGGAACGGGCGGCCGATCTCCTCGGGGTTGCGGTGCGTGATGCGCACCCCGTCCGTGTCCATGATCGTGATGAAGTCGACGCCGGTGGAGTCGGAGATGGAGATCGCGTAGGGCTGCAGGGTGCTGCTCGGGGCGGCGGTCTCGAGCTGCTCCACGACGAACGGGTCGTGGGCGATGGTCTCGGCGACGGCGAGGCTGCGCAGCGCGGCGTCGTCTTCGGCTTCGCGTCTGGCATCCGCCCACACGATCGCCACGCCGATGCCGGTGAGCACGAGGATGGCGACGAACTGCAGCACGAAGAGGCGCGTCGCGACGCTCCAGCTTGCGAATCGCATGGCGCTCCTCCTCACGGTCGTCGCTTCTCCCGGCGCTGCACTGCACCGCCGGCGGTGAGAACAGTATGAACGCAAGTCGCGGCGGTCATGTGGGGGAGCGGATGCTCGATCCATCGTTCCCGACGCAGCTCGCGTCGGATCTCAAAGGAGAGAAGACAGCAATGGCGCTCACATCTCAGGACCAGAAGGCTCCGCGCAAGCGCGGCATCGACAAGACGCACTGGCTCTACATCGCCGTCATCATCGCGGTGCTCGCGGGCATCACGGTCGGTCTCGTCCTCCCGGAGTTCGGGAAGGCGCTCAAGCCCGTCGGGGAGGCGTTCGTCGCCCTCATCAAGATGATGATCGCCCCGATCATCTTCTGCACGATCGTGCTCGGCGTCGGCTCCATCGCGAAGGCCGCGACGGTCGGCAAGGTGGGTGGGCTCGCGCTCCTCTACTTCATCACGATGTCGACCTTCGCGCTCGGCATCGGCATGGTCGTCGGCAACTTCATCCACCCGGGTGAGGGCCTCAACATCGCCAGCGCGTCGTACGAGGCGGATGCGGCGAAGAGCGAGGGAACGGCCGACTTCCTCCTCGGCATCATCCCGACGTCGCTGTTCTCATCGCTGACCGACGGCAGCATCCTGCAGGTGCTGTTCGTGGCACTGCTGCTCGGCTTCGGCCTGCAGAAGATGGGCACGAAGGCGGCGCCCATCATCGACGCGATCGCGCAGATCCAGGCGCTCGTCTTCCGCGTGCTCGGCATGATCATGTGGGTTGCCCCGGTCGGCGCGTTCGGCGCCATCGCCGCGGTCGTGGGGGCGACGGGCATCGACGCGGTCATCGCGCTCGGCACGCTCATGATCGCCTTCTACATCACGTGCGCGCTGTTCATCGTCGTGGTGCTCGGCTCGCTGCTGTGGCTCGTGGCCCGCGTCAACATCTTCAAGCTCATGAAGTTCCTCGGCCGCGAGTACCTCCTCATCGTGTCGACGTCGTCGAGCGAGGTCGCGCTGCCCCGCCTCATCGCGAAGATGGAGCACGTCGGCGTCTCGAAGTCGGTCGCCGGCATCACGATCCCGACCGGTTACTCCTTCAACCTGGACGGAACGGCCATCTACCTGACGATGGCGTCGCTGTTCATCGCCAGCGCGATGGGCACGCCGCTCTCGATCGGCGAGCAGGTGTCGCTGCTGGTCTTCATGATGATCGCCTCGAAGGGCGCCGCCGGTGTGACCGGTGCTGGCCTCGCGACGCTCGCAGGCGGCCTGCAGGCTCACCGCCCCGACCTCGTGGATGGCGTCGGCGTGATCGTCGGCATCGACCGCTTCATGTCGGAGGCCCGTGCCCTCACGAACTTCACGGGCAACGCCGTCGCGACGGTGCTCGTCGGAACGTGGACGAAGGAGATCGACAAGCAGCGCGTCGACCTCGTGCTCAGCGGAGGCGCCCCCTTCGACGAGGCGACCATGAACGAGGACGTGCACGGCTCGACCGACCACTCCCGTGACGCGAAGAGCGCGCAGGTCATCGACCAGGAGCGCGCGACCGCGTAGGCCGCTCGGCGCGGTCGGCTGGGGCGGCCCGCGCACGCAGACCTGTGGGGTGTGCATCCGTTTCGCGAGAACCGGATGCACACCCCACAGGTCTGTCTGCTCGCAGTCGCGCTTACAGCCAGTCGCGCCTCTTGAACACGATGTAGAGCACGACGGAGGAGCCGATGACGAGGGTGATGGACGCGATGAGGCCCTCGACCTGGTCGTGGCCGGGGAAGTCGACGTTCATGCCGAAGAAGCCCGTGATGGCTGTCGGGACGGCGATGATCGCCGCCCAGCCCGTGACCTTCTTCATGATCTCGTTCATCTTGTTGCCCTGCAGGGCGATGCTGGTCTCGATGGCCGTCGAGATGTGGTCGGCGAGCGTCTCCGACCAGTCGGCGGCAAGGCCGGCATGGTCTCCGACGTCGGCGAAGTAGGGGTGCAGCTCCGGCGCCACCTCCTCCTCTCCCTGGTGGATGAGGAGGGTGATGACCTCCTTGAGGGGGAGCGTCGCGTGGCGCAGCTTGGAGACGCTGCGGCGCAGGGTGAATGCGCGCCGCTGCACCTCGCTGGTGTCGGGCCGTTCGCTGAAGAGGCCGTCGCTGAGCGCCTCGATGACCTCGTCGAGCCGCTCGACCGAGTCGGTGTGGCTGTCGACGACGATGTCGAGCAGCGCCCACACGAGCCACGGGACCCCGTAGGTGGAGAGCTCCTCGTTGTCGTCGAGCCGCGTCGCGACCGCGTCGATGGGGAAGCGATCCTCGTGCACGGTGATGAGGATGCCGGGCAGGATGAAGGCCGTCAGCCGCGAGATCTCGACGGTGCCCTCCTCGTCGCACTCCGACGCCGAGAGCGTCAGCAGGAGGTGCGAGTCGAATCTGGCGAGCCGAGGCCGCTCGAGGTGGGACCGTGCGTCCTCGACCGCGAGCTGGTGCAGATCGAGGAGCGTCGCCAGCTCGTCGAGGGCACCCTCCTCGTCGAGCGTCAGGTCGACCCAGGCGGTGCAGTTCGCGGATGCTCGGTGCTCGGCGAGGGCCGTCAGCGAATGCTCACCCTCGACTCGCTTTCCTTCGCGGTAGAGCCTCTTCGTCTGCATGCGGCTCATCGTACGACCGCAGCTGGCGTCAGCTGTGCGGGGACTGTGCGGCGCTCGCGGGAGGCTTGCCGTAGCTGAGTCTGCGGATGGCCCACTCGGCCGGTCCCGGCTTGCCTGCCCGCTCGAGCAGGACGGCGCCGAGGAGCGTCACGAGCCACGCGCCGGCCCCGATGAGGAACGCGCCACCGGTGCCGACCGTGCCGCCCAGACCGAGCGACCAGGCGGGCATGAGGAGCAGGAAGATGACGGACTGTGCCAGGTAGCCGGACATGGAGCGGCGCCCGAGGGCGGTCAGTGCCCCGACGATGGGGCCGGGCGCGGTCCCGGCCCGCTGGCTGCGGGCGACGATGAGGGCGAAGAGCGCCGCGTAGCCAGCCCCGGCCAGGATGCCGGTGGCGGAGTGCAGCGACCCGGCCAGGAACCACACCGGGCCAGGCTCGAAGCCGAACGCGAGCCCCAGGGCGAACGGGATCCCGCCGATGACGGCCGCCGCGATGCCGGCCGTCGCGATGAGGCGCACGGTGCGAGCGTGCTCCCACGGGCGTTCGAGGAGCTTGTGCCTCGCCATGATGAGGCCGAGCATCATGGGTGGGAGGACTCCGAGCACCGTGAGCGGCGCGAACGCCAGGAACGGCAGGAACTCGCCCACCCGCGCGGCCTGCGCATCCAGGAACGTCTCGCTCAGGACCGACGGCATCTGGACGACAGCCCCCGTCTCCATCTCGCTGAGCCCGGACGCCGCAGCCCCGTCGCCGCTGCCGAACGCGATGGCGAGCGGGGCGGTGATGCCGAAGACGAGCCAGAGTACCCAGCTCGGTGAGCGCATCAGCAGGATGAGGACGAAGCCTGCGAGGGCGTACGTGTGCATGATGTCGCCCATGAAGAGGAGGAGCCCGTGGAGTGCACCGAACACGAACAGCCACGTGTTGCGCTTCGCGAGGAGCCCGCGCACCACCGGCCACGGCGTGCCCCTGCGCTCCTCGCGGGTGACGAGCTGATGTAAGCCGTACGCGAACAGCAGCGAGAAGAGGGGGAAGCTGCGGTTGTCGATGAAGAGCGCACCGAGGACATCGGCGATGCGGTCGCCGACGCCGGGGTCCAGCGGGCGGAACAGGATGCCCTGTTCCCTGCCGTACAGGTACACGGTGAGGTTCGCGATCGCGATGAAGAGGAGGGCGAAACCTCGAGCCGCATCCGGCGCGAGAGCACGCGCCTGAGTCGCCGTGGGCTGGAGTCCTGGCGGTGAGAGCTGCATGCACACACGCTACCGAGAACGGCATTCGGCACACACGCAGTCAACTGCCAGGTAAAATAAATCTGTCCACACCGCTGCATGAGCTCCAGGAGGCCGAATGATCGCGTTCCTGGCTATCTTCCTCGGCGCGAGCATCCTCATTCCGGTGCTCCACAGGTGGCTTCGGAACGTGACGTTCCTCGTCGCCGCCGCCATCCCCGCCGTAGCCTTCGTCTGGACCGCGCTGCTCGGTCCGCGCATCCTGAGCGGCGAGGTGCTCGTCGAGAGCATCCCCTGGATCCCGCAGATCGACATCGCCATCGCCATGCGGATGGACGTGCTCGCCTGGGTCATGACGCTCATCGTCACGGGCATCGGCTCGCTGGTGCTCGTCTACTGCGGCCGGTACTTCAAGCCGGACGAGCCCGACATCGGCCGCTTCGCCGCGGTGCTGCTCGCCTTCGCCGGCGTCATGTTCGGCCTCGTGCTCGCCGACGACATCTACCTCCTCTTCATCTTCTGGGAAGCGACGAGCGTGCTCTCCTTCCTGCTCATCGGGCACTACTCGTCGAAGCGCGCGAGCCGCGGTGCCGCCATGCAGGCGCTGCTCGTCACGACGCTCGGCGGCCTCGCCATGCTCGTCGGCCTCGTCATGCTGCACGCCTCGACCGGCACATCGCTGCTGTCCGGGATCATCGCGAACCCGCCCGAGTTCGACGGCTTCACCATCACGGCCATCATGCTCGTGCTCGCGGGCGCCGTCACGAAGTCTGCCCTCGCGCCGTTCCACTTCTGGCTCCCCGCCGCGATGGCCGCGCCCACCCCGGTGAGCGCGTACCTGCACGCCGCGGCCATGGTGAAGGCCGGCATCTACCTCATCGCGCGCCTCGCACCCGGCTACGCGGAGATGCCCGGCTGGCGCGAGGTGCTCGTCACGATCGGCATCGCGACGATGCTCATCGGCGGGTGGCGCTCGCTGCGCCAGCACGACCTCAAGCTGATCCTCGCCTACGGCACCGTCAGCCAGCTCGGCTTCATGACCATCGTCGTCGCTTTCGGCACGCGGGACGCGGCGCTCGCGGGCCTCGCCATGGTCATCGCCCACGCGTGCTTCAAGGCCGCGCTGTTCCTCATCGTCGGCATGATCGACCACCGCACGGGAACCCGCGACATCCGCAAGCTCTCCGGCCTCGCGAAGGCCGCACCCGTGCTGTTCTGGATGACAGCGCTGGCGATCGCGGCCATGGCCGGCGTGCCCCCGATGTTCACGTTCGTGGCCAAGGAGGCCATCCTCACGGCCCTCCTCGAGGCGGGCGAGGCAGGCAACATGTGGGGCTGGGTCGCGCTTGTCGGCGTCATCATCGGCACCGTGTTCACGGTCGCCTACTCGGCCCGCTTCCTCTACGGCGCCTTCACGTCGAAGCCCGAGGTCGAGCGCGTGCGCTACGTGCCAGAGCACCTCGACTTCATGTTCTCCCCGCTCATCCTCGTCGCCGCCTCGCTGGGTCTCGGCTTCGCCTCCGGCCTCGTGGACCCCGTGCTCGCGATGTACGCGGACACGCTGCCGGAGATGCCGGGCGCCAAGCCGTACTACCTGGCCCTGTGGCACGGATTCGAGCCAGCGCTGTTCATCACGATCGGCACCTTCATCCTGGGTGGCCTGCTCTTCCTCTGGCGGGCGCCCGTCGCCCGCGCCCAGGCGAAGGTGCCGCCGCTCATCGAGTCGTCGCGCGGCTACTGGACCACGATGCGCGTCGTCGACGTCATCGCCGCCCGCACCACCGCGACCACCCAGCGCGGTTCGCTGCCCTTCTACCTCGCGTCGATCTTCATCATGTTCGTCGTCGCCTCCGTCTTCACGCTCGTCACGATGGACACCCCGGTGCCCGCGTTCGAGACCGAGATCCGCTGGCAGGAGATCGCGATCATCCTGATCATGATCCTCGCCGCGTTCTTCGTGACGAGCTCGGAGAAGCGCTTCCAGGGCGTCATCCTCGTGGGCGTCACCGGCTACGGCATGGCGGGGCTGTTCGCGCTCTCCGGCGCCCCGGACCTCGCGATCACGCAGGCGCTCATCGAGACCATCACGCTCGTCGTGTTCGTCCTCGTGCTGCGCCGGCTCCCGGCACGCCACGGCAAGGCGCTCAAGAACCCGCCGTCGTGGCTGCGCTGGCTCATCGGCGGCTCCGTCGGGATCGTCATGGCCATCGTCGCCTGGATCGCGCTCGCCTCCCGCCAGGCTTCCCCCGACTCGCTGTTCTTCCCCGAGTTCGCCTTCAAGGGCGGGCACGGCTCGAACATCGTCAACGTCACGCTCGTCGACATCCGCGGCTGGGACACGATGGGGGAGCTCTCCGTGCTCATCGCCGCCGCCACGGGCGTCGCGAGCCTCGTCTACCTCAACAACCGCGGCCGCTCGCGCGTGGACGCCGCCCGCGGCCCGCGCTTCCTGCGCGCCTCCCGCCCCGTCACCGAGCCCATCGACCTCGCGGCAGTGAGCGCCGCCGGCCAGAAGCTCGGCAAGGCAGACAAGCTGCAGGGGGAGCGCCGCAAGGTCTGGCTCATCGCCGGGAAGTCGCTGGCCCCGAACAACCGCTCGATCATCCTCGAGGTCGTCGTGCGGCTCGTGTTCCACGCGCTCCTCATCGCGTCCCTCTTCCTCCTCTTCACCGGCCACAACACCCCAGGTGGCGGCTTCGCGGGCGGTGCCGTCGCGAGCCTCGCGCTCGCCGCGCGCTACCTGGCCGGCGGCAGGGCCGAACTCGATGAGGCAGTGAAGGTGGATGCGGGTCGGCTGCTCGGCATCGGGTTCCTGCTCGCGACGCTCACGGCGCTCGTGCCGATCTTCTTCGGCCAGGCACCCTTCACCTCCTCGTGGATCGACCAGGACATCCCCGGCATCGGCCAGTTCGTCTTCGTCACGTCGACCGTCTTCGACATCGGCGTCTACCTCATCGTCATCGCGCTGGTCATCGACATCCTGCGCTCCCTCGGCTCGGAGATCGACCTGCAGATCGAACAGGATGCGTCCCCCGACTCCGACTCGGCTGCCGAGCACGACGGCCTCCAGGGCGAGACCCCGGACGGTGGCGAGACGGGCTACAACACGGGGGCGCTCGCCCGCGTCAACGAAGAGGTCGAAGCCGTTCAGTCAGATATCGAACCCGTCGAATCCGAGGAGGTGACCCGCTCATGACCCTGTCCCTCGTGCTCCTCGTCGGCATGGCCGCGCTCTACACGTGCGGCGTCTACCTGCTCCTCGAGCGCAGCCTCACGCGCATGCTCCTCGGGATCCTGCTCGTCGGCAACGCCACGAACATCCTGCTCTTCTTCATGTCGGGCAGCTTCGGCCTCGCCCCCATCTACGACCCTGATGTCGCGCCGGAGGACTACTCCGACCCGATCCCACAGGCCTTCATCCTCACGGCCATCGTCATCACCTTCGGCGTGACGGCCTTCATGCTCGCCCTCATCTACCGCTCGTGGCGCCTGGCGCAGGCCGACACCGTGAGCGACGACGAAGAGGACATCGCGATGCGCACGGCCGACCTGTCTCAGGACGACGAGGAGTTCGACGAGGACGACTCGGGCGACACGGAGTTCGGGGAGTACGCGGAAGCGGCGGTCTCGACCGCCCGCATCAACATGGGCGAGGGGCCGAAACCCGGCTCGGGCAAGGACAGCTTCGCCGAGGCATCGCTCAAGGCCACCGAGCCGAGCAACCGGCACGAGGAACTCGAGGAGTTCCGGGCCGGTGAGCAGGATGCGGAAGCCGAACAGGGCTCGCAGCCCGACGGTGCTCGCGAGGTCGGACTCGACTCCGGCGCCGACGACCACGCCGAACCGCACGACGACGCAGGGAAGGGGGACCGCTCATGACCTGGCTCGTTCCCCTCATCGTGCTCGTGCCGCTCATCGGAGCGGCCCTCACGCTGACCGCGGCTCGCGCGGCACGCCTCCAGATCTTCCTGGCCCAGGCGACGCTCGTGCTCGCACTCGTCGTGAGCATCGGCCTGCTCGTGGCCGTCAACACCTCGGGTGAGGCGCTGGTCGTGCAGGGCGGCGGCTGGCTCGCCCCCTTCGGCATCTCGCTGGTCGTCGACCAGCTGTCGGCGATGCTCGTGCTCGTCACGAGCATCGTGCTGCTCGCCGTCATGGCGTTCTCCATCGGACAGGGCGCAGCGGACGGCGACGACGAGACACCCGTCTCCATCTTCTACCCCACCTACCTCGTGCTGGCGGCAGGCGTCTACAACGCGTTCATCGCCGGCGACCTCTTCAACATGTTCGTGGGCTTCGAGATCCTCCTCGTGTCGAGCTTCGTGCTCATCACGCTCGGCGGCACGACGGAGCGCATCAAGGCGGGCGTGACGTACATCGTCGTCAGCCTCGTGTCCTCGTTCATCTTCCTCGGCTCGATCGCCCTCATCTACGGCGCAGTCGGCACCGTGAACTTCGCGGAGATCGCCGTGCGGATGGCCGAGCTGCCGCAGGACGTGCAGCTCATGCTGCACATGCCGCTCCTCATCGCGTTCGCCATCAAGGCGGCGCTCTTCCCACTGTCCTTCTGGCTGCCGGACTCGTACCCGTCGGCGCCAGCACCGGTTACGGCCGTGTTCGCGGGCCTGCTCACCAAGGTGGGCGTGTACGCCATCCTGCGCACCGAGACGCTGCTGTTCTGGGACAACGACATCTCCGTGCTGCTCATGGTCATAGCGCTGCTGACGATGGTCGTCGGCATCCTCGGCGCCGTGGCGCAGGCGGGCATCCGACGAATGCTGTCGTTCACGCTCGTCAGCCACATCGGCTACATGATCTTCGGCGTCGCGCTCGGCACGGAGCTCGGTGACGCCGCGACGGTGTTCTACATCGTCCACCACATCATCGTGCAGACGGCGCTGTTCCTCGTCACGGGGCTCATCGAGCGCATCGCGGGCTCGTCCTCGCTCACGCACCTGGGCGGGATGCTCAAGCGCGCGCCGTTCGTGGCGGTGCTGTTCTTCATCCCGATGCTCAACCTCGGCGGCATCCCGCCGTTCTCCGGCTTCATCGGCAAGGTCGGCCTCTTCACCGCTGGCGCGGCGGAGGGCAGCGTGCTCAGCTACGTGCTCATCGGCGCGGGTGCCGTGACGAGCCTCCTGACGCTCTACGCCCTCATCCGCGTCTGGAACCTCGGCTTCTGGCGCACGCAGGAGCAGGTCGTCGACTTCTCGTCGCCCATGACGGAGCGCATCTCCGACACCCCCGAGTCCGCCGTCGTGACCGAGACGAAGTCCTCGTCGCGCCTCATGACGATCGCGACGACCACCATGGTCGCCGTGAGCGTCGCCATCACGGTCTTCGCCGGCCCCATCTACGAATGGTCCGAGACGGCCGCGTTCGACCTGGTACCCGCCGAGTACATCAGCTCGGTCTCCAACGGGGAGGTGCTCAAGCCATGAAGGTGAAAGACGTCAGCGCCCGCAAGCCGAGGCGCCACGCCATCCTCGTCCAGCTGCCGCTGCTGCTCGCGCTCGTCGCGTTCTGGCTGGTGCTGTGGGGGCACGTCGACGTCATCAGCGTCGTCACCGGGATCATCTTCTCGGTCATCATCGTCGAGGTCTTCTACCTGCCGGCGGTCGACCTCTCGGGGCGCTTCAACCTGTGGTGGAGTCTCGTCTTCTTCGTGAAGTTCCTCTACCGCCTGGTGAGCGCATCCCTCATCGTCGCGTGGCTCGCGTTCCGGCCCGCGAAGCCGCCACTCGGCTCCGTGGTCTCGGTGCAGCTGCGCACGCGCAGCGACTTCGTGCTCACGCTCACCGCCGAGGTGAACATGCTCATCCCCGGCTCCATGGTGGTCGAGGTCGACCGGATGCACTCCGTGCTGTACCTGCACGTGCTCGATGCCTCCACCGACGAGGCCGTCGAGTCCGTCAAGGCGCTCGCGCTCGACGTCGAGGAGGGCCTCGCGCTCGCCCTGGGCACACGCGACGACCTCTGGCGAGTCAACCGAGACCGGGTGCGCCGCGGCCTCGGCCCCATCGGCCAGTCGCCAGCGCAGAAGAAGCACGAGGGCATCCGCGACAAGCAGTTCGCGCACGACATGCCCGTCTTCGTCGAGGGCGCGGCGGGCAGCCGCTCAACGGCTCCGGAGGGGAACAAGTGATGGTCGTCGACGTGCTCGTCTGGATCTTCGGCACGATGTTCGCGGTCGCCGCGCTGCTCGCGGTGATCCGCATCATCCGCGGCCCCTCCATCATCGACCGCATGGTCGCGTCCGACGCGCTCCTCACGATCCTCATCTGCGTGCTCGTCGCCGACATGATCATCCGCGGACACACGGACACCCTCCCGCTGGTCCTCGCGCTCGCGATGACCGCATTCATCGCCTCGGTCGCAGTGGCCAGGCACGTCACCAGGCAGGAGGCGAACGCCAGTGAGCGCTTCTGACACGCTTCTCGCATCCGGGGGGCTCCTCACCGAGGGGCCGCTCGAGATCCTCGACGTCATCTCCCTCATCTGCCTCGGCCTCGGCGCGCTGCTGTCGCTCGCCGCGGGCGTCGGCCTCATGCGCTTCTCCGACGTGCTCATGCGCATGCACGCGCAGACGAAGCCGCAGATTGCCGGGCTCATGTTCCTGCTCATCGGCCTCGCCGTCCAGCAGACGCACCTGCCGACAATCCTGTTCCTCATCCCGATCATGTTCTTCCAGATGCTGACGACTCCGGCGGGTGCGACGATGCTCGCTCGAGCCGGCTACCGCAGCAGGCAGTTCGACAACGTGCCCCTGTTCGCCGACGAGCTCGCATCCGCCGTCGAGAGCGCGCAGCGCCGCACGGACGACGAACTGACTCGGGCGCACGCCGTCCGGACCGGCCAGCCGGAACGAGAGCCGGCACCCGAGCACGAGGGCCTCGGGCACGGCGAGAAGTAGCCTGTCGCGACGGCACTGCCCGGCCGTCGCCGCGGCGTAGAATGGCGGGCATGCCTGAGCCAGAAATCGACATCAAGCCACGCAGTCGGGTCGTCACCGACGGCATCGAAGCCACCACGTCGCGCGGCATGCTCCGCGCCGTGGGCATGGGCGACGAGGACTGGGACAAGCCGCAGATCGGCATCGCGTCCTCGTGGAACGAGATCACCCCCTGCAACCTCTCCCTCAACCGCCTCGCGCAGGGCGCGAAGGAGGGCGTGCACTCGGGCGGCGGCTACCCGCTGCAGTTCGGCACCGTCTCCGTCTCCGACGGCATCTCGATGGGCCACGAGGGCATGCACTTCTCGCTCGTCTCGCGCGAGGTCATCGCCGACTCCGTCGAGACCGTCGTCATGGCCGAGCGCCTCGACGGCACGGTCCTGCTCGCGGGATGCGACAAGTCGATCCCCGGGATGCTCATGGCTTCCGCACGCCTCGACCTCTCGAGCGTCTTCCTCTACGCGGGGTCCATCGCGCCGGGCTGGGTGAAGCTCTCGGACGGCACCGAGAAGGACATCACGATCATCGACTCCTTCGAGGCGGTCGGCGCCACGAAGGCCGGCAAGATGTCCGAGTCCGACCTGAAGCGCATCGAGTGCGCCTTCGCGCCAGGCGAGGGCGCCTGCGGTGGCATGTACACGGCCAACACGATGGCCTCCGTCGCCGAGGCCCTCGGCCTCAGCCTGCCGGGCTCGGCGGCCCCCGCATCGGCCGACCGCCGCCGCGACGCGTTCGCCCACCGTTCCGGCGAGGCAGTGGTCAACCTGCTCCGCCAGGGCATCACGACGGGCGACATCCTCACGAAGGAGGCCTTCGAGAACGCGATCGCGATCGCGATGGCACTCGGCGGATCGACCAACGTCGTGCTCCACCTCCTCGCGATCGCCCGCGAGGCGCAGGTCGACGTCACCCTGCACGACTTCAACCGCATCGGCGACAAGGTTCCCCACATCGCCGACATGAAGCCCTTCGGCAAGTACGTCATGAACGACGTCGACCGCCACGGCGGCATCCCCGTCGTCATGAAGGCGCTCCTCGACGAGGGCCTCATGCACGGCGACGCGCTCACGGTGACCGGCAAGACGCTCGCCGAGAACCTCCGCGACCTCAACCCCGACCCCGTCGACGGCGACGTCGTGCACACGGTCAGCAACCCCATCCACGCGACCGGCGGCATCACGGTGCTGCACGGCTCCCTCGCTCCCGAGGGCGCGGTCGTCAAGACGGCCGGCTTCGACGCCGACGTGTTCGAGGGCCCAGCGCGTGTCTTCGAGCGCGAACGCGGCGCGATGGATGCCCTCACGAACGGCGAGATCGAAGCGGGCGACGTCATCGTCATCCGCTACGAGGGCCCGAAGGGCGGACCTGGCATGCGCGAGATGCTCGCCATCACGGCGGCCATCAAGGGCGCAGGTCTCGGCAAGGATGTACTACTCTTGACGGACGGACGATTCTCAGGCGGCACAACCGGCCTGTGCATCGGCCACATTGCACCGGAAGCGGTCGACCAAGGTCCTATCGCTTTCGTCCGCAGTGGAGATCTGATTCGGGTCGACATCGCGGCTCGCTCGATCGACCTACTCGTCGACGAAGCTGAGCTCGCCTCCCGCCGAGAAGGCTGGGAACCGCTCCCTCCGAAGTTCACGCGCGGCGTGCTTGCGAAATACTCGAAGCTCGTTCGCAGCGCGTCCGAGGGCGCGACCACGGGCTAGCCCTCAGGGCTATCCCTCATCGACCGCGCTCGACTCATCGAGTACGAAGAAGAACGGATCTCATGACGCAGGAAACTGCCGCCCGCATCGCCGCGGCGTCACCACCCTCCGCTGGGCACGAGCCCGAGATGCTGACCGGAGCCCAGGCTGTCGTCCGCACCCTCGAGAACCTCGGGGTCACGGACGTCTTCGGACTGCCGGGTGGCGCCATCATCGAGGTGTACGACCCACTCCTCGACAGCACCAAGCTCCGCCACATCCTGGTTCGCCACGAGCAGGGCGCCGGCCATGCCGCCGAGGGCTACGCCTCGGCGAGTGGCCGCACCGGCGTCTGCATCGCGACGAGCGGCCCAGGCGCAACGAACCTCGTCACCGCGATCGCCGACGCCTACATGGACTCGGTGCCGCTGCTGGCCATCACCGGCCAGGTGTTCTCGCACCTCATGGGAACGGACGCCTTCCAGGAAGCCGACATCATCGGCATCACCATGCCGGTGACGAAGCACAGCATCCTCGTCCGCACGCCGGAGGAGATCCCGGCGGCCATCGCCGCGGCGTACCACATCGCGTCGACCGGTCGTCCCGGGCCCGTGCTCGTCGACATCACGAAGGACGCGCAGCAGAAGAAGGCGCCGTACGTCTGGCCGGTGAAGCTCGACCTGCCCGGCTACCGCCCGGTCCTGAAGGCGCACGGCAAGCAGATCCTCGCCGCGGCGCAGCTCATCGCGCAGGCCAAGAAGCCCGTCTTCTACCTCGGTGGCGGCATCGTCCGCTCCGGTGCGTCCGCCGAAGTGCAGCGCCTCGTCGAGAAGACCGGCGCGCCGGCTGTCACGACGCTCATGGCACGCGGCGCGTTCCCCGACTCGCACCCGCAGATGCTCGGCATGCCCGGCATGCACGGCACGGTACCCGCGGTGCTCTCGCTGCAGGAAGCCGACCTGCTCATCACGATCGGCGCCCGGTTCGATGACCGAGTGACCGGCAAGTCGGCGCTCTTCGCGCCGAACGCCAAGGTCATCCACGTCGACATCGACCCCGCCGAGATCTCCAAGATCCGCACGGCCGACGTGCCGATCGTGGGTGACGCGCGCGAGGTCGCCATCGATCTCCTCGCCGCCGTCACCGACCACGCTCCCGCGGAGGCCTCGCGACTCGAGGAGTGGTGGACCTACCTCAACGGCCTCAAGGCGGAGTTCCCGCTCGGCTTCACCGAGCCGAGCGACGGCCTCCTCTCGCCGCAGCGCATCATCCAGCGCATCAGCGAGCTCACCGGGCCCGAAGCCATCTACGCGGCGGGCGTCGGCCAGCACCAGATGTGGGCGGCGCAGTTCGTCAAGTACGAGCGCCCCAACGCGTGGCTCAACTCCGGCGGCGCCGGCACCATGGGCTACGCCATCCCGGCGGCGATGGGCGCCAAGGTCGCCGAACCGCACCGCACGGTGTGGGCGATCGACGGCGACGGATGCTTCCAGATGACCAACCAGGAACTCGCGACCTGCGCGATCAACGACATCCCCATCAAGGTCGCGATCATCAACAACTCTTCGCTCGGCATGGTGCGACAGTGGCAGACGCTCTTCTACGACGGACGCCACTCGAACACCGACCTCAACACGGGGCACGAGACGGTCCGCATCCCTGACTTCGTGAAGCTCGCCGACGCCTACGGGGCGCTCGGCATCCGCGTCACGAAGGAGGAGGAGATCGACGCCGCGATCAAGCTCGCCCTCGAGACCAACGACCGCAGCGTCGTCATCGACTTCGTCGTGAGCGCCGACGCCATGGTGTGGCCGATGGTGCCGCAGGGCGTCTCGAACAGCTTCGTCCAGTACGCCAAGGAACACAGCCCGACCTTCGAGGGGGAGTAGAACATGTCGAAGCACGTACTTTCCCTCCTCGTCGAGGACAAGCCGGGCCTCCTGACGCGCGTCGCCGGGCTGTTCGCCCGCCGAGGCTTCAACATCGAGTCGCTCGCCGTCGGCACGAGCGAGGTCGAAGGGCTCTCGCGCATCACGGTCGTCGTGGACGTCGAGGAATTCCCGCTCGAGCAGGTGACCAAGCAGCTCAACAAGCTCATCAACGTCATCAAGATCGTCGAGCTCGAATACGACGCCTCCGTGCAGCGCGAGCACCTCCTCGTGAAGGTCAAGGTCGATGCGACGACGCGCTCGCAGGTCATCGAAGCCGTCAACCTGTTCCGGGCCCGCGTCGTCGACGTGGCGACGGATGCGCTTGTCATCGAGACCACGGGCGACACGGGCAAGGTGCAGGCATTCCTGCGCGTGCTCGAGCCGTACGGCATCCGCGAGATCGTCCAGTCGGGCCTCGTGGCCGTCGGGCGCGGCGCCAAATCCATGACCGAGCGGGTCGCGCGCTGACCCTCGCGTCGCGCGCATCCGCTCAGCACCACCCAAACGCCAGAACGCCAACAATCAAGGAGCACACAAGTGGCTGAAATCCTGTATGACACCGACGCAGACCTGAGCATCATCCAGAGCAAGAAGGTAGCCGTCGTCGGCTACGGCTCGCAGGGCCACGCCCACGCGCAGAACCTTCGCGACTCCGGCGTCGAGGTCAAGATCGGCCTGAAGGACGGCTCCAAGTCGGCCCCCAAGGCTCAGGAAGATGGCTTCGAGGTCCTCAACGTTGCGGATGCAGCCGAGTGGGCCGACGTCATCATGATCCTCGCCCCCGACCAGCACCAGCGCTCCATCTACACGGACAGCGTCAAGGACAAGCTCACCGAGGGCAAGACGCTCGCGTTCGCCCACGGCTTCAACATCCGCTTCGGCTACATCGACGCCCCCGAGGGCGTCGACGTGATCCTCGTCGCCCCGAAGGCCCCCGGCCACACGGTGCGCCGCGAGTTCGTCGCAGGCCGCGGCATCCCGGACATCATCGCCGTCGAGAACGACGCGTCGGGCACCGCCTGGGCGACCGCGCTCTCCTACGCAGCCGCCATCGGCGGAACCCGTGCCGGCGTCATCAAGACGACCTTCACGGAGGAGACCGAGACCGACCTCTTCGGCGAGCAGGCTGTGCTCTGCGGCGGCACGTCGCAGCTCATCCAGTACGGCTTCGAGACGCTCACCGAGGCTGGCTACCAGCCCGAGATCGCCTACTTCGAGGTGCTCCACGAGCTGAAGCTCATCGTCGACCTCATCTGGGAGGGCGGCATCGCCAAGCAGCGCTGGTCGGTCTCCGACACGGCGGAGTTCGGCGACTACGTCTCCGGCCCGCGCGTCATCGACCCGAGCGTCAAGGAGAACATGCAGGCCGTTCTCGCCGACATCCAGTCCGGCGCCTTCGCGAAGCGCTTCATCGACGACCAGGACAACGGCGGCGTCGAGTTCGCCGAGTTCCGCAAGAAGGGCGAGTCGCACCCCATCGAGAAGACCGGCCAGGAGCTGCGCAAGCTCTTCGCCTGGAAGCAGACCGACAGCGACTACGTCGACGGACAGGTCGCGCGCTAAGCGTCACCAGCCGTCCGCAGTCCTGAACTGCACGGGGCCGGCCCAGAGCATCCGCTCGGGGCCGGCCCTTCTGCGCATGCCAGGGGCCGCGTGTTACGGCGGCGCGGGCCGCTGGCGCGCCCCGCGATAGGATCGGTTCGGCCTGCGCCCGCAGACTCCCTGTCTCCACTGGAGGATTCTTCACGTGTCAAAGCCCGTCGTTCTGCTTGCCGAGCAGCTTTCCCCCGCAACCGTGGATGCGCTCGGTCCCGACTTCGAAGTCCGCCAGGTCGACGGCACCGACCGTGCCGCGCTCCTCGAGGCACTCGCCGAGGCCAACGCCATCCTGGTGCGCAGCGCGACCCAGGTCGACGCCGAGGCGATCGCCGCAGCCCCGAACCTGAAGATCATCGCGCGCGCCGGCGTCGGCCTCGACAACGTCGACACGCCAGCCGCCACGAAGGCCGGCGTCATGGTCGTCAACGCGCCCACCTCGAACATCACGTCGGCCGCCGAGCTCGCGGTCGGCCACATCATCTCGCTCGCTCGCCACATCCCGAATGCCAACGCGTCGATGAAGGCCGGCGACTGGAAGCGCTCGAAGTACACGGGTGTCGAGCTGTTCGAGAAGACCGTCGGCATCGTCGGCCTCGGCCGCATCGGCACGCTCGTCGTCGACCGCCTCAAGGGCTTCGGCGTGACGCTCGTCGCCTACGACCCCTACGTGACGCCCGCCCGCGCCTCCCAGCTGGGCGTGCAGCTCCTCAGCCTCGAAGAGCTCATGGCGCAGTCCGACTTCATCACCATCCACATCCCGCGCACCCCCGAGACGACGGGGCTCATCGGCGACGCGGAGTTCGCGCTCGCCAAGCCCGAGCTGCGCATCGTGAACTGCTCACGCGGCGGCATCATCGACGAGAACGCGCTCCGCGACGCCCTCGAATCAGGCAAGATCGCCGGCGCCGCCCTCGACGTGTTCGTCACCGAGCCGCCGTCGAACCGCGACCTCCTCGACCAGCCGAACCTGCAGCTCACGCCGCACCTGGGCGCATCCACCGACGAGGCCCAGGAGAAGGCCGGCGTCTCGGTTGCCCGCTCCGTGCGCCTAGCGCTCGCCGGCGAGCTCGTGCCCGACGCGGTGAACGTCGCCGGCGGCGTCATCGACGAGTACGTGCGCCCCGGCATCCCGCTCATGGAGAAGCTCGGCCAGTTCCTGCAGGGCCTCATCGGCGCCTCCCCGGTGGCGTTCGACATCGAGGTGCACGGCGAGCTCGCACGCTACGAGATCAAGGCGCTGCGTCTCGCCGCGCTCAAGGGCTTCTTCACGAACATGGTTACCGAGCAGGTCTCCTACGTGAACGCGCCGCTCCTCGCGGAGGAGCGCGGCCTCGAGGTTCGCATGAACGCGGATGAGGACAGCGACGAGTACCGCAACGTGCTTACCCTCCGCGCGACGCTCAGCGACGGCAAGACGGTCTCCGTCTCCGGCACGCTCACCGGCCCGAAGCAGATCGAGAAGCTCGTCGGCATCAACGGATACAGCATCGAAGTGCCGCTCGCGAACCACCACCTCGTGATGGTCTACAGCGACCGCCCCGGCGTCGTCGCCGTCTACGGTGCCGCGCTCGGCGACGCCGGTGTGAACATCGCCGGCATGCAGATCGCGCGCGATGAAGAGGGCGGCCAGGCCCTCTCCGTGCTCACGATCGACGAGCCCGCGAGCGACGAGCTGCTCGCGAAGCTGCGCGACGCGATCGGCGCCTCCGAGCTGCACGAGATCGACATCATCGAGAGCTAGCACTTCCAGCGGCGGCCTGCCGCCCCGGCGAACGCTGCCTGCGTCTTCACCCTGCGAGAGCTCGCCGGGGGTGAAGACGCAGGCAGCGTTTTTTGGTCAGTGGCTGTCATGGCCAGCTTGCGGGATGGATGCCGCCCGGTGGGACCCGGTGGACGTGCTGCGGTGCATCCGTCACGCAAGCTGGCCGACGCCCGGGCGGGTGGAGAGCCGTCCCGTCCCGTCCCGTCCTGTCCTGTCCCGTCCCGTCCCGTCCTGTCCCGTCCTGTCCTGTCCTGTCCCGTCCCGTCCTGTCC
>NZ_PSTU01000005.1:0-53179 GCF_002931215.1 Pseudoclavibacter sp. Z016
GATGTGGCGGGTGTGGGTGCGTGGGTCGCTGGTTGGGCCAGCGCGGCCGGCGCGGATGCGGCTTCCGCGGCGGAGAGTTGTGGCGAAGTGCGGTTCGTGTCGCGGGCGATCGCGTTTGGCCACAACTTTGCGGGCGCGGAGGGCTCGGCGGGCGCGGCGAGAGCGGGGCCCGCGTGGGGTGCGGGGGACGGGGCGGCCGCCGCAGCGGCCGGCGCAGGGCCGGGCTGCGCGAAGCGCCAGGCGTCGTGGATGCGGACCTCGGCACGCTCGCGGTCGAGGCGCACCTCGCGGCGCCAGGACTCGAGCTCGGCGACGTCGTAGGCGCCGGCGAGCTCCAGCTCGAGCGAGGGGGCATCCCCCGTCTGCACGTCGATGACGGTGGCGGCATGCTCGCGGCCCGTCGGCTGGCCGCGCCCGGCGACGAACGGCACGTTGTGCCACTCGCTCTGCATCGGCCACAGCTCGTAGCGGCGCTCGCTGAAGGTGCGGGCGTCGTAGCTCGGGCGACCGGCGTCGACGATGACGGGCACCCCGTCGGAGGCGACGAGGAAGCTGCCGACGTCGTTGTGGTTGTGGTGCTCGTTGTTGTGCCCGCCCTTGACTGCGACAGACAACCCAGAGGACGAGCTGTCGCGCTCGCGGGCGACGAGCATCTGGGTGGACGGGAGCCAGGTCGCGGCGGGCGTCGGGGGAGTTGACGCCCTCGCCTGCAGCCAGGCCGCATCCGTCATGCCGCGCAGTACCCGGCCGAGCCCCTCGGCCTCGACGACCGCTGGCGAATCCGGACGCCGATGGGAGGCGGCGAACCGCTGCGCGTCGAGGTCGCCGGCGCGCACCGCGGCGCGGTGGAGGGAGTGCCAGGGCTGGTCGGCGCTCGGCTTCGCCTGTCCGTCTGCGGCGTTCACGAACCAGCCGGCGCCCAGGTGCATGCGGTGGGGGAAGGCCACGGTCTCGCGGAGCGCCCGGATGCTCGGCACGGGGTCGAGGCGGCCGCCGGTCGCGGAGGTGAGCAGGTCGAGGGCCTCGAGCAGGCGGCAGGCGCCGTTCCACCAGTAGGCGTAGCCCTCGTCGATGGCGCCGTCTTCTGGGAGCACGGCGACGTACCGGTCGAGTCCCTCGATGACGAGCGCGAGGATGCGGGCGCGCTCGTCGGCCTCCGTCGGGTCGTCGAGCAGGCGCAGCGCGGCGACGAGCACGTTGCCGTGGATCCACGGGTTCCAGTTGTGGGCGTCGCCGTCGAGGCCGAGCCAGTGCCAGTCGCGGCGGCGCGTGAACGGCTCGAAGACCCGCACGCGCGCCTCGTGGCGGATGCGGGCTCGCACGCCGGGGTAGCGGGCGTCGAGCTGGTCGCCGAGCAGCTGGTCGATCCAGGCGAGCTGGCCCACGACCTCGCCTGCTCCGAGGTCGAGGTACGGGTCGGTGACGGTGGCGAGGACCGAGCCGTGGCGCTGGAGCGTGTCGTCGTGGGCGGGCCAGCACCAGGAGCTCTGCTCGCAGAGGAGGGTGATGCCGTCGACGACGTCGCCGAGCATCGCCGGGTCGGCGGTGGCGGCCACGGCGACGCGGGTGAGGCGCTCCTGCCGCGCGAAGGCGGGCGTCTCCCAGGCGAGGCGGTCGCCGTCGCCGTGGTAGCGGGCGGCGTCGCTGGCGAGCGGCTGCGGCCAGGGGGTGCCGCGCTCAGTGCGGGCGCGCGCACTCAGGGCGGCGAGTGTCATCGGATCTGGTCCGTCCGGCTGCCACGAGGATGCGGGTGGCACGGGCAGGGCGTCGCTCGGGTCGGCGAGTATCGCGCGGAGGGCGGCTGCGAGATCGAGGTCGCCTCGAAGCCCGAGCTGCGCCGTGAAGGCGTGCAGCAGGGGAGCGCGAAGCGTCGGCCTAGGCCTGGTGTCTGTCATCGTTGACCTCTTTCACAAATCGATCGTAAACGATCATGCACGATCATAACCGCATTGTTGTGATCGAGAATGATTGCTACGCTCGGAAATGTCACCACCCCGAGGAGACGGTTCACCCTCCCTCGGACGGCAATTCAAAGGAGAATCCGTGTCCACTGCATTCACGCCCGCGTCGCCCGCCACCGCGGCGCAGTCAGCGTCGCAGTCGGCATGGACCCGCGACGACTGGACCGGCTACGCCGACCGCCTTCTTGCCGGAGCCATGGCCTGGGCCTCACCGGGCAAGGCGCGCATCACGCCTCCCGGCGCCGAGGGCGGCTACGGCCACGACATCGACGGCCTCGAGGGCTTCGCACGCACCTTCCTCCTCGCAGGATTCCGCATCGCCGGGGAGCGCGGTCAGGGCGTCGACGAGCTGATCTCCTTCTTCTCCGAGGGCATCCGAACCGGTGTCGACCCCGAGGCCGCGGACCGATGGGTGCGGCTCGAGGAGCACCCCCAGGCGAAGGTCGAGGCGGCGTCGCTCGCCCTCATCCTCGACCTCACCCGTCCCTGGATCTGGGACTCGCTCGACGAGCTCACGCAGCAGCGTGTCGTCGACTACTTCGCTCCCGCCGTCGGCGACGACACCTACCCGCGCACCAACTGGCTGTGGTTCCGCCTCGTCGTCCAGACCTTCCTCCGCTCGGTCGGCGGCCCGTGGTCGCCCGAGGACGTCACCGCGGACCTCGCGCTGCACGACTCGTTCGTGCGTGCCGACGGGTGGCTGTCCGACGGGGAAGAGCGCTCCTACGACCACTACGTCGGCTGGGCGCTGCACATCTACCCGGTGCTCTGGGCCCGGATGCGCGGCGCCGACGAGCTGGCAGGCGACCGCCTGGCGGGCGACGTCGCCGCGCTCGACCGCTTCCTGCAGGACGCCGTGCACCTCATCGGCGGCGACGGCTCGCCCCTGCTCCAGGGCCGCAGCCTCATCTACCGCTTCGCGGCGGCTGCCCCATTCTGGGTCGGCGCGCTCGCGGAGGTCCCCTCCGTGTCGCTCGGCGCCCTTCGGCACGCGGCCGAGAAGGTCGTCACCCACTTCGACGAGCGCGGTGTTCCCGATGAGCGCGGCCTCCTCACGATGGGCTGGCACGGCGAATGGCGGCAGCTCGCGCAGGCCTACTCCGGGCCGGCCTCACCGTACTGGGCCTCCAAGGGACTCCTGGGTGTGCTGCTTCCCGCCGACCACCCCGTCTGGGCCGCCGAGGCCGAGCCACTCCCGGTTGAACAGGGCGACTTCGTGCGCACGATCGCGGCCCCCGGCTGGGTGGTCACCGGCACGAGCCGCGACGGCATCGTTCGCATCGCCAACCACGGCACCGACCACGCGAAGCCGAACACCCTCGTCGGCGACTCACCCCTCTACGCCCGCCTCGCCTACTCGAGTGCAACGAGCCCGCTGCTCGACGACCTCGCCTGGCACGAGCCCCTCGAGCAGTCGGTGGCGCTCGTCGACGGAACCGGCACGGCCACCCACCGCGCCGCGATGGAGCTCCTCAGCACGAGCGAGGACGGCGCCGCCGGAGTGGCCGCATCCACCTGGCTCGCCCACACGCTGCAGCCAGCACTGAAGCAGCAGCGTCACGGTTCGGGCCTCGACGGTGACGCGAGCGTCATCGCGCGGCTCACGGTCGTCTCCGTCGTCCGCGGCGCCGAGGAAGTGCGCCTCGCCCGGGTCACCGACACCGAGGCAGGGGTCGACGGGGCCGACTGGCGGCTCCGCTGGGGCGGCTGGCCCGTCACGAGCCGACAGGACGCGCAGGTCACGAGCGCGCTCCGCGGGCTGACGGCCGGCACGACGGCCCGGACCGTGACGAGGACGGATGCGAGCCCGCTCGGCGCATCCACCCGGGTCCCGATCCTCGACGCCCCCGTCGAACCGGACACCTGGGTCGCCGCGCACCTCACCCTCGCGGGCGCAGACCACACCCCCAGCAGCACCACCGGCGTCGAGCTCACCGAAGAGCGAGCCGCCATCACCTGGTCAGACGGAGCCCACAGCGCCGTCGACCTCACCAACTACCGCCTCTCGTAGCCCGGGCGTCGGTTCTCAGAGATTCGAAGCGGATCTCGTTCATTGCAGCAAAGGAGCAGCACCATGAAGAAGCGCACCATGATCGCCACTGCGGGCCTCGCCGCCGCCGCACTGGCCCTCACCGGATGCAGCGGCGGCGGGAGCGTCGACCCTGACGGCCCCATCACGCTGTCGGTGTCGGGCTGGAGCGTCGCATCCACCCCCGAGTTCCAGCTGCTCGCAGACGGCTTCACGGAGAAGTACCCCGACGTGACCGTCGAGGTCGTCGACTACGACCCCGCCGAGTACAACACCCTCATCACCGCGGACCTCGCGGCGGGCTCCGGGCCGGACATCATCACCCAGAAGGAGATCAAGTTCGTCACGACCTTCCAGGAGGGCGGACAGCTCCTCGACGTCTCCGATGTCGCGCTCCCCGAGGGCATCAGCGGTGCCGAGTCGTACAACATCGACGGCACGACGTGGGCGGTTCCCTACCGCCAGGACTCGTGGGTGCTCTACTACAACAAGGCCCTCTTCGACGCGGCAGGTGTCGCCTACCCCGACGGCAGCTGGACCTGGGATGACTACGTCGAGAACGCCGACCTCCTGACCACGAACCTCGCCGGTGCGGGTTCGACCGCCAAGGGCGCTCACCAGCACAGCTGGCAGTCGACCGTGCAGGGCTTCGCGAACGCGCAGGCCGGCGGCGACATCTTCAGCGGCGAGTACGACTACTTCGCGCCCTACTACGACAAGTCGCTCAAGCTCCAGGACGACGGCGCGCAGGCCTCCTTCAACACGGTCACGGCCAACAAGCTCACCTACCAGGGCGAGTTCGGCAAGCAGAAGGCCGCGATGATCCCCATGGGCTCGTGGTTCGTCGCGACCCTCATCTCGCAGCAGGCCTCCGGCGAAGCCGACGACTTCGAGTGGGGCATCGCACCCGTCCCGCAGATGGATGCATCCACCACCGGCATGGACAACACTCCCGTCACGTTCGGTGACCCGGCAGGGTTCGGCATCAACGCCAACATCGACGAGGGCAAGACGCAGGCCGCCAAGGACTTCCTCGCCTACGCCGCGAGCGAAGAGGCGGCAACCAAGCTCGCTGGCATCGGCATCACGCCGGCGCTCCTGAGCGACCCCGTCGTCGAGGCGTACTTCGCCGTCGAGGGCGCCCCGCAGGACGAGCTCTCCGCGTTCGCCGTGCAGACGCACGAGACGCTCCCCGAGAGCCCGACCAACTCGAAGACCGCAGCCGTCCAGAACATCCTGAACGACATGCACTCCTCGATCCTCTCCGGTTCCAAGTCGGTGCAGGACTCCATCGCTGAAGCCGAAGGCCGAGTGGCCAACGAAGTCGGCCTCGACTAACCCCCTTGCCGTCGGTCGGCCGGTGCTCTCTCACCGGCCGACCGGCACCCTCTCTCCAGGAGAATCATGACCACCACCACGGAACCGACGCCGCCGTCGGCAGCCCCGCCGGAGTTGACAGCCGAGGCGCGCAAGCAGCGCAACCGCCTGCGAAGGAAGACCACCCTCGTCGGGTGGAGCTTCATCCTGCCGAACTTCATCGGGTTCGCGACGCTGACGCTCGTGCCCGTCATCGTGATGTTCTACATGTCTCTCACGAACTGGAACATCTTCGGCACGTCCACGTTCATCGGCTTCGACAACTTCACCCGACTCTTCAACGACGGCAGCTTCCAGGTCGCCTTCGGCAACACCATCTACTACTCGGTGCTGCACATCCCGCTCACGATCGTCGTGTCGCTGAGCCTCGCCCTGCTGCTCAACAACAAGCTCCGCGGCGTCGCGTTCTTCCGCACCGCCGCGTTCTTCCCCTACATCACGTCGATCGTCGCGATCGCGCTCGTCTGGAACCTGCTCTTCAGCCCGGACTTCGGCCCCATCAACGAGGGCCTGCGCCTCATCGGCATCGACAACCCGCCAGGCTGGCTCACCTCCACGGAGTGGGCGATGCCGGCGGTGGTCATCATCAGCACGTGGCGCGACATGGGCTACTACATGGTGCTCTTCCTTGCGGCCCTCCAGACGGTGCCGCCCGAGCTGCACGAGGCCGCCCGAGTCGACGGCGCCAACGCCTGGCAGCGCTTCTGGAACGTGACCCTCCCGTGCCTGCGCCCGACCATGTTCTTCGTCACCGTCATGCTGACGATCAACTCCTTCAAGATCTTCGACCTCATCCTCGTGCTCACCGAGGGCGGGCCGGGACAGTCCACGACTGTCATCTCACAGTTCATCTACCGCAAGGGCTTCGAGGAGAACGAGTTCGGATACGCGTCAGCGGCCTCCGTCGTGCTGTTCTTCCTCTGCATCGTCGTCACGATCATCCAGTTCCTGTGGAACAAGCGGAAGGACAACTGATGTCCCAGACCATGGCAGTCGTCCTCCCGGAAGAGGACTCACGTCGCCTCCTCATCGACCCACCCGCGCACCCCGCGGCAGCCGGCAAGAAGAAGAAGGCCGGGCTCGCGAAGGCGCTGCTCTACATCGCGCTGATCATCGCCGCGGCAGCCATGCTCACGCCGTTCTTCTGGATGATCATGAGCTCCCTCAAAGACGCGAACGCGGTCTTCTCGGTGCCGGTCAGATGGATCCCCGAGGTCTTCGTCTGGCAGAACTACGTCGACATCTGGACCAAGTCGGACATCATGACCTGGATCGGCAACACGCTGTTCCTGTCGGTCACCGTCACGGCGCTGCAGGTGCTCACCGGCTCGTTCGCCGCCTACGGCTTCTCGCGAGTGAAGTTCCCCGGCCGCGATGCGCTGTTCCTGCTCTACGTCGGAACGATCGCCGTGCCGTGGCAGTCGTACATGATCCCGCAGTTCATCATGCTCTCGAACGCGAACCTCTCGAACACGCTCTGGGCGATCATCCTGCTGCAGGCCTTCGGCGCCTTCGGCGTGTTCCTCATGAAGCAGTTCTACGAGTCCATCCCCATGGAGCTCTCCGAGGCAGCACGCCTCGACGGCCTCAGCGAGTACGGCATCTGGCGGCGCATCATGCTGCCGCTCTCGATTCCCGCCATCGCCAGCCTCTCGCTGCTCACCTTCGTGAACACGTGGAACGACTACCTCGGACCGCTCATCTACCTGCGCGACCCGAGCCTCTGGACCATGCAGCTCGGTCTGAAGAACTTCGTCTCCAGCCTGTACGACGTCGACTACGGCGTGCTCTTCGCGGGGCTCACGATCTCGGTCATCCCGATCGCCATCGTCTTCCTCCTCGGCCAGCGGTACTTCGTCGAAGGCGTCGCCACGAGCGGACTGAAGGGCTGATCATGAAGCGCATCCCGCACAGCATCTACTCGACGGCGTTCAACGTCGCGTACCTCGCCCTCGGCGTGAACGCCATGCTCGCCATCATGAGCCTGCCGTTCCTCGTGCTGCTCGTGACGACGGACCCATCGCTGTCGTGGCCGCTGCTCGCGGCGAGCGCGGCACTCACGGGCCCGGGCATCGCCGGTGCATTCGCGACCTTCCGCGCGCATGCCGAGGGCGACAGCGACGTGATCCGCGCGTTCCTCCGCGGTGTTCGCCGCACCTGGAAGCGTGCACTCGTGATCTCGGCGGTCACCTCCGCCGTCGTCACGGTCGCACTCGTGGACGTGTTCGTCCTCGTTCCCACCGGCATCGGCGTCCTCATCGTCCCGCTGCTGGCCGTCGTCGCCATCCTGACGCTCGCGACCGCAGCGGTGTCGCTCGTCGCCATCACGCAGGCCGACGACACGCGCCTGCTCGTGCTGGTGCGCGCATCCCTCTTCCTCGCCGTGCGCCGTTGGCCGATGACCTTCGCGTCCTTCGCGATCGTCGCCGTCCAGGCCGCGGTGCTCACCGCGGCCCCGGCCATCGCCATCGGGCTCTCGGCCGCCGCCTGCCTCTACGTCGTCTGGGCTGGCGGCCGCTACACCCTGCAGCAGACCCCGGCACACGCCGCGGCCTGACGGACACCACGAACTCACTCGAAGGAATTCCCATGACTTTCGCGCCCGCATCCACGACCGTGGAGAACGCGCTGGCAGCGGCCACCGAAACCGTCCGACGCAACATTGTCGCGTTCGGCGCCGCCTACCCTGACGACACGACCACCGACGGCCGCTACCTGCTGCGACCCGCGACCGAGGCATTCGCCGAGGGAGCCAACCGCGGTTGGACGACGAGCTTCTGGCCGGGCATGATGTGGCTCGCCGGCGATGTCACCGGCGACGCGGCCTTCCACGAAGCCGCCCTCGCGCACGCCGCCGACTTCGAGCGCCGCCTCTACGGGGACGAGGACCTCGAGACCCACGACCTCGGATTCCTCTACTCGCTCTCGGTCGTCACCGCGTGGAAGCAGACCGGCGATGAGCGCTGGCGCACCGCCGGGGTCAAGGCCGGGGAGCGGCTCATGACGCGCTTCCTCGAGCCTGCCGGGATCCTGCAGGCCTGGGGGGACCTCAGCGACCCAGCGCAGCGTGGCCGCGCCATCATCGACAGCCTCATGAACATGCCGCTGCTCACGTGGGTCGGCGAGCAGACGGGCGACCCCCGATACGCGGATGCGGTCCGGCGCCACACGGAGCAGCTGCGCACGCAGATCTTCCGTGCCGACGACTCCACGTTCCACACGTTCTACTGGGACGCGGAGACCGGCGAGCCCCTGCGCGGGGGCACCGAGCAGGGCGCGTTCGACGAGTCGTGCTGGGCGCGCGGGGAAGCCTGGGGCATCTACGGCTTCGCGCTCAACTCGCAGGCCGTTGGCGACCCGAGGCAGCTCGAGGCTGCCTGGAGGTGCGCCGACTACTACCTCGCGCACCTGCCGAGCGACGGCATCCCCTACTGGGACCTCGTCTACACCGAGGGCAGCGACGCTCCCCGCGACAGCTCTGCCGCCGCGATCGCCGCCTGCGGGTTCTTCGAGCTCGCCGCGGTCGAGCCGGACCCCGAGCGGTCGGCGCGCGCCCGCGCAGCCGCGTACGCGCAGCTCGACGCGCTCATCGCCGAGGCCACGCCGCGGCCGGCCGAGTCCTCTGACGCGCTCCTCCTGCACGGGGTGTACGACATGCCGAAGCTCGTGGGCGTCGACGAGGGAACACTCTGGGGCGACTACTTCTTCCTGGAGGCGCTGA
This sequence comes from Pseudoclavibacter sp. Z016, assembly GCF_002931215.1. Lineage (NCBI taxonomy): Bacteria > Bacillati > Actinomycetota > Actinomycetes > Micrococcales > Microbacteriaceae > Pseudoclavibacter > Pseudoclavibacter sp. Z016. The sequence goes on from NZ_PSTU01000005.1 coordinate 9,089, forward strand.
CGCGCGCGTCGCGTCCCGACTGGCAGCGGTACTGGTGAGCGGGGGAGCAGGCGCATGAGAATCGTCACCTGGGATCGTGCCGGGCAGAGCGTGCCCGCGGCCCTCGTCGAGTCGCCAGAGGGTGATCGGCTCCTCGACCTGGCCGGTCTCGTCGCATCGACACTCGAGCTGCTCTCCGACGAGCAGCTGCTCGCGGATGCACGCGCCGCGGTCGCGTCGGCCGACGTCAGTGGCCTGCCGCTGCGCGACGGGGAGCGACTGCTCGCGCCCGTGACGCCGCGGGTGCTGCTCTGCGTCGGCTACAACTACCGCGGCCATGTGGTCGCGGGCGGGGAGGGACAGCCTGACCCCGAACGCCCCGACGTGTTCGTGAAGACCGCGAACACGCTGCTCGGACCAGACGACGCCGTCACTCTGCCCCCACAGAGCAGCGACGTGGACTACGAGGGCGAGATCGGTCTGGTCATCGGACGGGCGGCGCACGCCGTATCCGCCGAGGACGCGCTGGCGCACGTCGCCGGCTACACCCTCGTCAACGACGTGTCTGCCCGTGACTGGCAGAACCGCACCAGCCAGTGGACGCTCGGAAAGTGCTTCGACGGCTTCGCGCCGCTCGGGCCCGCCATCGTGACGGCGGACGAGATCGACGACCCCGCAGACCTGCTCGTCGAGGTCATCCGGGACGGCGAGACGACCGTGTCGCAGAGCACGTCGACCCTCATCTTCCCGTTCGCGGAGCTCGTCTCGTACATCTCGCAGTCCATCACGCTCCAGCCGGGTGACGTCATCGCGACAGGCACCCCGCAGAAGCTGCCAGATGCACTCCGCGACCACCGCGCCGTCGCCGACGGCGACTCGGTGCGCATCCGAGTCGAGGGGATCGGCGAGCTCACGACGGTGTTCGCGAGCTAGGTCGTCTCGGCGGCACGGGAGATCACGCGAAGGTCCCGGCAGCGAGGCTCACGCCGCCGATGACGACGCTCAGGCTGCCCAGCGTCGCCAGGATCACGCTGAGCGCCTGCAGCCTGCGCTTCGAGGAGTCCTGCCGTCGAGCTGCGAGCACCGCCGCCACGATCATGAGCGCGAAGAGCGCAGCACCGCAGGCGAGGAGCATCCACCCGACGAGCTGCAGGACCGTGTCTGGCTGGTGAACCACGCAGCGACCGTCGCCTGTCCGGCCTACGCCGACGCCGGGCGGTCGGCGGCGCGTGCATCGGGGGATGGGCCGCGGGGCGTGGTGGGGGACACCGGCACTCCTTCGTGGTGAGGCCAACAAGCCTAGGCGCGGCCCTCTTCTCGAGAGAGGTTCTCGAGGTGAAAGGCGAGGTGAAATCGACGTGGATGCACACAGAACCGAGATCTGCCGTGGAGCATGATGACGTCATGCGCGTCTCTCCAGCAGCTCTGCTCCTCGTCGTGAGTGTGTTCGTCCTCAGCGGATGCGCGCAGGGCGGGGTGGTGGAATACACCGGGTCGTACGTGCCCCTCCCGCCGACAAACGGCACCTTCGACTACCAGCTCGGCGAGCCGTACGAGATCGACGGTGGCCTCGACGTCGTCGCCCGAGACTCCACTGCCGCCCCCGACTCCGGGGCGTACAGCATCTGCTACGTGAACGGCTTCCAGACGCAGCCCGGGGAATCTGCCACCTGGCTCGACGAACGCAGCGAGCTGCTGCTCCACGACGACGCCGGTCAGCCGGTCGTCGACCCGGACTGGCCCGACGAGTACATCCTCGACCCGTCGACGGCCGAGCAGCGCGACGGCATCCTCGCCGTGATGGCCCCGATCATCACGGGCTGCGCCGAGTCGGGCTTCGACGCCGTCGAGATCGACAACCTCGACACCTTCACGCGCTTCGACGCGTCCACGAGCGGTGGGGGAGACGGCATCGACGAGAGCGGGGCGCTCGAGCTCGCGGCGGCATACGTCGAAGCCGCCCACACTGCTGGTCTCGCGATCGGGCAGAAGAACGCGGCAGAGCTCGCCGATCGCGGCCGAGCCGAGCTGGGCTTCGACTTCGCCGTCGCGGAGGAGTGCGGTGTGTACGGGGAGTGCGCCGCGTACTCGAGCGCCTACGGCGATCTCGTCCTGCAGATCGAGTACACCGATGCTCTCGCAGGAACACCTGAGGAGGTCTGCGCTGACGACAGCCGCGCGCCGCTCACGGTCATCCGCGACCGTGATCTCCTCGCACCGGACGTGCCGGACTACTTCCGGATGCAGTGCTGAGTCCTCCTCCGCGCCTGGAGGTCAGTCCCCGTCGGGGGAGTCCCTCAGACCAGGGCCGACCCCGACGCGTTCTCGGAAGCGTCCTCAGACGAGCTCTCCGGGCCATCCTCCGAGGTCGGCTGTGCGCCCTGGACTCCTCCGGTCTGCGCCTCGGCCTGACCTGACTCTTCTGCGCTTGCCCGGCGGAACATGCGGAGATTCCTGAACCCGCTGTAGGCGGCTGCGGCCTTCAAATCCTGCACCGTCGGGTCGCCTGTTCCGAGGAAGTCCTCCGCCAACGCGAGACGGGTCTCGCGCAGGAGCCTCGCGGGCGTCGTGCCAGTCTCCCTGAACACCCTGTGCAGGTGCGACTGCGAGATGCCCAGCTGCTGGCCGAGATCGACCACCGAGAAGTTCGCGTCGTGGGCCTGCTCCGCGATCAGCCGGTGCGCGCGCATCAGCAGGGTCTTCGAGGGGCCGGCCACGGTGCTCTCGCGAATCGACGAGCGCAGCACGGCGATCACCAGGTTCTCGATCGCGGTCCGCCAGGCGGGGAACCCCGGGTTGTCCTCGTCGATCGAGCCGTCAAGCGATGCCATGGCGGCGCTGGTCAGGACCTTGCGCAGGTGCGCGTTCGGTGTGCGCGGGCCGGTGTAGTTGAGCTCGTTCCCGAGCACCGCCTTGATCTTCGACCGTCGTATCCCGAACAGAAGTCGAGTCGAGGCGTCCGAGGATTCGACGCGCATGGGCTCCGAGGACTCGTGGACGTAGAACGGCGACGGCACGGAACCCTCGGACTCGTTCTGACCGTTCAGCCTCGACGTGCCGCGCATCGCGAAGCTCAGGAAGACCAAGCCGTTGTCGTCCTGGGGGCGCGGCTTGATCTGGACCACCATCGGGGTCACCCAGATGCGGCCGATGACGATCGTGGGGCACGTCGCGAGGTCGGCGAAGATCTTCACTTCGCCGTCCGCTGAGACGACCTGGAGGCCACGTGACTGGAGCCAATCGACGGCCCTCTCACCACGAAGTGCGACATCGAGCTCCGAGATCACGCCTGTCATCTCCTTTCCGACTCACATCACGGCGGGCTTCGGTGGAACGGGGAGAACCCCTGCTGTGACCGCGGAAGGATCTGCGGGTTGAACGAAGCTGTATCGAGTCTCACTCTTTGCCGCATCACCAGAAAATACGTCGCACTTTTCGGCGGGAGATGCCATGTTCTGGCGATTGTCGTGGACTGCTGCTCGGGTCTCGCGACGGAGACGTGCTTCAGTCCCGAGCATGTGCCTCGGACATGTTGGTGTTCGCAGACTCGGGCGGATTCGGTGATGCGTGGATCCGGATGCGGAGACGCAGATCGCCCCGCGCATCCAGTCGGATGCGCGGGGCGAGGAGGCGGAGCGGCCCTGCTATCGCCCGGTGGGCTGGTACTCGCTGACGGTGTCGGTCACGAGGTGCTTCTTGAGCTCCCCGATGCTGACCGTGTCGAGGAATACGACCGACTGGTCGCCGACCATGCCGGTGCCGTTGGTCGGCAGGGTGAAGCTGCGCACGTTGCTCCCGCGGATGTCCCGCATCGAGAGGCCGAGGTTGAGCATGGTCTGCAGGTCGAAGGTGCTGTCGACCGCGATGAAGGGGGAGAACTTCGTGATGATCTCCTGCACCTTGCCCGGGTTCGTCAGGGTCTCCGCCGTGAGCATCTTGTCGAGCACCGCCTTGACCCAGGCCTGCTGGTTCCGCACGCGCTGGTAGTCGCCGTCGGTGAAGGCGTAGCGCTCTCGCACGAAGGCGAGCGCTTCATCGCCCGTCAGCGTGATGGGCCCGGCCTCGAAGGTCTTGCCCTGCATGTGCGACGAGTTGAAGGCGACGTCGTTGTTGATGGTGACGCCACCGAGCGCATCCGTGATGCCCGCGAAGCCGTCGAAGTCGACCACCCCGACGTGGTCGATGCGGAGTCCGAGCAGGCCCTCGACCGTCTGGACGACGAGCGGCACGCCACCGAAGGACAGCGCCGCGTTGATCTTGGCCTCGCCGTGGCCCGGGATCGCGAGCCAGCTGTCGCGCATGATGGAGATGACCTGCACGTCGCTGCGATCGGCGGGGATGTGCACGAGCATCATCGTGTCGCTGCGGCTGCCGAGGTCGGTCATGATCGATGTGCTCCCGCTGACGCGCGAGTCACTTCCGAGCAGGAGGATGTTCATGGGCGAGCCCGCCTCGGTGACGACCTGCTCCGGGCGTCCCTCGTAGTCTCCGGGGAGGGCGTCATCGATCTTCTCGATGTTGTTGAACGCCTGGTTCACGTTCCACCAGATGATGCCGGCACCTGCCACTGCGACGATGAGGACGCCCACGAGTGTCCACAGCAGGATCTTCGGCCCACGACGCTTCTTCTTGCCGTGCTCGCGTGCCGCGCGGCGTGTGCCGCCGGAACCGCTATCAGCCTCGTGCTCGAAGAGATCTGTGAGGGCGTCGTCGTCGCTTCGAGGGCGCGACGAAGGCTGTCCTGGGGTCTGCTCCATGCAGGCGAGTATGACACGGCGCAAGTTTCGAGCACGAGTCGGGCCGAGCGATGTCTCGCTTCCCTGAAATGAAACCCAAATGCACAACAAGTGTGTTTCGGTCAGGAAAACACGCCAGAGATGCGGAAAAAATACCTGGGTGACCCTTTTGTTATGCGGGAACGTTGAGATAGTCTCAGCTAGCACCCAGGATCTCTACGATGAGCCCACAGGCCCATACAGAGCGTGGCCCGTGGCCACGGAGACCCGAAGCGCATTCCCGGAACCGACGCGGTCTGCGCACCAAGAAGTACTCATCTCTTATTGGAGCACACGTGACGCCACCCACCTCAGGGCCCGCTACCTCGCAGATCCCAGTCGCAACCGCGACTGACGATTCGCGAGACAGCGACATGCTGCCCTCGGTCGAACCGCACTTCGCGCAGACCTCCTCAGAACAGAACGCTCGGGTCCAGCGAAGCAACAAACGCCGCGCCAACTGGCGCCAGGGGTACGCGCAGCTCCTCGTTCTGACAGACCTCGCCATTCTGGCGGTCGTCATGGTGGGAGCCCAGCTCGTCTGGCTCGGCGGCGGCAACGCGGCCGTTCCCGCCGGCGGCAGCGGCTTCATCAGCAGCGAAGTGTCCTACTGGCTCGTCTCAACCGTCATCGTCGTCGGCTGGGCCTGGATGCTCTCCCTCTTCGACACCCGTGACTACCGCATCCTGGGCTCAGGGTTCGAGGAGTACCGCGGCATCTTCAACGCCTCGCTCATGCTCGCGGGAATCGTCTCGATCTTCGCCTACCTCTCGGCATTCGAGCTTGCCCGTGGATACGTGCTCATCGCCTTCCCGGTCGGCACCGTCGCGCTCCTCCTCTCCCGTTGGATCGGTCGCCAGTGGCTCGTCCGCCAGCGCAAGGGCGGAAACCTGCAGGCACGTGTGCTGCTCGTCGGCTCGCGCTACTCGGTGCTCGACCTCAACCGCGACCTCTCGCGTCGTGAAGCCGCCGGCTACAACGTCGTCGGCGCCTGCCTCATCGACGGCAAGAGCGGCGAGCTCGACCCCAACTCTCCCGACTTCCTGCCGGGAACGGATGTCCCCATCGGCGGCAACCCGGAGGACCTGGCAGGCTCGCTCGACGCCATCGGTGCCGACACCGTCGTCATCGCAGGCAACGACGTCACCTCGACGCAGTGGCTTCGCGAAGTCGGCTGGGACCTCGACCCGGACCGCCACTTCCTCATCGTCGCGCCAGGCCTGCTCGACGTGGGTGGCCCGCGCATCGTCACGCGCCCGGTCGCCGGCCTGCCGCTGCTGCACGTCGACTCCCCGAAGTTCACGCGCATGGGGCTCCTGCTCAAGCGCGCCTTCGACATCCTCGTCTCCGGCCTCCTCATCCTCGTCCTCTCGCCCCTCCTGGTCGGAACGGCGATCGCCGTGGCCGTCACCTCGCCTGGCGGCGTGTTCTTCAAGCAGGAGCGCGTTGGCTACAGCGGCAGCCGGTTCACGATGTGGAAGTTCCGCAGCATGCGAGCCGACGCCGAAGAGGTGCTGAAGAAGCTGCAGAGCGAGCGCCGCGACGCGGGCAACGACATCCTCTTCAAGATGAAGGACGACCCTCGCATCACGAAGGTCGGCAAGTTCATCCGTCGCTACTCGATCGACGAGCTCCCGCAGCTGTTCAACGTCTTCGGCGGCTCCATGTCGCTGGTCGGCCCCCGTCCGCCGCTGGACCGAGAGGTCAAGCAGTACGAAGACCACGTGCACCGTCGCTTCATGGTGAAGCCCGGCATCACGGGCCTCTGGCAGGTGAGCGGACGCTCCAACCTGACCTGGGAGGAGACGGTGCGCCTCGACCTCTACTACGTCGAGAACTGGTCCATGGCCGGCGACTTCGTCATCCTCTTCCGCACGGCTCGTGCAGTCGTCGCCAGCGAGGGCGCCTACTAGGGCGAATCACGCACAGTGAGCAGCGGCGACCCACCAGGTGGGTCGCCGCTGCTTCTTTGTGTGCGCCGGTCTGTTGCACGCAGTGGATCTCAGCCGAACAGTAGGCTGGCGGGATGGATCAGGCGATAGGCGATCAGCGTCGTGAGAGCGAGCAGCTCTTCGAGGCCGTGATCACCCCGGCGCCTGCTCTGGCCCTCGTCCGCGACGATGAGAGCGGAGACCTGACCGTCCTGTCGCTCGTCGACACGAGCTGCAAGCCGCTGGTGCTCAGCGGGACGGCGGCCGTCATCTGGGACGAGCTCGACGGCGTCCGCTCGCTGAAGCTCATCGTGCGCGAGCTCTCGGCCGACTACGGGCTCGACGAGCAGGTCATCGGTGAGCAGGTGCTCGGCTTCGTGACGCAGCTGCTGGACGCCCACCTGCTGCAGATCCTCGACTCGCACACCTCCGCGTAGCAGTCGCGACGTACGCCGTCAGCATTGGGGTGGCCGACGCCGCTAGCGCTTGTCGAACGCCTTGAGATCGCGCCTGGCCTGCACAAGACCGTGCAGCCCTCGGCTCGCTCGCTTCCACCAGGCCCTGACGACGCTGATCGTGCCGTTGCGCAGCTCGGGGTCGATGGCCGCGAGATCCGCGCGAGAGGGGAAGAACGCGCGGGCCGCGATGCCCGGCTTCTCGAGGACGGGAGCCCGCTGCAGCTTGAGCATCCAGCCCGTCATCGCGTGCTCAGCCTTGGCGTTGAGACGCCACAGGCGCAGCGCCTCGCTGGCGTTCGAGTTCGGGACGAGCGGGACATCGTGTCCGAGGTCTGTGAGGAAGCGTCGCGCGGTCTGCGTCGAGTCCGTTCCGACCGCGTCCTGCAGGATCTGCTCCGTGAGGGACGCGGTCGAGCGCGCGTCCGAGACGAACTGCGTGTCGGAGCCATCCATCTTCTTCAGCGCGCTGACGAGCTCGCTGTACTCGGTCATCTGGCGGGAGTCCGCTGAGACCTGGCCCTCCTCGCGGAGGGAGTGCAGCGCGAGGACGAGGGCGCTGCCCGCCCGATCGGGAGTGTCGATGGGGTGGCCGGCCACGGTGACCTGGATGTGGTGCGCCCACAGGCGATCGAATGCCTCCTGCGGCCTGCCGAGGAAACCAGGCCAGTAGTGATGCACGTCGATGTCGTTCGGCCAGGACTCGTGGATGAGGGTGCGCGAGTGCTGCTCGAGCAGCTTCGGGAAGTCGGGCCAAGGGCGAGGGCGCCACCCGTACGCCTGGAGCGCTTCGATGAGGTCCTTCGCGCGGCCGGGCTCGACGATGATGTCGACGTCGGTGGAGTACCGGCGAGTGCGCAGTCCGAGATCGGCGGAGATCGGCCCCTTGATGACGAGCATGCGGATGCCCTGCTCGCGGGCGACATGCTGCGTGAGCGCCGTCGACAGCGCGACTCCATCGTTCACCGAGAACGCGATGGTCGCGGCGTCCGGGGACGCGGCTGCTGCGGTCACTGGGGTCCTTAGATCTGCGTCGCGAGCCGAGAGAACTCGCAAGAGCGAGCATATCGAGGTCTGCGAGTGTGTGGGCGTGCACTTCTGAGGCGTCGGACGGCACGTTCGGACCGCCTCGAAGGTGTGCTCGAAGCCTCCCTTTCGGGCGACAGCTCGAGGCGCGGGAATGGGGAGTGCTCCCCTGAGCCGTCCCAGGCCGCGCCTGCTTGGTACAGTTGCCAGCATGACGAGAACACTGCGCCTGAATCCACTTGGCGTAGACGTAGAACTTCGCCTCGATGAGAGCATCTCGGCGGAGTTCGAGGCGGATCTGCGGGAGTCCTGGGCCGACGTGACTGGCCAGCCCGGGGAAGGTGAGCCTGACGAATCACATCGTCTTGCGCTCGCTCCCTTGAGCGAACCCGAGGCAACCGACGTGGTGAGCGGTTCGGCAGCCGATCTGGCCTCGCAGATCTCGACCACGGTGACGCTCGACGCGATCGAGCACAACGGCGGTCGCCTCGTGATGCTCCACGCGGCGGGCGTCGCGCTCGACGACGGCCGAGTCATCGCGTTCGTCGGTCCTTCTGGGCGCGGCAAGACGACCCTCGCGAGGACCCTCGGCCGCGAATTCGGCTACGTCACCGACGAGACCCTCGCCGTCGACTTCGACGGCACCGTCCTGCCGTACCGCAAGCCGCTCTCGGTCATCGTCGACTCGGCTCGGCCCAAGGCGCAGCTCTCACCCGCGAAGCTCGGGCTGCGCCCCCTCCCGCAGGCGCCGCTCAAGATCGCCGCGATCGTGCTCCTGCACCGTGTCGACGAGCACGAGCTCGTCGACGGCCCGCAGCTCTCGCCAGTGGCGACCGGCAGTGCGATCGGCTCGATGGTCCCGGAGCTGAGCTACCTGCCCGCCCTGCCGGATCCGCTGGTGCAGCTTGCGGAGCTCATCGACGCCACCGACGGCGTGCGACGGGTCACGTATTCAGAGGCCTCGCAGGTCGTTGCGCTGGTCCCCGAGATCCTCGCCGCTCAGGGCGACCTCCAGCCGTGGACATCGGGTCACAGCGTGGCAGACACGAGGACACCCTCGGCCACCGTCCGAGAGGACTCCTACCGACGCGCCTCTGGCGTCCACTGGCTGCTGTTCGAGAACGAGGCGGTCACGCTCGAATCGCGCATCGTCAGGCAACTGGCCGGCATCGCGCCTGGTCTCTGGGAGCTTCTCGGCGACTGGACGACCCTCACGAGCCTCACAGCTGCGCTCATCGAGCAGTACGGTGAGGTCCCGGACGCGCGTCACCTGGTGCAGGTGGCCCTCGAAGGTCTCGTGGAGGCGAATCTCGTCGAACGCGTGCAAGCCGCGGTCGTCGGCAATACGGCGGGTCAGTGAGCGACGGCGACCTCGCGGACGCCCCTGGCAGACGGGCGCCGCGATCGCGGTTGCGACGTGTGACGTCGCATCCGCTCTTCCATCTCGTCGCCGCGTTCGCGGTCCTCGCGCTCGTGCAGGCGTTCTTCGTCAAGGTGTACGCCATCCCGTCCGCCTCCATGGACGACACGCTCGCCGTCGGCGACCGCATCCTGGTCAATCGCCTCGCGTACCTGGGTGACGCCGAACCGATCACGGGTGACATCGTCGTGTTCGCGGCCTCTGACACGTGGGACGAGGCGCCGCCCGAGGCTCCCAGCGATCCGCTGCGATTCGCCGCACGCGTGGTGGGGGAGGTCTTCGGCATCGGCCAGGGCTTCTCGCACATCCTCGTGAAGCGCGTCATCGCGACCGGAGGTCAGACGATGGCGGTCGACCCGGCGACAGGTGGCATCGTCGTGGACGGAACCGCGCTCGACGAGAGCTCCTACGTCGACCTCGACTTCGAGTTCGTGCCAGGCACGCTCGACTGCTCCACGTCTCCGGCCTCGTTGCGCTGCTTCGACGAGTTCACCGTGCCGGAAGGCCAGATCGTGGTCCTCGGAGACAACCGCACCAACTCCTCCGATTCGCTCGCCGCGTGCCGCGGCGGAGGAGTGGACGCCTCCTGCCTGCGCACGGTCCGCGACGACGACGTCGTGGGCGAGGTCTTCTCCATCGTGTGGCCGCTTCCGCGGTTCGGCGCCGTCTGACCCGTCAGCGGCCCGGCGCGGTGGGCGCGGCATCTGCTGCCGTTTCGTGCCCCACTTGCGCCAGAATCTCCCTTTCGCGTGAGCGGTATCCGCGTTCGCAGCACAATGGACGTGCTGTCGCGATGCTGGCGCCTGGGGGCACCGGCCGCCGCTTCGCGGCGCAGGTCGGGTCTCGTGTCTGGGGAGACGCGTCCCGGCCCAGACGCTTCCAGCTCGGCCCCCTGCGCTGGAAGCACAGCGCCCGACCCGCCTCGTGCGGGTCGGGCGCTTCGTCGTCTCGTGCGCTGCCGGACGCTGCCGGGTCGGCGACCTAGCTGACGCGCTGCTGGATGGGGAAGAGCGCCCCTTCGACCTCCGGGCCCGCTGCCGCCTGACGGACGAGCCAGTCAGAGTGTCGCTGCGAGTAGATGCCGAGGCCGATGCCGATGGCGATGAAGGTCGGGAGGGTGATGAACACCTCTCCGAGGCGGAACGAGCAGAGCAGGATGACGATCGTCGCGGCCTCGACGATGCGGGCTTCAGGCGTCTGCTTACCCTTCCCCAGGAACTGGAATCCAGCGAACGCGAGGAGCGCGAGGATGGCGAGCAGGAAGGCGTAGCCGCCCTCCGTGATGAGGCCCCAGTAGGAGTTGTGGAAGAACCAGACATCCCCGGCGACCTCGGTGGTCGCCTCTCCGAGTCCGTGGCCGTACCAGGGCGCAGCCAGTGTCTTCTCGAGCGATGCGGCATCGATTCGGTCGCGCAGCTCGTCTGATCCGGAACGTGCGGCGTAGGCGCCGACCTGCGAGAGGTTGTTCTCTGCATAGAAGAACCCGCCGAGCAGCACTCCGGCGAGGACGACGCGGAAGAACGGGCCGAGGAAGCGCGCGAGGACCAGCCAGATGATGGCTGCGGCAAGTGCGGCCATCGAGGTCCGAGAGTCGGTCAGCACCACTGCCCCCAGGCCGAGGCCGGTGAGGGCGATTCGGGTCCAGAGGCGCCTGTAGATCAGGAAGAGGAGCACGGTCATGATCGCGTACGTGAATCCGGCGACGTTCTTGTCGTTGAGGAAGCCGGTGAGGAGCCCGCCGTAGGTGTCCGGGGCGAGCCCTGCGTAGAAGAGCGGGATGTTGGCGAGCAGCCCGACCGAGAATCCCTTGAGGCCCGAGACGATGTCGATGCGTCCGCTGGCGATGAAGCCGGCCAGGAAGAACAGGATGAGGATTCGGCCGAGGCGGGTGATGTCTGCCTGATTCGGGCCCGTCGCGATCGCCACGATGACGAGGAACGTGACGAGGAGGACGCTGATCGCCGCGAACCAGGTCGTGCCGCTCAGCTGCCTGGTGGGCCGGCGGAAGGCGGCGACGGCGACGAGGAGCAGTCCGGCGACGTCGTTCACGGGGAGCCCGATGCCGGGTGTCGCGATGCGGACGACGAAGAACATCATCAGCACGGCATCGATGATGCGAGTGCTGCCGACGGCAAAGATGGAATCTCGAACGAAGTCCGGAGTTTTGCTGATGGCCCCTGCCAACGGAGAATGCTCTGTCACGTTCCGATGCTACGGTGTTTGCCGGTGCTGTCCAACAGCGCCGCTGCAGAGCGGTTCCGGGGGGAAGCGATTCTGCGGGATCGTTGCTCCTCGGCCACAGGGCTGAGCCGGCCTGCATAGAATGTGGGGAGTCGGGTTTCTGGAATTCCAGGATCCGCATTCGGGGAATCTGCATTTCACCTCCCATTGGTGGCCCATGAACGAAAACCGAGGTGGTGGAATGCGCGCGACTGGCTCTCCGCGTCCCCGCGTCGCGATCGCCCACGACTACATCACGCAGCGCGGAGGCGCAGAACGTGTTGTGCTCTCCCTCAGCCGAGCGTTCCCCGAGGCGCAGGTCTTCACGACGCTCTACGAGCCGGAGACGACGTTCCCCGAGTTCCGCGACATCGACATCGTCACGTCCCCGCTGAACAAGGTCGGGCCGCTCCGGAGAGACCACCGCAAGGCGCTGCCGCTCCTGGCGGCCGCGAGTTCCGGCATGCACATCGACGCCGACGTCGTCATCGCATCGACAACCGGGTGGGCGCACGGCTTTCGAACCACCGGAAGAACGATCGCGTACTGCCATTCGCCCGCCCGCTATCTCTACCTGAGCGACCAGTACCTCGGCGGCGCTGGCCGTCTCTCCCCTGCGCGAATGGGCCTGCGCATGCTCACGCCGTTCCTCAAGCGCTGGGACCAGAAGGCGGCAGCCAGCGTCGATACCTACCTCACGAACTCGTCCATCGTGCAGCAGCGAGTCTCCGATGTGTACGGGCGTTCGTCAGAGCTGCTCTTCCCACCGCACAGCGTCGACATCAGCGGGCCGAGAACCGCAATGCCAGAACTCGCTGACTTCGTCGGCGGCGGTGGGCACCTCCTGCTCGTGTCGCGCCTGCTTCCCTACAAGAACGTGGACGCCGCGATCCGAGCCGTGGCGGGCCTGCCGAACGAGCGCCTCGTCATCGTCGGCGACGGTCCCCAGCGGGCTGAGCTGTCGGCGATGCTGCCGGACAACGTCCGCCTCGTCTCCGGCATCAGCGACGAGCACCTTCGCTGGCTGTACGCCAGGAGCCGCGCGCTGATCGCGCCATCGCATGAAGACTTCGGACTGACCGTGATCGAGGCGGCGGCGTGGGGCAAGCCCAGCATCGCCCTCCGGGCCGGCGGGTACCTCGACACCGTGCGCGAAGGGGCAACTGGACGCTTTTTCGACGTGCCGACCGCCGCCGCGATCGCGGACGCCGTCGCGGCCTCGCGCTTCCAGGTCTGGGACGTCGCGGCCATCAAGGCCCACGCCCACGGATTCTCCGAACAGGCATTCGCGCGGCGGCTGCACGAACTCGTCGACGAAGCGGCCACGCGCCGTGGGGAGAAGTGACATGCGCGTGTCGCGCGATGCCGCATCCCTGGACCGCATGAACGGCCAGCGGATGGCGTTCGGTGCGTCCAGTTGTTACTGTGAGTTGTCCTCGCGCACGGGTCTCATGCCCGTGCGCGGAATGTTGTGTCTAGGAGAGGCGTACGCGCTGTGACGGTACTCGATTTCTTGCGTCTCACCGGCAAGAGCTGGAAGATCCTCGCTATCGGGGTCATCGTCGGGCTGCTGGCCGCGTTCGGCTACACGCAGATCCAGCCGAAGGTCTACGAAGCCGACTCCGCAGGATTCGTCATCGCCGGCAGCTCCGGAGAGTTCTCGTCCATCGACGGCTCGGAGCAGGCGATCACCAAGGCGAACTCGTACCTTCCCCTCATAACGAGCCAGCCCGTGTACGCCAAGATCGCCGAGAACCCCAACTCCGGACTCGCCGCGGGCGAGACGCTGACCGGTCGTCTCTCCGCGACGGTCGCACCCAACAGCAACCTCATCCAGGTCAGCGCCAGTGCCAGCACGCCTTCATCGGCGGTCGCGCTGGCCAACGGGGCGCTGCAGGCGATGGCCGACGTCATCACGGAGATCGAGACGCAGGTCGGGGGCGGAACCTCCGGAGTCACCGTCGTTCCCCTCCAGAACGCCGTCGAGCCAACGTCGCCGGTCAGCCCCAACCTCCGCAACAATCTCATCATCGGTGGTGCCATCGGCCTCGTGCTCGCCTACGCCTTCGCGCTCCTGCGTCGCTCGCTCGACGTCAAGGTCCGCGACTCGAAGGACCTCGCAACGGCCTCCGGCGCCGGAACGCTCGGTCGCATCCCGAAGTCGCCGCAGCTCATGGGCAAGAACCGGGGCACGAACGACGCCGACGCCATCGCCGCCGAGTCCTTCCGGCGACTGCGCACGAATCTCCGCTTCGCGAGCGTCGACGAGGAGATCCGCTCCATCGTCGTGACCAGCGCCAACGCGGGTGAGGGCAAGTCGACCGTCGCGACCTCGCTCGCGCAGGTCCTGGCGCAGTCGAACACGCCGACGATCCTCATCGACGCGGACCTCCGTCGTCCGACCGTCGCGACCGTCCTCGGCATCGACGGCAAGATCGGTCTGAGCGAGGTGCTCAGCGGCCAGGTGTCGCTCGAGGATGCGCTCGTCGGCTCGAAGATCCCCGGGCTCTACGTACTTCCGTCCGGGCGCATCCCCCCGAACCCGTCGGAGATGCTCGGCTCGGAGGCGATGAAGTCCATCGTGAGCCTGCTCTCGAAGGACTACATCGTCGTCATCGACGCGCCCCCGCTGCTGCCCGTCACCGACGCCGCCGTGCTGTCCACGCGCGTCGACGGCGTCGTGCTCGTCGCCTCCGCGGGTCGTACCCGCCGGGAGGACGTGATGGCCGCGCGCGACATGCTCAAGCAGGTGCACAGCCGCATGCTCGGAACGGTGCTCAACATGGTGCCCCCGCGCGACAGCGCAGACGGCTACGAGTACCGCCGCAACCGCAGCTACTACGTCACCGCAGACAAGAAGGGCATGCCGAAGTTCAAGGCGGTCAAGGGGCACACCGACCCCTCGGAGCACTTCGGTGCCCAGCCTGACGTGGCCGCACCGCAGCGGGAGTCGCTCTCGCCCTCCCGCCCGGCCCAGCCGGCCGCCGAGCAGGCTGCTCCTGTGCAGCCGCAGGCGGGCCCCGTTCCGTCCTCGGCTCCGACTGCCGTCGCAACCGAGCAGCCACAGAGCCGTCGATCGCGCAGAGGCGCTTAGTGCCGAGCCTGCTCTTCGTCTGCCACGCGAACATCGCGCGCTCGGCCGCGGCCGAGTTCCTCGCGCGTGCGCAGCTCGGGCCTGAGAGCGACTGGCAGGTGTCGAGCGCTGGCGTCCGTGCTCTCGTCGGCGAGGACATCGACCCGACGATCTCGGCGGCCGTCCGTGAGCTGGGCGTCGAGCCGACGCCCCACGCGGCGCGGCAGGTCGACGTCTCCATGCTGAAGGAGGCAGACCTGGTGCTCGCGTTCGAGGGTGCGCACCGATCGTGGATGCTCAGCGAGTCGCCCAAGGCCGTCCGAAACACCTTCACGATCCGCAGCGCGGCACGGCTGCTCGAGACCATTCCCCGGCGCGCGGCGCCGCTGCCATTCCTCGCGCATGTCAAGACCCCGCCGGGCGGCGACCTCGACTTCGCGGATCCGTACGGCCGCGGCCCCGCGGTGGCCAAGCAGGCAGTCGCCGAGATCGACGCCCTCCTGGCGACCATCCTCCCGGGCATCGACGCGATCGCACGGACTCCCCGTCTGCAAACGACCTGACCTCGAGGGAATGAACGTGGACATGTCACGCTGGCGCCGCGCGAGTGCGGGTTGCGCGGGAGCTGGCGCATGCTGAAGCGCCTGCTCATCGTGAGTCCCGACTTCCACGGGTACTGGAAGGCGGTTGCCTCGGCGTTCGAGTCGATCGGCTATTCGGTGAGGGTGCACCGCTACGACAGTCACGCGACGTTCGCCGATCGGTTCCAGAACAAGCTGCTCCATGACCTCCCGGAGTCGATGCGGTCTCGTGCCGCGGCGGAGAAGGCCACCTCGCGCGCAGTAGAGCAGTTGCGCGCAGAGACCTTCGAGGCGGTCCTCGTCATCAAGGGCGACCAGCTCGGCGACGCCTGGTGGGAGGCCCTGAGCGCACAGTCGGTACCGTCCGTCGTCTGGCTGTACGACGAGATCCGCAGGACCAGGTACACGCCGGAGTTCCTGGCGTCGACCGGTCGCGTCGCGAGCTACAGCCACGACGACGTGCGCCTCCTTCGAGAACACGGCGCGGATGCCGTCTTCGTTCCCCTCGGCTTCGACTCGAGCCAGTCGTTCGCGCGCGTCGAGGTGCCGGCGGTGACGCTGGTCGGTGCCCGCTACCCGAATCGCGAGCAGCTGGTGCGCGGCATCCAGGGCTCTGGAGTTCCCGTGCGCGCGTACGGCCGCGACTGGTCACGGAAGCTCTCCGACGTCGTGAGGACGCGACGCTTCCGGTCGGCAGGCGTGCCTGCCAGCGGAGACCTGACGCGGGGCGCCGCGTACGGCGTGATGGCGGGAAGCCTCGCGACGTTGAACGTGCACGCGAATCAGGACGGCTTCACCATGCGCACCTTCGAGGCCGCAGGCGTCGGCGGGCTCGAGCTCGTGGACAGGCCCGATGTGAGCGAGTTCTACGACGTCGGCAAGGAGGTGCTGGTGTTCGAGAGCGTCGAGGAGATCGTGGAGTCGGCGCGTCGCGCGCAGCGCGAGCCCGCGTGGGCCGCCCAGGTGCGCGAGGCAGCTCGCAGACGGACGTTGGCCGAGCACACCCTCGAGCACCGCGCTCGAGCATTGGAGGCGCTGTGGGACTGAACATTCCGGAGGACCTCGAGGCGTGGCAGCGCTGGCAGAATTCGAGGTCCCTCAAACGCCAGATCATGACCCGTGTGCGGCGTCCCTCTGCGGAGCCGGAGTTCACGCTCATGGTCAACGGGCCCGAACCGCGTCTGCTTGTCCTCATCGATGTGCCGACCCCCAGTGCGGTCGCGGCCTACGCGGAGCCATTGCGGTTCCTCGAAGGCGAACAGGTCGCCGTTCTCGCGCCGAAAGACCTCAGCGGGATGCTCGACGGCAGCTGGACGAGCCGTCGGCTCAAGGGGCTGGACCTCCCGGGGGAGCTCCGCGGCGTTCGTGCCGTCTTCGCAGCAGGTCACTTCCTTCCCGCTGGGGCCGTCGGCTACCGCTGGAGCAGGCAGCTCGGGGCACGGTTCGTCGTGGCCCAGCATGGCTTGACGACGCCGTTCGCGCCGCCGTTGGCTCGCGGCAGTCACCTGCTCGCGTTCTCCCAGGACGACGCCGAGTTCTGGAAGTCGGGACGAGGTGATGTCACGCATGAGGTCGTGGGTGCGCAGCTGCTCTGGCATGCCTCGCGTCGCAACCGCGGGCGTCCCGAAGGTCCCGGAGACGCGACTCCCGTCTTCCTCGGCCAGCTGCACGGTGCTGAGCTGTCTCGGTGGACGTCGGCGAGGACCGCCCGGACGTTCTGCACGACGACCGGTGCCGAGTATCGTCCGCACCCAGCGGAGACCGACCGCCTGTCGCGTCTGCAGCACCGCGCCTGGCAGCGGCGCGGAGTGCGTTTCGAGAGCTCGGGCCAGTCGCTCGCGACCCTCGACCGGCCGGTCGTCTCCGTCTTCTCCACGGGGGTCCTCGAGGCCGCCGCCGCCGGCCAGGATGCCTGGGTGACGTGCGTCGACCCGCCCGAGTGGGTGCGCGACTTCTGGACACGGTATGGTCTTTCGCAGTGGGGCAGCGATTCGACTCCTGCCCCTCCTGTTCCCCAGACAGAGCCAGCACAGTTGATAGCCGCGAGCATCTCGCGGATTCTGGAGGAAACAGTATGAGGATCTTGTGCGTCATCCCCGTGCGGGGAGGCTCCAAAGGCATCCCGGGCAAGAACAGGCGCCGAGTCGCCGGCAAGCCACTGGTCGCCTGGACCATCGAGCAGGCCCTCGCGGCGCGTCCCCAGATGGATGTCCTCGTCTCCACCGACGACGAGGCCCTCGCCGCCATCGCACGGGAAGCCGGCGCGCAGGTGCCGTGGCTGCGCCCCGCGCACCTCGCTGAAGACACGACGGCGACCGAGCCGGTGGTCGAGCACGCCATCGCCGAGTACACGGCCGCCGGGCGACGACCGGATGCCGTCATGCTCCTGCAGGCGACCTCGCCCGTGCGGCTTCCGGGCACCCTCGACCGTGCGATCTCGCAGTTCGCGGCGACGGGCGTCGATTCGATGGTGGGTGCCGTGCCCCAGACGCCGTTCCTCTGGCAGTACGGAGCGGCAGAGGGGGACCAGCCGAAGGCGCACTTCACGATCGGCGCGAGGCCCCGCCGCCAGGAGCTGCAGCGCACGCAGATGTTCTACCGCGAGACGGGCTCGCTCTACCTCACGAAGACCGAGATCTACGAGCGGGAGCACAACCGGCTCGGTGGCACGATCGGCATCTTCGAGATGGATGACCTCGAAGGCGTCGACATCGACACCGAGCTCGATCTCTCCATCGCAGACCACCAGCTCTCCCAGCTTCATCCTGACGCGGCCGCCGCTCCGTCAGCGCACACCGCAGCATCGACAGACAAGGACTCCGCTCAGTGATCTTCGAGCGCAACCTCACCCCGTACATCGTCTTCGCGGAGGACCCGATCGTCGTCGGTCTGCAGAAGATCAGCGCGAACCAGCAGCGCATCGTCTTCTGCGTCGACGAGCACGGTCGTCTGCGCGGCTCGCTCTCCGACGGTGACTTCCGTCGCTGGATCGTCGCGAACCCGACGGCCTCGCTCGACGTCACGTGCGTCGAAGTCGCCAACACGAGCACCCGCACCGCGCCGGCGACGTCGACGCCGTCCGAGCTGGCTCCGCTGCTCGGGCACGGCGGCATCACGCACCTGCCGCTCGTCGACGAGACGGGCCACCTGATCGCCGTCGCCATCGACCGCAATGATGTGCTGCGCATCGGTCGGCACGAGATCGGCGCCGGCCACCCCGCGTTTGTCATCGCTGAGATCGGCAACAACCACAACGGCGATGTCGACCTCGCGAAGCGACTTGTCGACCTCGCCGCCGACGCGGGCGCCGACGCCGTGAAGTTCCAGCTGCGGGACATGGACGCGCTGTACCGCCAGAGCGGCGGGTCGACGGCAGGCGAAGACCTCGGAGCGCAGTACACGCTGGATCTCCTCTCGCGCGTCTCGCTCCCCGCGGAGAAGCTGTTCACGGTCTTCGACCATGCGCGCGACCGCGGTGTCGACCTCATGTGCACGCCGTGGGACGGACCGAGCGTCCAGGCGCTCGTCGACTACGGCATCGAGGGGCTCAAGATCGCCTCCGCCGACCTCACCAACCACGAGCTGCTCCGCGATGCGGGCTCGCGTGGGCTCCCGCTCATCCTGTCGACCGGAATGTCCCGGGAGTCGGAGATCCTCGAGACCGTCGGGCTCATGCGCTCCCTGGGTTCCAGCTTCGCGCTGCTCCACTGCCAGTCGACATATCCGGCACCGTTCAAGGACATCAACCTCGCCTACCTCGACCGGCTCGCGGAGATCGGCGACAGCATCGTCGGCTACTCGGGCCACGAGCGCGGCTGGCACGTGCCCGTCGCTGCGGTCGCACGCGGGGCGCGCATCATCGAGAAGCACTTCACCGTCGATCGCGGCATGGAGGGCAATGACCACACGGTCTCGCTGCTCCCGGACGAGTTCGCGCAGATGGTCGAGCAGATCCGAGACATCGAGCTTTCGTTGGGGAACGCGGCACCGCGAGAGGTGTCCACGGGCGAGCTCATGAACCGGACGACGCTCGCGAAGTCGCTGGTCGCGGCGCGAGAGCTGCGCGAGGGCGAGGTGCTCCGAGCTGAGGACATCGCCGTGAAGAGCCCCGGTCGCGGACTGCAGCCGAACCGTCTCGACGAGCTCGTGGGTCGCGCGGTGAACCACGACATGGCGGAAGGCGAGTTCTTCTTCGAGAGCGACCTCACCGACACCGCTTCCGTCGGGCGAGAGTTCGAGTTCCGTCGCCCGTGGGGCCTCCCTGTTCGGTACCACGACTACAAGAAGCTCATCGAGAACTCGACTCCCGACTTCCTGGAGTTCCACTTCTCGTACAAGGACCTCGAGGTCGACATCGACAGCTTCTTCACGGAGCCCCTCGACATGGACTTCACGACGCACCTGCCAGACCTGTTCTCCGGCGACTTCCTCGTCGACCTCGCATCGACGGACGACGAGCACTGGGAACGGTCGATCCGCGAGGTGCAGCGGACCATCGACACGACCCGCAGCCTGAAGAAGTGGTTCACGCGCTCGAGCGAGCCGATCATGGTCGTCACGATGGGCGGCTTCACGAAGGACAAGCACGTCCCCGCTCAGGCGCGCACCGCCATGTACGCGCGGATTGCGGATGCAGTGCAGCGTCTCGACACGGACGGCGTGCGGATCGCGGCGCAGACGCTTCCGCCGTTCCCGTGGCTCATGGGAGGCCAGCAGTTCCACAACCTCTTCCTCGATCCTCATGACACTGCGGAGTTCTCGGCGACGACGGGGACGAAGCTCTGCTTCGACGTGTCTCACTCGAAGCTCGCGGCGAACTTCCTCGGGATGCAGTTCTCCGACTACACGGAGCTCGTCGCGCCGCACAGCATCCACCTGCACCTCGTCGACGCGACGGGGGTCGACGGCGAGGGTGTCCAGGTCGGCGATGGCGAGGTCGACTGGCCGCTGCTGGCGGGCCAGCTCGACGAGTTCGCGCCGGGTGCCCCGTTCATCCCTGAGATCTGGCAGGGTCACATCGACAACGGCCAGGGCTTCTGGACGGCGCTCGATCGGCTCGAGAAGTGGCTCTAGAGGCACGGGCAGCACCTGACGGAGGCCGCTCTTCGCGGCCGATCGCGCTCTGGGTGATTCCTGTTGCCGACCTGGGCGGGGTCGCGCGTCACGTCCTGGACGTGGTCGAGGCGGGCATTCCCGGCTTCGAGCTCGTCGTGCTCTGCCCGGAGGGGCCTCTCGTCGATCGTCTCCGTGCCGTCGGCGCACGCCTCGCCGTGGGCAGGGTCGGGCCAGACGCCGGCCTGAGCCGGTCGATCCGGACCCTCAGGTCGGCGGCGCGCCGCCTCCGGCCTGCTGTCGTGCACTCGCATCTCGCGTACGCGGATGTCGTCGTGGCCGCCACGCCCCTGCCACCTGGCACCGTGCGCGTCACGAGCGAGCACGGTATCGCCGGCGAGGACAGCGTCTATCACGGGTCCTCCTGGAAGTCGCAGCTCATGGCTCGGGTGCACGGAGTGCGGCTCCGTCGGTTCGAGGGCGTCATCGCCGTCTCCGAGGCGACCAAGCAGGCGATGCTCGCGAAGTGGGGCCCGAAGCAGCACGTGCACGTCGTGCACAACGGCGTCGACCGGCTGCCCCCGCACGCGGTGCGCGCCTCCGACTCCCTGCGCGTGCTCGCCCTCGCGCGGCTCTCTCCCGAGAAGCGCATCCCGCAGCTCATCGATGCGTTCGCTCGCGTGCACGCGCAGAGACCGGGCGCCAGGCTGACGATCGCCGGGGTCGGCGAGCTGGGCGCGGAGCTGCGGCGTCGGGTCAGCGACCTCGGCCTCGCCGACGCCGTCGACTTCCCAGGGTTCGTGGACCCCGACGCGGCCATGGCGGAAGCCGACGTGCTGGCGCAGCTGTCGGTCTGGGAGAACTGCTCCTACTCGCTGCTCGACGCGGCCAATCGTGGGATGCGCATCGTGGCCTCCAGAGTCGGCGGAAACCCGGAGATCGTCGCGGAGGCCGGACTCGTCGACGCCGAAGATGTCGCGCAGGTCGCGCGTGCGCTCCTGGACGCCGACGCCGTCACGACGCTCGACGACTGGCCGTCGGTCTCCGACATGACCTCAGCCATCGCCGGTGTCTATGCCGAGGCGGGAGTCACGTCCGACCTGCCGGGCGGCCTCCCGGACCACATCACCATCGCCACGAACAACGGCGACATCGGCGGGGGAGAGGTGATGCTCCTCAACATCGCCGCCGTGCTCGAGGAGCTCGGCGTCGACGTGACCATCGTCGGCCCCTCCGAACCGGGCGAGCTGGTCGCTGCGGCGCGGGGTGCCGGGCATCGCGTGGTGGAACTCGAGGCGGCCGGGCGGAGATCCTGGATGCTCGCGCTCCGCCGCTGGGATGCCGCACAGCGACGGGGATTCCTCTGGTGCAACGGGCTCGTACCCGCCGCCGCGACAGCAGGGCACCCCGGTCGAATCGTGCACCTCCACCAACGCCCACTGGGTGCGCTGCGCGTCCTCGAGCCCTTGGCGCGCTTCAAGGCGCTCACGACGCTCGTGCCATCCGCGTCGATGGCGGCCGCCGTCGGCAACGCAGAGGTGCTGCCGAACTGGAGCCAGAGCCCCGGCACACGCAACCGGGTGTCGAGCGGCCCGCCGATCGTGCTCGGATTCCTGGGCAGGCCATCCATCGACAAGGGCGTGGACGTGCTGGCCGCCGCCGTGCAGGAGCTGGAGGCGCGCAAACCTGGGCGCTATCGGCTGCTGCTCGCCGGCGAGCCACGATTCGTCTCGAAACAGGCTCAGCTGGCCGTGGAGAAGGCGTTGCAGCCCGTCGCGCACCTCACCGACCGGCCGGGCTGGGTGGCGCCAGCTGCGTTCTTCGATCGCATCGACCTGCTTGTGGTCCCTTCGGTGTGGCCCGAGCCGTTCGGACTCGTCGTGACCGAAGCGATGGCCGCGGGAGTCCCGGTGCTCGTCAGCGACGCTGGGGCCTTGCCGGAGATCGTTCCGCCGCAGAGCGGCGACGTGTTTCCTGCCGGCGACGCACTCGCACTCGCGGCAGCTATCGAGCGGAAAATCGAGCGTGGGCTTGACAGCAACGTGGACGCGAACGCGCGGCGTTGGCAGGACCACTACTCCCCGAGTGCCGGCGCGGCTTCGGTGAGTGAACTCCTGCGTCTGGTGCTGGTAGGTCAGCCGCTCGGGAAGTCGAGGTCAGCGTGAACGATGGCAATTGGCACTTCTACTGCGAAGATCCAGAGGTAGCAAGCGTTGCCCGGCACTGGAGACCGGACGAGGATCCCGAGAAGTTCGCATCGGGATTCGGGCACAACATCCTCGAGCTCTTCGCGCGTTTCCGTGATCGGGGGTACGACGTCACGCTCGGACCGGATGTGCCGGGCGGCACATCTCTTGTCGTCGCCTTCATCTCGGACTTCGTCAACCTCCGGACGGCGCTGGTGCTGTCGGGATTCCCGTGTCTGATGATCCGCAGTGATTCCGCGTTGCATTTCGACGCACCATTCCGGCCAGACCGTGTGATCGTGCCGAATCGTTCGGCGTACTGGATTCAGCGCTACGGTGCTGACGCCGAGTACCTTCCTGCGCTCCCGCAGAGGGGGCTGATACCCAGGGATCAGACGAGGACGGTCTTCGAGGCGATCACGCTGAAATGCAATCCGGAGCATGTGCCGAAGGTTCTCCTTGAGCCCGACATGGTTGCAGGCATCGTCGCAAGCGGCTTCAGCCTGCACATAGATTCTCCAAGCACGACAAACGGCAGCGATCAGACCTGGCATGACTTCAGCAACGCTGATCTCACCTTGTGCATCCGGGGCAGCATGGTCGACAACGCCGACGTGCGGAAGCCGCCCACGAAGCTCATCAACGCATGGAATGCCCGCACGGTGCCGATTATCAGCGGCGAGGCCTCGTACCTCGAGCTCGCGAGCCCGGGAGAGGACAGCCTGCTGATCAACGACGCTCGAGAGCTTCCAGCGACGCTCGCACGGTTGCGGGCTGAACCCGAGGCGTTCGAGCGTATCCGCCTCGGGGCGGCACGCCGCGCCGATGAGTACTCGCTTGTGAAGCTCGTCGACGAGTGGGCAGCCCTCTGTGGTCGAGTCGAGCGTCAGCGCATCGGCTCGCTGGAGCGGTGGCAGCGTGTGTTGCGCATCCTCACCGTGAAGATCTCGAATCGACTCCAGCGGCGACGCTCGGCTTCCACGTCGAAGTGAGCTCTGCGTTTCATCGCCGTGCTGGTGAACATCGAATGTCGACACCCATCCTGTCCACCTCCTTCTCCAAGGAATGCCCGTGAGATTCTTCTACCTCAACGACAGCCCGCTTCGTGTGACTGCGGATGGCAAGCTCGGCATATTCGCGAAATCCATGACGGGCTTGGCCGAGTACGCGAAGAGGTGGCCGGGCAAGGTGCTCGTGTCCTCGCTCGAGGCTCCTCTTCTCGCCGAGGAAGACGACCCCCAGATGATGTGGGCCGATCACGATCTCGCCGCTGACCTCGAATTCATCCCGCAAGTTGACGCGCCCGCCCTCTCCCGACTCGGGGCTGACCTGGTCATGCATTCAGTTGTGGGACCGCTGAGTCCGTCGCTTCTCGGCCACCACTTCAAGGTCATCTTCACTGACGACTGGTCGCCCGCCGTTCGCCTTGAGGTTGGTCTCGTCACGGCCCGTGGAGCTGTCGACCGGGCCCGCATCAGAGTCGGCGCGCTTCGGCGCACGAGGCGTCTGGATGCCCTCGCGGCCCGAGCCGATGGTTTTCAATGCAACGGTCACTCGGCAGCCGAGCACTACAAGGCCGTGAACCCCTCCACGCATATGTACTTCGATCACAGGATGCGTGCAGGTGACATGGCTGCCGCAAGCCGTCGGGAGTACTGGCACGGCGATCGGCCGTTGCGAATCGCGTACTCGGGCCGTCTGACCGAGATCAAGGGAGTGAAGTTGATCGAGCCGTTCATCGCGGAACTCGAACGGAGATCGATCAGCTTCGAGTTCACGATAATCGGATCAGGAAATCTGGAACCGGCGCTCCGCCGGCTCGAGTCGAAGAATGTGCGCTTCGCGGGATTCCTGGACTTCGAGAAGGACTGGAAGCCCTTTGTGCGGAGCGAGGTCGACCTCATGTTCCTGCCGCACGTTCAGGGGGATTCGGCGAGTACGTACTTCGAGGCGATGGGTTCGGGGGTTCCTGTCCTTGGTTTTCACAACAGGACGCTCACGCCGCTGCTGGCCGCTGGCGGTGGTGGCTGGGCCGTAGCAAGACCAGACGTGGTCGCGGCGGCAGCAGTGACTGAACGGCTCGCGACCGGGCCGATGGAGCTCGAGGTTCAGGCCCGCCGTGGACTCTCGTTCATGGAGGCGGTCCCCTTCGAGACCACCTTCGACGAGCGAGTGAACCACTTTCGAGCGATCGCTGGCGCGTCGTAGCTTCGCCTCCGAGGCGAACGGTCGCGAACTCCTAGGCGCGCGGAGCGCGGAGGAACCCTCGAACGCGATCTACTGCCGTTGCTCGAACCCCTGCACGAGCCAAGAGAACGTACACCCGTGCGGTGACCCGGTTCGGAGCTGAACGGAAAGAGGTCTTCAGGTAGTCGACGACTCGTGGCGTCGGTCCTTCGATGCGCCAGAGACGCAGAGCCAGCGTCCAGATGCGATTCTCCATCTCAGCGTCGAGTTCGGGCGTGATCCCGAGTTGTTTCGAGAATATCTGGAGATACGCCATGACGAAGCGGGGATTCGTGGTGTGGAACTGCTGGTGTCCAAGCGACGACCCGAGTTCGCGGAAAGCGACGAGAGGCTCGTCCACGCAGAGAAAGTCCGACTTCAGTGCGAGCCGGATCCACAGGTCGTGGTCTTCGAAGAAGAGATCGGGGTCGTAGCCTCCTGCTTCCTTCACCGATTGAGTCCGGAGCATGACCGAGGGCGCAGGCAACCAGTTGTACTCGCAGAGCTCACTGTAGACAGACCCGCTCAGTCGAGGAGGCCACGCGTACTCAGTCTTGAAGTCGCGCTCGAGCTGCTTTCCGTGCTCATCGACTCGGAGTGCGTTCGAGTAGACGACAGCGACATCTGCGGAGGCGCCGGCCATCGCTTCGAGTTGGCGCTCGAAGCGGGTCGGGAGCATCCAGTCGTCGGCAGAGATGTATGCGTAGAACTCTGTATCGATCGTCGACAGCGCGGAATTCAGGCTCGCGCAGAGCCCTCGATTGACCCGGTTGCGTTGAATGGACACGTGAAGAGGGTTCTCTTCGAGGTACACCTCGGCGGCGTCCGCGGTCTCTCCTGCTGGGTCGTCGTCGATGAGCAGTATCCGGCTGGGCAAGATCGTCTGCTGCTGGAGAGAGAGCAGCAGGTCTCCGACGTAGCGCTCGTGCTTGTAGCCCACGATGACGAGGGTCAGATCGTGCGCGATCATCCGAGAGCGCCTCTGTGCAGAGCGGTCACGGTCGCGGCAGTTTCAGCGAGTGCCTGTGTCCAGGACTCCTCGGTCTTCGGAGCCGCGCCCTCCTGCGCTGTCTCGCGCGTCGCGCGCTCGATGATCGCCTGCGACATCGCGGCCACGGTCGGTTCGACGAGCGTGATCATCTCGGAGTAGCGGTCGAGGTCGATCTTCGTCTCCCAGGAGGTTGTGATGACTGGCGTCCCGAGGCGGGAGAACTCGAGGGTCGGGTAGTTCGGGTGGGGTGCCAGCATCGGGGAGATGGCGAGGTCTGCGGTCAGCGTGAACTGCTGGTAGTCCTCGAACGACATCTTCCCCAGCCGCTGCAACTCGAGTCCGCTCTTGAGCCGCAGCGGGGGGATCGTGTGGGTTCCACCGAGCCAGACATCCCAGTTGTCACGAAGCTCGGCGCTTTCCTCGAATGCCTGGTCGATGGCGAGCAGGCCGGTGTAGAAGAGGTTCCGATCAGTCTCTGGCCTGGCATAGAAGAAGAGGCGCTTCTTGCCAGGTCGCTCGACGAGCGTCGACTCTCGCTTGGGGACTCGCACCGCTGGCTCGAAGACAAGCGCCTCGGCCGCGACGCGATGGTGCGGAGTCGTCCGGAAGTAGTCGTGCAGGATCGAGCTGTTGAGGACGGGCACGAACTTCACTGACTCGTACGTCGACGAAGCCCAGAGCTGCTGGTCGCCGTTGTTGTAGAAGATCGGCTCGTAGTCCTGGATGAGGTACACATACGGGCGGTCGTGTGCCAGTCGATCCACCGCGAATGCGTCCCACCAGGCGCTGACCACCAGCAGATCGTCGGGGTGCAGGGGGAGCGAGGCGCCGGCGGCCCGGCGGTGAGCTGCGTTCACGAAGTGGATGCGCGAAGGGTCGACATCGATGCCCTGGTTCCTGAGGAAGCCGGCGACGTCCGGGTCACCGTCGAACGAGGTGGTGTGCACCAGGCGCAGGTCGTAGTCGAGGTGGTTGGCGACGGTCGCACTGAAATTGAGCAGGGTCGCGATGCCGCCGAAGAAGCCGCTGCTGTTGAAGAAGCCGAACACCGTGACCGACGGGCGCTGACCGGGCGCTGGCGGGGCTGCGTGGAGTGGGCGGAAGGCGGCGAAGCGACTCGCCAGCAATTCGTCCGGCGTGACGGAGGCTCGCGCACCCGCATCTATACGCCTGCTGAGGCGGGCCTCCACGTCCGCGAGTGCGCCGTGGACCTTGCCGAGCGCACCCTTCGCGAGGTGCGCGACCTTCCTGGTCCCCAGAAGGGCCACCGTGCGTGGAGTCTTGGCGGTCATGCGTGCTCCGCCCGGATACGGGTCGACGGGTGCGACGGTTGGCTCGCCTGCTGCCTCGCTGTCCGGAGGAGGCCGAGTTCGTATCGCAGCGTCGCGCGCGCGTCGAGGTCACGTCCGGTCAGCTGCCGGGGGGCGTTCACCGCGAAGTTGACGAGGCTCGCCAGCGCCAGGGATGTCGTGAAGGCGACCGAACCGCCCCACTTGTTCACGTAGCGCTGCCGAGCAGTCAGAAGCCACTGCCGCCGCAGAGAAGTGTCCGACGATCCGCCACCGACGTGCGTGACGGTGACGGTATTCGCCACGTAGGAGGGAACGCCCCGTGCGAGGAGACGCCGCTGCAGATCGACTTCCTCGGACGTCATGAAGTACCGCTCGTCGAAACCTCCGACACTCCTGAAATCCCTGACGGGAAGGAGCATTGCGGCACCGATGACCCAGTCGACTCGGTCGCTGCCCCCTGGTGTGAGCGCAGTCACGTGCCCAACGGCACGCTGCAGTGCAGGAAGGTGGCGCCAGCGCGCGAGCGGGGAGAGCCACTCGACCACGTGGTGTCTGATGCGTGGGAATTGGCGAGCGGTCCACTCCGGCTCACCGCTCGACTTCACCACCTGAGGGCTGACGACCGCGGTAGGAAGTGGTCCAGCGGCATCGAGCAGGTCGCGGATGAACGTTGCGCCCACCTCCAGATCGCTGTTCAGGACCAGCATCAGGTCGGTCTCCACCAGTTCTGAGCCGGTGTTCACTGCGGCGCCGAACCCGCCGTTGGCCTCGCGGCGCACGAGTCGTACCCCCGGCTGCTGGGGGAAGGGGACGGGAGACGCGTCATCGGCGACGATGATCTCGGCGAGACCGTCCTGCCCGCGCAGCTGCTCGATGAGGTTGAGTGTGTCCGTCGGCTCCCCGTAGTAGGGAATGACCACCGTCACGGAGTCCGTGTCGACGGCTGCCTGTGGCTCGTCTTGGCCGTAGATTCTCTTCACTGTCTCCCTGAACCGTTCTTCGCCGTAGGTCGCCGAGAGTCTCCCGGCGAGGTCGTCGGCTCGGAGGTCGGCGCCTCGCTGGTCGCGCAGGACCCCGACGACGGCCCCCGCAAACGCTGCGGGGTTGTCCGTCACCGCCTCCAGCTCGTCGCTGTGCGCAATCCCCTCGGCGCCCACGGAGGTCGAGATCGTCGGCACGCCGTGCGTCATCGCCTGGATGGTCTTGAACTTCACACCCGAGCCTGAGAGGAGCGGAACGACCACAGCAGCGGCTCGCGCGTAGACCGGCGACAGCTCGTCGACGAATCCCGCCGCGGTCACCTGGACCGCCCGCGAGACGAGAGGAGCCAGCGCCCCATCCGGGTCGAGGCCGACCAGCGTGAGCCGGGCGTGGGGAACCGCGGCGATGACCTCCGGCCAGACCTGATCGATGAACCAGCTCGCCGCATCGACGTTCACCTGCCGCGCGAAGTATCCGACGAACACGACCTCCGGGGAGGCGCTGTCCACGTCACGAGTCGGCAGTGCAACTGGGGAGAGAGGCGGGTCGATGACCTCGACCTCGGTCGCTCCGCGTCGCCTCAGCAGCTCCGCATCCTTCTCGTTCAGAGTCAGGACGCTGTCGAGGTGCCGGAGGGAGCGACGTTCCGCGGCGATGGCCACGGTCTCAGCGCGCCGCCACCGCCCGAGGCCTCCGTCGTCAGCGCGACGCGCGTAGAGCTGCGAGAGCACATCGTGGAAGGTGCCCACGATCCGTGCGCTCGGATTGAGACGTCGGATGTGCGGGGCGAGGCGAATGAACTCGAACCACTGCAGGTCGACGAGGTCGGCGCTCGCGACGGACTCGCGCACCCGCGGATCGAAGTAGAGGCTCACGAGGATGCCGAGTGGGGGTGCTGCAGGATCGACGCGCCTCCAGCCCCTCTCGACGATCCCGACGCCGCGTTGCAGCAGCCGCTGTCGTGAGCTGGGGGACGCCCATCGGCCGACCAGGTGCGCTGCGACGCGCGCGTCCACATGCTCGAGCGCCTTCTGGTTCGCGGTGTGGTCCGGAGCGATCACCTCGACCACACCGTGTTCCGACAACGACCGCGTCAGGTGGTGGACGTACAGGCCGCCCGCGTGGCGAACACCCGGGTACGGGACCGCGCCGCCGAGCATGACGACGCGCGTCTCAAGAGGTTGAGGCCGCGTCACGGAGTCACGGGATCGCTGTCGGTGACCTTCAGCAGGCCCAACTCGACTTGACGAGCGAAATCAGCGTTGCTGGAGCGCACTTCTTCGAAGGTGCCGTATCCGGCGACCTGCCCGTTCTTCATGTAGGCGAGCGCGTCTGCTTCGCGGACCGTGGACAACCGGTGAGCGACGATGACGACGGTCACCTCGCCCTTGAGCCCGTCGATGGTCTCGATGATCTTGTGTTCTGTCTCATTGTCGAGAGCTGAAGTCGCTTCATCCAGCACGAGAAGCGAAGGGCGCCGGTAGAGGGCACGAGCTATGCCCACGCGCTGCCTCTGACCGCCGGAAAGCCGTGAGCCTCGGTCGCCGACAGAGGAGTCGAGGCCTCCCTCCAGAGAATCGACAAGGTCCTGCAGCTGTGCTCGTTGCACGACCTCGGCGAGGAGTTCCTCATCGATCTCATCGGCCGTGGCGTCGAACGCGATGTTCTCCCGCAGGCTGGTGTCGAGGAGGAAGACCTCCTGCGGAACCATCGCGACGTGGTGCTGCCAGGCCTTGACGAGGTCGTCGCGCAGGTCCTGCCCGTCAACGGTGAGCGTGCCTGCGG
Organism: Pseudoclavibacter sp. Z016; assembly: GCF_002931215.1. Taxonomy (NCBI): domain Bacteria; kingdom Bacillati; phylum Actinomycetota; class Actinomycetes; order Micrococcales; family Microbacteriaceae; genus Pseudoclavibacter; species Pseudoclavibacter sp. Z016. Next base: position 39,062 of record NZ_PSTU01000005.1, read on the forward strand.
TGGGGCGATGGAGCCCGAGGATGATGTCGACGAGTGTGCTCTTGCCTGCACCGCTTGATCCGACGAGCGCGAGCGTCGAACCTGCTGGGATGGTCAGGTTGATGTCGCTCAGGACATTCTCCGAGGCGTCTTCGTAGCGGAAGCCGAGATTCTTCGCCTCGAGAGTGTGAGAGAAGTCGAGCGTGCCGTCGTTGGCGGCCGCGAGGTTCGCGCTCGTCTCGTACTCTGTTGCGCGTTCGAGTTCGGTGCAGACCTCGTCGAGCGCGGGCGCTCCGACGCGCAGGTTCGAGATCGAGGCGAGGAGACGAGAGAGCGACGGGAGGAGCCTGAAGCCAGCGGCTCCGACGAGACCGATCGAGGTCACCGCTGCAATGCCTCCACCCGTGTTCAGCAGGAACATGATGAGCCCGCCCAGGCCCAGGATGAACAGCGCCTCCAGCAAGTACTTCGGAACCTCCGCGAGGAAGCCGACGAGGCGGAGAGCCTGCGCGTGCTGGAGCTCGACCTTCTCGTAGACGTTGACGAAGTGCGGCTGAGCGCTGCGGATCTTGATCTCCTTGACGCCGCCAAGGGCGTGCAGGGCCGCGCGATAGCCATGTGTTGCTGCATCCATCTTCATCCGGCCAGCCGCTTCCGCACGCGGACGGATGACTCGGGCGAAGACGAACATGGCAATGCCGAAGTAGACGAAGGCCATCAGCGTGGGCAGGGGCATGACGATGAGCATCGACACAAGAAGCGCCACGATCGTGATGCTGTCGGTAATGGCGTTCAGCGCCGCGATCACGCCGAGCGAATAGAGCTGGCCGACGGAGGTGCCCATGGTCCTCAGGAGATCAGCCGTGCCTCGACCGAGATGGAGGCTGTACGGCGCATGCAGGTAGTAGTTGAGGATTCGAGTGGCCGTTCGGGCCTGTTCGCGGTTGATGAAGCCCAGAATCCACCAGCGGAACGCGATCGAGAAGATGTCCTTCAGCACGAAGCCGACGACCACCCCTCCGAGCAGGTACATGATCAGTACTTCCGGCGTGGGGTTCCCGAAGAGCGTCGCGACGGTGCCCAGCATGCCCTCTGTCGTGGAGCCGCCGGCGAGGATGGCCAAGAGCGGACCGACGAGGAGCACCGACCCAGTCTCAGCGAGTGCGACGATCACCGAGCCGATCAGCCCGATGATCAACTTCCGGCGAGCCCCCTTGGAGAAGATGAGCTGCAGTTTAGATAGCAAGATCGTAGTCACCTCAAGTGGACTTCGGTGTGTGAAGAGCCGACAGCATCAGCTGGCCCCGAACGGAGGATATCACCCGCGAAATCACGTGCAATTTCCAGAAGTCGCGGTTTACATCCGGGCCCCGACTCGGGAGAGGAGCGCCGCGGCGTTCGGCAGATCGTCGCGGAGGCCGGCCTTCGTGCAGCTTGAGGCGCCGGCGAGAACGCGCCAAGGAGCAGGTCGGCCCGAGACTGGCGCCAACGGCCATGGCCAACGTGTTCACATGGCTCACGTCGCGGTCCTTCCTCGTCCGTCAGCCCGGTGCAGCAATGAACGTCGCAAAGCTGGCGTGATGCGGGTTTCGGCGAGCGAGTACAGGCCCCAGGCCAGAACGGTGACCACGAGCATCGCCACGAGCACCGCGAGGTCGCGTCCGATGAGCGGCCAGAGGAGATCGATCGTCGCGTAGCCGACGACGACGTGCACGATGTAGAGCGAGTAGCTGATCTTTCCGAGCCAGAGCAGGGGACTCAGCCGAAGCGGAGGAGTCGACGTGCGCAGCGCGACGAAAGCGAAGAAGACGCTGATGCCGGCAACGATCGCGGCGTAGCTCGGCGAGTGGAGCAGGGCGGCAGACACGACGACGGCGAGGAAGGCCGGGATCGTCAGCCACTCGAACCGCTGGTTCCTGCGGGCCATGAAGAGCAGCATTCCGAGGCAGAACAGCGGCCCGTACTCCGCGAGGGTGACGTTGACCATCGCGCGGACCAGAACTGGAGCGGCCGTGATGTCGATGCCGGGGGCAAGGACTGCCGCCACGACGGCCGAACCGACCGCGATGACGAGCCAGGCCGCCACCAACCATCGCAGGAGCACGTCCGTCAGCCTGCACTTGGTGAGCAAGAGCACGAGGAAGACGATGATGTAGAACTGCATCTCCACCGCCAGCGTCCAGAAGGCGCCGTTGACGTCAGGAACGAGCAGCAGCCGCTGGATCATCGTGAAGTTGAGGAGCGTCTGGAGCGGCGTCAGCTGCGTTCCCGGAACGTTCGCGAGCGCGCCCACGACGACCGAGATGACCACGGCTATCCAGTAGGCCGGGTAGAGACGGGCGAACCGTGAGATTGCGAAGTCGGAAGCGCGCTTGGCCCGATCAGCGGTCATGAGGATGACGAACCCGCTGATGAGGAAGAAGAGCTGAACTCCGAACTGGCCGTGATGCAGCTCGAAGGAGCTTGCCGGCGCCGTCGGGTAGTGAACGGAGAATGTGGTCGTGAAGTGACCTACGACGACCGCAGCAGCCGCAAGGCCGCGCAGGCCGTCCAGTTCTCTGAATCGTGTCGATGAAATGGATCCCCCTCAAGAAGTACGCGCGCCTTCAGGGGGGTGGACGCGTTTGCGCACTCAGGCTAGCGCCTGGTGTGCAACAAGATGCGCCCGAGCATACAAGATGGGAGAAAATGGCCGCGGTGTCTCTAGGCTGAGGTTGTGAACAACAACATCACCATCCTGGGCCTCTTCGACCACGACGGGCTGCCCTCGATCCGTTCGGGGACTTCGCCCGGCGATCAGCTGCGAGGGCCCTACTGCGCGGAGCTGCTCGGCCAGTACGCCAACCTGGTCACGGTTCGCATGCCGAGCTCTCGGGTGCACCGAAAGGTCAAGGACGTCGTCGAGCACCGAACGGGTGTCCCCGCCGACCTCGCTATCCGGGGGCTGGCATCGGCGCGGCGGGCGGATGCTGTCCTGGCGATCCTCGAAGACAAGTCTGTGCTTCCGGCCGCGCTCAAGCGCCGGGGCCTGACCGCGTATGCCAAGACGCGACTCGCCGCCGTCTCCTGCTGGTGGGGGGAGGAGCTGAAGACCGGCTCGGCTGCGCGGCGCGAGGAGATCGCGCGAACGGTGGCGGGTGTGGATCGCATCTTCGTCTTCTCACGGAACCAAGTCGAGCTCTTCGCTCAGATCGGCGCCGGTGGGAAAGTCGCTCCCATCAACTTCGGGGTCGAGCACACGAAGTACGTGCCGGACTCCTCGGTCGAGCAGCGATTCCAGGTCTTCAGCGGAGGCCTCGATGCTGGCCGCGACTTCGAGACCCTCGTCGAGGCCGCACGGCTCCTCCCACACGTCGACTTCCACCTCGTCTCGCACCTCCACCGATTCCAGCAGATGGACCTGCCGAAGAACGTCTCGACGAGCGGCCCCACCGACGGGCAGACCCACCGGCAGAATCTCCTCGCGGCCCAGCTCGTCGTCACCCCGACCCATGACCTCGCCTACCCCACTGGCCAGAGCGTGCTGCTCGAGGCCATGTCGTCTGGCAAAGCCTGCGTCGTGACCGAGACGGAGGCGATGCGCGAGTACATCGACGAGGGCGTGAGCAACTTCGGTATGCCCCTCCATGACCCGCAGGGGGTTGCCGCGGTGATCGAGAGGGTTCTGGCCCGGCCAGCCGAGCTGCTCGAGGTGGGCCGCAGGGCGCGAGCTGCCGTCGAGGACCGGTACACCTTCGACCAGATGTGGAAGTCGATCGCCGAGCAGCTCGAGCGCGATCGGGTGGAGAACTCGCCGGGGGCCCGTCGCCGTTCCCCGGGAGCGGGGCGGAATGCGGCGTAGTCGCTTTGACTGGCTATCTGTCAGGACGATGCCCGGCCAGGGCTCGGCGAGGCCCTGAGCGGCTCGCTCCGATCGTCGACCGCGTCTTGGGCGGGTTGGGTTCAGGGGCCGCTCTTGTCCTGCTCCTCGGTGGTGCCCTTGTCGCCTGGGCCGCGCGCACGGCCCGAGAGGTCTAGAAGAGCATCGTGAAGGTCAGGCGCAGCGTCTCCTCCGTGAGGACTGCAGCCGACGAGAGCCCAGCGGATGCGAGCAGCGCACCGGGGTGCGCAAACCCGACGACCACGTGGCGCATCCTCGGGAACTCGGCGAGGAACGTGCTTGGCACACGCGAGCGCTCAGGGGATGGGTGCTCCCGCCATCCGCGGAGCTTGGCGAGGAACCAGGCGCAGCGAAGCAGGAAGACGAGCCAGATCGCCAGCACGACCGGGAGCATGAGGCCTGCGAAGAGCTGGATGCCCGAGTAGGTGATCTCGTCCTCGCGGTTCTCCGCCATGAGCTGCAGCAGCGTCGAGAGGCTCGCGCTCATGACCACCGAGATCGTCCACGCCGCGAACCCCACCACGAGCGTCACGAATCGGACGAAGAAATGACCGAAGACCGAGTCGTGCTCGTCGAGGTGGCTGCGAGGAGTGCGGAGGAGGAGAGCGACCGTCGCCGTCAGCGAGGGCAGCGATCCCACGACGACCACCGCCGCCCACACGGGCATCGGCCAGTCGGCGACCCAGCCCAGGATCGTCGCGGACGCCAGGACCACGAACCACGCCCAGCTCCAGCGCAACGGATGCTCGACGAGCGTGGCAGGAAGCCGCCGCTCGACAGCGCCGAGGAAGCGTCTTGGAGGCGGCTCCGCCGGGACATTCATGGGCCAATGCTATTGCCCTGCGCGATCGACGGAGCCGGTGCCCTGCCCCCGGTTCCCGCGTGACCGCACCTGCCCGGCGGCGACGTTCGGACGGGCGACCTGCTAGAAGCATCCACAGGGGAGTTCTGCCCATACCTGGACCGAGCCAATCCGGGTAGGGTCGGGGATTCGGGAGGTCGGAACTCGACGGGGGTCAGTCGCCGGCCGACCTGGTGCGCGGGAAACGCCCCGCGCACGAGAGCAAGGGGGAACGACGATGTCCACACACGAATCAGCTGCAGAGTCGGAGCGGGGCGCTGAACGGCGCAGCCTACTGGGCGCTGTCGCCTGGGCCACTCCGATCATCGCCATCGCCGTGGCGGCGCCAGCTCAGGCCGCGTCCACCCACGAGGTGCCGGGGTGAGGGTGTGCTCGGACCGCGCGCGGCAGTGAGACGCGGCGCGCGGCGGAGGCGGGTCCCGTCGCTCACGTAGCCTGTGCTGGTGAGCGGAAGCAGAACGGGGATGGCGAGACGGGTGGCGTCCATCGCAGGCGTGGCGCTTGCTCTGCTCGTCGTCGTCATCGCAGCCGGACTTCCCCTCTTCGTCTTCCCCTCCACGGACGAACCCCGAGAGGTCGACGCCATCATCGTGCTCGGTCCGCCGCGTGAGGCACGCATCCAGGCCGCCCAGCAGCTGGCCGCCGACGGCTACAGCGACACGGTCGTCATCGCCGTCGACGACTACGGCATCGACTCCGCCATCAACATCCCTGCGTGCGAGGTCGGGGCGGACCACGCGTCCACCGCGCCCGTCACGCGGTGCCTCATCCCAGAACCCTTCACCACGGCAGGGGAAGCGCTCATGGTCAAGCGGTTGGCCGCCGCGGAAGGATGGGAGTCGGTCATGATCGTCACGAGCGTCACCCATATCTCCCGCGCCCGCATGATCTTCACCGACTGCCTTGGCGGGGGAGTGCTCGCCACGGACGACGGCGTCGGCATCGGCGACTCCAACTGGGCCTGGCAGTACCTGTACCAATCCGGGGCATTCATCAAGGCGCTGGTCGCACCGACCTGCTGACGCGGACAGTGCAGTTCGGCCGATGCCAGGCAGGGCGACCCGACATGTCGGTCGTTCTCGATACGGTAGGCGCATGACGACACGTCGCAACGAGGGGGCAGCATGACCGCGCTTGACCACACCACCGTGCAATGGCGCAGGGTTTCCGCGAAGTACATCTGGTCTGAACTCCTCGGGGCGTTCTTCTGGGCGCTTGTGGCGCTCGCGGGAGTCATCGCTCTCCTCGTGATCCCGGACGTTTCGAACTGGATCGCATTGGCCCCTGGTGCCATCCTCCTGCTGATCCTCATCTCCATCCCCTTCGAATGGCGACGCGTGCGCGCCATCGGCTACCAGCTGCGCCAGGACGACCTCGTCTTCCGCCGTGGTCTCTTCTGGAGCCGCATGGTCGCGATCCCGTACGGCCGTCTGCAGCTGGTCGACATCCAACGCGGTCCGGTCACCCGCATCTTCGGGCTCTCCTCGCTCAAGGTCGTCACCGCCGCCGCGATCACCAACGTGACCATTCCCGGCCTCGATTGGCGCGACGCCGAGAAGCTCCGGGACGACCTCGTCGCACTCGCCGAGACTCGTCGAGCAGGGCTCTGATGAGTGCCCAACTCCCGCCTCAGTCACCCGGCGCCCAGTTCGGGGGCCCGCCGTCTGGGGCGCCACAGGCGCAGCCTCCGGGGCCGGCGCTCGGCCAGGGCTCCGACCTGATCGACGGTGAGTGGCATCGACTCCACCCGCTCACACCGCTCCTCAAAGTCGGCGTGTTCGTCATCGCGATCGGCGCCTTCCTCATCAACCAGTCCTGGCAGACGATCACGAGCTTCATCTTCCCGCAGCTCGACGAGTACAGCGGCGCCGAGTACGACCCCACGAGAATGGTCTTCGAGAACCAGACCTGGCTGCTCTGGGCCGCGCTCGGGACGCTCCTCGTCATCATCCTCCTGGGACTCTTCAGCTACCTCTCGTGGCGCTTTGCGCAGTTCCGAGTCAGCGACACCACGATCGAGCTGCAGAGCGGCGTGCTGTTCCGGAAGAGCCGTCAGGCGCGACTCGATCGAGTGCAGGACATCAACATTCAGCGCCCGCTCGTCGCGAGAATCGTCGGGGCGTCCAAGATCGAGATCGGCGTCGCCGGCGAGAACGCGAACATCCAGCTCGTCTATGTCCGCACCCGCGACGCCGACGGCATTCGCGCCGGCATCCTGCAACGCGCATCGGGGGCGAAGCGCAACGAGCGCGCAGCCCACGGCCAGTCGTTCGAGGGCCCCGCTCAGCCCGGTTTCGCAGGTGCCAACGGCGGCATGCACATGCCGACGAGCGCAGGCCAGTCGCGCGGTGCCGGCCCCGCCGGGGCAGTGGACCAGGGAGCGGCCCAGCGCCCGCCGACCGCCGAGCAGCTGCGCACGAGAGCCTCCGAGTTCTTCGCGCAGCGAGTCGAGGAGCTCACGAGCCCCGAGCTCGCCCCCGGAGAGGCGGCGCCGCAGTCGGTGGTGCGCCTCCCGCCGTGGCGCCTCGTCGTCGCCAACCTCGTCAACCCGTGGCTCGTCGTCGTCATCCTCACGCTCATCGCGGGGCTCATCATCACCTTCACCTTCGAGTTCTGGTGGCTGCTCTTCTCGATCCTGCCCCTCGGCGCGGTGTTCTTCGCCATCACGGCCGGTCAGATCCTGCCATCCCTCAACTACAGCATCGCCGCGACGCCCGACGGCGTGCGCGTCGGGCGAGGGCTCCTCACCACGAGCAACGACACGGTCCCGCCCGGCCGGATCCACGCCGTCCAGGTCTCCCAGCCCCTCTTCTGGCGCCCCTTCGACTGGTGGATGGTCCGCATCACCCGCGCAGGCACCGAGCAGGTCTCCTCCGACGGCTCGCAGAACCAGGCAGCGCTCACCCGCAACCTCGTGCTCCCTGTCGGCACGCGAGCTGAGACCGAGCGTGTGCTCGCGCTCCTCCTCCCGATGCTCGTCAACGATGAGGTGCGCCGTCTCATCGAGCTCGGCATGTACAGCAAGGGCGACGACGACTACTTCGTCACGGCCCCCAAGCGCGCGGCGTGGATGCGGCCCTTCTCGTGGCGGCGACACGGCTTCCGCCTCGACAGCCGCGCCCTCTACCTGCGCTTCGGCGCCTGGTCACGCAAGCTCACCATCGTGCCCGCTGAGCGGATGCAGTCCATCGGACTCGACCGCGGCCCAGTGGGCTACTTCGCGAACGTCGTCAACCTCCACGCCCACACCGTGCTCGGCATGGGCGTCACGACCCGCATCGGCATGGTCGACGGCGACATCGGCGTCCGACTCTTCGACGACGTCTCCGCCGTCGCCATTCGCGCCGCGAGCCTCGACACGTCCCACCGCTGGCGCGAAGCCGCCACGCTCAGCGCCATCGCAACCGCGCGCATGCGCGTTGCCGACGCGGAAAGCCGCGGGATCGCCGTCGACAGTCAGACGATCGCCGTGCTGCAGGCCGAACGCGAATATCAGCAGGCTCTCGCTCAGAGCGGCGTGGACGGCACCTCCGCACCGCCCGTCGCGGAACCGGTCGCCGCCCAGCGGGCCACGCCCGCGCCGGATCTCTCGAGGATCCCTGCGCAGTTCGGCTCAGCCAGCTCAGCAGGATCCATGCCCTCAGCTGGCGTCGGCCCTTCTGCTCCTCCCGAGAGCGCAGGCCCGCCTGCGACCACCCCCGGTCCTTCAGCGTCTCCGTCTCCGGCTCTGGCTCCGGCGCCCTCGCCCACGTCCATCGGTCCCGTCCCAGGGCCGCCGGCGAACGGCGCCTGGGCCCCCGTCTCCTGGGAACCCGTCGCCGCGCCGCCTGCGTCGGTGGAGTCCGCGATCGACACGACCCCGACTCCCATCCAGTCGCCGGCCACGATCGCCCCCGCGCCGACGCACCGCCCGCCAGTCGAGCGCGAGGCTGCCCCCACGGCGGCGCCGCAGATCGCGAGCGACCAGGCCCAAGAGTCTGCGGGTGCCGCCGACCAGGCGCAGCCACTGACCCGACGTCAGCTGCGGGAGCAGCGGGAGAACGGCACCGCGCCAGACCAGCAGCCGGGCCACGACAGCAGACAGGCTCCGGAGGGCAACGCATGAGCACACGGGAGGGACGGCTCGGCATAGGACTCGTGGGGGACTCGCCCACAGGCCTCATCGTCGCAACGGCACTCGCCGGAGCCGGGCACGCGCTGGTCGGCGTCGCCACCGAGTCCGTCGAAGCGACCGAGCGCGCATCCGCCATGCTGCCCGGGGCCCCCAACCTCACCCAGCGGCAGGCCATCGAGCGCAGTGAGCTCGTGATCCTCGCCTTCGACGAGGACGAGCTCGAAGCACGTGTCCTCGAGCTCTCCGAGACCAAAGCGTGGGTCGCGGGTCAGCTGGTCCTGCACACCGTCGCCGGGCGCGGGACTGCCGTGCTCGGCACGGCGCTCGACCGAGGCGTGATCCCGCTCGCCGTGCATCCCGCGATCGAGATCACCGGAACGAGCCTCGACCTGCACCGCCTCAAGGAAGCCTGGTGCGCAGTGACCGCGCCGCGGCCGGTGCTGCCCATCGCGCAGGCCCTCGTCGTCGAGATCGGCGCGGAGCCGGTCGTCATCGCCGAGCAGGACCGCCCAACCTACGCGGAAGCACTCCACACTGCGACGGAGTTCACTCGCTCCATCGTCAAGCAGGCCACGGAGCTGCTCACCGGAATCGGTGTCGAGAACCCCGGCTTCATGCTCTCAAGCCTCGTGCGCTCGGCCGCAGACAACGCCCTCGCCGACGCCACCCCGCAACGCCTCGACCCGCTCGACGGTACGCTTCCTGAGGCGGACCCGCGCTCGTAGCGGCAGCCGCAGGTTCCGAGGAGGGCTCTTGCCACACGTTCTGACCACGATCGCCGAAGCCAAAGCAGTGCTCCGGGAAGTCGGGAAAACCGACACGATCGCCCTGGTGCCCACGATGGGTGCTCTCCACGAAGGCCATCTTTCGCTTGTCGACATCGCCAAGCGAAGCGCCTCGAAGACCGTGGTGTCCGTCTTCGTGAACCCGATGCAGTTCGCGCCCGGCGAGGACTTCGAGCGCTACCCTCGCACCTTCGAGGACGACCTCGCGAAGCTCGACGCGGCCGGCGTCGACTACGTGTTCGCGCCCGCGGTCAGCGACATGTACCCCAACGGCATCAAGCAGACGCGCCTCGTCGGCGGACCCGCCGCGGGCATCCTCGAGGCGGCACACCGGCTCGCGCACTTCGACGGTGTCCTCACGGTCGTCACGAAGCTCTTCAACATCATCCGCCCGAACGTGGCGGTCTTCGGCGAGAAGGATGCACAGCAGCTCTTCCTCGTGCGGAGCCTCGTCCGCGACCTCGACCTCGATATCGACGTGGTCGGCGCGCCGATCATCCGGGAAGAAGACGGCCTCGCGCGCTCCAGCCGCAACGTCTACCTCTCCGACGACGAGCGCAGCGCGGCCCTCAGCCTCGTGCGCGCGCTCTCGGCCGCCGCCGCCAACGGCGACCGCGGCATCCGCGAGATGATCTCGCAGGCCCAGGGCGCCCTCATGGATGAGAAGCTCGTGAAGATGGACTACGTCTCCATCGTCGATCCCGAGACGTTCGTGCTCGTCAATGAGGCGTACCGCGGGACGGCGCTCGTGCTCGTCGCCGCCCGCGTCGGCACCACACGCCTCATCGACAACATGCCGGCCTACGTCGGCGAGTACCGCTAAGGCGCTCGCGGGCGGCTCCGGCTTCAGCCGGACGCGCGCGAACAGCACGAGTGCCGCTTCCCGCTCGTCTCGTTGCTACGCTGAACGTTCCACGACCCCTGGGGGAACACACGCATGAGCTTTCGCATCCTGACGGTCTGCACGGGCAACATCTGCCGTTCGCCACTCGCCGAGCAGCTGCTTCGAGACGGACTCCGGGATCTGCCCGGCGTCACCGTCGAGAGCGCGGGGACAGGTGCCCTCGTCGGCAGCGGGATGCCGCAGCAGGCCCTCGCGCTCGCAGCCCAGTACGGGGTAACGGATGCGGAAGCGCACATCTCGAGGCAGCTCACGGAAGACATCGCCCGGGGAGCAGGCCTCGTGCTGGCGCTCTCCCGCGACCACCGCCAGCGCATCGTCGAGCTCGCCCCTTCCGTCGTGCGGCGCACGTTCACGCTGCGCGAGTTCGCGCACATCGCGAGCCAGGTAACCGCGGAAGACCTCGAGGAGTCCTACGAGGCGCCGGGCGCGAGCCACGGCTCGCGTCGCTCGCGCCGCGAAGCGCTCGAAGGCGCCACAGACGGCGCCGGCGCTGGCGCCTCAGAGCAGGACATCGTCACCGCCGCGCTCGCCGCGGCCGTTGCCGCCGCCGCCCCGCTGCGCGGCCTCGTCGCTCCGCTCGAGAACGCCGCCGACTACGACGTGGTCGACCCGTTCCGCCGCTCGGACGAGACCTACCAGCGCTCGGGCCGCGAGCTCGTGCCAGCGGCCGAGACGATCATCGCCTACCTCGAGGGCGTCGTCGACTGGGCGAAGGCCCGCACCGCGTAGCCTCCTCGAGGCTCGCCGGTTCGCGCGACGGCGCGAAGTGCACCAAACTGGGGGAGTGCGTTTCCGAGCGCCATTCGTCGCGCCCGGGACACGCATCCACACTCAGCCGCACGAAACGCAAGGAGCCCGAATGGCCGACGCGCCCATCCAAGACGCACTCTCCGAGGCCGAAGCCTCCGAGCAGAAGCAGGTGCGTCTCGAAAAGCGCGCGCGGATGCTGGAGTCGGGCATCGCGCCCTACCCCCTGACGCTCCCCATCACGCACACCATCGCGGAAGTGCGGGCAGCCCACACCGAGCTGGAAGACGGCGCGTCGACCGGCGAGCGCGCTGGCGTCGCGGGGCGCATCGTGCACCTCCGCAACACCGGCAAGCTCTGCTTCGCGAGCCTCCAGGCGGGGGATGGGTCGCGCATCCAGATCATGCTGTCGCTCGCCGTCGTCGGCCAGGAGCAGCTCGACCTGTGGAAGGAATACGTCGACCTCGGCGACCACGTCTTCGCTGCCGGTGAGATCATCTCGTCTCGCCGCGGCGAGCTCAGCATCATGGCCAACGAATGGCGGATGGCGTCCAAGGCCGTCCGGCCGCTCCCGAACCTCCACGCCGAACTGAGCGACGAGACGCGCGTCCGCCAGCGCTACCTCGATCTCATCCAGCGACCCGTCGCCCGGGAGGTGGTGGTCGCTCGTGCCAAGACCAACGCCTCGCTGCGCCAGACCTTCGCGAACCACGAGTTCCTCGAAGTCGAGACGCCCATGCTGCAGACCATGCACGGCGGCGCCGCGGCCCGCCCGTTCGTGACGCACTCCAACGCGTTCGACACCGAGCTGTTCCTGCGCATCGCGCCCGAGCTGTACCTGAAACGCGCCGTCGTCGGCGGCCTCGACCGGGTCTTCGAGATCAACCGCAACTTCCGCAACGAAGGCGCCGACTCGACCCACAGCCCCGAGTTCGCGATGCTCGAGGCCTACCAGGCCTATGGCGACTACACCTCGATCGCCGACCTCACCCAGGAGCTGGTGCAGAACGCGGCCCAGGCCGTCGCGGGCTCGCACGTCGTGACCTGGGTGGATGGCACCGAGTTCGATCTCGGCGGTGACTGGGACCGAGTGTCCATGTACCCGTCGCTGTCGGAGGCGGCAGGGGTCGAGATCACGCCGTCGACGTCGCTCGCCGAGCTCGAGGCGCTCGCGGCGAAGGTCGAGGTCGAGGTCGACCACCCCACGCACGGCAAGCTCGTCGAAGAGCTGTGGGAGCACTTCGTGAAGGAGGGTCTCACGCGCCCGACGTTCGTCATGGACTTCCCCGTCGAGACGTCGCCGCTCACCGCATCCCACCGCTCGATCCCCGGGGTCGTCGAGAAGTGGGACCTCTACGTTCGCGGCTTCGAGCTCGCGACCGGGTACTCGGAGCTCATCGATCCCGTCGAGCAGCGCGCCCGCTTCGTCGAGCAGGCGGCGCTCGGGGCGCGGGGAGACGCCGAGGCGATGCGCGTCGACGAGGACTTCCTCGCTGCGCTGGAGCACGCCATGCCTCCTTCCGGCGGCATGGGCATGGGCATCGACCGCCTGCTCATGGCCATCACCGGCCTCGGCATCCGCGAGACGGTGCTGTTCCCCCTCGTCAAGTAGGGCCCGCGTGAGGTAGCTCCCCGCCCCCAGTCTTCCCAAAGATGACTTGTGGTCGTCAAACCTCGAGTTTGACGACCACAAGTCATCTTTGGAGCGTGGGCGGCGCGAGGGCGGGCGTGGGCGGGGCGGTTTGCAGGCACGTCGGGTGTCGAGAGTGCCGTCTCCACAGGCGGGGAGATGCGCGGGGCGCAGCCGCGCGCATCCATCTACCGTTCCTGCATGCGACCCAAGACGCCGCTCCCACCCGAGTTCGCCGACACGACGTTCCGCTACTCCGATGCTCTCGAGAACGGGATCACGCGGGGTCAGGTCAGAGCGTCGACGACGACCGGCCCGCACCGCGGCATCAGAACCACCCGCGAGATCACGTCACCGCGAGACGCCGACCTCGCCTACGCGAGAGCCTCACCGCGGGACGTCGCGCTGGCCAGCGTCTCCGCCTGCCGGGTCTGGGGAATCCCGCTCCCGCTTGCGATCGAATCGCGCAGACACACATTCGTCGCTGTGCGGAGTCCACGGCACGTCCCAACGGGAGTCGCGGTCACGGGCATCCGGCTGGCTCCGCACCTGTTCAGCGACCGCGAGTTCGAGGGTGTCCGCTTGCTGTCGCCCTGCGTCGCCTGGGCGCAGCTCGCCGCTCAGGTCAGCCCGCGCGAAACCCTCGTGCAGGCGGATGCACTTCTCACACGCGCAGACAACTACCCCGGACGGCGCCACGGCGGCTCGCTGGCCACGCTGGACGAGCTCCGTGCAGTCGCAGACGCCTGGGCGAAGCGTGCTGGAGTCGCCCAGCTCCGTGCTGCCGTCGAACTCGCCAGACCGCAGGTCGAGTCGCCCGGAGAATCCCGGCTTCGCCACGCCCTCATCTCGGCCCGCTTCCCGGAACCCGTGCTGCAGCACCGCGTCTTCGACGGGCGGCGGTTCGTGGCGCGGATCGACCTCGCCTACCCCTCGCTGAAGATCGCGCTCGAATACGACGGAGAACACCATTTCACCGTGGCGAAGGCGGTGGAGGACATCGAGCGACGACGTGAGCTCGAGAGCCTCGGCTGGACCGTCATCCAGATCACCCGACGCGACATCCAGGACCCGACGCGCGTCTTCGCCCGACTCCGCGCGGCGATGCGTTCACGCTGAGGCCTTCGCCCAGGGCTGACTTGTGGTCGTTCTCGCGCGAGGTTGACGACCACAAGTCAGCTCTGCGCGATGGGGGCGAGCGGCGGGGGCGAGGGGCG
>NZ_PSTU01000017.1:0-328803 GCF_002931215.1 Pseudoclavibacter sp. Z016
GCGCTAGGGCGGGCGGCGGGGCGGCGGATGGGAACCAGCGCCGGATCGACCGACCCTAGGCACCACCGCCGACGAGGCCGGCGCGGTGCGCGAGGATCACGGCCTGGATGCGATCGCGGAGCTCGAGCTTCGCGAGGATGCGTCCGACGTGCGACTTCACGGTCGACTCGCTGAGGAACAGCTCGACCGCGATCTCGGGGTTGCTCAGGCCCTGGCCGATCGCGATGAGCACCTCGAGCTCTCGCGGCGAGAGCACACTCAGCTCGGGTGCCCCGCCGGGAGGAAGCGTGCGAGCGGCGTCGGGGTCTGTGAGCTCCCCGACGTCCCGCGCCAGCGCCGGGGGCAGCACGAAGTCGCCCGCGTGGACGTCACGGATGGCCTGCATGAGCTCGGCCGGGCGCACATCCTTCAGCAGGAAGGCGCTCGCGCCGGCGTGCAGCGCCTGCGTGACCGAGGAGTCGCTGTCGAACGTGGTCAGGACGATCACTCGGACCGGGCTGTCACGGACGATCATTCGGGTCGCGGCGATGCCGTCGAGGTCGGGCATCCGCACATCCATCAGCACGACATCCGGCCGCGTTCGGGCGGCGAGCGCCACACCCGCGCGGCCACCGGACGCCTCGCCGACGACGGTGAAGTCGCCGTCCGCTTCGAGGACGAGGCGGAAGCCGGTTCGGACCAGGTCCTGGTCATCGACGAGAGCGACGCGGATCTTCACGACGGGAGCCCCTTCCCCGCAGAGGCGCCGACGGACGGGATCACGGCCCGAACGCGCCAGCCGGAATGATGCGCTCGGGGGCCCGCCTCGAGCATGCCTGCCACGATGTCCAGCCGCTGCCGCATCCCGATGAGGCCCGAGCCCGAGCCGCGGCTCGCTGCGCCGAGCGGCGCTCCGCTCGGCGGCCCGTCGTCGACGACCTCGAGAAACGAACCGGACGGCGAGTGGGTCAGCGTCACATCGACACGAGCGTCGCGACCGGCATGGCGGAGCGTGTTCGTGAGCGCTTCCTGCGTGACCCGGAAGGCGACGAGCTGGCGCGTGGCGTCGAGATCAGGAGTGCCCTCTTCCGTGAACCGCACGTCGAGCCCGGCGTCGCGGGAGCGATCGATGAACTCCGGCAGCGCGTCCAGCGACGGCTGCGGTGCAGGGGCGGCCGGAGTCTCGGCATCGTTGAGCAGCGAGAACACGGTGCGCGCCTCGCGCATCGAGCGTCGCCCCGTGTCGGAGATGGCGGCCAGCAGCCCTCGAGCCTGGTCAGGGTCGCGGTCCAGGACCGCCGAGGCGCCGTCGGCGCTGCTCACGATCACCTGGAGGCCGTGCGAGAAGATGTCGTGCACCTCGCGGGCGATGCGGGCTCGCTCGGCGTGCGTCGCGAGCTGAGCGGAGCGGTCCCGTTCGATAGTCAGCTCCTCGGCGAGCTGGATGAGGGAGGCGATGAACCTGCGGCGCATCCCGACCGCGAGACCGATGAGGAGGGCCGCGACCCCGACGCCGAGGATGAGGAGGAGGTCGACCTGCCAGCGTCCGACGAGCGGCGGATCGTCGACGACGAGCCGGAGGGTGGACGCGCTGATCGCGGCGACGAGGCTGAGGCCGACCCACGAGAGGATCCCCACGCGGGGCGTGCCGCCCGCCGCGATCGAGTAGGTCACGACGGCGAGCACGAAGAGGTCGGCGGGGAGCTGCAGCGGCACCGCCAGCGCGAAGGTGAGGGCCGCGGCGGAGATCGCGACGGCGGGCGCGGCGCGGCGCAGGGAGATGGCGATGCACCCCACCGCGAGCATGACGAGCTCGGGAGCGAGAGCACCCACGGGGATGCCGACGTACAGGGCCTGCCACCCGAGGATCGACCCGTTGAAGAGCACGTACACGGCCAGGAGCGCGGCGTCTCCGAGCGTGAATCGCGACGCCCTGGTCGGCTGCCCCTCGCTGGGCTCGGTCACGAAAGCACGCTCACGGGCAACACCGTAGCGCGGGCTCGTTCGGCGGGAATGAGAGCCTGTCGCACGAGGACGCCAGCCAGCCAGACGACCCCGACGGTCATGGCGACGAACTCGAGGGTCGCGCCGAGATCCGTCCGGAACCGCAGGAGCGAGAGGGATGCGCCCGCGGCCGCGACGAGGCCGGTCGCGCCGGCAGCTCCCCAGGCGACGAGCCGCGTCAGGCGCGGGAGCGAGCTCGTCGCGAGCTGCACCATGACGACGGCAGCCCCGGTGAAGCCCGTCGCGGCGAAGACGATGTGAACGAGGTCCTGCAGCGTCGAGCCCGGCGTGAACGGGATGGGGCAGCCGTACGTGCAGGTCACCTGGGATGCCCCCACGAACGCCAGCGCCGTGGCGACGAGGGTGCCGGATGCGCTCCAGCTCAACCAGCGCAGCCGTGATCGAATGCCGTGCAACGACGGGGCCCCGAGGAGCGCGCCGACGCCGATTCCGAGCAGAGCGGTGTTGAAGACGTCGGCCGTTGGCATGCCCGTGGCACCTAATCCGCTGACATACACCTGCTCCGTCACCTGCGATCTTGTGAACCAGATCGTCGCGACGCTCACGAGGAGGATCGCGGCCGCCAGCCACATCTCGGTCGGCGTCGTGGGGGTCCGCTCTGCTTCGGTGAGTCTGTGCGCAAGCATCCCCTCACGCTAGAAATCCTCGGGCAGGGATTGGGCGAACGCTCGATTTCTCATACCTGGGTACGAGCAGCGGGCCCGCCGGCTGAAGGCCGCAGGCGGGTGCGGAGGCGGCCCGGCGGTCACGCGGGCCGGGGCTCGCCTCGCGGTCCCACCGCCCCGAAAAGGTCACTTTCCGCCCATCCGCAGCCCTCCGAAGGGTCGAAAGTGACCTTTTCGCGGAGGCCGAGGCGCGTCCGGAGGCGGATGGGGATCCGGGTGCGGACGCGGACGCGCATGCGGGTGCGGACGCGCGTGCGGGTGCGGACTCGGACGCGGACAGGCAGGCGGGTGCGGAGTCGGGCACGCAGGCGAACGCGGCCCGGCGGTCACGCGGGCCGGGGCTCACCTCGCGGTCCCACCGCCCCGAAAAGGTCACTTTCCGCCCATCCTCAGCCCTCCGATGGGTCGAAAGTGACCTTTTCGCGGGGCGCGGGGCGCGCGGGCGCGGGGCGCGCGGGCGCGGGGCGCGCGGGCGCGGCGCGGTCAGCCGAGGCTGACCTGCGACTTATCGAAGGCGACGTAGCCGGCGAAGTCGTGGCCGACGCGCTCGGTCGAGCCGTCGAACGGCTCCGGGTAGCTCCAGGCCGCGTCACGGTGCGTGGCGCCGTCCACGACGACGTCCCAGTACTGCGCGTGCCCCTTCCACGGGCAGGTGTACTGCGTGTCGCTCTTCGTGAACGACTCGGAGTGCAACGAGGACGGCGGGAAGTAGTGGTTGCCCTCGATGCCGACGAGCTCCGACTCGGGCGCTTCGGCGATGACGGTTCCGTTGACAGTTGCCTTCATGGTGGTCTTCCTTCGACGAATAGCGAGTGGGTAGACGGGAAGCGTCGCCCCGTCAGCTGGGAGAAGGGTGATGTGCGTGGATGCGCGTCGCTCGTACCTGGGAGAACGTCGGCAGCGACGCCGATCGCCTGCCCTACTCTCAGCGGCGGGGATCCGCGCCGGGCCCCAGCTCCCCCGCCATTGGAAGGTCCCCCGTTGTCGAACTCCGAACCCTCCCGCCCGTATCCGCTCGGCTTCAGCACCGTCGACGGCAGATCGAACTTCGCGGTGTACTCCGAGACCGCAGATTCTGTGGATGTGTGCACCTTCGACGAGGCCGGGGCTGAGACCCGGACGCGCCTCGAGCACCGCACGGGCCACGTCTTCCACGGCTTCGTCGACGAGTTGCAGGTCGGCTCCCGCTACGGGCTGCGCGTCGATGGTCCATGGGACCCGGAGCGTGGCCTCCGCCACAACGTGAACAAGCTGCTGCTCGACCCGCACGCCACGGCGATCGAGGGCCAGTACGCGTGGTCGCAGTCGGTGTTCGGCCACGACATGAACGAGCCGGAGCGGCGCGACGACACCGACTCGGCAGGCTCGGTCCCCCTGAGCGTCGTCGCCGATCCCAGCTTCGACTGGGGCGACGACGTTTCGCCGCGTGTCCCCCTCGACAAGACGGTCGTCTACGAGGTGCACGTCAAGGGCTTCACGCAGCTGCACCCGGAGGTGCCTGAGGAGATCCGCGGAACGTACGCGGGCCTCGCGCACCCGGCGGCCATCAAGCACCTCGTCGACCTCGGCGTGACCTCGGTCGAGCTGCTGCCCGTGCAGCAGTTCGTGCAGGACAGCCACCTCGAGGAGAAGGGGCTGCGCAACTACTGGGGCTACAACTCGATCGGCTTCTTCGCCCCGCACGGCGACTACGCGGCCGCTGGCGACGGCGGCGGCCAGGTCGCCGAGTTCAAGGAGCTCGTGAAGGCCCTCCACGCCGCTGGCCTCGAGGTGATCCTCGACGTGGTCTACAACCACACGGCTGAGGGCAACCACCTGGGGCCGACGCTGTCGTTCAAGGGCATCGACAACGCCGCCTACTACCGCCTGGTGGAGGGCGATGAGAGCCACTACTTCGACACCACCGGAACGGGCAACAGCGTGAACGTGAGCCACCCGGCGGCGCTCGGGCTCATCATGGACTCGCTGCGGTACTGGGTGAGCGAGATGCACGTTGATGGGTTCCGCTTCGACCTGGCCACGACCCTCACACGTCAGGGCGGCGACGCGGAGCTGCACAGCGCCTTCCTCACGCTCATCCAGCAGGATCCGGTGCTCGCGCCGGTCAAGATGATCGCCGAGCCGTGGGACACGGCCGGGTACCAGGTGGGCGGGTTCCCCGCGGACTGGTCGGAGTGGAACGGCAAGTTCCGCGACGACGCCCGCGACTACTGGAACGGCAGCGACGCGACCCTCGGCACGACGGCGCAGCGCATCCTCGGCTCACCTGACGTGTACGAGGCGAGCCGCCGCTCGCCGCTGTCGAGCGTGAACTTCATCACCGCGCACGACGGGTTCACGCTCGCCGACCTCACCGCGTACAACGACAAGCACAACGCGGCGAACGGCGAGGACAACCAGGATGGCGAGAGCGACAATCGCTCGGCGAACGGCGGTGCGGAGGGCCCCACCGAGGACGAGGCGGTGAACGAGCGCCGCGCGCGCAAGCGCCGGAACCTGCTCGCGACGCTGCTCCTCTCGGCGGGTGTGCCCATGATCCTCGGCGGCGACGAGCTCGGCCGCACGCAGGGCGGCAACAACAACGCCTACTGCCAGGACAACGAGATCTCCTGGTTCGATTGGGAGGCGGTCGACGCCGAGCTGCTCGAGTTCACGCGGACGCTGCTCTCGCTGCGCGCCGAGCATCCCGCACTGCGGCCGGTCTGGTTCCGCCAGGCACCGGATACGGGTGCCGACGACACCGTGGACGTACTGCGCTCCGACGCGCGTGGCTTCGACGACGCGGACTGGGAGAACCCGGATGCGCGTTCCATCGCGTTCGTGTTCTCGCACGTCGGCGCCGACTCGTTCGCCCTGCTGCTGAACGCGGCGGAGAACGCCGTCGAGTTCACGGTTCCAGAGGCACCTCACGGCACCTGGGAGCTGGCGCTCTCGAGTGACGACGAGCAGCGCGTCAGCGACCCGGTGACCACGCTCATGGTCAAGGAGGGCTCGTTCACGCTGCTGCGTTCGCCGGCCGAGCGCTGACGGTCGCCGCGTGTCCGGCGCTCCCTGCGTCCGTGCTGACCGGGGAGCGCCGAGGGCTCAGTCTTCGACCCAGGGGCGCGCGAGGACGGCGTCCATCTCTCCGCGGACGACCTCGGTGAAGATGACGAGGGCCTCATCCCTGGGTACACCGGAGAGCACGAGTTCCGGTTCGTGCGGTCGTGCCGCATGCGACAGCACCACGGTTCCGGATGCGAAGGCGGTGACGAACCAGCCGTACGGGTCGCCGGCGCCGACGTCCGGCTCCTCATCACTCGCATCGTCGAGCTCGGCAAGCAGCGCAGGCAGGTCCTCGACTCGGGCGGGATCCGACGAGCCATCGAGGTGCATCACGTCCATGGCGTGCACACTACGAGGCCTCCCTGAGCCCCTTCTCCGCGAACGCCCCGGCGAGATCGACGGCGGTCCAGCAAGCGACGACGAGCAGCACGTCAGCGACCCGGTGACCCGGTGACCCGGTGACCACGCTCATGGTCGAGGAGCGCTCGTCCACGCTGCTGTGTCCGCCCGCTCAGCACTGCGTTCCGTGTCGCGCATGTCGCCTCTCCGGACCGAGTCTCGCCGGAGGGGCCCACGCGTGCCCCACGTCCCCCAACGCCAGAGCCATTCGAGCGGTCCCTGCGTGAAGGCACGCAGCCAGAGCGTGCTCGCGATCCACTGCAGCACGAGGATGCCGACGACGATGCTGAGCAGCAGCGTCCACGAGGTGCTGTTGGGCAGGTCGAAGAGCGCACTTGCGGCGAGCATCAGCGGGGCTGCCGCGACGTAGTTCGTGAGCGCCATCTTGCCGAGCGGCGTGAAGACGGTCTGCAGGCCGCGGGCGGCGCGGGTCGTCATGAGCAGTGAGAGCAGCGCGATGTACGCGCCGGCCATCGCGAATCCGGCGAGCCCGGAGGCGAGGTCGAAGCCGGACATCCGGATGTCCCCCGCCTGCCAGATCGCGAGCGGGATCGAGGCCGCGGTGAAGGCGAGGAGCGCGACGACGGAGCCGCCACGCGAGCGGCCGATCGACTGCACGATGCCGTACCGAGTGAGGGCGGCGCCGAGGAGGAAGACGCCCGGGATGAGGGTGATGCCGCCACCCGTCAGCGCGAGACTCGCGACGATGAGCACGGCGGCGCCGACGGCGACGGCCCAGCGCGGCAGCCAGGTGCTCGGGAGCAGCACGAGCAGGCCGGCGATGGCGTACGGCCACAGCGCGGAGCCGCTCTGCAGGAACTCGAAGGGGATGCCGATGGCGAGGAGGATCAGGAGGCGCCTGAGCAGCACGAGCCTCGGTCGGCGCGAGCGTCGCGCGGCGGAATCGAAGAAGAGCGCGAAGCCGATCCCGAAGAGCAGCGAGAAGATCGGGAAGAAGCGCTGCTGCACGAACAGCTGCAGCCAGCCGCTCGGGTCGCCGAGGTCGGCGGGCTGGAGCACGCCGGTGTCGTAGCCGAAGTGCACGAGCGGGGCGATGTTGACGAAGAGGATGCCGCAGAGTGCGGCACCACGGATGACGTCGAGGGCGGCGATTCGGCCACGGGCAGGTGCAGGTGCAGCGGGTGCGCCTTCTGAGGAGGAGGGGGAAGTCAAGACATGCCTTTCGCGGCGCGGCCCGGATCTCGGGAATGACGCGACGACCCATCATCGGGCGGGGGCGTGACGGCTCGCGTCCTCCGCCGGATGGACCCGCGTCAGCCTCTGGGGTGACCTGAACGGCCCGCCGGGTTGGAGAATGGCAGCAGACACCCGGCTACGGACAGGACGACCTGCATGAACTCGCGGACATCACGTGCACCGACTCGCTGGGCGAGCTCTGCGCTGCTTCGCCTCGGCGCCCTCGCTGCCCTGAATGCGGTGGTCGCTCTGGCCCTGGCACCCGTGACGACGGTATTGGCCACGGTGAACCCGCCCGCCTACGCGGTCGTCGCGTCGATGACGATGATGCTGCCGATGCTCGCAGCGCTGCTCGTACCCCGTTTCGGGAGCGCGATCATCGTCGCGTTCTGTACCGGCATCTTCCTCATGATCACCCCGCTCGGGGCCATCGCCATCGTCGCCCTCTCCCTGCCCGCGCTTGTGATGGAGCTCGTCCTGCTCCTCGGACGCCTCGTCCTTCGGAGGTCCCGCCCAGGTGCCGAGGCGACGACGACCGACGTGCCGTGGACGACGTGGCTGCTCGCGTGCGCTGCCGGCGGGACCGCGATCGCCGCGATGTCGCTCCTGGTCCTCGCCCCAGGCGCAGCGACGCCCGGGCTCGTGGCGCTGCTCTTCTGCATCCGCGTGCTCACGTACACGACTCTCGGCGCGCTGATGCGACGCCTGCGCTCACAGCTGCGTTCGGCCGGCCTGGTCTGATCGCCCTCCGGGGCGCCGCTGGTCGTCGAGCAGATGGATGGTGAGCGCGGCGTTGATCGCCTCTTCGCGTGAACGCACCCCGAGCTTGCTGTACAGCGAACGCACCTGGGTGCGCACTGTGTTGATGCTGACGTCGAGGCGCGCGCTGACTTCTGCGTAGCTGGCGTTGTCCATCAGCTCTCGCAGCACGGCGATCTCCCTCGGCGTGAGCTTCGGCGGCGCGGCGTGCTGGGACTCTTCCGGCGCGTTGAGGCTGTCTGGCAGGCTCGGGAGGAGGATGCCGGTCTCCATCGCGAGCGACGTGAGCTCGGCGTGTCCGATGGAGCGATGGCCGAGGAGCGGGAGCGTCAGCCCGGCGTTCGTGAGGCTCGCCGCGGCGCTCCGGAGCAGGGTGACCGCGGAGTCGCGGTGTCCGGTCCGATGGTGGGCAGTTGCGAGGGTGAGCTCGTGGTCGATGCGGTCGCGCAGGGTCGTGTCGCGCACGGGCGGATAGCGCAGCAGCACGCCGAGGGCGTCGGTGTCCGACTGGCGAGCGAGGTCGACCTTCGCGCGAAGGGTGGCTGCCGGCACACGCCCGAGCACGTCGACGCCGCGAGAGTACTGCGCGGCGAGGGCGACGCGATGGGTGGCGAGCGCGACGTGCGCCGTCGAACGGTCGAGGTGCGCGGTCACGTAGCTCGGGAGTCGGCGCTGGCGCTCCGCGAGCTTCCTGATCTCCAGGATGCGGTCGAGCCCTTGGGCGGGGTCCAGTCCGATGTGCGCCCAGGTCTCGGCTTCGAGGAGGAGGTGGATGTTCTCGATGGTGCCGTAGTGGGGGTGGAGCCGCGCGAGCACCTCCAGGGCTGCTTCGTAGCGGCCCGCCTCCAGGTGCAGGTAGGCCTCGGCGAGGCGAGCGGGCGAGCCGCTGTAGTCATCGTGCCGATGCTCCTGGCCGGGGACGCTGTCCGATTCCACGATCGCCAGCTGCGCTTCGGCGAGCTCCCCCGCGATCGCGTGGGCGCCCGCGCGCAGGGAGAGCGGGAAGTACTGGGCGCGGAGCGGTGCGCGCAGGCGGCGCGCGGTCGCCGTGCCGGAGATGAGCGTCTGGAGCGCGTCCTGGGTCGCCCCGGTGAAGAGCTGCGTGGCGGCGAGCTGGGAGATCGCGTGCGGGATGACGCGGTGGGCGTGCTCGTACTCGGCTGCGGGGAACTCGGAGAGCATCCTCGAGAGGCGATCTGCGTGGTGCCTGGCTTGCTTGTACGACCCGAACACGGTTCTGGCGGCGACCATCTCGAGGAGCACGTACATGAGCTGCTCGGTGGCAGATGCGGTTCCCCGTCGAAGCCCGATCCCGGTCAGGCTGAGCGCGAAGACCTCCGCGGCTCGCCACTGGTGGTCCTTCATCGCGAGGTAGCAGAGGGCGAGTTCCACTCCGAGGAGCGGCCATCGCGCGATCGTCACGCGCGGAAGCCGTTCGAGCGCTGCGACCACCTGGGGACGGTCGTCACCCAGCTCGAACCAGTGGTCCATGACGATGCTCGAGGCAAGCGCGTAGTCGGATCCATCGACCGCGGCGGTCAGCGCCGCGTGCGGTTGGCCTCGCTCCTTGGCCCAGGCGGCGAAGGATCGGCGCTGGCCGAAGAGGGCTTTCGCGTCCTTGGCCCGCAGCGACGCACGACCTGCCCGCGCGGTGGTCGGTGTGAAGCGGAACACCGCCTGGCTCTGGCCGTCCTCCAGCACGAGTCGCTCTCGTGCGCCGAGTCCACGGCGCTCGAACTCGTCCAGCACCTGGGCTCCGGGGCGGGCGGTGAGCTGACCCGCCAGGGTCTCGTCGAGGAGGTCCGCGCCGATGGCGAGCGCGGCGAGGTCGTCGTCACCGCGGAGGATGGTCGCAGCGACGTAGTCGCCGAGCCGCTGGGTCAGCCATCGCTCGAGCACGTCGACCGTGTTCGGATGGCCCCCTCCGGAGAGCTCGAGCAGGCTGAGCTTCACGAGCGCTGGCACGCGCCCCGAAGCGCGTTCGACGACGGCGGTCAGAGCTGGGGCGCCCATTCCGGCGCTTCGCAGCTCGGCTTCGATCTCCTCGGTCGTGAACAGCAGCTCCTCGGCCGCGATGACCTGCACATCCAACGACATGCGCGTGCGCGCGTCCTCGAAGCTCGTCTCCCGTCGACTGGCGATCACGACCCGGACACCGGGCGCGCGCGTCAGCAGCGAGATGAGATCCGCCTCCACGCTCGGCTGCTCGTCGAGATACTCGAACCCGTTGACGACCAGCGTCAGGGGGTGCGCCACGAGGACGTCCTCGACAAGCGCCTCGGCCGGACGGGCGTCGCCAAGCGAGGAACGCTCGGACCCGTGCCCGGGGAGGGCCGCTGCGACGTCATGCCAGAAGCTCTCGCGGGTCGCGCCCCCTGGATCGATGACGACGCGGACGACGTGGCGACCGTCGCCCTCATCCCACCCGTCGAGCACCCTCGACTTCCCGAAGCCCCATGGGGCGCGGATCACGACAGCCCGCGACGTGCTGGCGGAACCGAGCAGTGCTCGGAGTCGGTCACTGCGCGGTTCCTGCTGGGGGGACGGGTTCACGGTGTTCGGACGCTTCCGGGGATGGACGCTCGTGTCGGCTGGGGTCGCGCCGGTGCTGGGGGCAGCGAGCGCGAGTGCTGCGTGAGCATGATCGCACAGCTGTGGAGCACACTGATCGCGCGCGACGGCGAAGCCGCCGCTCTCGAGGCGCCCTCGGAGGGCCTAGTCCCCGCCGAGCGCTAGCAGGGGTTCACGGCGAGGTTGCCGAGTCCGATGACCATGTTCTGCGAGTTGGTCGAGTCGCCTGGCTGGAAGTAGCGGAACTCGACGGCCGAGACGGGCGCTGCCCAGGTGAGCTGCACGTTGCCCTGGTTGGACGTCGGTGCGATGTTGCCGTACGGCGTATCCATCCGGAAGGGATCCCCCGCCGTGCCGGCGCCGATGACGCGCGCCTGGCGCGCGGCGGTGAACCCTGTCGTCAGGACCTCGACGTTGTCGCGGTAGCCGTTTGTCGTGGCGTCGATGTCGAGGAGGGAGAAGCTGAGGCCGGTCACCGGGCGGTTGAAGGCGATGCGGACCGTCGCCGAGTTGTTCGGGATCGGGTTCGAGAACTCGATGCGGTAGTAGTTGCCGGTGACGCCGCCCTGGGGGCCCGCCGCAACCCGACCGCTGGCCGCCGACGGAGTGGACCCAGACGAGTACGTGATCGAGAAGGTCGCGGTGGTGCTGGGGGCGGTGCCGGGAACGGTCACCGTCGTGACGTTCGCGCCAGCCGCGAGTGCTGCCCAGTCGAGGGTTCCGGCCGTGCACTGCGATGCGGAGGCGAGGGGGGTGGCCGTGGCGGCCGCGATGATCGGCACGGACCATACTGCGCCGGTGACCAGCGAACGACGAGTCAAGCCGGACTTGGCTTCGGTTTCGAGCGCGCTCATAGGGGACTCCTTGTCGAGGCGGGGGCCTCGGAAAATTCGAGAAGAGCACCGGGCGGGGGCTGCGGTGCCACACGAGTCGCGATGCCGCTGGACTCGGTGAGACCTCACTGTAGGTACGGACGAAGCCCTGTCCGGATGCCCTTAACATCGGCTTTCGCATCCGCGAGATCTCCCCGATCCCCGGGGAAAAACGTGGGTAAAACGCGACCTCGTGCGCCGAACCTGTACGCAAGCTGAGAGCCGAAAACGAGTTTGTGACACATCAGGGGTCGTCTGCGTCTCACCTGTACAAGCCCACACGGTGCATCTGCACCGG
Source organism: Pseudoclavibacter sp. Z016 (assembly GCF_002931215.1). Classification (NCBI taxonomy): domain Bacteria; kingdom Bacillati; phylum Actinomycetota; class Actinomycetes; order Micrococcales; family Microbacteriaceae; genus Pseudoclavibacter; species Pseudoclavibacter sp. Z016. Next base: position 11,811 of record NZ_PSTU01000017.1, read on the forward strand.
GGGCAGAGACCAGAAAGACAGAAGGAAGAGCATCATGGCGAACACCACACCCAACACGACTTCCGCCCACGGCACGGCTCAGACGTCCAGCAGCGTCGTCCCGACGACTTCGAACGGACGCGGCACGACGACGATCGTCGACAGCGTCGTCGCTCGCGTCGCTGGCATCGCCGCCCGTGAAGCACACGGCGTCTACGACCTCGGTGGCGGCGCGGCCCGCGCGATCGGCGCCATCCGCAACGCCATCAACGCCACCGACCAGAGCCAGGGCATCAGCGTCGAGGTCGGCGAGAAGCAGGTCGCCGTCGACGTCACCATCGTCGCCGACTACCCCGTCGCCCTCCAGGACGTCGCCGACGGCGTCCGCGCCGACGTGATCCGCGCCGTCGAGACGATCGTCGGCCTCGAGGTCACCGAAGTCAACGTCACCGTCAACGACGTCCACCTCCCCTCCGAAGACAACGACACCAACACGACGGAAGAAGCGCGAGTCCAGTGAACACCGCATCCCTCACCCGAACCGGCATCCTCATCGGCGCAGTCCTCGCGCTCACCTGGATCATCCTCGGCTTCTGGGCCTTCTTCTTCGTCGCGATCGCGATGATCATCGGCGGCGTCATCGGACGCATCCTCGAAGGAAAGCTCGACGCCAGCGCCCTCGTCGACGTCATCCGAGGACGGAACACCTCCTCATGAGCATCGCCGCGACCACACACCACGGCGCGGCGCAGCGAGGCACAACACGACTCACCGCGAAGGCCCTGACTCGTGTCGCGTCAGCTGTCGCCGGTGACGCCCTCGGGGTCGACGCCGGCAGCGTCAACGTCGACCTCGACGACCACAACGGCAAACTCGCGCTCCGTGTGCGGACCCCCATCGGGGTTCCGTCGCTCGCCCGAATCCGTGAGCAGCCGAACGCGCTCGCGCGCAGCGGCGGTCCACTCCTGGAGCGAGTCGAGAACGCCAAGACAACCATCCGAGACCGCGTGCAGAGCCTCACCGGCTCCCACGTGGACCAGGTCACCGTGCGGGTGACCGGGCTCGACATCAAACCAGAGGAGCGAGTCAGATGAGCAGCCACACGTCGCTCTACTCCCGCGTCTCCAGACGCGAGACGCACTCGCCTCGGTCGGCGCTCGCTATCGTCCTGGCCGTGCTGCTGATCGTCGTCGCAGCCTGGGTCGGCACCGAGGTGGTGCTCGCGCTCCTCGCCCTCCCGGCGCTCCTCGTGGCACCGGCTGACATGTTCACCTCCACGCTCGGGGTGCTCGAGCAGCCCGCCCAGTACGTCGGCCCAGCCGGCGTGATCGTGGCCATCATCGGGCTGATCCTGCTCATCGCAGGCCTCGCCCCCGGTCGCCGTTCCCGCCACGTCCTGCGCTCGCCGCGGACCGCAACCGTCGCGGACAACGCGGTCATCGCCTCGGCGCTCGCCCGGCACGCGGCCCTCGCCGGCAGCGTCAGCCCGGACAACGTCACCGTCTCGGTCTCCCACCGTCGCGCCGACGTCCACCTCGTGCCCGCCTCCGGTGTGCCGGTCGACGCCGCCTCCATCGAAGCGGCCGTCACCCGGCAGCTCGAGCAGTACGAGCTCACCCCGCGCGTCACCGCCAAGGTCCGCGTCGCAGAGAACGGGAAGGTCGGCGCGTGAACAGCACGAACCGAGGCCTGAACCGCCTCCTCATCGTCGCCGTCGGTCTGGTCCTGCTCGCGGTCGGAACAGCTGCGGCGCTCGGTGCCTGGCTCCCAGGAGCGAAGGACACCTGGACCCCCATCTCCGAAACCGTGAACACGCAGGTCGGTATCTGGCTCCAGCAGACGCCCTTCCCCGGCACGGACTTCAGCTGGCTGATGATCGCCGTCGTCGCCGTCCTCGTGGTGGGCATCATCCTGCTCCTCGCCTTCAGCCTCCGACAGGGGCAGGGGCGGACAGGAACCCTCATCCACGACCGCAGCTCCGACACGGGACGCACCGTCGTCGACGTGTCCGTCGCACGCGACGCCCTCGCTGACGCACTCGGCGAACGTGATGAGTTCCTCTCGACAAGCGTCTCGGCGTACTCGGTGAAGCGGGCCCCCATGCTCAAGGTCTCGGCGACCTGCCGACGCGGCGTCTCGCCCAGGGACGCGATGGCGATCGTCGAGCAGAATCTCGAGGCGCTCGACGCGCTCCTCGGCCAGAAGGTGCCGGTCCTGCTGCAGCTCAGCGGCGGATTCCGCGCCAAGGTGCAGCAGTCGACGCGCCTCCAGTAACCACGACTCCCCACCGCGGCACCCCGATTCCGAGGAACCGCACCCCCAACAGAAAGGAACTGCCATGAGCGCAGGAGACAAGATCAAGAACGCAGCAGAAGAGTTCGGCGGCAAGGCCAAGGAAGCCCTCGGCAAGGCCACCGACAACGACAAGCTCGTCGCAGAGGGCCAGGCCGACCAGGCCAAGGCCAACGTGAAGCAGGCGGGCGAAGACGTCAAGGACGCCTTCAAGAAGTAGAGCTCACCAACACGCAGAAGCGGCAGCCGACTCGGTCGGCTGCCGCTTCTGCGTGCCCCGGCGACTCGCAGGCCTGCAAACTCCGCGTCGTCCGACGGCTCGAGCAACGCCTGCCTAGGCGACCCGCGGGTCCTGACCGTACTGCGCAGGGGCCCCAAGGTGCTCTCGGAGCGTGGCGCCCGCGTAGTCGTCGGGGTAGATGCCCCGCTCTTGCAAAAGCGGGACCACCTCGTCGACGAACGAGTCGATGCCGTCCTCGTTGACGTCGACCGACACCCAGAAGCCGTCGCAGGCGCCGGCCTCGAACCACTCCTGCATGTGGTCGGCGACCACACTCGCCGGGCCGACGGGCGTCGGGTGATAGTCGATGACGCCGTGCGCCAGGATGTCGCGGATCGTCCACCCCTCCCGGGCGATCTCGAGGGCCCTCGCCGAGCGCGGGTCGTACGGGTTCGGACTCGCGGCGGTCAGCTGGCCCGCGGTCAGCGGCTTGTCGATCTGTGCCGGATCCAGGGCCGATGGCAGGTTCAGCATCTGGCCCAGGTAGCCGACGCGCGCAGGTGCGGAGAGCTCACCAAGGGCAACGCGGCGATCGAGCGCCTCACGCTTGGTCTTGCCGAGTGCTGGCATCACCCCGGCGAAGAACTTCACGTCGTCGGGGTCGCGACCGGCTGCTTGAGCGGCTTCCCGGAGAGCGTTTCGCTGTTCCCGCGCATCATCGATCGTGAACACGGCCCCGATGACACCGCTGGCGTGACGACCGGCGATCTCGGCCCCGTTGGCTCCACCGCCGGCTGAGAAGATGACGGGCTGCCCCTGCTCCGAGGGTGGGATGTTGAGCGGCCCCCGGGACGCGACGTACTGGCCCTGCAGGTTGATCGGCCGAATCTTGTCGCGGTCGGCGAACTGCCCCGTCGCCGTGTCCTTGACCCAGGCGTCCTGCTGCCAGCTGCCCCAGAGCGCCTCGACGATCTGGATCGTCTCGTGGGCTCGCTGATACCGCTCGGGCCTCGGCGCGACGAGCTGCCCGAAATTGGCGGCCGCCCCCGGGTCGCTCGTCGTGACCGCGTTCCACCCCGCGCGACCGTGGCTCATGATGTCGAGTGCCTTGAACTGGCGCGCGATGGTGAACGGCTCGTTGAAGGTCGTGGATGCGGTGGCGACCAGGCCGATCCGGTTGGTCTCGCGGGCGATCGCGGCGAGCGTCATGAGCGGATCGATGGAGATCATGAACGATTCACGGGACAGGTCGACCTGCTCGCCCGGGAAGTCGGGGAAGAACAGGAACGCGAACTTGCCGCGCTCCGCGGCCTGGGCATACCGGACCTGCGCGTCGAAGCTCGTGTAGTTGGCCGGGTCCACGCCGGGAGCACGCCATGCTGAGCTCTGCGAGCCGTATCCGCTGCCGATGTGCAGCCCGAGGATCATCTGGCTCTTGGCCGTCATTCGCTTCGCTTCCTGTCGATATCCGTGTGCGTGCGAGGACGTCTGCGCGCCTCTCGTGCTGGTGCGAGGCCTGGCACCCACAGCGAAAAGGAGATACTCTCCACTTCAGAAGGACGATACGGAGAACCTCTCCTCTTTGTCAACCGAGGTGCCATATGACTGAAACAACGGCGGGAAGACCCCGCGCCCCACGAGCCGACGCTCGTCGCAACCGCGACCACATCCTCGACACCGCAGAGCAGTACTTCTCAGAGCACGGGGTCACTGGCTCGCTCGACGCGATCGCGAAGCGCGCTGGCATCGGCGCCGGCACGCTCTACCGCCACTTCCCCAACCGCGAGGCCCTGCTCGCCGCCTTGCTCACCGCACGCGACGAAACGCTCGTGGCCCGCCGCGACGAGCTCGGTGCTTCCGCCGAGAACGCAGCCGAGGCCCTGGACGGCTGGCTGAACGCGGTCACCGAATGGGCGTGCGCCTTCGACGGGCTCCCCGAACCGCTGCGCGTCGCGACGACCACCGAGCTGTCCCCCCTAGCGCTGACCTGCCAGGGCTTCATCACGACGACCGAGGAATTCCTCCTCGCCGCGCAGCGCGAGGGAAGCGCGCGCACCGACATCCGCGCGCTCGACCTCTTCCTCGCGGCGCTCGCAGCCAGCTGGGTGCGAGGAGCCGCGATGGCAGACGAGGCATCTGGCGCTGCGCTGGCGGCGCTCACGAGGAGCGGCTGGGAACTGCGAGCCGATCATTCAACCCCAAGGAGAGCAGCATGAAGCGCATCGGAATCATCGGCAGCGGATCCATCGGAGCAGCGGTCGCCCGTCTGGCGGTCGCCGCGGATTGGGAGGTGCTGATCGCGAACTCGCGCGGGCCCGCATCGCTCGCCGAGCTGATCAGGGAGCTCGGCCCACGAGCGCGGGCTGGCACTGTGAACGAGGCCGTGCAGTTCGGTGACATCCCTGTGCTGGCCGTGCCGCTGGCGGCCTACCCCAAGCTCCCCCAGGCCACCTTCGCGGGGAAGACGGTCCTGTCAACAGGGAACTACTACCCCCACCGCGACGGCCGCATCGAGCAGCTCGATACCCTCGCAACCACAACCGCCGAATACGAGCAGTCTCTGCTTCCGGATGCACGCATCGTCAAGGCGTTCAACAGCATCCTCTTCACCCACATCCCGAATCTCGCCAACTCGACGCCACGCACCGCGCTGCCGATCGCCGGCGATGACGACGCCGCCAAGGCGGGAGTCTCCGAACTCGTGAACGCTCTCGGCTTCGACACCGTCGATGCCGGCACGCTTGCCGAGTCGTGGCGCTTCGAACCGGAGTCCGGTGCCTACACGCAGGTCTACGTGGCGGATCTTGACGCGTTCCACGCGGACTACCTCAGCGACCCAGGCGCGCCACTGCCTGCCAACCGGCTCCAGACACTCCTGGAGAAGTCGACTCGAGCGGATGTGGCCGCGCGGGAGTTCTGAGCAGGGCGCGCCACCTCAGCCCTGCTGCCTACCCCGCCTGCCCGCCGGATCTCGGACGCCACTTGTCCACCGCGTGAGCTCAGCCGCGAGCGCTGCGGGAGCGTCCAGCTGGATCAGGTGGCCTGCGCCGTCGATGAGGGTGACCGAGGCGTTCGGGATGAGCGCGCCGAGCCGCTGCGCCCGGTCGCTCGGGATCCAGGTGTCCTCGCGCCCCCACACGATGTGCACGGGTTCCGTGAGGGTGCCGTAGCGCGGTTCGACCTCCGCCGTGAAGCGCTCGTCGGCCTGCGCGATCTGCCGGTAGAACGCCGCCTGCCCCTCCGCATCCGCCCACGGATCCACGAGCATGGCGAGGTCATCCGCGCTCAGGCCCTTGTGGCTGGCTCCGCGGATGTACGCCTCCACGGCGCCGCGATGCACCGCGGGCGGCAGCTGCTCGAACACCGCGGCGTGCTCTTTCACGAGGTTGAAGAACGGCGAACCCCACGGCGAGAGGGCGACGACGTCGACGAGTGCCAGCGACGCGTACGCGGCCCCGTGGAGCAGTCGAGCACGCAGTGCCACCGCGCCGCCGAAGTCGTGGGCGACGACGTGCGGCCGGTCGAGGCCCCAGGATTCGAGCAGCTCGGCGAACAGCTCGCCCTGCACGCCGAGGTCGACGGCATGCGACGGGTCCTTCGACGAGGAGCCGTAGCCGGGCATGTCCCACAGGTAGACGGTGAACTGCGCGGAGAGGGCCTCCGCGATCGGCCGCCACAGCGCCGACGACCACGGGGTGCCGTGCAGGAAGACGAGGGCTGGCCCTTCCCCGAAGCTGTCCCAGCGCACGGTCCTCCCGCGCCACGAGAATACGTTGGGCAGGCTCTCGTCGCTCATCATCCACCGATTGTGTCAGCCGCGCGAGCGGCACCGCTTGCGACCGCGAGCTGGCGTCCCGCTCGAAGGCGGCACGCCAGCCCTCCGCCTCAGAGGTTCGCGGCGAGCCTCGCCCACGTTTCCACGACGCTGTCCGGGTTGAGCGACAGCGAGGAGATGCCACGGTCGAACAGGTACTGGGCGAGTTCGGGATGGTCGCTCGGCGCCTGCCCGCAGATGCCGACGTAGCGTCCGTGCTTCGTGCAGGCGTCGATCGCGAGGTCGATGAGGCGAAGCACTGCGGGGTTGCGCTCGTCGAAGCTGTCGGAGATGAGGCCGGAGTCGCGGTCGATGCCGAGCGTCAGCTGCGTGAGGTCGTTCGAGCCGATGGAGAAGCCGTCGACGAGCTCCAGGAATTGCTCTGCGAGGAGCGCGTTGGAGGGCACCTCGCACATCATGATCACCTCGAGGCCGTTCTGGCCGCGGCGCAGCCCGTTCTCCGCGAGGCGCTCGACAACCGCGCGGGCCTCCTCGACCGTGCGCACGAATGGGATCATGACCTTCACGTTCGTGAGCCCCATGTCGTCCCGGACGACCCTGATCGCCTCGCACTCGAGCGCGAACGCCTCGGCGAAGTCGTCGGAGATGTACCTCGCGGCACCGCGGAAGCCGAGCATCGGGTTCTCCTCGACGGGCTCGTAGCGGGCACCCCCGAGCAGCCCCGCGTACTCGTTCGACTTGAAGTCGGAGAGCCGCACGATGACGGGCTTCCCGTCGAACGCGGCGGCGAGCGTCGCGACGCCCTCGGCGAGGCGGCGCACGAAGAAGTCGGCGGGAGAGTCGTAGGCGGCGATGCGCTCGTCGATGGCGGCGCGGATGCTCGCCTCCTGGTCGTCGAGCTCGAGCAGCGCACGAGGGTGCACGCCGATCTGGCGCGAGATGACGAACTCCATGCGCGCGAGCCCCACGCCGTCGTTCGGCAGGGCGGCGAGCGTGAACGCGGCGTCCGGGTTGCCGACGTTGAGCATGATCTTGCCCGGCAGCTCCGGGAAGGAGTCGAGTTCGATGCGCTCGACCTCGATGGGGAGGATGCCGGCGAGCACGGCGCCCGTCTCGCCTTCGGCGCAGGTCACGGTGACCTCGTCGCCGTCAGCGAGGCGCTCGGTCGCGTCGCCGGCCCCGACCACGGCAGGGACACCGAGCTCGCGGGCGATGATCGCGGCGTGACAGGTGCGGCCGCCGCGGTTCGTGACGATCGCGGAGGCGCGCTTCATGATCGGCTCCCAGTCGGGGTCGGTCATGTCGGCGACCAGCACGTCCCCCGGGCGGAACTCGCTCATCTGCGAGGGGGAGGTGAGCAGGCGCACGACGCCAGCGCCGATGCGCTGCCCGATCGCCCGGCCTTCGACGAGCGTCGCGCTGCGCTCCAGCAGGCTGTGCCGCTCGAGCGTGCCGGCTGATCGCCGCGAGACGACGGTCTCCGGGCGGGCCTGCAGGATGTAGATGCGTCCGTCGATACCGTCCTTGCCCCACTCGATGTCCATGGGCCGCCCGTAGTGCTCCTCGATCGCGAGCGCCGCCTCGGCGAGCTCGGTGACCTCGGCGTCGGTGACGGAGAACTGGCGCTGCGCATCCAGTGACGTCTCGACGAACTCGGTGGTGCGCCCGACGTGGGTGTCCTCCGTGAAGACCATGCGGGTCGCCTTGCTGCCGACTCGGCGCGACAGCACAGCGGGCCGCCCCTCGCGGAGCGTGCGCTTGTGCACCGTGAACTCGTCGGGGTTGACCGCGCCCTGCACGACCCCCTCGCCCAGCCCGTAGGCGCTCGTCACGAACACCGCGCCGTCGTAACCCGACTCGGTGTCGATGCTGAACATGACCCCGGCTGCGCCCTCGTCGGAGCGCACCATGCGCTGCACGCCGACGGAGATCGCGATGCCGGTGTGCGCGAAGCCCTGGTGCACGCGGTAGGCGATGGCGCGGTCGGTGAACAGCGACGCGAAGACCTTGCGGGTGGCGGCGAGCACGTTCTCGATGCCCGCGATGTTGAGGAACGTCTCCTGCTGCCCCGCGAACGACGCGTCCGGCAGGTCCTCCGCGGTGGCGCTCGAGCGCACCGCGACGAGCAGCTGGCCGTCGGTCTCGGCGTCCAGACGGGCGAAGGCTTCGCGCATGGCTGCTTCGAGCTCCGCGGCGAGCGGGGCGGCTTCGATGCGGGCACGGATGCGGGCACCGACGATCGCGAGGCGCGCCACGTCGTCGACGTCGAGGCCCACGATCTCACCGCGGATCCACGCGTCGATGCCCGTCTCGCGCAGGTGCCGGTTGAAGGCACTCGCCGTCGTGGCGAAGCCGTCCGGCACACGCACTCCGGCGTCCGTGAGGTTCGCGATGAGCTCGCCGAGCGAGGCGTTCTTGCCGCCAACCTCGGGGATGTCCGAGAGGCGCACCGCGCTGAAGGGGAGGACGTACGCCTCGTTGCTCGCGGATGCGTCTGCGGAGGTCGGGGGTTCGTGGAGCAGCGTCATGGTGAGTCCTTGGGTGTCGTCGTTGACGGTTGTCGACGGGATGAACTCAGTATTCGTCGCGAATTGGGCACTCTTTCGTGGAAATACGTGTAAAGAAGTACTGTTCTTGCGCTAACGTCATGCCATGCCCGCCGACGTGTACACCGCCTCCGTGCTCGGAGCCCGCATCCGCCACTACCGCTCGCTCGCGAAGCTCACTCTCGACGACCTCGCGGCGCAGCTCGAGACGAGCCCCAGCCGCATCTCGCTCATCGAGAACGGACGCCGCGAGCCGAAGCCCTCGGAGCTCCCCTCCTTCGCGAGGGCCCTCGGGGTGACGGTCGAGGACCTCGTGCGCGCCGAAGCGCCGAACAGCCGCGCCGCGCTCGAGCTCGAGCTGAAGCGCGCCCAGTCGTCCCCTCTGTTCGCGGGGCTCGGGCTCCCCAAGCTGCGCGGGGGCAAGGGCATGCCAGACGACACCCTCGAGACACTCGTCGGCCTGCACCGGGAACTCGAGCGACGCGCACAGGCCGCCTCTGCGACGCCCGAGGAGGCGCGCATCCGCAACACACAGCAGCGGGCGTGGATGCGGGAGCGCAACAACTACCTGCCGGAGATCGAGGCGGTCGCCGAGGAGCGCCTCCGCCAGGTCGGGCACGTCGCGGGGGCGCTCACGCACCGCGAGGTGCACCTCATGGTCGAGCAGCTCGGCCTCGAGATCGTCTACGCCGACGACCTCCCCCGTTCCACGCGCAGCATCACCGACCTCGAGAACGGGCGCATCTACCTGCCGCCGGAGTCGATCCCGGGCGGCCACGGGCTGCGATCCATCGCTCTCCAGGCCGTCGCCCACCGCATCCTTGGCCATACGCCCCCCGATTCGTACGCCGACTTCCTGCGCCAGCGGCTCGAGATCAACTACTTCGCGGCCGCCTGCCTCATCCCGCGCACGCAGGCCGTCGACTTCCTGAGCGCCCGCAAGAAGGACCGCGACCTCGCCGTGGAGGACTTCCGCGATGCCTTCGGCGTCACCCACGAGGCGGCCGCCCTGCGCATGACGAACCTCATGACCGAGCACCTCGGGATGCGCGTGCACTTCCTGCGCGTCGGCGCCGTCGGGGAGGTCTACAAGGCCTACGAGAACGACGATCTCCCCCTGCCGCTCGACGTGACCGGCGCCGTCGAGGGGCAGATCGTCTGCCGCCGCTGGGGGGCGAGGCGTGCGACGGAGATCGAGCACCGCACGACCGAGTTCTGGCAGTACACGGACACGCCCGCCGGCACGTTCTGGAGCACCATCCAGACGGGCAGGTCCGCCGAGGGCGCCTTCTCGATCACCTTCGGGGTGCCCTTCGACGACGCGAAGTACTTCCGCGGCCGCGACACCGAGAACCGCCAGATGTCGCGCTGCCCCGACGAGACCTGCTGCCGGCGGCCCGACCCGACCCTCGCGGCACGCTGGTCCGGGCGCGCCTGGCCGAGCGCCCGCCTGCACGCGCAGATCCTCGCATCCCTCCCCGCTGGCCGGTTCCCAGGCGTCGACGACAGCGAGATCTACGCTTATCTGGAACGCCACGCGCCCTGATCTCCGGGCCGCGAGCACTCCCCCGCACGACAGATCGGAGCACGACGATGACCCACGCTGAGCACCTCGACGACCTCACCCTCGAGGAGAAAGCCTCCCTGACGAGCGGCGGGAGCTTCTGGTCGACGAAGGCGGTCGAGCGGGTCGGCATCCCGGCCGTGACGCTGACGGATGGGCCGCACGGGGTGCGCCTGCAGCGGGAGGGCGGCGACCACCTCGGCCTCGCCGACAGCGTCCCTGCGACGTGCTTCCCGCCCGCCGTCGCGCTCGGCTCGAGCTGGGACGCGGACCTCGTGCGCCGCGTGGGTGTCGCGCTCGGCGAGGAGGCCAAGGCGGAGGGTGTCGGCGTGCTGCTCGGCCCCGGCATCAACATCAAGCGGTCCCCGCTGTGCGGGCGCAACTTCGAGTACTTCTCCGAGGACCCGCTCGTGAGCGGCGTCATGGGCTCTGCCCTCGTCGGCGGCCTGCAGAGCCAGGGCGTCGGGTCGTCGCTCAAGCACTTCGCCGCGAACAACCAGGAGACCGACCGGCTGCGGATCAGCGCCGACGTCGACGAGCGCCCCCTCCGCGAGATCTACCTGCGCGCCTTCCAGCGCGTCGTCACCGAGCAGCAGCCGTGGACCGTCATGTGCTCCTACAACAAGATCAACGGCGTCTACGCCTCCGAGAACCACTGGCTGCTCACCACCGTCCTCCGCGAGGAATGGGGCTACGAGGGCCTCGTCGTCTCCGACTGGGGCGCCGTCGACGACCGCGTCACCGGCATCGCGGCCGGGCTCGACCTCGAGATGCCGGCCAGCGGCGGGCGCACGGACGCTCAGCTGGTGGATGCGGTGCGCTCCGGCGACCTCGACGAGCAGCACGTGACCACCGCCGCCCGCCGCGCGCTGGAGCTCGTCGACAAGATCGTCGCGGGCGCAGACGCATCCGCCAGCTACGACGCGGAGGCACACCACGCACTTGCCCGCGAGGCCGCCGGGCGCAGCATCGTGCTGCTGAAGAACGAGGGCGAGCTGCTGCCACTCGACCCCGCTTCGAGCGAGAGCATCGCGGTGATCGGCGAGTTCGCGCGCACTCCCCGCTACCAGGGCGCCGGCAGCTCGCTCATCAACCCGACCCGGCTCGACGACGCCCTCACGGAGCTGAGCCGGGTCGCCGGCGACCGGGTCCGATTCGCGCCCGGCTTCACGCTCGACGACTCCGGCGACGCCGACGCGCTGCGAGCGGATGCGGTCGAGGCCGCCGCGAGCGCATCCGTCGCGCTCCTCTTCCTCGGCCTGCCCGCGCACGAGGAGTCCGAGGGCTTCGACCGCGCGCACATCGACCTCCCCGCCGACCAGCTCGAGCTGCTCGAGGCCGTGCACGCGGCGAACGAGCACGTCATCGTCGTGCTCTCCAACGGCGGTGTCGTCCGCACCTCGACGTGGCAGGACCTCGCCCCGTCGATCGTCGAGGGCTGGCTCCTCGGGCAGGCAGGCGGCGGCGCGATCGCCGACGTGCTCTTCGGCGTCGTCAACCCGTCCGGGCGCCTCGCCGAGACGGTTCCCGTGCGCCTCGAGGATTCCCCGGCGCACGTCGGGTTCCCCGGCGCGTTCGGCCACGTGCGGTACGGCGAGGACATCTTCGTCGGCTACCGCGGCTACGACGCGCGTGCGAGCGAGGTCTCGTTCCCGTTCGGCCACGGCCTGTCGTACACGAGCTTCGCCTACGACAACCTCGCCGTCGCGGTCGACGACAGCGGTCTGCGCATCCAGGTGGAGATCACCAACACAGGGAGCAGGGACGGCCGCGAGGTCGTGCAGGTCTACACGGGCCTCCCCGGCTCCGCCGTGCCGCGCGCGACGCGCTCGCTCGCTGCGTTCGCTGTCGTCGAGGTGGCTGCCGGCTCGACGATCCCCGTCACCATCGAGGTGCCTCGCTCCGAGCTCGCCTACTTCCACCCGATCGCCGGGCAGTGGACGGTCGAGGGCGGCGAGTACCTCGTCGAGGTTGGTGCCTCGAGCCGCGACCTCCGCGCCTCGACGCAGGTAGCGGTCGCGGGTGACGAGCTCGCGCTCACCCTCGACGAGACCTCGACGATCGCCGAGTGGCTCGACGACGAGCGGGGTGGCCCGCTGCTGCGCACCGCACTGCTCGAGGGCGACAGCGGCCTGGCCGGAATGCTGGCCGACCCGGAGATGCTCAAGATGCTCGGCTCCATGCCGCTCGGGCGAGTAGCTGCGTTCCCCGGCAGCCCACTCGATGAGGCGGCGCTCGGCGGGCTCGTGCAGAACGCGAAGGGGTAACAGAGAGCGCAAAGGGCGAGCGGAGCGCCGGCGACGTGCCGGTTCGGGGATCCCGGACCGGCACATCGATTCAGGCGGGCAGCACCGCCCGGACCTGCGCGCGCACCTGCTCGACGAGGTCGTCGTCGGACAGCGAGGCGTTGATCGACGCGGCCATGGTCGTGAACATGATGGCGGAGACGACCCGCGCAAGCGTGCGCGCGGTGTCGTTCGTGGCGGCGGTCTCCCGCTCGATGACGTCGGCGACCAGGTCCTGGGTCTGGCTCGTCAGTGCCAGCGCCTCTGCATGCCGAGGCTCTTCCGGGTCGCCGAAGACCATCTCCCGCAGGTAGGTTCGCCCGTTCTCGATCTGCTTGCGGTTGCACGCGACGACGGGGCGAAGCACGGCAAGCACGCCGTCGAGCGCGCCGGTCGTCTCGGCCACAGCCGCCCGACCCTCCTCGAGCGCAGCCTCGTACATGGAGTTCTGCACGAGCAGCAGCAGCTCGCCCTTGGTCTTGGCGTAGAGGAACAGCGTTCCGGTGCCGATGTCGGCGCGGTCCGCGATCTCCTGCGTGGTGACGTCATCGACCCCGCGCTCGGCGAAGAGCTCGCCAGCAGCCGCCGTGATGCGCTCGAGCTTGTCGAGCTTGTTTCGCTCGCGGCGACCCATCGGACGGACGTCGGTGGTCATCCAGATCTCCTCCGGGAATAATTCGTGAGCATGCTCAGTTATGAGTTTAGTCGCTAAGGTGTGGGTTCGGTACCCGTGCCGATTCTTCCACGCCGCCGCAGCACCCATCCGCTGCCCGGAGGTCCGCGACAACCCACCGACTAGAAAGAGCCACACATGCCTTCACTCAACGGAGCAGTTGTCCTCGTCACCGGCGCGAACGGGGGCATCGGCACGAACTTCGTCCGCGAGGCCCTCGCCCGCGGCGCCGCCAAGGCCTACGCCACGGCCCGCACGCCACGAACCTGGGACGACGAGCGGGTCGTGCCCCTCGCCCTCGACGTCACCGACTCGGCATCCATCGCCGCCGTCGTCGAGGCGGCACCCGACGTGACCGTGCTCATCAACAACGCCGGGGCCTCGGTCTCGTCCCCGGGCATCCTGTCGCACAGCGACGAGGAGATCCGGGCGAACGTCGCGACCAACTTCCTCGGACCCGTCTTCCTCGCGCGCGCCTACGCGCCGCTCCTCTCGAACCGTGAGGGCGCAGCCATCATCGACGTGCACTCGGCACTCAGCTGGTACGCGGTCAACGGCATCTACAGCGCCACGAAGGCCGCACTCTGGTCGGCGACGAACTCGCTGCGCCTCGAACTCCAGCCAGCAGGCGTGCACGTCGTGGGCGTCCACGTCGGCTGGGTCGACACGGCCATGGCCGCGCACACCGATGACCCGAAGACCGACCCGGCCGTGCTCGTCTCGAAGGTCTTCGACGCGAGCGAGGCAGGCGAGTACGAGGTGCTCGCCGACGAGACGTCGGTGCAGCTGAGGGCAGGACTCAGCGCCCCGCTCGAGGCGGTCTACCCGCAGCTCAGCCGCGCGACCAGCTAGCGGCAGAACCGCAGAGTGGTGTGACGTTCGAGCCCAGCGGACATGCCAATCTCCAAGATTCAGTGGAGCACTGGCCGTAGCAGGCGCCGGAAGGAGGAGTCGTTCGCGCAGGCTCCGCCCGAAAAGGCCTGGTCCACGAGCGGCGGTCACATCTCGGGATCGGGGGGTGATTTTCCGGCGAGTGCGTTTCGCATGCGCCTGACGGTTCCGAAACCGGACCCTCTAGCTGCCATCTCAGCGGCGACGCCATCTGCGATCAACCGCTCAGCGAGGCGCACTCTTGCGCGTCGAAGATAGACCGACGGGGTCTCGCCAGTTGCCGCGAAAGCGCGATAGAGGTGCGGCTGCGAGACCCCGAGCGCGGTCGCCATCGAATACACCGTGGTCGCCGCATCTCCCGCGAACAGGGCCACATACTTCACGGCCTCGTTGTAGACACGAGCGAGTTCACTGCTCGCGCTCGACATCGTTCGAAGTTCGGTATGGGTAGCGAGCGCCCAAATCAACGCCTCAACGGCCAGCCCAACCCGCTTGAAGGCGGCGTCCTGCACGCTCGCTCGACTGCTGAGAATGGAAGCGGAGGCATCGATCAAGATCTGCAGGTACGTCGCCGATGCAGCGGCGGCGCTCACATAATTGTCCGTGACCGGTTGGGGGCGAGGGAAGATCACGAGCAGATTACTGACCGGCACGTCGGCACTCTTGCCAACGAGGTCTTCGGGGTTCGCGAAGAGCACGCGACCGGGCGTGAGTCTCTCCTTGACCCCCGCAACCTCGACCTCGACCTCACCCTCGAGACATGCCAGGAGCAACCGAGCGGCTCCCCCCGCAAACACCCGCGGGACCACGTAGCGGAACGACGCTGCCGTGTGTCGATATCGACTCAGCGCGAAGGTCTCACTCTTCACCACGTCACCATGCAGTTCGAAGCCCTCACCGGGCGATTGAATGTGCCAACCCCAGGCTCGCGCCGTCTCCACCGCAGCCTGACCAACCTCATCGACGGAGAGGGACATCGTCCGCGCGAGCCCTGCGCACCCTGCACCCTGGTGCGCGTCGAATCCGGGGCTGTTGGGCTGTCGAGACACAAACACTCCATCCGTCGGACGTCAAAGGAAGAGCTCACAACTGAAAGCGACGCATCGGGCAGCAGCGTTCGTGGCGGTTGCTCGGCTCAAAGATGAGACGAACGTGCGGGCTCATTCGTCACGTTATGGGACATCGGCCAGTGCCAATGCCACGAAACACCCGGATAAATCCTGCTTCGGCCCTGGAAATAGCGGATCACAACAGATCGAAGCACCCGACAGAATGATTTCGGTCAACGCTCAGAACGGAAATGGCATTCAGCACCAACTGGCCACAGCTGCACATCAAAAAACCTGATCAACAGGCATTTATTGACCGGCCCATTCAATGAGAAGGACCCACCCTCACACTGCACCGAGAAAGCGGTCTATGCCTATGCTCACTCCGCGGCTGTGAGTTCACTTCAACATGTGCGCCGCACGTCAACTGCCTTGCCCCCGCACTGAAGAAAGTAGTCCTCCATGCCTTCCCCCGAACAGCAATCCACCGTCACCCGCCGATCAATCGTCCAAGGCGCTGCCTGGTCCCTCCCAGTGATCGCGACGGCGGTCGCCGCACCTGCGTACGCCGCGTCGAACTGCATCCCGGCCGCGAATGCTGGCCAGTACGCCTACACGATCTCCAGCACCGGTGCTCGCAACTTCCCTCGCGACAACGGCCTCGGCTCAGGTGAGTACTACCGCGTTCCCACCAACACCAACATCGCCATCACGACCACCTTCTCGTACACCGGCCCGCAGCCACTCCCGGTCGGATCACGAATCACCGTGAGCTACGCGGATGGCACGCGCCAGATCACCCTCGGCCAGACATCCATCAGCGGAGCCCCCGCCGGAAGCCTCACGGCACCCGCTTCGCAGACTGCGACCTCTCCCTCGATGGTCTACACGACGACGCAGCCGATTCCGGCCAACACCACGATCACGATCACGAGCTTCGCTCGATCTGCGAACTCCATCAACGGCAACGCGGACTACCCGCTCGCACGAGTCACCCTCCCCAACTCGTGCAGCGGCACATCACTCAGCTCCCGCCTCGTTGTCAACGGACGCTCGCAGAGCTCCTCCGCGACCCAGGGCTCCGGCACCCCGCTCTGGTACTACAACATCTTCAACGGCTAACCACCCTTCAACCAGCGCCGCACCAACGCGGAATGCTGGCCACGGCCCACCTCACTCAGCGGCACCGGTTGGGGAACCTCGTGCGGACCGTCGCATGCGGCACACGCGTCAGGGGACAAAGTGCGCGCAACGTCCAGCTCGGTGAGGTGTCCCGCGGTGGCTTCCTACAACGCACTCGTTGGAAGCCACCGCCATCCTTACTCCCCTCTCGATGAGCGAGAACGCCCCTCGCTTGAGCCGCGCGCAACGAAGCAGACGACTCGAAGGCGTCTCGACGACTAGCAGGTCCACTAGCCGCAGGCCTCGGCCGCAAGATCCGGCACCTACCTATAAATGTCTCGCGTCCAATGTTCCCCGCATCGGGACGGTCGAGGGTTCGCGTGCTGTTGTTCTGCGGGTCTAGGACTGTCCACCCGCTGCAATCAGCGGGTGAGGAACTCGACGGCGACCGGGGCGAACTGGTGGTGGTACTGGAAGATGCCTCCGTGGCCCGAGTCGGAGTACATGACGAGCTCGGAGCCGGCGATGCGCCTGTGCAGGTCGTTGGAGAGCACCGACGGCACCATGCGGTCGTTGTCGCCGTTGGCGATGAGGGTCGGCTGCGTGAGGGTCGAGAGGTCGGAGGGCGCGGAGCGTCCGTAGCGCTGGATGGCCCCCAGCTGCGTCTGGAACGCCTTCGTGCTGATCGACGTGTCGCGGTCGACCGTGCGCTCGGACAACCGGGCGACGAACGCCTTCGCGGCCCGCTTGCCACGGTCGTCACGATTGAAGAAAAGGAACTCCTTGATGTCGGAGCGGGTGAGGATGGAGCGCACGAGGTCGAGGTAGGTGACGCCGACGACCTTGTCCATGTCCTTGCCGCCGCGCGGACCGGTGCCCGTGAGCACGAGCCGGCGCACGAGGTCCGGGTGCTTGACGACGAGGTCCTGCGCGATCATCCCGCCCATGGAGAACGAGAAGATGTCGACCTTGTCGTAGCCGAGCGCGGTGATGAACTCGTACGCGTGGTCGGCGGCTTCCTCGATGGTGCCGGGGACGACGCCCGTCGAGG
The DNA here is from genome assembly GCF_002931215.1 of Pseudoclavibacter sp. Z016. NCBI lineage: Bacteria > Bacillati > Actinomycetota > Actinomycetes > Micrococcales > Microbacteriaceae > Pseudoclavibacter > Pseudoclavibacter sp. Z016. The sequence continues at coordinate 29,258 of NZ_PSTU01000017.1, forward strand.
CGCCGACGCCTCGCTGGTCGAAGGTGATGACGTGGCGCTTCTCGGCGATGGGGTCGACGATGCGGGGGTCCCAGTTGTCGAGCGTGGCCGCGAGGTGCACGAAGAAGATGACGGGGATGTCCTCCTTCGGGCCCAGCTCACGGTAGGCGTAGCTGATGCCGCCCACGGTGATGCTCTTCGCCGGGGCGAGCGCGTAGGAGGTGACGACGGGCTCATTGGATGCAGTGCTCATGATGTTCTCTCTTGAAACTCTGAGGGGTGGGTGGGGTTTGACCGCCGATGGTCAGCGGCTGCTGATAACTGCCTTGCCGCGAAGGCCGCCGTCCCTCAGCGACTCGAGCGCGCGCACGGTCTCGTCGAAGGGGAAGACTCGCCCCACTATCGGCTTGATCGCTCGACGCTCGACGAGCGCGGAGATCTCACGCAGCTGCTCGCCGCTCGCGCGCATGAAGAGGAAGCGGTAGTCGACGCCGAGCCGTTTCGCCTGCTTGCGGACCTTGCCGCTGAGCCCAGTGATCGCGAGGCGCAGCACAGGGTTCAGGCCGGCGCTCCGGGCGAAGTCGGGGGTGGGGGGACCGGAGATGCCGACGGCGATTCCGCCAGGTCCCAGGATGCGGAGCGACTTGTCGAGGTTCTCGCCGCCGAGGCTGTCGAGCACGAAGTCGTAGCCGCCGAGGAGCTGCTCGAAGTCCTCGTTGCGGTAGTCGATCGTGTGGTCGGCGCCGAGCTCGCGAGCGAACGCCGCGTTGGATGCGCTGACGGTGGTGGCGACCTCGGCTCCGAGGTGCTTGGCGAGCTGGATCGCGATGGATCCGACTCCGCCCGAGCCGGCGTGGATGAGGACCTTCTGCCCACGCTGCACGTTGCCGATCTCGACGAGCGCCTGCCAGGCGGTGAGGGCGACAAGCGGGAGCGAACCCGCCTCTTCCATGGAGATGGAGGACGGTTTGGGCGCCACATCCGCTTCGTCGATCGCGATGCGCTCGGCGAACGTGCCGATGCGGTGATCGCGGGGCCTCGCGTAGACCTCGTCTCCCGGACGGAACCCGCGAACCGCGGCGCCGACCCGCAGCACCGTACCGGCGACATCGTGCCCGAGGGTCAGCGGCAGCTTGTACGGCAGGATCTGCTTGAACTCGCCGATGCGGATCTTCTCGTCGAGCTGGTTCACGCCGGCGGCCTGCACCTGGACAAGCACGTCGTGCTCTCCCATGATCGGCTCCGGGATATCGGCCTCTCGCAGGGGCGTCTTGTACGTGGAGAAGGTGAACGCTCGCATGGGTGGGACTCCGAATTCGGGATCGCGTTGGTGAATCGCCCCGCATTTTGCCGAGCGTACTCAATTCTGAGTTAACTCAGTAAGTATGTCAACCAGCCTCATCCAGGGATCACCGATCCCTGGATGAGCGAGCCCTGAATCGAAGAAGATCGACCCAGCAGAGTGGTTCCAGCAGCCAGACTGCACCTTCGCTTCACCGGCGGAGCGATCTCGACATCGACACCACTCAGGAGCATCCCGTGCCCAAGAACCGCGACATCCCAGTCCCCTCCCTCACCGGCCAACTCGCCCTGGTCACGGGTGCGAGCGACGGCATCGGCATCAACATCGCCGCCAGGCTCGCCCGAGCCGGAGCGACGGTCATCATGCCGGTCCGCAACCAAGCCAAGGGCGAGAAGGCAGCCGCGCGCATCCGAAACGCGAACCCGGATGCGAAGCTCGAGCTGCGCCGGCTGGACCTCTCCACGCTGGCATCGGTCTCGACCCTCACCGATGAGCTCGTCGAAGACGGGCGCCCCATCAACATCCTGATCAACAACGCCGGGGTGATGACACCACCCGAGCGACGCACCACGAGCGACGGCTTCGAGCTGCAGTTCGGCACCAACCACCTCGGCCACTTCGCCCTCACGACCGGCCTGCTCCCCCTCCTCAAGGAGGGCAGGGCGCACGTCACGACGCAGATCAGCATCGCCGCCAACCAGGGCGCCGTGAACTGGGACGACCTGAACTGGGAGCGCAGCTACAGCAAGATGGGCTCGTACAGCTCGTCGAAGATCGCGACCGGCCTGCTCGGGATGCACCTCCACCGCCTCAGCGAGGCGAACGACTGGGGCATCCAGAGCAACCTCTCGCACCCTGGCGTCTCACCCACGAATCTCCTCGCCGCGCAGCCGGGCATGGGGCGAGCCAGCGACACCACCGAGGTCAAGGTCATCCGCCTCCTCTCACGGGTCGGCATCACCGGCACCCCGCAGAGCGCCGCCCTCCCCGCCGTCCTCGCTGCCACGAGCCCCGACGCGAAGGGTGGCCGCCTCTACGGCCCGAAGGGCCCAGGCCACATCGGCGGCCGCCCGGCCGAGCAGACGCTCTACTCGCGCGTCGCGAGCGAAGCGGATGCACGCCGCCTGTGGGAGCTCTCCGAACAGCTCGTCGCCGAGCACGTCGCCCGCTAGCCTCGCCTCATGGACAGAGCCCAGCTCGCCGACTTCCTCCGCAGCCGCCGCGAGGCGCTCCAGCCCGAGGACGTGGGCCTGACGAAGGGACCCCGCCGCCGAACGCAGGGGCTGCGGCGCGAGGAGGTCGCTGCACTCAGCGACATGTCGGTCGACTACTACAGTCGCCTCGAGCAGAGCCGCGGCCCCCAGCCTTCGGAGCAGATGCTCGCCGCCATGGCGCGTGGCCTGCGGCTGACGGCCGCGGAACGCGACCACCTCTTCCACCTCGCCGGCCACCAGGCACCTCGCCGCGCCATCGGCGGCGAGCACGTGGCCCCCGGCCTCATGCGCATCCTCGACCGCCTGGCCGACACCCCGGCGCAGGTCATGACGACCATGGGCGAGACGCTTGTGCAGACACCGGCCGCGCGCGCCCTCTTCGGCGACGAGACCCGCTTCGTCGGCAACGCCCGCAGCGTCGTCTACCGCTGGTTCACGGCGCCCGGCGCCCGCGACGTCTACCCGTCGGCCGACCACGAGAAGCTGTCTCGAGCGTTCGCCGCGGATGCTCGCGGCTTCGTCGCCCAGCAGGGTCCAGGCTCTCGAGCGCAGCGGGTCGTGGATGCGCTCCTCGCCGAGAGCCCGGAGTTCGCCGCAATCTGGGCCGACCACGAGATCAACGCGACGCACGAGCTCGAGAAGCGAGTGCAGCATCCCGAGCTCGGGGTCATGAAGGTGCACTGCCAGTTCCTCATCGACCCCGCGCAGCACCAGACGCTGCTCGTGCTGACGGCCACGCCTGGCACGGAGAGCTACGACCGGCTGCAGCTGCTCTCGGTCATCGGAACGCAGCGCCTCACCGCCGACGCCTGACTCAGGCGCCCGGCGTCCGGCACCCGACGACTGGCGTCCGACGTCCGACATCCCGCGCCCGGCGTCCGGCGTCCGAACACCCGCGCCCGTCGTCCGGCGTCCGAACACCCGCGCCCGGCGCCCTGCACCCGAACGCGCGCGCCCAGGCCGTGGAGTTGTGGCTTGTTGCTGCTGCGCGACGTCGCCACGACGTCACGCCACAACTCTGCGGTGGCCGTGCCTCTGCTCGGGGGCGGGGCGGGGCGCATGTTTTCGTTGCATTCGCTGTGTCGGTACACAGTGGATGCGCATGCGTGGCACCTAGCCTGGCGGCGCCGTCGGAGATACAGCTCCGGCGGTCGACGACTGCCGCGGGCGAGCGACGTCACGCGGACAACCAGACGACAAAGGAGTTGCGACATGACAGATTTCACCGGACGCTCAGTGGTCATCACCGGCGGCGCGGGCGGCATCGGCGCGGCGACAGCTGAGGAATTCCTCAAGCTGGGCGCACGCGTGGCCCTGGTCGACCTCTTCCCGGAGCCCCTCGAGGCCGCGCGCGAACGCCTCTCGGCGCACGGCGAGGTCATCGCGATCACCGCGGATGTCACCGACGAGGCCGACGTCGAGCGCTACGTCGCCCAGACCGTCGAGGCGTTCGGGACGATCGACGTGTTCTTCAACAACGCGGGCATCGAAGGCGCCGTCGGCCCGCTCACGGAAGCGAGCGTCGACAACTACGAGAAGGTCTTCGCCGTCAACGTGCGCGGCGTCTTCCTCGGCATGAAGCATGTCCTCAAGGTCATGACCGAGCGCGGCAGCGGCAGCATCATCAATACGTCCTCGGAGGCGGGCCTCGACGGGGCGCCCGGCGTCTCCGCCTACGTCGCGTCGAAGCACGCCGTGGTCGGCTTCACGAAGTCCGCCGCGCTCGAGGTCGCCCCGACTGGGGTGCGAGTCAACAGCATCCACCCGTCCGGCGTGAACACGCAGATGGTTCGGCGGCTGGAGGAGGACTTCGGCGGCGGCGACACGGAGGCCGCGAAGGCCGGGTTCCAGGCCGCTATCCCGATGGGCCGCTACGCCGAGCCGCTGGACATCGCTCGAGTCGTCGTGTTCCTGGGCTCCGACGAGGCGTCGTTCGTGACCGGCGCGCAGTGGCGCGTCGACGGCGGCAACGGAGCCCGCTAGCCCCGCGCGCCGCACCCCGCGCGCCGCACCCCGCGCGCCGCACCCGCGCCCGTGCCCGTGCCCCGACGCGAAGAGGTCAGTTTCGCCCCATCCTGGGCCCCAGGATGGGGCCAAACTGACCTCTTCGGCGCTCGAGACGCGGGTAGCGGGAGGCGGCGCGGAAGGCGGCGGTCGCGAAGGGGCCGGCGGCCGGCGGCGCGGAAGGCGGCGGTCGCGAAGCGGCCGGCGGCCGGCGCGCGCGGCGCGGAAGCCAGCGCGGCTCGGGAGCGGCGCGCGCGCGGCGCACGAAGCGGCGCGAACGCCGAAAAGGTCAGTTTGGCCCCATCCTGGGCCTCAGGATGGGGCGAAACTGACCTCTTCGGCGCTCGAGACGCGGGTGGTTCGGCGGAAGGCGCGGCGCGGGCTTACGCGTCCGGCGGCTGCTTGGCGCGGGGAGCGCGCGTACGCGGTGCCGAGGCTTTCGTGCGAGTGCGCTTCGGGCGCCGCTCCTCGGCGTCGGAATCGTCGGCGTCGGCATCGTGGATGCGCGCCGGCCGCCACACGACGACCTCGGTTCGGCGGGCCGTGCGGCGACCGTGGGCGAGGGGCACGACATCGCCGCGTTCCCCGGCCGCGAAGATGCGACCACCGAGCCTCGTGAGGCGCTCGTCGGCGAGTTCCGCCTCGAGCGCCCGGACGCGGCGGCGCAGTCCCAGCACCTCGCGCTGCAGCTCGAGCACGCGGGCGATGCCCTCGAGGCTCACGCCCTCGTTCGACAGCACCGCGATCTCCCGCAGCTGTGCGACGTCGCGAAGCGAATACCGCCGCACGCGCCCGGCCGTGCGCCGAGGCGTGACGAGGCCCATCCGGTCGTACTGGCGAAGCGTCTGCGGGTGCATGTTCGCGAGCTCCGCCGCCATGGCGATCGCGAAGATCGGGGCGTCCTCGTCGAGGTCGGAGGGGAATGCCATGGGCGTCCCCTACCTGCCTTGGCGCGCGAGACGCAGCAGGTCCTCGCGGGGGCTCTCGTCTCCGGATGCGGCGACGAAGTCGGCGAGCGCCTTCTCCTGCGCGCTCGACAGGTGATTCGGCACGGCCACTTCGAGGTGCACGAGCAGGTCGCCCTTGCCCTTCTTCGACTCGATGCCTCTGCCCTTCACGCGGAGCGTCTTCCCGTTCGGCGTGCCCGGCGCGACCTTGACGCGCACGGTCTTGCCGTCGACGGTCGGCACCTCGATGGTGGCGCCGAGGACTGCCTCAGCGAAGGAGACCGGCACGGTCACCTCCAGGTTGAGGCCCGAGCGCGTGAAGACGGGGTCGGGTCGCACGGCGACCGTGAGGATGAGGTCTCCGGCTTCGCCGCCGTTCGGGCTCTGCCCGCCCTTGCCGCGGAGGCGGATCTTCTGCCCGTCCTCGACGCCGGCGGGAACGCGGACCTTCACGACCCGCCCATCCTGCCCCTGCAGCTCGACCGTGTCGCCGTGGATGGCGGTCATGAAGCTGAGCGTCGTGGATGCGCTCTGGTCGCGCCCCTTCTGCGGTCCGGTCTGGAACCCGGCAGGCCCGCCGGCGCCTCCGCCGAAGCTGCCTGCCCCGAAGCCGCCACCACCACCGCCGAACATGGAACCGAGGAGGTCCTCGAAGTCGGCGTTCGACGCGCCGCGGCGTCCGCCGCCGCCGTTGAACATGCCTCCGAAGACGTCCTCGAAGCCCGCGCCCCCTGGGCCGCCTGGCCCCTGCTGGAAGCGGGCGCCCGAGCCCATGGCGCGCATCTGGTCGTACTCGGCGCGGTGCTCTGGGTCGGAGATGACCGAGTAGGCCTCGGAGATCTCCTTGAACTTCGCCTCTGCGGCAGTGTCGCCCGGGTGCGAGTCAGGGTGATACTGACGCGCGAGCTTCCGGTACTGCTTCTTGAGGTCTTTTTCGTCTACGTCCTTCGATACGCCGAGCACCGCGTAGAAGTCCTTGTCAAACCAATCCTGACTGGCCATATGGTCCTTCTGTTCCTAGGGATGAGCACGTGTCTTCCGGATGAAGACAGGAGGGGGCCCGCAGCTGCGGTGCCCCCTCCCGTGTTCGATCGGGCGGATGCGCCGATCGCGGTGCTTATGAAGCGGGTACGAAGACAGCTGCCTTCGCGACGCGGACGACGCGCTCGCCGATGGTGTAGCCGCGTTCGACGACGTCAGCGATCGTGTCGCTCGTGACCTCGGGGTTCGGCAGCTGTGCGATGGCCTCGTACCGCTGGGGGTCGAAGGCCTCTCCGGCTTCACCGTAGGCGGTGAGGCCGAGGCGCTCGACTGCGGTGCGCAGCTTGTTCGCGATGACGGCGACCGGGGTGTCTTCGATGAGGTCGCCGTGCTTCTGGGCACGGTCGAGGTCGTCGAGGACGGGGAGGAGGGACCGGAGCACTTCCGCCTTGGTGGCGTCGTAGGCCTCGGTCTTCTCGCGGTCGGTGCGGCGGCGGTAGTTGGCGTACTCCGCCTGGACGCGCTGCAGGTCGTGGAGGCGCTCCACTGCGAGATCGCTCTCGCCGGGGGCGCCTTCCGTTGGCGCGTCTTCTGCACCTTCGCCGCTGAGGAGCTTCTCGAGATCCTCGACGCTCAGGCCTTCAGCCGCGGCTTCAGCAGCCTGGCCGGCGGCCGGGTCGGCGTCGTCCGGTGTGGACTCCGCCGACTCGGCCCCAGCAGCCGTGCCGAGGTCGCGAACTTCGCCAGTCTCCGGGTCGATCCGACGCTTGTCGTTGATGATCGGCTCGTTTGCTTCGCCCGAGTTCTCGGGGCCGCGTGCTTCTGACTCGTTTCGCTCTTCAGCCATGGTTACTTCTTGTCCTTGTCGTCCTCGTCGTCCACGACCTCGGCGTCGACGATGTCATCGTCGGCTGCCTGGTCTCCGGCGGGTGCGTCGGCCGCGGGGGCCTCTGCTGCCTGCTCAGCCTGGGCTGCGGCGTAGATGGCCTCGCCGAGCTTCGTCTGGCTGGTGTTGAGCTTGTCGAGCGCCGACTTCACGGCCGCGTCGTCGTCGCCTGCGAGGGCCGTCTTGAGCGCGTCGACATCGCCCTGGACCTCGTTCTTGACGTCGGCGGGGAGCTTGTCGTCGTTCTCGGTGAGCACCTTCTCGACCTGGTAGACCGTGGTCTCGGCGATGTTGCGCTGCTCGGCGCCTTCGCGGCGCTTCTTGTCTTCTTCCGCGTGCTCTTCAGCCTCGCGGACCATGCGCTCGATGTCTTCCTTGCCGAGGCTGGAGCCGCCGGTGATCGTCATCGACTGCTCCTTGCCCGTGCCCTTGTCCTTTGCGGAGACGTGCACGATGCCGTTGGCGTCGATGTCGAACGTGACCTCGATCTGCGGCATGCCACGGGGGGCCGGTGCGATGCCGGTGAGCTCGAAGGTGCCGAGGTTCTTGTTGTCGCGGGTGAACTCGCGCTCGCCCTGGAAGACCTGGATCTGCACGGACGGCTGGTTGTCGTCGGCTGTCGTGAAGGTCTCGCTGCGCTTGGTCGGGATGGCCGTGTTGCGCTCGATGAGCTTGGTCATGATGCCGCCCTTGGTCTCGATGCCGAGGGAGAGGGGCGTGACGTCGATGAGGAGGACGTCCTTGCGCTCGCCCTTCAGCACACCAGCCTGGAGTGCGGCGCCGACTGCGACGACCTCATCCGGGTTGACGCCCTTGTTGGCCTCCTTGCCGCTGAGCTTCTTGACGAGCTCGGCGACGGCGGGCATGCGGGTGGAGCCACCGACGAGGACGACGTGGTCGATCTCGTCGACCTTGATGCCGGCTTCGCGGATGACGTCTTCGAAGGGCTTGCGGGTGCGCTCGAGGAGGTCCTTCGTGAGGTCCTCGAACTTCGCACGCGTGATGCTCGTGTCGAGGTTCGCGGGGCCGTTCTCCGTGAGGGAGAGGTAGGGCAGCTGGATGCTGGCGCTGGTGGAGCTGGAGAGCTCCTTCTTCGCCTGCTCAGCGGCTTCCTTGAGGCGCTGGAGCGCGATCTTGTCGTTCGCGACGTCGACGCCGGTCTGCGACTTGAACTCGGTGATGAGGTACTTGACGAGACGGTCGTCCCAGTCGTCGCCGCCGAGGCGGTTGTCACCTGCGGTGGAGCGCACCTGGATGGTGGAGAAGTCGTCGTCCTTGCCTACTTCGAGGAGGGAGACGTCGAACGTTCCGCCACCGAGGTCGAAGACGAGGATGAGCTCGTCTTCCTTGCCCTTGTCGAGGCCATACGCCAGTGCGGCGGCGGTCGGCTCGTTGATGATGCGGAGCACGTTGAGGCCGGCGATCTCGCCGGCTTCCTTCGTGGCCTGGCGCTCGGCGTCGTTGAAGTACGCGGGGACGGTGATGACCGCGTCGGTCACCTTGTCGCCGAGGTACTGCTCTGCGTCGCGCTTGAGCTTGCCGAGGATGCGCGCGGAGATCTCCTGCGCGGTGTACTTCTTGTCGTCGATGGCCTGGGTCCAGGTGGTGCCCATGTGGCGCTTGACGGATCCGATGGTGCGGTCGACGTTCGTGACGGCCTGGCGCTTGGCGGTCTCGCCGACGAGGACGTCGCCGTCCTTCGTGAATGCGACGATCGACGGGGTGGTGCGGAAGCCCTCGGCGTTTGCGATGACCTTGGGCTCACCACCCTCGAGGACCGAGACGCAGGAGTTCGTGGTTCCGAGGTCGATTCCAACAGCACGTGACATGTGTGGTTCTCCTTTTGTAGTGCTTGTCTGTTCTGAGTCTTCGTCGGCTCTGGTTCTGTGCTCCGAATCGGAGGCATGAAGACCTGAGCCGTCTGCGCTCAAGTTTACTCAGCACGGTGCACGCGTCAAGCTGGGCGGCTGAGAGTTGAGTGGGAACGACTCAAGTCTTGACGAGTCACACGAGTCACGGGACACACGAGGCAACGAGTTCACGCGTGGAGTCACGCGAGTTCAGCCCCGGCCCCACTGTTACGCGCATCCTGGACTCCGCCTGAGCTACCTGCCACGCTCACGCCAGCCCGCCACTCAGGCTGGCCGCCCTCGGGCCCTCGCAACGCATCCACCCACGACAGGACCGTCATGAACAGACGCCGCTCCACCTTCTCCGCAGCCGTCATCGGCGCGGCCCTCACCTCCCTCCTCCTCAGCGGATGCGCGACCGGGCAGAGCACCGCGAGCGCGGGTTCCGACACCCCCGTCGCCGGCGGCGACCTCGTGCACGCCGTCACCGCCATCGCCGACGGGTGGCAGCAGCAGCAGTCGAACAACTGGTACAAGAGCCAGGTGTGGACGCAGCTCGTCGAGACGCTCGTCTACGTCGACAACACGGGCGAGGTGCACCCGTGGCTGGCCGAGTCGTGGGAGGAGAGCGAGGACGGACTTCAGTACACGCTGAAGCTGCGCGAGGGCGTGACCTTCTCGGACGGCACGCCGCTGGACGCCGACATCGTCGCGAAGAACCTCGAGGTGCTCGGCCTCGGCGACGACAGCAAGGGCATCACGCGCTCGCCGATCGTCCCCGGGGAGTTCGCGAGCGCCGAGGCCTTCGACGACACGACCGTGCTCGTCACCCTCAGCGCACCCAATCGCGGGTTCATCCCCAGCCTCGGCTTCTTCGCGGCCGGCATCCTCGGCGAGAGCACCATCGACCTGCCGCTCGACGAGCAGGCGGACCTCGCGAACGTCGTCGGCACCGGAGCGTTCGTCTTCGAGTCGCAGGTGCCCGAGCGCGAAATCGTGCTCACGAAGCGCGCCGACTACGACTGGGCCAGCGAGGCGTTCGACCACGAGGGCCCCGCCTACCTCGACTCCATCACCTTCAACGTGCTCGAGGAGGACTCCGCACGCCAGGGCGCCCTCGAGTCCGGCCAGGTCGACTCCGTGCACTTCGTGCAGCCGAGCGAGGAGCAGCGCCTCATCGACGACGGCTTCATCGTCATCTACGGCGAGTACCTCGGCACGACCATCAACTTCGTGCTGCGACCCAACGCCGAGATCACGGACGACGTGAACGTGCGCCAGGCCATCCAGCACGGCGTGAACCGTCAGGAGATCGTCGACACCGTCTTCAACGCCAACTGGAAGCCGGCGACCTCCTCCGTGCAGGCCGCGACACCAGGCTGGGTCGACCTGAGCGAGAAGCTCGCCTTCGACCAGGACCTCTCGAACTCGCTCCTCGACGAGTCCGGCTGGACCGAGAAGGACGGCGACGGCTACCGGGTGAAGGACGGCACGCGCCTGACGATCCCCGCATACACGTCGCCGTTCGTGAACGGCTCCGGCCAGATCCTCGAGCTCGCCGCCCAGCAGCTCAAGGCGATCGGCATCCAGCTCGAGATCCGCCAGACGGATGCGAGCACGTACAGCGATGTCTTCGCGGCTGGCGGCACCCCGATCTTCCCCGTCGCCAACTCGTTCCTGGACGCGACGACGCTGCGCCAGTACTGGGGGCAGGACTACACCAACCAGTTCCAGCTGGCGGGCGGCGAGCTCGAGGAGCAGCTGCTTGGCGTCTCCCAGACCGCGAACGGCACCGACGAACGCGCGGCGAACCTCGCGAAGCTGCAGGAGAGCGTCCTCGAGGAGGCCTACACGGTGCCGATCGTCGACAACTACCAGGTGTTCGTCACGAGCCCCGAGGTGCACGGCATCGAGACCAACGCCGTCGGCCGCCCGTACTTCTACGACACCTGGCTCGGTCAGTAGCCTTCGGCGGCGCGCCTGCACGCAGGCACTGCACTGGCCAACTTTCGTGATGCTTCGGCCCGGCTGACGTCCATCCGGGCGGGCAGCCCCGAACCATCACGGAAGTTGGCCGGACCGGACCGGACCGGACCGAACCGGGCCGGGATGGGCCGACGTCCACGCGGACCCCACCGTCCGCGCGTTCGCCTGCGCGCCGCCTCCCGCGCATAGACTCCGCGCATGGCACTCCCCGGCCGCGCCGACGACGGCGCCACCTCCCCCAGCGATGCGACCCCGAGCGGGCGGGTCGAGACCGTCGACGGCGGGGCGGCGGTGACGCCGAAGGAACTCAAGAAGCGTGCAACCGCCTGGGCGCTGTGGGACGTCGGCAACTCCGCCTTCCAGGCCGTCGTCGTCACGTTCGTCTTCGCCACCTACCTCGCGAGCGACCTCTTCATCGACCCGCAGGTCGCGGCGCTGGGCGACGCGAACCCGCTCGACCCGCAGTACCTGGCGGCTCAGGCCGCATCCACGAACGTCATCGCGAACCTGAGCACCGTCGCTGGACTGCTCGTCGCGCTCATCGCGCCGGTCCTCGGCCAGCGCTCGGACGGCTCAGGCAAGCGCAAGCTGTGGCTCGGCATCTTCACGGGCATCACGGTGCTCATCATGCTCGCCATGTTCTTCATCCAGCCGGGCGAGGAGTACCTCTTCTGGGGCGCGCTGCTGCTCGCGGTCGGCACGATCTTCGCCGAGCTGAGCGGCGTCAACTACAACGCCATGCTCTCGCAGGTCTCGACGCCCAAGAACGTGGGCCGCATCTCTGGCATCGGCTGGGGCCTCGGCTACCTGGGCAGCATCGTGCTGCTCGTGCTGCTGCTCGTGCTGTTCATCCAGTCGTTCGGCGCGGAGGGCCGGAACGGGGTGCTCGGGGTGCCGAGCGGGGTGGATGGGGGCGCGCTCGACATCCGCTTCGCCATCGTGCTCGCGGCCGTCTGGTACGTCCTCTTCGCGCTCCCCGTCATGTTCAAGGTGCCGGAGATCGCGAAGGACGAGAACCGCCCGAAGGTGGGCTTCCTCGCCTCCTACGGCGTCCTCTTCCGCGTGATCGGGAAGCTCGCGAAGAGCGACCCGAAGCTGCTCCTGTTCCTCGCCGCGAGCGCCGTCTTCCGCGACGGCCTGCAGGCGATCTTCGCGTTCGGGGCGATCCTCGCGGCGCAGGTGTACGGCTTCGCGCCGAGCGAGGTCATCTACTTCGCGGTCGCCGCGAACCTCGTCGCCGGCCTCGGGACGCTCGCTGCCGGCTGGTTCGACGACCGCTTCGGGCCGAAGCTCGTCATCATGGCGTCGCTCGTGTCGCTCACCGCGTTCTCCGTGGTGCTCCTCTTCCTGCCGTCCGAGCAGACCGTGTTCTGGATCTTCGGCCTCGCCCTGTGCCTCTTCGTGGGTCCCGCGCAGGCGGCGAGTCGCTCCTACCTGTCGCGCGCGACGCCTCCCGGGCGCGAGGGCGAGCTGTTCGGCCTCTACGCCACCACGAACCGCGTCGCGAGCTTCATCACGCCCGCCCTGTTCAGCCTCTTCGTGTTCCTCTCCGGCAACCCGAAGATGGGCATCATCGGCATCGGCATCGTGCTCGCCGTCGGCTTCCTCATGATGCTGCCCGTGCCGAGCAAGGTGAAGCAGGCGAGCGCGTAGCAGCGAACTCCGGCGGCGCTCCGGCGGCGCCTCAGGGAACGCCGAATCGGACACTCGATGAACGGCACGTGAACGTGCAGGACTTGCACCCATTGCAAGTTCTTTTGCACTTAGCGTTCCTCGCGTGCTCATCATCAGCCTCGCCAAGCAGCAGGGTCACCTGCTCACGCCGACCGACCGTCGGCTCGTCTCGGCCCTGCAGTCGCAGCCGCTCGAGGCCACCTTCTGGAGCGCGGCCGAGCTGACCGGCCCGCTGCAGCTGCACCAGTCCGCGGCCACCCGGCTCGCGCAGCGCCTCGGATTCGAGGGCTACCCGCAGCTTCGGGATGCGCTGCGCGCCGACTACCACGGCGGCGACGGCCCCTCGCAGCGCATCAGGGGTCGCCTCGAGCGGCATCAGGCGAGCGACGTGCTCGGTGGATTCGTCGACGACGAGCTCGCTGCGCTCTCCGACCTCCCCCGCCACGTCCAGCAGGGCGAGCTGGATGCGCTCGCCGAGCAGGTGCTGCGCGCCGGCGAGGTGCACCTCTTCGCGCAGGGCAACGCGACCGTGCTCGTCGACCTCATGAGCCGCCGCCTGCAGCGGTTCGGGATGCGCACCGTGCAGCTCACGGGGTCGCGCCGCGACATCGCCGAGCGGATCGCGCGGCTCTCGGCGGGCGACCTCCTCCTGGCCTTCGCCTTCCGCCGGGCGCCCGCCGTGCTCGGGCCGCTGCTCGACGTGGCGGCGGAGGCGGGCGCGCACAGCGCCCTCATCACCGACACCGTCGTGTGGCCCGCCCCGCGCCCGTCGACCATCATCGCCGCGCCCCGCGGCGGCAGCGACGACTACCTCTCCCTGACCGTGCCGATGGCGATCAGCAACGCACTCATCCTCACCATCGCCCGCCGTGCCGAGCCCTCCCTGCGCTCCCTCGACCGCCTCGGCACGCTCCTCGACCGCCTCGACTCCTGACCTGCACCACGACCAGCTTCACCTCGCACCCGGATGCGCCTCGACGCATCCACCCCTCACCGCTCTGCGCTCCACAGACAACGAAGGAACACCCATGCGCTTCCCCGCCCGCCCTCTCGTGACGTCCGCCGCGGCGCTCACCGCCCTCGCGCTCCTCGCCGGATGCTCCACCACCCCGACCACCGGCGACGACGCGGCATCCGCAGTCGACTGGGACTCCCTCAGCCACGACGAGCTCGTCGCGATGGCCGAAGAGGAGGGCACGGTCTCCGTGTACGCCTTCACGAGCCGCGTCGCGAGCATCGAGGAGAGCTTCGAGGCCGCCTACCCCGGCATCGACGTCGTCTCGAGCGACCTCTCCTCGACCGAGCTCATCCAGCGACTCGCGAGCGAGCACACCGCGGGCAGCACGACCGCGGATGTCGCCTATGTGAGCGACGCCCCGGTCGTCGTCACCGAGCTGCTCGCCGACGGCGTGCTGACGCCCTACGTGCCGCCGCGCGTCGCCGAGTCGCTGCCCGCCGAGTTCCAGGCGCCCCTCGTCGCGAACCGCCTCTCGACGAAGGTGCTCATGTACAACGAGGAGGCGCATCCGGATGGCGCCCCGGTCGACAACCTGTGGGAGCTGACCGAGCCGGCGTGGGCGGGCAAGGTCGTCATGGTCGACCCGAACGTGCGCGGAGACTACCTCGACCTCGTGACCGAGATGTCGCTGCGGGCCGACGAGATGGCAAGCGCCTACGAGGAGCACTTCGGCACGCCGGTCGTGCTCGACGAGGGCGTGGACGACGCGGGCCTGCAGTTCATCTCCGAGCTCTACGCGAACGACGTCGTGCTCGTCGACGACACCGACACGGTCAACGCCGCGATCGGCGCCACCGGCCAGGCGAACCCTCCCGTCGGCTTCACCTCGTACTCCGACCGCCGCGACAACGAGGACGAGGGATGGGCGCTGCAGGTGGCCGCGAACGTCGCCCCGTCGCCCGGCATCGCGTTCCCCGCGATGCTCGGCGTCACCGCGAACGCCCAGAACCCGGCAGCCGCGCGACTCCTCATCGACTACATGATGGGTGACGACACCGAGACGGGCGGAGAGGGCTTCGAGCCGTTCTACGTCGCAGGCGACTACCCGACGCGCAGCGACGTGGTCGCGCCAGCCGACGCCGTCTCGCTCGACGAGCTCGGCGCGTGGCGCATCGAGCCGGAGTCGTCCGCCGAGCGTCGCGACGAGATCGCCGACTTCCTCCTCAGCATCCAGTGACGCTCCTCACCAGGTCCGTCAGCCGCGGCCCCGCCCCCGCGCGGGGCCGCGGCTGGCGGACGGTCGCATCGCGAGGCCGCATCGGCGTGCTCGCGGCGGTCGTCATCGCCATCCTCGTCGTCCTCGTGGCGCTCCCCCTCGGCGGCCTCGTCGCCGCGACCGTCGGCGAACGGGGTGCCGGCGCGTGGGGCGACGTGTTCGTCGGGCGCATCGCGGGCAACCTCTTCTGGCAGCCGCTCGGGAACTCGCTGCTCGTCGGCCTCGGAACGGGGCTCCTCTCGACCGTGATCGGCGCGTTCCTCGCCTGGGTCGTCGTCATGAGCGACGTGCCCGGCCGGAAGATCATCGGCGCGCTCGCCGCCGTGCCCTTCGCCCTGCCGAGCTTCGCCATCGCGCTCGCCTGGGAGACGGTCTTCCGCAACGACCGCATCGGCGGCTCCCCCGGCCTGCTCCAGTCGTTCGGCATCGCGGTTCCGGATGCGCTGGCCTGGGGAGCCGTGCCGATCACGCTCACGCTCGTCGCGCACTACTTCTCGCTGTCCTTCCTCGTCGTCGCCGCAGCCCTCGCGAACGTCGGCGGGGACCTGCTCGCGGCTGCCGAGCTGACCGGAGCCTCCAGGCTGCGCATCGCCCTGCGCGTGACCCTGCCCTCGGTCGCCCCCGCGCTCCTCTCCGGGTTCCTGCTCGCCTTCGCCGAAGGGGTCAGCAACTTCGCCGTGCCCGCCCTGCTCGGCCTGCCCGTCCGCTTCCAGACCCTGAGCACCCGCCTCTACGGGTCCATCTCGACGGGCGACGTCGAGCGTGGCTACGTGCTCTCGATCCTCCTCGTCGTCATCGCGGCGGCCGTGCTCTTCCTCGGCACGAAGGCCACGGGGCGCGGCTCGTTCGCGACGCTCACCGGCAAGGCGACGCGGGCCCGAGCCGTGCGGACCGGCGTCTGGCGCATCCCGCTGCTCGTCGCCGCATCCACGCTGGTGCTGGTCACGGCGATCGTCCCCGGCATCGTGCTCGCCGTGAGCACCGTACTGCGGCGCACGGGGCGCGTCGACGGCGGCTTCACGCTGCACTTCTGGACCGGCGGGTCCGACCCCGGCATCGCGCAGGGCGTGCGGGGCATCCTCACCGACCCGACCGTCATCACCGCGCTCGGCGGCACCCTCGCGCTCGGGGCCTCCGTCGCGGTCGGGGCGATCATCCTCGGCGTGCTCGGCGCCTACGTGCTGCGTCGCCTCCCGCGAGCGCGCGTCACGTCCGGGACGATCTCGTTCCTGTCGTACGTGCCCTTCCTCATCCCAGGCGTCGCGTTCGGGGCCGCGTTCATCGCGCAGTTCGGAACGCCGATCGGCCCGCTCCCCTCGCTCTACGGCACCTTCTGGATTTTGATCCTCGCCGGCGTCGCGGCGAGCGTCCCGTTCGCGTTCCAGACCTCACGGGCCGCACTCGGCCAGGTCTCGAGCGAGCTCGAGGAGGCAGCGACCGTCGCCGGGGCCCGTGGACCGCGACGGCTGGCGCGCATCCTGCTGCCCCTCTCGGCCAGGGGCGTGGTGGGCGGAGGCGTGCTCGTCTTCGTGACCATGGTGCGCGACCTGTCGCTTGTCGTGCTGCTCGTCACGCCAGCCACCCCGCTGCTCTCGACCATGACCTTCCGGTATGCCTCCGAGGGGTTCACCCAGCACGCCAACGCCATCACCCTCATCATCGCCGCCATCTCGGTGGCCGCCACCCTCCTCGCCCGCAGACTGCAGGGCGACCGAAACGCCGGGAGCACCACGTGACCGCCATCACCCTCGACCGCCTCGCGAAGGCGTTCGGCCGCCAGAGCGCGGTGCGCGACATCGATCTCGATATCCCGGACGGCGCCTTCGTCGTGCTGCTCGGGCCCTCCGGATGCGGGAAGACCACGACGCTGCGCATGCTCGCGGGGCTCGAGGAGCCGACGGCGGGGCGCATCCGCTTCGGCGACCGGGTCGTCGCCGACGGCGACACGGGCGCGTCCGTGCCGGCGAGCAAGCGCGGGCTCGGCATGGTGTTCCAGAGCTACGCGCTGTGGCCGCACATGCGCGTGCGCGACAACATCGGCTGGCCGCTCAAGGTCGCCGGCTGGGGCTCCGCCGAGCGTGACGCTCGAGTCGCCGAGGTGCTCGGCATGCTCGAGCTCGACGGCCTCGCCGATCGCTTCCCGGCCGAGCTCTCCGGCGGCCAGCAGCAGCGCGTCGCCATCGCCCGCACCGTCGCGCCGAAGCCCGGCGTGCTGCTCTTCGACGAGCCCCTCTCGAATCTGGACGCGCGGCTGCGGCTCGACACGCGGGCCGAGCTCGTGAAGGTGCACCGGCTGAGCGGTGCGACGAGCGTGTACGTCACGCACGACCAGGTGGAGGCGCTTGCCATGGCGACCCACATCGCGGTGATGCGTGACGGGGCGATCGAGCAGTTCGGCACGCCGCAGGAGCTGCTCGATCGACCCGCGACCGCGTTCGTCGCTTCCTTCCTGGGGAGCCCCGCGAAGGTCATGCTCCGCGGGGAGGTCGGCCGAGGGCGCCTCTTCCGAGGCGTGGCACCGCTCGCCGAGGTGCCCGACGTCCCGGACGGGACGACGCTCCACGCCATGTACGCACCGGAGTCGATCTCGGTCGGGGCCGGCGGGCTCCTCGAGTTCGAGGTGCTCGAGTCGACCCCGGTCGCGGGACGATGGATCACGACGGGCCTCGCAGGCTCCGACCGCCTCTCGATCGTCACCGACCGGGCCCACCAGCCTGGCGAGGCGACGCGCCTGCAGCCGCCGGAGCATCCGGACGCGATCTTCTCGGCGGACGGCTCGCGGCTCGCGGCCGCCGGGGACGCGGCGGGGACCGAGCTCGCGGGGGCGGCCCGATGACCGCGCTGCTGCTGGTTCGCCACGGCGCGACCTCGTGGACCGCCGAGCGCCGCCTGCAGGGGCGCACCGACATCGACCTGACCGCGAAGGGCCGGTCGGATGCCGCGGCGCTGCGGGATGCCGTCTCGGTGTGGGCCCCTTCCAGCGTGGTCGCCTCGCCGCTGCTCCGTGCTCGCTCCACAGCGTCGGCGCTCAGCGATCTCGAGCCGTCGATCGACGAGCGCTGGGCGGAGGCGACGCTCGGCGAATGGGAGGGGCGCGTGCCGGCGGAGATCGGGCCGGACTACGCAGAGTGGCGTGCGGGGCGGCTCGTGCCGCCCGGCGGAGAGTCGGCGCCAGCGCTTCGAGCCCGCATCGAGGGCGCCGTCGCCGACGCCGCCAGGCGCCCAGGACCCGTGCTGGTCGTCACCCACGGTGGCACGATCCGCGCGGTCCTCGCGCGCTACATCGGACTCACCGCGGACCTCATCGAGCCCGTCGCCGCACCGAGCCTCACGGCGATCGACGTGCAGCACGACGGCTCGGCTCGGCTCGTCGCCTTCAACGTGGCGAGGTAGCGAGCCGCGCCCCGAGTGTTACCCCCGGGGCGCGGCTCGCTGGCGAAATGTCGGTGGTCAGCACAAGACTTGACGCCATGACGAACAGCTCGGCAGGCCAGCTCCCCACGACACTCCTCGGCGACGGCCTCGTGACGACCGTGCAGGGCTACGGCGCGATGAGCCTCAGCGATGCCTACGGGTCCATCGACGACGCACAGGCGCTGCGCACGCTGCAGCATTCGGTGGATGCGGGCATCACGTTCCTCGACACCGCCAACATCTACGGCGACGGCCGCAGCGAGCGCACCATCGCGAAGATCTTCCCGGCGCAGCGGGAGCGCATCCAGCTCGCCACGAAGTTCGGCATCACGAAGGGCGACGGCGTCGGCAAGCGCGGAGTGCGCGGCGACCGCGAGCACGTCCGCGAGCAGGTCGAGCTCTCCCTCACGCGCCTCGGCACCGACCACATCGACCTCTACTACCAGCACCGCGTCGACCCGAACGTGCCGATCGAGGACACGGTCGGGTTCGTCTCCGAGCTCGTCGCCGAAGGCAAGGTCCGCCACATCGGGCTGAGCGAGCCGACGGGCGCCGAGATCATCCGCGCGGCCGCCATCCACCCGATCGCCGCGGTGCAGAGCGAGTACAGCATCTTCAGCCGCGACCTGGAGGCGCACGTCATCCCCGCCATCCGCGAGGTCGGAGCCGGGTTCGTGCCCTACTCGCCCGTCAGCCGCGGCCTGCTCACCGACTCGTGGGCGGAGCTCGACGCCGTCTCCCCCAATGTGCGTGCCAACTTCCCCCGCTTCTTCCCCGAGAACCTGCCCGTGAACCGCGCGCTTGCCGGCGAGGTCGCCGCCGTCGCCCAGCAGCTCAGCGAAGTGCACGACCGCCACGTCTCCGTCGCCGAGGTCGCCCTCGCCTGGGTCTACGCGAAGTCGGCGGAGTTCGGCGTGCGCGTCTCCCCCATCCCCGGAACCCGCAGCCCGCAGCGCGTCGACGAAAACCTGCGTGCCATCGGCCTCGAGCTCAACGGCGAGCAGCTGCAGCAGCTGGACGCGCTCGCCGACCAGGTCGTCGGCCACCGCTCCGCCGACCCCGCCTGGACCTCCCAGGGCCGCGAAGAGGCCAAGCTCGCTCGCTCCTGACCCGGCGGATCCCCAGCTTCCCGAGTTGCGGGCAAACGAAGGGCAACTAGAATCTCTCCTCATGGAAGACCCTCCCAGTCATAGTCCCAAGCCTCTCGACGTTCCGGCCGAACCCTCGGCCGCCACAGTCTGGAGGCACCACGCATGAACGAATGGGTGATGCTCGGCATCGGCCTCGTTCTCACAGTAGGAACCGGGTTGTTCGTCGCGAGTGAATTCGCGCTCGTCAACCTCGACCGAAACGAACTCGAAAAACGGCAAAGCCGCGGAGAGAAGCGACTCGGGCCCACCATCAAGGCCCTGAAGATCACGTCGACGCACCTCTCCAGCGCTCAGCTCGGGATCACACTCACGACCCTGCTCACGGGATACACGTTCGAGCCGGCCGTCAGCTCCCTCCTCGAGGAGCCCCTCACCGGCGTCGGCGTTCCCGCGGGCCTCGTGCCCGTCGCGGGAGCCATCGTCGGCATCATCCTCGCGACGCTGTTCTCGATGATCATCGGCGAGCTCGTCCCGAAGAACTTCGCACTCGCCCTCCCCCGGACGACCGCGAAGGTCGTCATCCCGTTCCAGGCGCTCTTCACGACGGTGTTCAAGCCCGTGATCCTGCTCCTGAACAACACCGCGAACGCCATCATCCGATCCATGGGCATCGAGCCCAAGGAGGAGCTCTCCGGCGCCAGAAGCGCCGACGAGCTGTCGTATCTCATCCGCCACTCCGCGCTCTCCGGCCTGCTCGAGGAAGACGACGCGGCCCTGCTGCGGCGCACCCTCAAGTTCGCCGAGCACGACGCGTCCGACGTCATGACGCCCCGCGTGCGCATGGCGAGCGTGGAGGTCGACGACACGGCGCAGGCGATCATCGCCCTCGCCATCGAGACCGGCTACTCCCGGTTCCCGGTCGTCGACGGCACCCCGGACAACATCACGGGGTTCGTGCACGCCAAGCAGGCGTTCGCGGTCGCCGTGGAGCGCCAGACCGAGGTCACCGCCGGCGAGCTGCAGACCGAGGCGCTCCGCGTGCCGGAGTCGATGGGCGCATCCGCCCTGCTGACCCTCCTGCGCGCCGAACGCCACCAGGTCGCCGTCGTCGTGGATGAGCACGGCGGCACCGCAGGCATCGTCACGCTCGAAGACCTCGTCGAGGAGATCGTCGGGGAACTCGAGGACGAACACGACCGACACCAGACCGGGTTCATCCGGCGCGGCCGCTCCGTCACGTTCGACGCCTCCTGGCGCCCGGACGAGGTCCTCGACCGCCTCGCCATCGAGGTGCCGGAGGACGGCGACTACGACACCGTCGGCGGATTCATCACCGACACCCTCGAGCGTCTCCCCGAGCTGGGCGACGAGGTCGCCATCGAGGCGGGCATGCTGCGCGTCGAGCGCATCGACGGCACCCGCATCGTAAGGGTGCGGTACCTGCCCAACGAACCGGACGGCGACCAGAGCCTCATGACGAACCAGGAGCTCGCGTTCGACAGAGCCCACGACCGAGTCAAGGAGGTGATGACCAATGAGTGAGTACCTGCCAGGAATCCTGTGGCTGTTCGTCCTCCTCATCGGCAACGCCTTCTTCGTCGGCGCCGAGTTCGCCGTCATCTCGGCGAAGCGATCCCAGATCGAGCCCCTCGCCGAGCGTGGCAGCCGCGCCGCGAAGACCACCCTGTGGGCGATGGAGCACGCGACGCTCATGCTGGCGACGAGCCAGCTGGGCATCACCGTCTGCTCGCTGCTCATCCTGAACGTCTCCGAGCCGGCCATCCACCACCTGCTCGAGATCCCGCTCGGGCTCACCGCGCTGTCGGCCGAGGCCATCAGCGTCATCGCGTTCGCGGTCGCGCTTGTGCTGGTCACGTTCCTGCACGTCGTGTTCGGCGAGATGATCCCCAAGAACCTCGCGTTCTCGGTGCCTGACCGCGCGTCGCTCCTTCTCGCCCCGCCGCTCGTCGTGGTCTCCAAGATCTTCAACCCGATCATCTGGAGCCTCAACACGATCGCGAACGGCGTGCTGCGCCTCTTCAAGGTCGAGCCGAAGGACGAGGCGACGAGCACGTACACGCTCGAGGAGGTGGCCGGAATCGTCGAGCAGTCGACCCGAGAGGGAACACTGAGCGACACGTCCGGCACGCTCGCTGGCGCGTTCGAGTTCACCGAGAAGAAGGTCAGCGACGTGGATGTGCCCATCGCCGAGATGGTGCTCCTGCCGGCAGGCGCGCGCCCCATCGACGTGCAGAAGGCCGTCGCCGAGCACGGCTTCTCCCGCTACGTCGTCACCGACGAGCGAGGAGAACCGACGAGCTACATCCACATGAAGGACGTCATGGACCTCATGGGTGCTGACGCCTTCACGTCGCCCATCCCCCAGAAGCGACTGCGGAGCCTCGTCTCCGTGTCGCGCGACGCGGAACTCGAGGACGCCATGGCGGTGCTCCGCGACCGCGGCGCGCACGTCGCCAAGGCGCTCGACACCGACGGCAGGGTGACGGGTCTCCTGTTCCTCGAGGACGTCCTCGAGGTGCTCGTCGGCGAGGTGAACGCGACCAGCGCGGCCGCGTAGCCCACCGCTTCGATCCCGCAGAAGGGATGCTCCCGCTCGGAAACGGGCGGGAGCATCCCTTTTCCGCATCCGCTGCCGCATCCACCGCCGCTTCTCGCCGCGTTGCTCGCGTTTCTTTGACAGGACGCGTTCGGTGACGCCAGGCTGGAACGGTGCAGACGACAACGCCGACCAGACCGTCCACCCGCGACAAGCTCTCCGTCGGCGTCTTCCTGGCGTTGGCGTTCGGCCTCTCCTGGCTGGTCGCGCTCCCCCTCTGGCTCGGCGATGGGCTCGCCAACCCCTGGTTCCCCGTCATCTCGATCGCCATGATGCTGACCCCGGCAATCGCCGCCCTCGTCACGGTGTTCGCGCTCGAGCGCCCTGCACGGCCGTGGCGCACGCTCGGCCTCGTGCCGCTGAAGCCGGCGGGCAGACTCATCGCGTACCTGGCGCTCGCCGTCGTCGTCCCGGTTGCCCTCATCTTCGCCGCCCTGCCCATCGGCGCCCTCTTCGGCGTCTACTCCATGGACCTCGTGAACTTCTCCGGCTTCCAGGCGATGCTCGACGAGCAGCTCGCCGCCGAAGGCGTCGGCAACCTCGAGCTCCCCCTCCCGGTTGTCGTGCTCGTGCTGCTGCAGCTCGTGAGCATCCCCGTCGGCGCGTTCCTCAACCTCATCCCCGCCCTCGGCGAGGAGCTGGGGTGGCGCGGCTGGCTGCTCCCGAAGCTCCTGAGGCTCGGCACCGTCCCCGCGCTGCTCATCTCGGGCCTCATCTGGGGCCTCTGGCACGCACCGCTGATCCTCCTCGGCTACAACTACGTGGATGCGCCAGGCTGGCTCGGGCTGACCATGATGACGGGGATGTGCATCCTCGTCGGGGCCGTGTTCGCGTGGCTGCGCATCCGCTCGGAATCGGTGTGGCCGGCCGCGCTCGCGCACGGTGCCTTCAACGCCGCAGCCGGCTCGTACCTGCTGTTCGCCGCGGCCGGCGAGCGGGTCGACACGACGCAGGCCACGATCCTCGGCTGGACCGGATGGATCGTGCCGCTCATCTTCGTGGCCGTGCTCCTCGCGACGAAGCAGTTCGCGCCGTCCAAGCCCGCGCCGACGCAGGTGGCGCCGCAGCTGCACCAAGGCAACCCGCAGGTGCACCCGTAGCGGAGGGCGCAGACTTGGCGGATGCAGACTTCACCGCCAGCAGACCACCGACCGGCCGGCTCCAGCGTGCCGCCGAGCGCGCCACAGGACGCGCGCACGACGCACGCGGGGCGCACGCCCCGGACCTCGGTGCCGCGGGTCATCGCCCGCGTGGTGCTCGGCGGATTCCTGCTGTTCGCGGGGGCCGCGCACCTGTCGTTCGCACGCGCCGAGTTCCAGGCGCAGGTGCCGACGTGGCTGCCGTTCGACGCGGACTTCGTCGTGCTCGCCTCCGGCGTCGTCGAGGTGCTGCTGGGGCTGGCGCTCATCGCGGCGGGCCGCTGGCGGGTCGCCGTCGGCTTCGTCGTCGCCGCGTTCTTCCTGGCGGTCTTCCCCGGCAACATCTCCCAGTACGTCACGGGCACGGATGCGTTCGGCCTGGATACCGACGCGGCCCGGCTCATCCGCCTGCCGTTCCAGGTGCTGCTCATCGCGCTGGCGCTCTGGTCGACCGCCGCGTGGCGCGACCGACGCGAGCTGCTCGCCCCGTTCCGGCGCGGCGACGCTCAGGGCCAGCGCTGAACCACGCCGTCGTCGGCGATCGAGCGAGCCGATGCTCTAGATTCCATGTATGACTGATTCCGGCAGCGCAGCCCCGCCAGCCACCGGAAACTCGGGCGTCGCCCCGCTGCTGGTGCTCGGCAAGATCACGGACATCCTCGACAGCTTCACCCTCGAGTCGCCCTCACTGTCGCTCGCGGAGATCCGCACGAAGACCGGCCTGCCCACCTCCACGACGCAGCGTCTCGTGACGAATCTCGTCTCGCAGGGCTTCCTCGACCGCGACGACGACCGGTTCCGGATCGGGCTGAGGATGGCGTACTGGTCTGCGCCGGCCGTCCGCGGCATCAAAGCGATCGACCTGCTCGCGCCGCTCCTGCGCGAGCTGCGTCAGGCGACCGGCGAGAGCGCGACCCTCTTCCGCGCCGACGACGATTACCGGGTCTGCATCGCCGTCGACGAGACGCGGCACGAGCTGAAGCAGGATGTCCACGTCGGCAAGGTCGCGCCGCTCACGGTCGGTTCCGCGGGGCGGGTCCTGCTCGCCTGGAACGCTGACCTCCGCGAGAGCATCCTCGCCGGGCCGATCCCCGACCTCGCGGCAAGCACCATCACCGACCCGGTCGAGCTGCGAGCCGTGCTCGAGCAGACCAGGGAAGACGGGTTCGCGATCACCCGCAACGAGCGCATCGACGGCCTCGTGGGGGTGGCAGCCCCGGTGTTCGAGCCGAGCGGACGGGTGCGGATGGCGCTGGGAGTGAGCGGGCCGGCCGCCCGCATCCAGCCGAAGATGCTCGAGGACTGGGCTCCGATGCTCGTCGAGACGGCCGAACGCGCGACGCGCCTCATCGGCGGTCGCGCTCCCGCCGAGTAGCGGCGCAGCCTACGCCGGCACGACCCATTCGAACGCGGGGGCCTTGGAGCGAGCGCCCTGGCGGGCCTTCGATCGGTTCGGCTCTTCGAGGTCGACGAGCAGCGTCTCCGATTCGCGGACGATCTGGGCGAACGCCGCCGGAGTGAGCCACTCGGGGCGCATCGCGAAAAGCAGGTCCTCCGTGGCCGTGTTGCCGCTGGCCCCCGGAGCGAACGGGCATCCGCCGAGCCCTCCGAGCGCGCCGTCGACGACGCTCGCACCCGCGAGGACCGCCGCGATCGAGTTCGTGACGCCCGCACCCCAGGTGTCGTGGCCGTGGAACACGATCTCCCGCTTCGGCGACTCGGCGACGACCCTGGAGATGAGCGAGGACACCTGTCCGGGGTGCGCTTGGCCCAGGGTGTCGCAGATGACGATGTCCTCAGCGCCCTCGGCCCTGGGGTCGTTGGCGATCCGGATGACCCGGTCCGGGTCGACCTGCCCGTCGAAGGGGCACGTGAAGGAGGTCGCGAGGCACAGCTGGATGCGCCCGCCGGCCTGACGGGTCAGGGCGACGGCGTCCGGCATGGCCGCGAGACTCGTGTCGGTGGTCCGCCCGATGTTCGCCTGGTTGTGGGCGTCGGAGACCGAGAGGCAGTACTGGAAGTTCTTCGCCCCGGCGGCCGCGGCCTTCTCGATGTGCCGCGGGGTCGCGACCCACACCCAGCTGTGCTCGAGCTCCTCCGGGGTGAGCGCCTCGATGACCTCGAGCGTGTTGGCCATGGGCGGGACGAGGTCGCCGCGCGCCATCGAGCCGATCTCGAGCTCTGGTACCCCGGCAGAGAAGAGCTCGCGCGCGAGCTCGACCTTGCGCTGGGTCGACAGCAGCTTGCCGGTGAGCTGCAGGCCGTCGCGCAGGGTGACGTCGCGCAGACGCGCGGAGGTGATCGGGTTCTGGCTCATCGTGCGTCCACCTTGCTGTTGTCGTCGGTCTGCGTCTGCCCGCTGCGGCCCGCGTAGGCCGCGAGCACCGCCTCGGTGTCCTGGCCGAGCCCGGGCGCGAGCGTGCGAATCGGCAGGGAGGCGCCGCCGAGGACCGGGACGATGCCGGGGAAGCCGACACCCTCGACGGTGGTGTCTCCGTCGGTCACGTCGAACTTCTGGATCATGTCGCGGGCCGCGTACTGCGGGCTCGCGCTGATGTCCTCGGCAGTGTAGATCGGGCCAGAGGGGACGCCGGCGTCGTCGAGGATGTCGAGTACCTCCTCGGCGGGGAGCGTCGCCGTCCACGCGCCGATCGCGGCGTCGAGCTCGTCGCGCCGGTCCCAGCGGAGATTGTTGGTCGCGAGGCCCGGGTCGCGGGCGAGGTCGTCTCTCCCGATGATGCCCATGAAGCGCACGAAGATCGCGTCGGCGTTGCCCGCGATCACGACGCTCTTCGCATCCCCGCACACGTACGCGTTGGTGGGGGCGATGCCCTCCATCCGCCCGCCGACCCGCTCACGGACCACCCCGTGCGCCTGGTAGTCGGGGATGAGCGACTCCATCATCGAGAACATGGCCTCGTTGAGGGCGACGTCGATGACCCGCTCCTCGAGCGGCGCGGGACCGAGGCCGGCGCCGCGGCGCCGCTCGCGCTGGAACATCGCCATCATCACGCCGTAGGCGGCGTACACGCCCGCGATGGAGTCGCCGATCGAGACGCCGACGCGGACGGGGGCGCGGTCCGGGTCGCCGACGAGGTTCCTGAACCCGCCCATGGCCTCCGCGACGGCGGCGAACCCCGGCCGGCTCGAGAGCGGCCCCGTCTGCCCGAAGGCGGAGATACGGCCGATGACGATTTCCGGGTTGATCTCGTTGAGCACGTCCGGCCCGATCCCCCACCGCTCGATGGTGCCCGGACGGAAGTTCTCCAGGACCACGTCGCAGTCGGCGGCAAGCGCACGCACCGCATCCCGCCCCTCCTCCGTCCGGAGATCGAGGGTGATCGACTTCTTGTTGCGGTTGATGGTGTGGAACAGCATCGACGTCGTCGCACCGGGATGCAGGCGCCACGAGCGCAACTCGTCTCCCGTACCGGGCCGCTCGACCTTGATGACCTCGGCGCCGAAGTCGGCGAGCATCCGCCCTGCCGTCGGGGCTGCGATGAAGTTCCCGAGCTCGAGCACGCGGACTCCCGCGAGCGGGGCGATCTTGGCGTTGGTGTGCATGTCGGTCCTTTCCGGACGTGATCGGTGGGAGCGTGCGGGTCAGATGAAGATGCTCAGGACAAGGGTCACGAGCAACGCGACCACCGAGGCGACGGACACACCGACGGTGCATGTCTTCAGCGTGCCCCGTGTCGTCTGTCCGAGCAACGACTGCAGGAGCCAGAACGTGTTGCTGGTGACGTGCACCGCGAAGAGCGAGCCGGCTCCCGCCGCGAGGGCGATGAGGATCGGGTCGAGGCCGATGACGGACGCGATGGGCGCGAGGATGCCTGCGGCGGTGATCGCCGAGATCGTGACGGAGCCGACGGCGATGTGCAGTACGGCCGCGATGGCCCAGACGATGAGGAGCGGCGCGAAGCTGTTGGCGCTGAACGCCTGCCCGAGGATGTCGCCGAGGCCGGTCGCCGCGACGGTCGCCGCGAGCGAACCGCCCACACCCGTGAGGATGAGGATCTGACCGCTTTCGCGGAAGCCCGCGACAACCGACTTCTCGACCGCCTTGCCGCCGACCGTGAGCCTGCCGATGATGCTCGTGCCGAGCACGGCGAGGAGCAGCGCGAAGACGGGGTCGGTCACGAGGACAAGCGCGTCGATCTCGACGCCGACGATCTGCAGGATCGCGCCCGTCGCGATGAGGCCGAGGCAGAGCAGGAGCGGCGCGAAGAGCAGGATGAGCTTCGGCTCGGAGGTCGTGGTGCGCTCGGCGACGGCGACGCCGCGGGGGACGCCGCCGACCTTGCTGAGTCGGTCGCCGACTGGGATGCTCTCGGTCTTGAGGGGCTCGACGGGCTCTGGGGAGGCGTCGATGCTGTCGTCCGCTCCGTCCTCACCTTCGACGGGCTGCGTCTCGTCCAGCTTCTCCTTCCAGAAGCCGATGCGGAACAGCAGCGTCATGATGAAGATCGAGATGACGATGGTCGGCACGATCACGATGAGGCCGAAGAGCAGCATCTGTCCGAGGGGAACGCCGAGCACGCCCGCGAGCGCGAGGGCTGCGACGCCGGGCACCATGAAGACGATCCCGCATTCGAGGCCGATGGCGAGGGCCGTCGCGATGCGTGGCGTGCCGTGCTTGCCGATGAGCGGCGCCATCTTGCGAGCGAGCGGCGCGGAGATCACGAGGAGCACGTCGAGGAAGATCGACTGGAGCACGGTGCCGATCGTGAGCCCCATCGCGTACGGCAGCCCCTTGGGGCCGAAGATGCGCAGCAGGTGCGAGACGAGTCGCTGGATGGCGTTCATCTCGCTGAGCATCGAGCCGAGCAGCACGCCGAAGGTGATGAGGAGGCCGACCTCGGCCATGATCTCCCCGAAGCCGCCGGTGATCGTGCCGATGGTCTCGGTCGGCGGATGCCCCGTGGCGAGTCCCAGGTAGAGGGAGCCGATCACGAGGGCGACGGCGGGGTTCAGCCGGAAGCGCGTGATGAGCACGACGACGCCGAGGATGGCGATCGCCGTGTGGATGATCGTGATGATCTCTGACGTCATTGTCGTCCAATCGAGGTGGGGTCTCGCGCGGTCTCGGCCTCGCTGGGGGAGAACAGGAGTTGCTTGGCCTGGGACCGCGTCTGGCTTACATTATGTGCATGAACTCATTATGTAAGCAAGAGCCCGTATCGTGACCCGCAGCGAACAGCTCCTCGTCTCGGTGCCGACCCCCGCCCTCGCGGCCTCGATCACGCAGCTCGAGATCGCCGCCAGCCTCGAGTGCATCACCTGGGATCTGACGACGCCGTCACCCGCCCCGCACATCGACCTCGTCGTGCTCCCCTATCAGCAGGACCCGAGCCTCACCGCGAGCCTCGGGCGCACGACGACGCGACTCGTCCAGGCCCAGACGATCGGGTACGAGGACGTGCTCGCCCACCTGCCCGCTGGTCACACGGTTGCCAACGCGCGCTCCGTGCACGAGGCCTCGACGGCCGAGCTCGCACTCGGGCTCACGCTCGCGTCGCTCCGCCGCATCCCCGAGTACACGACGGCGGGGCAGCGGCACGTGTGGCACCAGCAGCCCGGCCAGAGCCTCGCCGACCGCACGGTGGCCATCGTCGGATACGGCGGCGTCGGCAAGGCCATCGAGCATCGACTGAGCGGCTTCGAGGCGAACGTGCTCCGGTTCGCGCGCTCCGCCCGCGCAGCCGATGGCGGGCCCGACCGCGTGCACCCCATCTCGAGCCTCGAGGCGCTGCTCCCCGGGATCGACGTGGTGATCCTCACGGTGCCGCTGACCGACGAGACCAGACACCTCGTCGATGCGAGCTTCCTCGCCGCGATGCGACAGGGGTCGCTCCTCGTGAACGTCGCGCGCGGACCAGTCATCGACACGGAGGCGCTCATCGCCGCGCTCGAGGCCGGCCGCATCCGGGCCGCCCTCGACGTCACCGACCCCGAGCCGCTGCCGCCGGGGCACCGGCTCTGGGATCTCGACGGCGCACTCATCACCCCGCACGTCGGGGGCGCTTCCTCGGCGATGCATCCGCGCATGGTCGCACTCATCGACCGCCAGCTGCGCGCGCTTCTGGCCGGCGAGGCGCCGGAGAACGTCGTGGCGCACCCATGACGGCGGGAAGCGAGCACGCTCGGCGTCGCCGGCCCGGCTGACCTCCTATCGCCAGCGCGGCTCGAGGAAGCCGAGCGCCACGAGCTCGCGCACGTCGGGCACGAGGCTCGCGCGCAGGGCCTCTTCCTCGACATCGACGAGCGATGCGATGGCGGTGACGATCTGCGACCCGACGAGCTCCCCGTCGCACACCGACACGAAGCCGGTGAGTTCCGTCGACATCGACATGGTGCGGCGGAACCCCGCGCCCTGGCGGAGCATGATGATGCTCGGGTCCTCGTCGCCTGGCCGCGAGTGGCGCTCCTCGGTCACGTCGGCGGCCACGACGAGCGGCTCGTCGAAGAGCTCGTCGTCGTCGACCCCGCGCAGCCAGGTGATGGCCTCGAAGCCGTCGCGGATGTGCGCGGCGAGCGGGTGGCCGAGCGCGTGCGTGAGGTGCTCGAAGCGGCGCAGCGGACCGCCGACGGCGCCCTCGTGGGTGCGGCGGAGGAAGAACATGCCCATGCCGATGCGCTCGACATCGCGGCTCGCGAAGTCCTGCAGGTAGCGGCGGAATGCGTGCTGCCAGCTCGAGAGCTCGGCGTTCTCAGCCGCATCCTTCAACCACATGTCGGCGTACTCCACCGGTGTCGCGTCCTCGCGCTGCACGACCCACAGGTCGACATCGTTCGCGGGCCAAGTCTCGAGGCGCGAGTGCCAGTTGGCGTCGCCCTCCCGCACCTCCCAGTTGCCGAGCATGCAGGCGACGCCGCCCGAGGCGAGCACCGTGCCGAGGTCGCGCACGAGCCCCTCGACGATGCTGTCACCCGGCTTGCCACCGTCACGGTACGTGTACTGGTCGCTTCCGCCTTCGCCCTCGCGTCGGGGCGTGATGACAAACGGCGGATTCGACACGAACAGGTCGAAGTGCTCGCCGGCGACGGGCTCGAGCATGTTTCCGAGGCGGAGGCTCACGCGGTCCTCGAGGCCACCGGGGGCGATGCCGAGCGCCTCGGCGTTGAGCAGCAGGTTGAACTTCGCGAACGCGAGGGCGCGCTCCGAGATGTCGGTCGCGACGACGTGCCTGGTGTGGGCGAGCAGGTGCATGGTCTGCACGCCCATGCCGACGCCGAGGTCAAGCGCGCGGGCGACGGGTTCCCGCGGGGTGAGCTGGGCGAGCAGCGTCGTCGCCGGCCCGATGCCGACGACGTGGTCGCGGCGCAGCGGCTGGTCGCGGCCGAGCTGCACACCGCCGAGGTCGGAGGCGACCCACATCTCGACGCTGCCGTTGACGCCCTCGCTCGCGTACGGGCGCACGTCGACGAGTGCGACCACGAGCTCGTCCGCGAGCTCCTCGGCGCTGGCCTCCTGAGCCGATTCCGTGGGGCTCAGGCGCGGGACGCGAGCAACGAGGCGGGCCGCGAGCAACTCGTCGAGTGCCGGGACGTCGCCCGCCTCGACGGTCTCCGCGAGCACGAACAGGCGGATGAGCGCGGAGAGCG
The DNA here is from genome assembly GCF_002931215.1 of Pseudoclavibacter sp. Z016. NCBI lineage: Bacteria > Bacillati > Actinomycetota > Actinomycetes > Micrococcales > Microbacteriaceae > Pseudoclavibacter > Pseudoclavibacter sp. Z016. The sequence continues at coordinate 60,182 of NZ_PSTU01000017.1, forward strand.
CGTCGTCCGGCTCACGCGAGAGGGCGAACGACGCGGGCTCGAGCAGGTCACGGTGCAGCGCATCCGCCGCTTCGGCCCCCAGACGCGACTCGACCCCGTCGACGGTGAAGCCAGCGCCGGCGAACGTCACCGCGAGCGCGCGGAGCAGCGCCTCGTCGGTGCTGTCGGGGGCGTCGCTCGGGTCGTCGAACGTGAAGTCGTCAGGAGTGGAGGCGGAAGAGGCATGGCGCGCGTGGGAAGTCACCCGTCAATTATGCGGATGTGCACCGACAGTCGCGCGCGGCTCCGAGGCTGCCGGGTCGCGCAGCTCCGCGAGCGCCTCGATCGTGCGGATGCGCACCTCCACGTCGTGCGTCGTGGCGGCGAGGATCACCTCGTCGGCCCCCGTGCGCTCGATGAGGCGGTCGATGCCGTCGGCGACCATCTCGGGGGTCCCGACGAGCTGCGTGCCGGTCGTCGCGTCGTAGAGGGAGCGGTCCTGCATCCGGTCCGCGTACGCGGCGGCGCCCTCTGGCGAGAGGACCCTCGTAGGGCGGCCGAACCGGATCTGGTGCATGGCCGCCCTGCTGGGGAGCGCGAGGCGGGTGGCCTCATCGACCGTCTCCGCGGCGATCGCGGAGACCGACACCATGAAGTGCGGTTCGGCGAGCACGGGCGACGGCACGAAATGGTCGCGGTAGTGGTCGGCGGCGGCCTTGGGGTCAGCGTGCATCGCGAAGTGGTGCGCGAAGGTGTACGGCAGGCCGAAGGCGGCGGCCAGCTCTGCCCCGTAGAGGCTCGAGCCGAGGAGCCAGATCTGGGGATTCGTCTTCGCCCCCGGGCTGACTCGGAGGCGATTGAGCACCTCGCGGTCGTGCTCCGCCCTCACATCGCCCAGGTAGCCCATGAGCTCGAGCACGTCGTTGGGGAACTCGTCGACGCGATCACGGGAGAGATCGCGACGCATCGCGGCGGCGGTGAACGGGTCGGTGCCGGGCGCGCGGCCCAGTCCGAGGTCGATGCGCCCGGGGTAGAGCGACTCGAGGGTCGCGAACTGCTCGGCGATGACGAAGGGTGCGTGGTTCGGCAGCATGACGCCGCCCGAGCCGAGGCGGATACGCTGCGTTCCCGCGCCGAGAGCCGCGAGCAGCACGGGCGGTGTCGTCGAGGCGACGAGTTCGGTGTTGTGGTGCTCGGCGACCCAGTAGCGGTGGTACCCGAGCTCGTCGGCTCGCCGCACCAGGCGGGCGGATGCGGCCACGGCGTCGGCACTCGACTGCCCTTCGGCGACGGGGATGAGGTCGAGCACGGAGATCGTGGGCGTTCCTGGCATGGTCGGGGCAACGCGCACCATCCCGCCGCTATTCCTGGATGGCCTCGGCAGCCTCACGGGGAGAAGTCCCCACCACCGGGGTTTTCGGCAGGTTCGCGGCCTGAGTGTCGGTGGCTCTGCGTAGCATGACAACGAACGGCATACCCAGCGTGCCGAAGGAGACCCCATGACCCGACACCGTCGCCGACCACGGGCTCTGCTCGCGAGCATCGGCGCGCTCGCTGCGGTCGCCTTGCTCGCGGGGTGCTCGGTGAGCGCGACGGCGACTCCCTCGGCAAACGGGTACGACGCCGTCGACGCGCCCATCGAGGGCGGCACGGTCAGCCTGCGCGACTCGTTCGAGTCCTCGGCGCAGGAATCGCACGACTTCTGGTCAGACCCCGACATGTTCAAGAACGCCGAGGGCTTCGACTACACGGCACCAGACAACGGCATCACGGTCGGCGTCGGCGACCCGGCGACCGGCGCGTTCGTCCCGCCGACCACCCCGGTGCCCGCTGCCGAGTCGGCGAACGGCTACGGAGATGTCTCGGAGGCGGTGCCCTACGACCGTGCCGGGCTCGGCGCATCCACCTTCGGTCGCCTGTACATGTCGTTCGCGAGCGGTCTCGCGGTGTGCTCGGCGACGGTCGTGAACTCCGGCGAGCGCAACATCGTCGTCACGGCGGCGCACTGCCTCGTCGACTTCGAGAGCAACAAGGCCATCGCGAGCAACGTCGTCTTCATCCCTGGCGACCGCGGCGACGGGGCCGAGCAGCCGTACGGTCGCTGGGCAGCCACCGACTACAGCATCCCGCAGCACTTCCTCGACAACGCCAACTACGGCGACCAGGGCGTGTACGGGGAGGGCTGGAACAACGACTTCGCGTTCCTCGTGATGGAGGAGAAAGACGGCAAGCGCATCCAGGACGTGACGGGCGGGCAGGGCATCGCCTTTGGGGTCCCGGCCAAGGCGATCACGCAGGTCGGCTATCCGAGTGCAAGCCCCTACGACGGCTCTGAGGAGTACATGTGCGCCTCCAGCCAGTGGCGGGAGGGCTCTGCAGGCGGATACACCCACATGTGCAGCATGACGCCCGGAGGCTCGGGTGGGGCCTGGCTCGTCTACTACGACACGGCGATCGGGGCCGGCTACGTCGCCGCAACCTCGTCGACCGTCCTCTCGTCGGCGAACCCGCCGTTCCGGTGGGAGGGCTCGGTGCTCGGCCAGACCGCGCTGTCGCTGTACAACGAGCTCGGGGGGTCCTGATGCGCACCCAACGCCTCATCGCAGGTACGACCGCGCTGCTCGTCGGGCTCGTGCTCTCCGGATGCGCGACGACGACCCCGACAGCGGTCGCGAACCACGAGGCGAAGCTCGAGTACCACGCCGACACCGGCGCGGAGCTGCTCGGCGACTCCCTCGTCGAGGGCCTCGCCAAGGTCGAGAACTTCTCCGCCACCGCCTACACGCACGGCAAGGCCTCGACCGGGGCAACGCTCAGCACACAGCACGAGACGAGCGTGGTCGGCGCGTCCTACGTCACGAAGGAGTCGACCGCCGAGGCGGGAACCTCCATCGACGAGGTCCACATCGCTGGCAGCGACTACACCTACTACCTCTTCGGCAGCGCGTACACGACGGTCGTCTCGACCCCGTGGGCACGCCTGCCGATGGGCGACCTCGACCGCGCGAACGACCCGCAGCGCACGTGCATCCTCGGCACCGTCATCTACATGTGCAATCTGGTGAAGGCATGGCAGCTGTCGAAGGAGAGCAACGGCGAGGAGCTTCCCGAGAAGCTCGAGGTCTCGGCAGATGGCAGCAGGCACTTCACGTCGGCGGTCACGTTCGACTCGCTCGAGGAGGCCGGTCTGTACACGCTGGGCGACGATCTCCGCTCGCAGCTCAGCGACGATGAGCTCGGCACGCTGCTTCCCCTGCACGTGTGGGTCGGCACGGATGGCATCGTGCAGAAGATCGAGGTGAACGGCACGATGGATGCGGCATCGCTCGATGTCGAGGTGCAGTTCGGATTCGAGATCACGGGCACGCCGACTGCCGACGATCTGCCGGATGACCCCGCGTCGCTCGCGCCCCAGTACGTGACCAATGTGACTGCAGATCAGGCGAGCGCGTTCTGGGATGCGATCGGGAACGCGAGAACCGGCTAGGCCGGGCCCGCTCATGCACGTCGCAGCAAGCAAGCTGGAGGAACCACGATGACCTTCCCACCGCAGGGCGGCCCGCAGAGGCCGCGCGACCCCAACGATCCGCGCGATCCGCAGCAGGGGCGGCAGGAGCAGCAGGCTCATCGACCGCACGGGCCCGGCCAGGGGTCGGGGCCGGAACAGCACTACGGTCAGAACCAGGGCCAGGGCCAGGGCCAGAACCAGAACCAGCAATATGCGCCGCGCCAGCAGGGTCAGCAGGGTCAGGGCCAGCAGGGTCAGGGCCAGCAGCCGGCACAGCATCAGCAGCCTTCCCAGTACGGCCAGCCGTTCCCCCAGCCCGGGTACCCGGCCGCATCGGCGACGCCAGGTGCGAGTAACGCCGGTCAGGCCGGCCAGACCAGCCAGACCAGCCAGTTCGGGACGGCGTCAGGCGCGAGGTCAACCCCCAGCGCGTACGGTCCCGGCGCTCACGCGGCATCGGCGTCCGACTTCGGGCCTGGAGCCGGCTCCGGGTACGACTCCGGGTATGGCTCCGGGTATGCGACCCCGAACGCCGCCTACGGTGTTCCGAGCGCCACCTACGGGGCGCCAGCTCCCGCATCCTCGACACAGCAGGGCTTCGGCTACCAGCAGCCGCCGGTTGGCTACCCAGGCTCAGGCACCCAAGGACCAGGCACCCAAGGGCCCGGCGTCCAGGGCCAGCAGTTCGGGCCAGGGTCAGGGCTGGCTCCGGCAGGCAGGCCGAAGCGCAACTCTCGTCTGCTCCTGATCCTCGCGATTCCCGCGGCGGCGCTCATCGCAGGTCTCGGTGGCTACTTCATCGGACAGAGCAACGGCAGCGTGCTCGCCGCGGAGCCGCTGCAGGCTGAGGTCACGCGCGTGCTGCAAGACGACTTCGGTCTCGTCGAGGTGACCGACGTCGTCTGCCCAGAGCAGGTCAAGGCCGATCAAGGCGCCGAGTTCCAATGCACGTTCACGTACGCCGAGCAGGAGCAGTCCGTGACCGTCACCGTCTCGTCAGCCGACGGCCAGGTCGTCGTCGGCGCCCCGGAGTAGCCCGGGAGGGGAAACTCCACCCGCACCCCGCACTCACACGGACGCGCGCGCCAGGACGAGCACCGGCGACCGGTGCCAGCACGCCTACCGAGAGCCTCCGGGTCCGACGATCGGCAGCGGCACCCCGTCCACGAGCAGCTCGCACTCGGGCCGGTCCGCGACGGCGACGGCCACACGGGAGGCGAGATGCTCGGGCATCTCGGGCAGGGCATCCACGGGGAACCAGGCGACATCCACCGACTCGTCGTCGCCGACCGCCGCCTCCCCGGACACCCAGGAGCAGCGGAAGACCAGGTCGCAGTACTGGGCGCGGTCACCCGTCGCGTGCACGATCTTCGGCGAGACGCTGAGGCGCACGAGCCGCTCGACGCGGACTTCGACCATCGCCTCCTCGAGGCTCTCCCGCACGGCAGCCGTCGCCGGATGCTCGCCCGGGTCGACGATGCCCGTCACCGGGCTCCACACCCCATTGTCGGAACGCCGCACGAGCAGCACCTCCTCACCGCTGGCAGCGGACACACCAGCGGGTGCCATCGCGGGGCGGATGATGACGGCAGTCGAACCAGCAAGCCAGAGCGGATGCTCCGGCCCGATCTTGGCGCGCAGCTCGGCGACGAACTCAGGAATGGGCATGGGCCCTATCCAACCGCAACTCCGAAGACGAGGCCGAGCACGTACGTCACGGCCGCGGCCCCGAAGCCGATGAGCAGCTGGCGTCCGGCGCGACGCCACGGCGGACCGCCAGACAGCACGCCGACGATGGCGCCCGTCGAGAGAAGCGCGACTCCGACGACCGCCGCGGACACCACCACGGCGGAGATCCCGCTCATTCCGAAGATGTAGGGAAGCACCGGGAGGAGCGCGCCGCCGGCGAAGAAGCAGAAGCTGGAGAGGGCCGCGGTCCACGCGGTACCGAGCTCCTCGTGCTCTTCCTCGGCGGACTGCAGTGAGATCGGGCCGGATTCCGGGTCGGCCCCCTGCAGCGCGAACACGCGGTGCGCGTAGCTGCGGGCCTCGTCCTCGCCCATGCCGCGGGCACGGTAGACGAGCTCCAGCTCGTTCGCGTTCACGTCGAGCCGCTGGATGGTCTGGGGAGTATCCGGGCTTGGCGTCGACGCCTCAAGGAGCTCACGCTGCGAACGGACGGACACGTACTCGCCCGCCGCCATCGACAACGCTCCGGCGAGGAGCCCGGAGAGGCCCGTCGCGAGGATGATCACCGTGGGCGCACCGGTCGCGCCGATGCCGAGCACGAGGGCGAGGTTCGAGACGAGCCCGTCGTTGGCGCCGAACACCGCCGCCCGGAAACCGCCAGACATGCGGGAGCGGCTGCGCATTGCCAGGCCCCGCACGACCTCCTCGTGGATGCGCTCGTCTGCCGCCATCTCGGGGGTCGCGTCCGCTTCGCGCTCGTACGGCGAACGTGACTCTGCTCGCTGGATGAGCGCCAGCACGAAGAGAGAGCCGAAGCGGCGCGCGAACCAGCCGAAGAGGCGCGTGCCGAGTTGTGCGCGCACCCCGCCGTCGCCCGCCGGGCCGAGGAGGCTCAGCCAGTGCTCCTCGTGCCGCACCTCGGCGCTCGCGAGACCCAGCAGGATCTCACGCTCCTCGCCCTCGCGCTTCGCCGCGAGGTCTCGGTACACGGACCCTTCGGCGCGCTCATCGGCGAGGTAGCGGCGCCAGCGGCGAATGTCGGCAGCGCTCGGCTCGCGGGAGAGATCCCCGGTTCCGGGCCCGCGCTGCGGCTGCGGGGGTGGTGTCTGCGGCATGGGCCATGCATCCTTCGTGGGGACGCCTCGAGCCCGAATGGAGCACGGGCATCGTTGACAACGTTGCCCCAACGCTACGTGCGCACGCCCCGGTTTCCGCAACCTCGCAGAGAAGTTCGGCGCACCGGAGCGGAGCGCCTCGCCGCCTTTCTCGAGCTACTCGCCGGCCGCGCCCGCCTCGGTGACCGAGACGTCGGCACGGGTGAAGTTCATGAACGACCTCGAAGCGGTCGGGCCGCGCTGCCCGAGGTAGCGGGAGCTGTAGATCGCGGAGCCGTAGGGGTGCTCCGCGGCACTCGAGAGCTGGAAGAAGCAGAGCTGGCCGATCTTCATGCCGGGCCAGAGCTTGATGGGGAGCGTCGCGACGTTCGACAGCTCCAACGTGACGTGCCCCGTGAAGCCGGGGTCGATGAATCCGGCTGTCGAGTGCGTGAGCAGCCCGAGCCTGCCGAGCGAGCTCTTGCCTTCGAGCCGAGCAGCGATATCGTCGCCGAGGGTGACGCGTTCGAACGTGGAGGCGAGCACGAACTCGCCTGGGTGCAGCACGAACGGCTCGTCTGGCTTCGACGTGACCAGCCTCGTCAGCTCCGGCTGCTCCTCTGCCGGGTCGATGAACGGGTACCTGTGGTTGTCGAACAGCCGGAAGTACCTGTCGAGGCGCACGTCGATGCTCGAGGGCTGCACGAGCCCGGGCTCGTACGGCTCGAGGCCGATACGGCCCGCTTCGACGCCCTGCTTGATGTCGCGATCGCTGAGAAGCACGTCGTCAGCCTAGTTGGTCGGCGGATGCGCGAGGCTAGGCTGATGACGTGAGCAGAAACGTGTGGACCGTCATCGGCGTCATCGTGGCCGTCGTGATCGCGTGGTGGCTCGTCGACGTGCTCTTCCACTTGGCCTGGATGGTGGCTCGACTGAGCATCGTCGCCGTGGTTGCCGTCATCGTGTTCTTCGTCATCCGCGCGCTCGTCGCCAAACGCGACTGAACCCGACCGGCGCGGTGCCGGCCGGGTTCAGAGGTTCGGTTCGGTCACTCCCCCTCAGGAGCGCAGCCTCAGGCGGGGATGACGTTCGCCTCGAGTTCCTCGGCCGCCCCGTCAGGCGCGGTGAACGCGCGACGCTCGCGAGGATTGGTGGGAGTGTTCGGCATGTTCGGTGGGGTGTTGTCGTTGAGCGGCGTGTACACGTTCGTGCCGATCTTCCGCCGGAACGCGAGCTCGACGCCATCCACCGTCACGTATCTGTCGACGTAGAGGGAGGGCGCCCGGCCGTCGAGCTGAGCGAAGCCGCTGAAGTACATGTCGCTGACGAGGTTCGTGACACCCTCCGTCGGCACGATGGTGCGCAGGTAGGTCATCTGGTAGCTCACGTGCCTGCCCTCAGGGAAGTCGTGTGTGCCGATCGGGTCGAGATTGCTCCAGGATGAGGAGATGCCCGGCGACCATGAGCTCGGACCGGGAAGATAGTGCACCACGATTCGCGTGCCCGTGATGACAGAACTGCTTGTTGTGTGCGTCACCCAGAGCCCGTACGCCCCGTACTCGTGATCCCTACCAGGGTTTCCCGTGATGGTGTATTGCTCTATACCGGAGCCCGGTAGGCCGAAGGCGATCCACCCGTTCAGACCCGGCGGCTGCGCCGGTATCTCTGAGCTCGCCTGGGCTGGAGCGGAGACCGCGATGGCGATCGTCGGCAGCGCCCACGCCGCCGCGGATGCGACCGCCCGTCGACTCGGCCCCTGTTTTTCGGCGCGCAGAATATCGCTCATGTTTCCCCCTGGAAGTGTCAAGCAGTGAACCGAGATTCCCCCACGTCGGTCCCACTGCAGCGTGCGGTCCACAATGACAGATCTGAAATTGGACCGCAACATTCCGGGGAGTTGGGTGGGCACCTCAGGCAGGCCCTCACGGCCGCGCCGCCACCACCCCCAGGTGGCTTCGTTGTACGATGGTGGAGTTCATCGCCCCGGGGTGCTGAATACGCGGATGTAGTTCAATGGCAGAACTTCAGCTTCCCAAGCTGATAGCGCGGGTTCGATTCCCGTCATCCGCTCCACGAGAAAACCCCTGGTTCGCCGGGGGTTTTCTCAAGCCAGCAGAAACCCGAACCGGTCAGAATCCAGGCGCTCGTGCCCTACCTGTGCCCTAGCGGGACCGCGAAGGGCACGAGGAGTAGGCGACGGAACCTCGCCAGCTCGGCAAGAATTTTTAGCGATGCTTGGAGTCCCGCCAGCTTGCGATCTGCGGCCCATCACGGCGATTGCACACTCAAGTGCCTGGGAGGGGGTCGCCTTCGAGTTGATCAAGCTGTTCCAAGAGTTAGACAGGTTCAGATTGGATCATTCGACGAAAAACGCTGGATCGGCGCGAGTCTCGACCGGAGGCACCCCGGCGCGACTGGCGAACTTGACTAGGGGTCGATTCGATTTGACGCCGCCGACGCGCGGGCTCGGGCTGGTAAACGGAAGAGCCCGCACCTGTTGGGGCACGGGCTCGGAGCTTGGCGCTACGGCGTCGGCGTGGCCTCAGCCTTTGGCGTCAGGTACCTGTAGACCGTAGGCCGTGCGATGCTCAGCGTCGCCGCTATCTCTGTAACGCTCGTGCCTTCATCATGCATACGCTGAATGAGGGCCGCGCGCTTCGTGTCCACCTTCGGCGGTCGCCCACCTACGCGGCCCTCTCGCTTGGCTGTAGCAAGGCCCGCCCGTGTGCGTTCACGAATGAACTCCCTCTCCATGTCAGCGAAGACGGAGAGCATCTGAAGCATGGCCTTGCCTGTAATCGTGGAGTTGTCGAGTCCAGAATCGAGCACACGGACATACACGCCTCGCGCAGCCAGTTGATCGAGGAGCGTGATTACGTGCGCCGTCGATCTGCCGAGTCTGTCCAGCTTGGTCACGACAATCACATCGCCGCTCTCTGCGTAGTCGAGGAGTGAGTCGAGGCCGGGGCGCGAAGTCTTGGCACCGGATACCCCGTGATCTGCGAATGTGTCTCGGGCTGGCACGCCTGCCTGTGCGAGGTCGTAAAGCTGAGTGTCTGTGCTTTGGTCGCCGGTCGAGACACGCGCGTATCCCAGGAGACGGGTCGCAGTGGTGGTGGCTGTCGCTGTCATGCCCCGAGTGTAACGGAACTCGTGTAACGAAAGCCAGTACTTTCGGGAAGTTTTCTACACGAGTTTTGAGACACGAATCGAGCCGCCTTCGACCTGTTGAGAATAATTCTCAAGTGTAACGTAAATCGATCGTTTGCGGACGCGGACGGAACTACAGACTGTTGTCGATCCTGTACCTGAACTTGAGGCGAGGCTCACCGTCAGGGGAGGTCGCTCTGATCGTGACCTCCTGAATCTCCAATGCGGCCACCCGTCCTGAGGTGTTCACAACAACGACAGAATCCCCAATTTGTGCCATGCGCACCCTGGACGATCCGTCATACGCGTCCGGCCCCTGGACTCGCTCAAGGGACGTTTCGCGAGCGAGAGCCACGGTCGAGATGTCTGGAGCATCGTTCATGAAGTAGATGCCGCCATGTCCCGCGGTACTCGTGTGGATGGTGAACGAGTGCACGCCGCTTCCCAGCACGAAGACTCCGCTGTTGTTCTCGTACTCAACAATTGCGTCCCCCTCCCACGCCGCGAACGTGTACTTGGTCGAGTCGAACTTGATCTTCTGCCCAGCGGCCGCACTGGTGCCCGCCGCAAACGGGTTGGACCCGAGGGCTGGCTTGGGAATAAGGGATCGCCCATAGAGGTCATACAGGAGTTCTCGATAGCTCGCGTCCCACTTGCCGTCGTCGCGGAAGTCGACGTATTTTGACGAGCCCAGGAACGTGGGCACCACCTTGTCACCGGACACCTGACGCAGCACCGGGACGATCCGAGAGGACATGGCGTCCTTGACAAGGTCTGTCGTCATGATCTTCTTCTCGTAGCCGACACCTGCCTTGCCCCCGTTGGCCTTCACTATGTAGTTGTCCGAGCTGACGACGACGATTCGATCCGCGCCCGTCACTCCTGCTTCCATGAAATGGGCCAGGTCGTTTCCCAGGCGCGCGTCCCACTGGTCGAGGATCACGTCGACACCGTTAGACAAAAGACGCTCGGCCAGTCGGCGCACCCAATCTTTGTGGGCTTCGTTCTCCCACGTGTAGGACATGAACACTCTCGGTTGCGAGTCGGGGGCGAGTTCCGGTGAGGTCATGGCAATGATCCTAGGAGCGCCCAGCTACTTTCCTACGTACTTCTTGACCGGCTCACCGGGACTGTACCCTTCCGGCCACGCAGTCGCCTCATCCCAGGAGCCTGCTGCGGCTAGCTGCTCGACGGTCCACCCCGTAGCGGACCGGCCTCGATTTTCGAACTGAGCACCCTCAAGCCGAGTATTTCTGAAGTTAGCCTTAGTCAGGTCAGATCCCCAGAACTCAGCCCTACGAAGATCGGACCCTTCAAAGTCTGTCCTCTTCAGTTGAGAATTGGTAAGAGTCGCAGACCGCAAGTTCGCACGCACCAGTTGCCCCCCGGATAGCTTGACGCCTCGCATGTAGGTGAAGCTCAGGTCGACTCTCTCCCCTCGAACGTTCTCCATCTGTGCCCCGTCCAGGAAGCAAAGCCTGAGGTTGGCGTCGTGAATTCTCGCTAGCCACATGTTCGCGTCGGTGAGATCCGTCTTCGAAAGGTTCGCCGTCGCGAGCGTTGCCTTCTTGAAATTGACACCGTCTAGATCCGAGCCGTGCAAGTCCACTCCGCGCAAGTTCAAGCCGAGAGCATCCTCGTCGCGCTGGTGCGAGAGATGCCCGAGAACCGCACCTGCCGCATCGAGGTCTGTCGCGAGTGGAGGGGCACCAAATGTCGGCTTCCCGGTTTCGCGCTCGGGTGCGCTCTCCCTGAGGAAAGCTGCGAGAACCAGGACGACCGTCTCCAAGTCCTTGGCCGAATCGTTCGCGAGTCGCTGCAGGGAGTAGATACCCCCGAGACGAACCGCGATCGATGTCTCGTCTCCAAGCTGAGCGATCGCCTGAGTAAACCGCCCGGTCACCGTGGCATCGCGGTCGTTGTCCGCCTTCCTCGCTTCTAGCGCCTGAGTCTTCTTGAGGTGATTCAGCTGATCTCGTTGCGCCTTCACATCTGCGTCATGCTTCTGCCTCTCATGATCAAGACGCTGCCTGTTCGTGTTGTCCCGCTGGACTGTGATGAGAAGAGTGATTACCGCCAGAAATCCACCGAGACCGAGAAGTGTCGACTGGAACGCAGACGTGCGCGCAGCCACTACCGCTGTCGTGGTTGCGGGTGCGTCCAAGCCAGAGAGCGACACATCACTGATCCATCCCGGCACGAGCCACAACACCGCAATGGACACCACGAGGTACACACTGAGGATGAGCGCCCAAGTCTTGGTGGAGGTTCGCTGTTGTGGCTTGATCTCAAACGGCATGGGCAGATCGTAGTAGCTCCCAGGGTGCGCCGCGCAGACACGGCTCGGCGCACCGCGCAGGGATACAACAAACCCCGCTCAGCGTGCCCGATGAGTTACTGAGCGGGGTTGGTCGGAGCGAGCCGCGTAGCTCACAGAAATGGAAAGGACTACGCGGATGTGCTCGATGCGGGGGCCGATTGAATGGGTCGGCTTGTCCCGCGTCACACCAGACACCCCTGCCTGACGCGAGTCTTCATGCGCAATGTTGGTTGGGTGTCGAGGCCGCTGGATGAAGAGGTCAACGGCCCCGACATGCTCGCCCTTCAGGAAAATGGAGAGGCGAGCTTAGAGAGTGATCGGGGCCTAGCCTGCCCTTCGGTCACTCAGTCTCAAAATTCTTGCTTGGTGGCGTCGTCATGCATGCGGTGACTTGCGTCGATCAGGTACCAGTCACGTCGCGCTGGCTTCACTCTGAGCCATGCTTGCCCGTCCCGCATGAAGCGGTGGACGTAGGTACCCGCTGAGAACCGGTACCGGGCCTTGCCGTGAAACACGTTCTGTGATCCGAGAGGTCTTCGAACTCAGCCGAGGTCATCGACGGTCATCTCCGCCGTGGCTAGCTTGACCAGGACATCATGCAGATCCGGCTGTACTGTTCGCTTCGTTCCCGTGTTGTCTATGAGAAACGGCGGGGCGGAGGTCGCGGGGGCAATCACGAGCCACTTCTTGCCCGCGAGAATTACACGGCGGACGCGGGTGCCCGGTGCGAACTCCCAGAGGCTGCCTTCATGCAGCACGACGATGGTCTTCGCCTTCAGGCCTGCTGGGCCTGGGAGTCGCCCGCGTCCTCGCTTCGTGGGCTCGGTCATGATGCACGCCCCTCGACCTGTTCCGCGAGGTCGCGCAGAGTCGCGAGGCTCATGACCGCATACGACTCTTCGATGCCGTCACGTCTTTGCCGTTCGATCACCGCGACCGCGTAAGGGCGGTGATCGGTCTTCGCCGCTGCCTCTGCCCGGTCGAGGTTGCCGGATGCGTCCAGCGGGAAGCCGGTCGAGACGTTGATCGCGAAGTGCTCGCCCACGTGAAGGTGACTGATCTGAGGGCGGTCCGCGTCTGCGAGCGCTGCCGCGAGAGATGTGACGGGCTTCTTCTGGGCGACCGCGAGGAGGCCGAGCTTGAAAAAGTTGCCAACTCGGGTGCGGAACTGCTCGCCACGATGCCGATTCGCTCGGCTCGCCGCCGTCATGACTCGCCGCCGTTGTGGGCATGCGTCCAAGTTGAGCCGCCTGTGCTGAGGTCGCCGGGGCCGTACTGCTCCTCGACTCGGCGCATTGCTTCGTCCCGTAGTTCGGTGCCATACGGATACTTGCCCGCCTTGTTGAGAGCGGCTTGCTTCGCGAGCTTCCAGGCTTGCGAGCCTGGTACGAGACGAATGAAATCGTCTGGGCGTGGTCCCGTGGCGAAGCGGACCTCTCCCCAGGCTGCGAGCTGTGCGGCATCGTTAAGAAAGTTCGTAAAGAGAGATTCTCCGAAGCGATCAACGGAGCTTGCCAGCATCTCCGGTGTGATCGTGAGTTCGTCACCGCGCGTGTACGACTTGCCCTTGAGGAGGATGCGCTTCTGAGTGAGCACATGCCACTTGGTGTTAGCGAGTTCGTAGAGTTCTTCTGGAACATGCTTTGATTTGAGGAAGTCTACGAGTTGAGGCTTCAGTGTTGAGTTTGTCATGGGGTTTCCTTGTCATTAAGTGAAGTTCGATTCGCACTAATGGCGAGTATTGTTGATGAAAGTTCGGGGGCATCGGATGCCAGCTCGGCGGCGAGGATGCGCCCGAAGTCGGGATAATCTCGGGCAACTTGGCCCACTGCCTGCGCCAGCGCGGATGCCTCAGCCATGAGCGCGGTCGCGTCCGTGTCTGAGATTCCCAACGTCGAGATGAGTTCCCTTAGGACCGTCAGCTCCGAGTTGGCTGCTCGAAGCGTGGCGCTGCTGTTGTTCTGCACAACAGCCCGGTTTCGCACGGCCTGAACATCGTCGGCCAGCGCCACGAGCCGAATCGAGAGGTCTGCGGAATTCATTGTCGGCATCGTGCCGAGCTTCGCCACGAGCTTCGCCTGTACGTGATTTTTGTGGTGACGCCGGATGCTGCTATCCGTGAAGGCCGGGAAGGCACGCTGCACGCTCGCCACCGTCTCGCCAGTCAAGAGGGCAGCATCGATAGCGCCCTGATGTTGGGAGGTGCATACCCTGCATGAGATTGCCATAGTGTCAAGTCTTTCGATAGAAGTTTGTGTTCTATCTCTACTATCGGCAATTGTTTGAGGGACTTCAGCGAGGGCTCACCATGTCCCTGGTTGCCAGTGAATTACTGGCCTGTGGGCATTCCTGTACGGTACCGGCTTGTCAGAAATTTTCCGTAGCGTCGCTGAACTCGCCCGTTGGAATATTCGGCGTGTCGAGGCCCGTGCAGGGTGCGGCGTCAGGTCAGCGCTTCGAGCGCGATTGCTCGGCATTCTTCCCGTAGCTCTTGCTCACGCTCGGGTTCATAGAGGGCCGACAGGCGCTCTTCCTCATACCGTTCCCAGTACATGCCTGCCACGGGATGAAGGTCATTCATCTCCGTGCCCTGTGCATACCAGCGCCGCTGAGGGTCCGCCATCTTCGCGAGCTTGCGCCCGAAGCCTGGCAGGTAGTCGTAGCTCACCATGAAGTCGAGGAGTGGAGGAAGGTCTTCGTGCTCATAGTGCTGTACAAGCTCTGATGCAGGAGTGTCTACAGGTAGTGCTGTAGCTACTGCTGCTGTCGAGGGTGGAGGAGTGTCTACAGGTGGATGGGTTGCTACTGCTGCTGTAGCTTCCTGTTGCTCTGTTGACCCTGTAGATGAATCTAGTATTCCTGGGGGAATACTAGGCTTGCGTGACCCCCCTGTAGGAAGCTCCCCGATGCTCTCCTTGTACTCACGTCGGAGCCGCTTGACGGTGCTTTCGCTACACCGTAGGGCCTCCATCTGCTCCGCCTTCGTGAGATGTGCCACAGGGTAGAAGTCGGTCTGCGTGAAACGCTTTGGTGTCTTGGATACCTTGCCGCCGCGGCCGCCGCGCTCCGCCATGACGGTCGAGTGCTCCGCGTTGGGTACATGAAACATCGTCACGCGCTCGATAGCGTCGCTCACCTTGCGTTCGAGGTCGGAGGTAGTGACATACGGAGTATCCTGCACCGCTCGCGACGAAGGACGCCCGCCTGTCTCGTGGTCATACTCGGTCATGATGTGGTCGCCACCGATGCGGTGCATTTCGTCTGTGAGTTCGTCGACCCACCGGTCACGGTCGCCTAGGAGAGTTTCGTCCTGGCGCACGAGAGCACCGGCAACCCTCAGTGTCAGCACGTAGAGACGGCGACTTAAGGTGTCGGGAGAGTTGCGGCCTGGTGCGGTCGCCCATCGGAAGCGGGTACGTCGTTTTGTCATATTGTCCTCGTCGTTGAGGACAACCAGCGGTCAAACTTGTTCGAGCCTCGTAATAAATTCTTGGAAGAGCGGCGATGCCGTCGGGTCGGGATTGGATGATCGACCCGACGGCGTGAGTTTGACCGCTCATGAATATTCTACCACGGATACACGGCGTTTCGTTGTAATCTGTTCGTTACTGTGATATAGGCACTTTGACTTGGAGTCAATTTAGCTGCTGCCAATTCTGGACAGGTCCAACACTGGAAACAGCTTACGAAACTCGACCCAACCCCTGCCCAGCGGGTTCTGGTGCCGGATGGAAGGTGCTCGCTGGTTTTTGTTGGCAGTACGCCATGCGCTCTCAGCTTGTCAGGGCATGCCCTAGGGTGTGAACATGACGGACGAGAAGCCCAAGAAGAAGCGACGCGCACGAGGAAGCACCTTCGGCACGTCGCGCAAGATGTCCAGCGGACGGTGGCAGGCTCGATACCCCGACCCGTCGAGCACTGCCCAGGACGGGCGGAGCCCTGCACCGGAGACGTTCCCGACCAAGGCCGAGGCTGACGCTTGGCTCGCTCAGCGTCGAACCGAGATGTCGCAGGGCTCATGGTTCAGCTCAACCAAAGGGAAGCAATCGCTCAGCACATACGCCGCTAAGTGGTTGGCAAACGGCGGCACTCGTGGAGAGCTGAAAGACAGCACCCGCGCCCTGTACGCCGACCTATTACGCCGACACATTGACCCGACCATCGGGAAGCGGCCCATTGCCAGCATTGACCCTGAGACGGTCACCGAGTGGTACTCGAAGCTCGGCAAGGAACTGAGCAAGGCTGCGGCGGCACCAAGGAAGAATGCGAAAGACACGAGCCCACGCAAGGCGACCGGCACCACCAGACAGGCCCAGGCTTACCGGCTGCTGCGGGGCATCATGTCATCTGCCGTGCGAGCTGGTGCAGTGCACCAGAATCCGTGCCTGATTCCGAAGGCCGGGAGCCCGAAGACGAAGGAACGCCCCTTCATGTCCGTGCAAGTCTTCGGTGAAGTCGTCGCGAAGATGCCCGAGGACATGCAGCCCGCGTTCTACCTCGCTCTCGGCACGCACCTTCGCCTAGGCGAATTGTCGGCGTTGACCTGGGCCGATGTGGACCTGGACGCGGGCACCATATTGATCGACAAGCAAGTGACCAAGGACGGCAAGGTCACGACGACCAAGACTGATGATCGCTCGACGTTGACACTCGCCTCGGAGATGGTGGCCCTGCTGGGAGAGATGCAAGGCGAGACGAGGACGGGGCCCGTCTTGACTCGCGCCAATGGCACCCCGATCAGCCGCTACGCGCTGCAACGCGCGTGGAAGAAGGCGCGGGAGGAAGCCGGCCATGAGGAGTTCCGCATCCACGACATGCGACACACCGGCCTGACTCTCCTGACGGCGACGGGGGCACCCAGGAAGCTCGTGATGCGGCAGGGGCGACACTCGACATCACGCGCCGCCGACATCTACCAGCACATCGTGGAGGAGAAGGCCGAGGAGGTTCTAGGCGACTACGCGAAGGTGCTCGCCGCCATACGATCTGGGAGCTAGTCCCGCGAGCGCTTCACATGGTTCTGAGTCACGAGGTCATCGAGGTCGTCGGGCGTGAAGCGCACCGAGCTACCGAGCTTCACGAAGGCGAGCTGCCCCTGAGCCCGGAGCCGCCGCACCGTCGATACAGACACATTCAGGTACTCGGCCGCCTGCTGCACGGTGAGCAGGTTTCCCCATACTCCGAGCTGCATGAGGCGCTGCTCTCGAACTAGCAGGCGGGCTCGGGCGCGATCTTCGGCAGTGCTCATAAGTGTTCATGCTAGCTCAGATTCCGTGCCCTCTCCGTGCCCTAAGCGCAGTTTCGTGCCCTAGTCATGCCCTAAGCGCTGAACACACTGTGATCACTCTTGAACACTAGAGAGCAGAGATAGCAAGAAAAATAGTAGACAGGTGCGGGATAGTTGGTGTCGGATTCAGCTTCCCAAGCTGATAGCGCGGGTTCGATTCCCGTCATCCGCTCCACGAAAAAGGCCAGGCCGGTCGCTGGACGCGACCTGGCCTGGCCTTTTCTCTTGCCGCGGTCAGCTCTCGCCGCGACCCGTCTTCTGCTGGAGGCGGTCGATATGCTCCGACGCCTCGGCTTTTGTGATGTCCGCAGGGATCTCTTCGCCAGCCTCGCGGGCGAGCGTGTCGAGGTAGCTGCGCTGCGCGCCGGTCATCGGCTCGTCGCCGGTGACCCAGTTCGAGGGGTCCTTCTCCGTGCCGTTCTCATCGGGCTCGGTTGCTCCGAGCATTTCACCTTCGTGTGTCTCTGCCATACCGGCGAGAGTAGGCGGCTCGCCTGGCTGGCGACCCGACGAATCCTGGGAAGATGTGTTCGAACCCGAGCGCCCTCGATGCCACACGGTGGTAGGTATCAGAAGTCGGCGATGACCAGCTTCTTCATCTGCATCATGTGCTCGTAGCCATCCGGTTTCGCCATGAGCTCCCCCATGTTCGTGGGCACGATCTGCCAGCTCACTCCGAACCTGTCCACCAGCCAGCCGCATTGCTCGGCTTCCGGGACGGCGCTCATCGCGCTCCAGTAGTGGTCGATCTCCGCCTGGTCGGCGCAGTCGACCTCGAGTGAGACGCCGCAGTCGAAGCCGAACTCCTGGCCGGCCCCGTTGTCCATCGCGACGAACCACTGCCCGGCGAGCTGGAAGTCGGCGTACATGACGGCACCCGCCGGAGCGGGACCCGAAGGCGCCGGGTACTCGGCGATCGTGCCGATGCGCGCATCCGGGAACAGGGAGACGTAGAAGTCGATGGCCTCGCGCGCCCTGTTCTGCGCCGCTCCGCCGAAGAGCAGACTCGGCACGATGAACGGCCGGGCCTCGTCGGCCGTGCTCAGCCCGGCGGGATCGACGAACATGAGCTGCCAGCTCACGCCGTAGCGGTCCTCGACCCAGCCGTAGTGCGGGCTGAAGGGGTACTCCTGCAGCGGCATGAGCACCTTGCCGCCATCGCTGAGCGCAGTCCAGAGCTTGTCGAGGCTCGCTCGCACCGACGCCGCGTCGCCGCCGAGCACGCGCGGGTCGAAGTTGAGCATGAACGAGACCGACGGGTTCGGCCTGAACTGGTCGCCGGCGTTGATGAGCGTGAACCGGTACTCGTCGATCTCCACGCCCACGACGAGCGGCAGGCCCGCGAAGTCCTTCTGGAAGTCGAGGAGGTCGGTCTCGGGGTATCGGGCTTCCACGGACGTCGTCGTCTTGGGGAAGCTGGAAGCGTAGAACTCGCCGGCCTCTTCGGCATTCTTGTTGAACCAAAGGTTCGGGATGATCTTCTGCATGACTCGCTGCTCCTGCACGCGTCGGTCGATCTGAGCCCGGTCGGGCCCACTCGCAAAATTACTCCCGACCCCCGACAACGGCGGCGAGCCTCGTGCTCGAGTGGGAGCGAACACCCAGGGTTCGGCTACTGCAGACCCGCGGTGAGTCTCGCAAGATTGTCGAGGACGGTCGAGCGCAGCGGCTGCTTCCGCCACTCGAACATCGTCAGCTCTCGTGACTGCTCGCGGTAGTCCTGCTGCACCTCTCGGAGGTCCTCCACGAAGTCCGAGCTGCGCACCATGAGCGACACCTCGAAGTTCAGCGAGAAGGAGCGCATGTCCATATTGGACGACCCGATGACGGCAACCTCGTCGTCGATCGTGAAGTGCTTGGCGTGCAGGATGGTCGGCGACTTGTACATCCAGATGCGCACCCCCGCGAGCAGCAGGGCCTCGTAGTAGGAGCGCTGCGCGTGGTAGACCATGGCCTGGTCGCCGATCTCCGAGACGAACAGCTCGACGACCACCCCGCGTGCCGTCGCGGTCGTGATGGCGTACAGCATCGACTCGTCCGGAACAAAGTAGGGGCTCGTGATGATGATCGACTTCTGGGCGACGTAGAGGAGGTTGAGGAAGAGGCGGAGGTTGTTCTCGCTGGGATACCCGGGGCCGCTCGGCACGATCTGGCAGTCCATCCGCGCTTCCTGCGGCATCGTCTCGACGTCGGTGAGGTCTTCCGGGATGATCGTTCCCGACTCCGAGTACCAGTCGGTGATGAAGACGGCGCTGACGGCGTGCACGGCCGGCCCCTCGAGGCGGACCATGAGGTCGTGCCAGTGGAGGCCGCGGCGGATGTTGCCGCGTTTGTTGTACGTCGAGTCGACGACATTCTGCGAGCCGAGGTAGGCGGAGTTGCCGTCGACGATGAGTAGCTTGCGGTGGTTTCGCAGGTCTGGCCGCTGGTACTCGCCGCGCCAGGGGCGGACGGGGAGCATGTAGTGCCACTCGGCGCCGGCCCGCTCGAGGGCCTTGAGCCGCGACAGCGTGTGCTTGCGGTAGCCGGGCACGCGGATGGAGGCGATGTGGTCGAGCAGGATGCGAACGCTCACGCCTCGGGCGACCGCTCGGTCGAGAGCATCGAAGATCGGCAGCGTGGTGTGGTCGCAGGCGAGGATGTAGAACTCGACATGCACCCACTTCTCTGCCGTATCGATCTCGGCGGCCATCGCGACGATGGTCTCCTCGTAGTCGCCCTGCAGGACGACCTCGTTGTCGCTGATGAGGGGGATGGCCGTGTACGTGCGGTTGAGGGCGACGACGGAGTCGAACCAGGCCGGGTCGCTGTGCTTGGTCGGCTCGACCTCGACGCTCCCGACGGCCATGTTGATGAAGGTCGTGACCTCCTGCTGGCGCTCCATGCGCTTCGTGGGGAGACGGAAGCTGCCGAGGAGCAGGAACGCGATGACGCCGACGTACGGGATGAGGAAGATCGCCATGAGCCAGGCGATGCCGACGCTCGGCTTCCGATTGCGTGGCACGACGATGATCGCGATGACTCGGATGATCAGGTCGATGATCGCGAAGATGAAGCCAGCGCTGATCGTGATGTGCGGGATCTCGGCCATCGGGTCTCCTCGGGGTACTAGGGGACAGCGTAGGCCAAGGGATGCGCGTGAGCGGGACGTGCATCCACGCCCAGAACTTGTTGCACTTTCCGCGATTAGTGCAATACTGCACTAGTGACTGATAGTGCAACGAATCTACGGGCTCGCAAAATGGCGCGGACGAGCCGCGACATCTCGTCGATGGCCCGACGCCGCGCCCTCGATGTCGGCCTTCCCGGCTTCACGATCGAGGAGCTCTGCGAGCAGGTCGGCATCTCCCGAAGGACGTTCTTCAACTACTTCGCCTCGAAGGAAGACGCCGTTCTCGGCATCTCGGCCCGACGAGACACGACCCACCTCGACGAGCGCTTCGTGGCCGGCGGCGACCCCGGGAGCGAGCAGCTGAGCCCTGACCTCCTCGAAGCGCTGACACACCTGGCACTCGAGCGGTGGCGCGAGTCCGACCCGGAGCCGAACTCGGGCGACATCCGCGAAGTCATGGCCGTCATCGACCAGGAGCCGAAGCTCTTCAAGCGGGTGCTCGAGCACATGTCGAGCGACGAGAAGCGAGACGTCGCCCTCGTCGAGCGTCGAGAGGGGCTCCCGACCGGGGACCTTCGCGCCTCCGCAGCCGTGCAGCTCCTCATGTCCATCATGCGGGCGAGTGCCTTCGAGTTCTTCACGACCGACAACACCGACGACATGGAGACGGTCGTCTCCAGACGCGTCGCCGCCATTCGCGCCGTAGTGCAGCGCTGAGGGCGGCGCCTGCCCCCTCGTCTCGGCCACGCCTCCTCCCGCTCCCCAGCCTTCCTCTCTCCCCCACCCTTCTCTCCCTCCCCTCTTCTTCCCGCACCGCACTCCTCGAACGGACCCACGCATGACCACCAGTGCACCGGCGCCAGCTGCGCCGCAGTTCCTGCTCACGAAGCGCAGGATCTGGACCATCTTCGGCGCCCTCATCGCCGGCATGCTCCTCTCGAGCCTCGACCAGACGATCGTCTCGACGGCGATGCCGACGATCGTGGGCGAGCTCGGCGGGGTCGACCACCAGGTGTGGATAACGACTGCCTACCTCCTCGCGACGACCATCGTCATGCCGATCTACGGCAAGTTCGGTGACGTGCTCGGGCGACGGAACCTCTTCCTCATCGCGATCGCGATCTTCACGCTCGCGTCGGTGGGCTGCGCCTTCGCGGACAGCTTCTGGGCGTTCGTGGTGTTCCGCGCCATCCAGGGCCTCGGCGGCGGCGGGCTCATCATCCTGTCGCAGGCGATCATCGCCGACATCGTGCCGGCCAGCGAACGCGGCAAGTACCTGGGCCCGCTCGGCGCGGTCTTCGGGCTCTCGGCCGTCGGTGGCCCACTGCTGGGTGGCTACTTCGTCGACCACCTGACGTGGCAGTGGGCCTTCTACATCAACATCCCGGTCGGCATCGCGGCGTTTGTCATCGCCGTGGTGGCGCTGAAGCTGCCGAGCAAGAAGGCGACGAAGCGCATCGACTACCTCGGCGTGCTCTTCTTGTCTGCTGCGACGACCTGTCTCATCTTCTTCACCGACTTCGGTGCGGATGCGCAGCACGGGTGGGCGTCGATGGTCACGTGGGCGTGGGGCCTCGGCCTCCTCGTGGCGGCGGCGATGTTCGTCTTCGTCGAGTCGCGCGCGGAGGATCCGATCATCCCGCTGGGTCTCTTCAAGAACCCGATCTTCGTGAACGCGACGGCCATCGGCCTGACGCTCGGCATCGGCATGTTCGCGGCGATCGGCTTCGTCCCGACGTTCTTGCAGATGTCGTCTGGCACGTCGGCCGCAGCCTCTGGACTGCTCATGCTGCCGATGATGGCGGGCCTCATGGGCACGTCCATCGCTTCGGGAATCCTCATCTCGAAGACGGGGCGGTACCGCATCTACCCGATCGTGGGCACGGTGCTGACCGGTCTCGCGATGGTTGCGATGACCACGTTGACGGCGGATACGCCCATCTGGCTCATCTGCGTGTTCCTGTTCTTCTTCGGGGCTGGGCTCGGGCTCATCATGCAGGTTGTCGTCTTGGTCGTTCAGAACGCGGTACCAGCGGCCGAGATCGGCACGGCGACGAGTACGAACAACTACTTCCGTGAGGTTGGGGCAGCACTCGGCACGGCGGTGTTCGGCGCGATCTTCACGACGCGACTGACGGAGAACCTCACCTCGGTCTTCACGGCGAGCGGCGCCAGCCCGGCTGACGCGGCGACGGCGACCTCGACGATCGACCCGCAGACGCTCTCGCAGCTGCCGGACGAGGTACGGGACGGGATCGTCACGGCCTACGCCGACGCTCTGGCTCCCGTCTTCTGGTACCTGGTGCCGTTCATCGCACTCGCGTTCCTGCTCTCGCTCTTCCTGAAGCAGATCCCCCTCTCTGATGTTGCCGGGCTTGTGGCTCGTGGCGAGGCGGTCGGCGGGGAAGAGGCGGAACAGCTCGACGCGGCGGCTCGGGAGAGTCGGGAGAGCCACGAGGCGGGCGATGGTGCCACCCCGAGCGTGGATTCGACCCGGCTCAGCTCAAACGGGCCGAGGAGCCGCGACTAGCGGGGTGCCGTCGAGAACGCGCGCGCCGCGCGGAGGGCCGCCTCGACGTGCATCCCCTCGAAGGGGAGGACCGCAGTGAGCGCCTCTGCGGTGAGGTCCGGGCCCAGCTCGGCGCCTCGCCGGACGGCTTCCGCGTCGACCTGCTCGGGGGCTGATTCCGGGTCGTCGAGGTCCATGACGGCACCCTCGAACCAGTCGGCGGCGGCGGCGAGCATCTGCTCCTCACTGAGCACGGGAAGCAGATGCCGGTCGAGTCCGTCGGCGACGCCGTGGTCAACGGCGCGCCAGGCGTCCCCCGCGTTCTCGCGCCAGTAGACGAATCCGAGCCAGGGCTGCTCCCCGCCTGCCACCCAGCGGCGTCCCGATTCTGAGGTGACGGCGGCTTCGGCGTGCGCCACTCCCCACTCGGGCATGCCGGTGATGAGGTCGAAGCCCCGCCTGTACGTCTCGGAGTGGTCGCGGTCGATGCCAGCAAGGACGGCCCGGCCGTCGGGGAGCGGGGTGAGCCGAGCCCAGCTGCCACCCCCGTCGGAGTAGAACCAGCCGTGCTCGTCGGCGCGGGAGTTGTCGCCACCCTCGCCGAGGATCGCGGTCTCGATGGCCGCAGCGAGCGCCCAACGCCCCCTGATTACCTCGATGGTGGGGAACTGCCGAGTTCGGAATGCTGTCATGCGCTCATCTTTCCAAGCACCTCCTCGGCGCTGCTGGGTGTTGCTTGGAACTGGACCGCGCGCGGTGTCTCGCGGATGCGCATGCGAGCCACCCTGGGTCCGGTTGCGGGTTCGACCTTCCACGTCCGGCTCTGCGCGGGCGAGATGGTGAGCCGACCCAGGTGCACTTCGTGGTGATGGAAGGTGCAGAGCGCGATGCCGTTGCTCGTGTCGGTGCGTCCGCCTCTCGACCACGGGGTGACATGGTGGATCTCGACGGTGTCGAAAGGGAGCTCGCACGCGGGCGCTCTGCACCCACCGTCCCGGGCGAAGACCGCTCTCCGTTGAGCCGGGCTGAAGAGTCTTCGCTTGCGGCCGAGCTTGAGGACTTCGCCGTCGTCGTCGACGAGCGCAACCCGGATGATGCCATCGCAGAGGATGCGCAGGGCCGCCTCGACCGGGACAGCCTCGCCGCTGTGCTCGAGCCGCGAGATGTCCGCCAGCGTCTCGGCGGCTCCCGCGAGACCGGCCCGCGTGACGGTCATGACCAGGGTGGGCGCTTCGCCGCCGGTCCGGGGCGCGCGTGGGGACTCGGCATGCTGAGCGAAGACCGAGACGAGCGCGTCGATGCGTCGCTGAGAGAAGCTGCGATCGTCCCGGATCTGCGGCTCCTCCTGAGGAGCGAGGGTGCCGCTGGGCTCGTCGCCTGCTTCGCACGCGTGGTCGCGCCGCGGCGAGAGATACGCGTCGAGGACGCGCATGATGGTCTCGCCCTGCTCCGGGGTCGCGAGGAGCCTGCCCTGCACCATGCCGTCAGCGCGACGGGTGAAGGAGAGTCCTCGCTTCGCGGCTTGACGTTCCGCGTTGGGCTCCGCGCCGTCTGGGTCGAGGAAGGCCACCCACACGGCGGCCTGCTTGGCCAGACGCTCCGGCGACGCCGGCTCGTCGTCCTCCTGGGTGAGCCCGCACGCGGCCTGGACGAGCTCGTACTCTGCGCGATCGAGGTCGCCGATATCGACGCTGCCGCCCGCTTCGCGCTGCCCTGCGACGATCGCCGACGCCTGCGAGAGCGTCACCCGCCCTTCCGCGACCGCGACTGCGACCTGGCTCCGTGTGGGCCGAAGCGCCTCGCCCGTCATGCTGATGCGCTCGCGCGTCGCCTCGGCGACCTCGCGAAGCTTGGCCGCCTCGGCTCGGCGAAGGCCGAAGGTCTGCCGCACGGCCTCGTGCACGGACCGGTACCCACCCCGACGCACCAGAGAACCAGAGAAGGCCACCGGCGTGATCTCGTCTCGCCCGAGCAGCTCGGCCGTCATCTCCAAGATCGTCGCGTCGAGCATCCGCTTGCGAGCGGCCAGCTCTTCGAACGCGGCGAAGAACTCGGCGTCGAGCACCGACGAGACGGGCTGTCGCCCGTCGACCAGCGCCGTGACGACGGCCGTGGCTGCGATGCCGGACTCTCGCTCGACAGCAGCAACGCTCGCCGGTAGACCCGCGAGGACTCCAGCCCCTGCACCAGCACCAGCACCAGCTACTCCACCCAATGCGTGTTCGTCGTCGCCCATCGAACCCCCCCCCCTCATTGTCCCGGCACCCTCCACCCAAGGCATTTCTGCCTGCGGATTCACGTGCCGAGCTGGCTTCCCCCGAAGCCAGTCCCAGCCTATCGTGCATCGAATGTATATTCGAGCCCTGTGAAGAAATCCCACGTCACAGAACAGTAACTGGACGCTGAAATCACCAGCCACGCAGGCGAGCCCGCGCGCCTCCCAGCACACCTTCGACGCTACTTCTGGCCGCCGACATTCGGCGGGCGAGAGCACCCCGCGGGTACCCCGTCCAAGCTGTGTTCCTCCCAGGGCGCGCGCGGGATACTCTTTCGATCACCTCTGCTTCACTTACCGCCCCTGCATCTCAGCGACTGGACGCATCCTTCCGTGGCTCCCACACTCTTCCCCTGGCTCGACCCTGAAACGATCATTCACGGTGCGGGCCCCTGGGCGCTTCTTGTCGTGTGCCTCATCGTGTTCTCGGAGACCGGGCTCCTCGTCGGCTTCCTGCTGCCCGGCGACACACTGTTGCTCATCACGGGCCTGCTCGCCTTCTACCCGGGCATCGGCTTCGACATCTGGTGGGTGTGCCTCGCCATCGGATTCGCCGCGTTCCTCGGCGGCGAGGTCGGCTACCTGATAGGGCGAAAAGCGGGGCCGAGGATCTTCGAGCGCAAGGAGAGCGGCCTCTTCAGCGTGAAGAACGTCGAACGGACCAACGCGTTCTTCGAGCGCTTCGGCGGCCTCGCGGTCATCATCGCCCGCTTCGTTCCTGTCGTGCGCACCTTCGCTCCGGTGGCCGCGGGCGTCGGCAAGATGGACTACCGCAAGTACACGATCTACAACCTCATCGGCGCGCTCATCTGGGGCGCCGGCCTCACCTTCGCCGGCTACCTCCTCGGCTATGTGCCGGTACTCGGCGACTTCATCCGCGAGTACATCGACGTGATCCTGATCGTCGCGGTGCTCGCGACCGTGGTGCCCACGAGCATCCACTACCTCCTGAACTCGCGGAAGTCCCGCCGCGAGGCGGAGCAGCGCAGCCGCGATGAAGCGAAGAACCTCTCGCTTGCACCGAAGGACTTCGACCAGAAGCTCGGCGACTGAGCGTCGGGATCGCGGCGCCAGCTGCCCCGGCGCAGTGTGGACTCCGCCGCCCCGCGAACCGCCGGTAACAAGGCATGCCACCCTCCCGCGAGACTCGATTCCGGGCGCTGACGGGCGCCTCGAACGCGACGTAGGCTTGCCTGCGCGGCATGCTCTGCCGCGTCTCTCGACGGCGTTGCAGTGAGGAGTTCGGTTCACGGATGAGCGGCATCTGGCGGTACCAGTCGACCTCGATCCCCCTCCGACTGGCGAACGCCGGAGCAGTTGTCGCCCTTCCCCTGCTTGCCGTCGAGCAGCTCGGGGACGTCGCCGTCGGCGGTTTCCTCGTCGCCGTCGCCCTCTTCCCGAGCGTCATCGCGGCACCGCTCGTTGGCGCCCTCCTCGACCGGATGCGCCGCCCGAAGCTGCTCCTCATCATCGGGGGCACGATCACGGCGGCCGCCTACCTCTTCGCCTCACAGCTGGGCACACTGCCGATCGGCGTCATCGCCGTCATCCTCGCGGTCGCCGGGTTCGTGACTCCCGCCTACATGGGCGGCCTCTCGAGTTTCGCGACCGACAACATCGAGCCGGCCAGGAAGGCCTACGCGCAGGACGCGCTCTCCTACACGATCGCCTCGGTGGGTGGTCCGGCGCTGGCGGCGCTCGCGATCCCACTGGCGGGCTCAGCACGACTCGCGATGGTGCTCCTCGCGAGCCTCGCCCTCATCGGGGCGGTGGCCGGGTTCGGCATCCGGATGCACGCGAAGAGCGGCCCGGTGGAAGGCCTCGGGCGGACGATCGCTCGCGGCATGACGTACCTCGTCAAGCACAAGCCGATCGCGATCGTCACGATCGCCGGCACCGTCAGCCAGGTCGCCGGTGGCGCGCTCGGCATCGCCGCCATCGCCATCTCCCTGGAGCGGACCGGCTCCGAGGCGTCCGCCGCCTGGCTCGTCACCGCCTACGCGATCGGCGGCCTCGCCGGCGCCCTCTTCATGGCGGTCAGGACCTGGACCACCCGAGGCCCGGTCTGGGTCATGGGGATGGGCTTCGTCGCGACGGGCGTCTTCCTGCTCATCGCGGTGCCGGCGCTCCCGATCGGGTTCGCGTTCGCCGCTGTCCTCATCTCGGGTCTCTTCGCGGCACCGGCAAACGCCGCCATGATGCTGCTCCGCGACAAGGAGAGCAAGCCGAACGTGCGCTCGCAGGTCTTCACGATCGGCGCCGGCCTGCGGGTCACGGCGGCCGCCGTCGGCGCGGCCATCGCCGGGCTCATCGCGGGCTTCGACGCAGGCTCGCTGATCGCCGGGATGGCCATCATCTGGATCCTCTCCGGCTCCATCCTCTGGTTCTTCCCGAACCCGCCGGCGCGCACGGGCATCATCCCCGTGCAGAAGGGCCCGCAGGCGCCGTAGCGCGGGCCAGCAGGCCAACCGCCGCCACCTGAGGCGAGTCCGATGCCACGTCCGCGCAGGCAAACGCTGCCAGCCAAGTGGCCAGCAACACGCCCGGTGGAAGGGGCACTTGGCTGGCAGCGTTGGCACCCAGGCCCTGACGACCGCTTGGCCGCCACGGGCCAGCGAGGATGAGCGAGGAGCGAGCAGCGAGCGCTTCCCCGGCCGGCGTGGGAGACTCCCCGGAAGACGCGCGTGCGGCGCCTGAGCGAGCGGAGCATCCTATGACCGAGAACCCCGCCCTGGTGGTTGCCGTCATCGCGCTGGGCTTCGCGGCGGTCACGTTCCTCCTGGTGTGGATGCTGCACGCGGCCCCTCGCCCACCGCGCGACTCCGAGCTCTCCCCAGACGAACGGCGCCGACGAGCCGAGAACCCGGGTCCGGCGCCGACGAGCATCCGCTTCGATCACGGCAACAACTCGAGCTACTGACGCGAGAGACCTCAGCGCGGACGCCAAACGCTGCCAGCCGATGTGCCCCTTCCCGAACTCGGTGAAGGGCACATCGGCTGGCAGCGATCGCGGTGGGGCTGCGGAAGCCGTCGCTAGGCGACGCCCACGAGCAGCCAGACGACGAAGCAGAGCAGGAAGCCGACGAGGCCAAGCACCGTCGTGAGGACGGTCCACGTGCGGAGGCCGTCCGCGACGCCGAGGCCGAGGTACCGGGTGACGACCCAGAAGCCGGAGTCGTTGACGTGTGACAGGCCGAGTGCGCCAAACGCGATGGCGAGGGCGAGCAGCGCGACCTGGATCGTCGAGTACCCGCCGCCGAGGATCGACGCGCTGAGGAGGCCAGCCGTCGTGAGGATCGCGACCGTGGCCGACCCCTGCGCCGCGCGGAGGGCGAGCGAGATGAGGTACGCCATGATCATGAGCGGCATGCCGGTGGCGAGCAGCGTCTCGCTGAGTGCCGCGCCGATTCCGCTCTCGGTGAGGACGCGGGCGAACGCGCCGCCTCCGCCCGTGACGAGGATGACGACCGCGACCGGTGGGAGCGCCGCTTCGACGACGTCGCCGAGCTGCGATGCGCTCCAGCCGCGGCGGATGCCGAGGAAGAAGCTCGCGAGGAGGACCGTCACGAGGAGCGCGAACAGCGGGGCGCCGATGAACGCGAGCACATTGCGGATGGGGTCGCCGGCCGGCAGCAGCGTGGCGCCGACCGTGCCGAGGGCGATCATGATGAGCGGCGTGACGATGAGCGTCATGACCATGCCTGCGCTCGGCGGCGCGACCGTGCGCGCCTTGGTGGCGGTGCCGGACGCGCCGCCCTCCGAGCCGGACGCGCCTTCGGCGTCGGCGTCGGCGACGATCGCATCCGCCTTCTCCGTGCCGAACTCGGCGAACGACTTCGCCGTGGTCGAGAGCATCGTGAAGTTCTTGCGGTTGAGCCACTTCGAGAAGAAGTGCGAGACGACGGCGAGGACGAGGCAGACGGGGAGGCCGATCATGGTCACCCAGCCGAGGTCGGCGCCGAGGATTCCGGCGCCTCCGACGATTCCGGGGTGCGGGGGCATCGCGACGTGCACGGCGAGCATGATGCCGCCGACGGGTAGCCCGAACTTCACCGGGTCGACGCCTGCCGCCTTGCAGAAGCCGTAGATGATTGGCACGAGGATGATGAACCCGACGTCGAAGAACACGGGGATCGCGAGCACGAGGGCGGCGGCTGTGAGGGCACCGGCGACGCGCTTCGGCCCGAGCAGCTTCGTGAAGCGCCCGGCGAGGCTGGAGGCACCGCCGGAGATCTCGATGATCTTCCCGAGCATCGCGCCGAGCGCGACGAGGATCGCGACCGACCCGAGCACACCGCCCATTCCGGCGATGATCGACTCGATGATGCCGACGCGTGCCGGTTCGAGTTCCGTCTCGGGAACCGTCACGAGCGGCAGTCCCGTCGCGAGGCCGACGAGGACGCTCACGATGAGCAGCGCCAGGAAGGCGTGCACCTTGAGTTTGATGATCAGCAGCAGGAGGAGGCCGATGCCTCCAGCTGCGATCGCGAGCAGTAGAAATGTGGACAAGTCCGTCTCCTTTGACGAGGGCGCCGACGAGAGCGCTGACGAGGACGCTGACGAGCGCGTTGTTCGGGTGTGAGCGGGGGCTCTTGCTTACGAGTCGGTGGTCTTCGGGGCGAGGGCGAGGATGACGGCTGAGTCGTCGGACGCACCGAGCCCCTGTGCCTGGCCAAGGAGATACAGCTGCTCGGCGGCGGCGGCGACCGGTGTCGGGAGTCCGACTGCGCGGCTCGCCTTGCCGACGATGCCCATGTCCTTCACGAAGATATCGAGGCGGCTGAGCACCTCGGCGCCGTCCTCGTCGTACGCCTCGAGGATGCGGGGGCCGCGGTTCGCGAGCATGAACGAGCCCGCTGCTCCGGCGCCGAGCGTCTCGAGCGTCTTGGCCGGGTCGAGCCCGAGGCGCTCGGCGAGCGCGAGCGCCTCCGCTGCGGCCGCGATGTGCACGCCGCAGAGCAGCTGGTTGACGGTCTTCAGCGCCTGACCGTCGCCGGGGCGGTCGCCGACCACGGTGAGGGTGGATGCGAGGAGGCCGAGCACGGGCTGCGCCTTCTCTCGCGCTGCCGGCGTCGCACCGACGACGATGAGCAGGTCGCCCTCGCCCGCGCGGACGGGGCCGCCGGAGAGGGGCGCATCCACGAGCTCGACCGAGTGCTGCTCGAGGCGAGCGACGACGTCGGCGATGCCGTCGGTTCCGACGGTGCTCGTGAGGATCACGACTGCGCCCTCGTCGAGCTTGTCGGCGATGCCGTTCTCTCCGAACAGCACTTCATGCAGCTGCTCGCCGTTGCGGACGGCGAGGAGGACCGCGTCGACGCCGGCGACCGCGCTGGCCGCGGAGGCGTGCGGCACGATGCCCGCGGCGGCCGCGAGGTCGAGGCGCGGCTGCGCGATGTCGAAGCCGTTGACCGTGAGCTGGCTGCTGAGGCGGGTCGCCATCGGCAGGCCCATCGCGCCGAGCCCGAGGACGGCGACGGAGTAGGTGGAGGAGGTCATGGTTGCTCGTTTCTCGGTGCGTGTGGAGATCTCAGCGCTGTTGCTGATCAGTTGGATGCGGGAATGGGTGCGGATGCAGGTGCGTCGACGCCGACAGCGGCGCTCGCGTGGAACTTCTCGACGACCCGCGCGAGCGAGTCCTCGTCGCCGACGTTGCCGGCGAACACGACGTAGGGGATGCCGTCGGCCGGTCCCCCGACCGCCTGCCAGAGTGAGACGATGCCGGGCAGCATGGGGCCGCGGACGACGGCGTGACGGATCTCGAGGCCGTTCGTGGCGACGTCGCTCGAGGTGATCCCGCCCTTGGCGATGACGAAGCTCGGCGGCGTCACGCGGAGCGCGTGCGCGACGACCTCGCAGACGGCGGCAGAGACGTCTCTGGAGATCGCGAGGGAAGCGTCCGCGTCGTCGGTCTTCACGAGCTCGCGGCTCGTGTGGAGGATCACGTCGCCGCTCGCGAGCGCTTCGACGACGCGAGCCTTCGCCTCGCCGATGTGCGCGTCTCGGGCGTCCGCGTCGATGATCGCCGAGACGGAGAGCTCGACGGTCGGCAGGTGGGGATGCTCGGTCCGGAGGGCTGCGAGCTGCCGTGTCGTGAGGTCGACGTGCGAGCCGACGACGATCAGGCCGCCGGCAGCGGACTGGGCCACCCCGTCGCGCGCCAGCTGCGCCGGGGCGAGTGGGGAGGCGATCTCCTGCCCGATGCGGGCTCGCACGAACGGCGGCCCGACGCGGTAGAGGAACTGCTTGCCGTCGGCCTCCGCGAGCTCGAGCCCGAGGGCGACGATGCGGATGTCGTCCTCGATGACCACGTCGACGACGATCGGCTGACCGTCGCGCGCATCCTGCAGCACGCTCGCGACCGCTTCTGGGCCGCGACGGATGATGTCGAGCGAGAGCACCGTCACGTCCGCGGCGGCCCAGCGGCCCTTCGTCTTCTCCTCGACCCATTCGGGGAGCGCGGAGCTGCGGAAGCCGAACGTCGCGTCCTTCGCGAACTCCGTCTCGGCGACCGGCACGAGCTCGCCGCTCTGGCGGTAGTAGTGGATGCCCCCGATCGTGACCCTGCCAGCGTCGGGGAAGGCGGGAACGATGAGGACGCCGTCCGGCACCGGGCCGCCGAGCTCGGCGAGGGTTGCCGCGATGACGTCGGTCTCGAGGGGGAAGTGGCCGCGCAGCGTGCTGTCGCCGCGGCTCACGAAGGCGATTCGGCGCTCGAGGCGCTCCGCCGCGGCGAGGGCTGCCGTCACGATCTCGCGGTTGCGTGCGGCGGCGGATTCGGCGTCGAGGCTGCGCGTGTTCGTGAGGACGTACACGGCGTCGCGGCCCTGTTCGAGGGCCCAGACGAGGTCGTCCTGCTCCCAGCGGGTGAGGACGGGAAGATCGGCGACGGACTGCGTCCCGGTGGGATCGTCGTCGAGCACGATGAGGGTCACTCCGGATTCGCGGACCCGGTCGGCGACCTCCGCAGCGTCGACGCGCACCGGGGCGGGGTACTGCTCGAGCAGTCGGCTTTCATCCATCAGAGAACTCCCTTGTAATCGGATATCAGATATCTTGCGCCCGCCGAAGGGGGTTGTCAAGGAGATATCTGATATCTCAAGGGAAGGAACCGGGTGACGCCTGCGACGCACCGCCGCCGGAAGGAAGTGCGGCGATCAGGCTCGAGGCGTGAGCACGTACTCCTGCAGGTCGTCCGCCGTCTGCTGCATGTGCGACTCCATCGCCGCGCGCGCGGCTGGGCCATCGCCGGAGCGCAGCGCCTCGAGGATCCCCGCATGCTCGCGGATGGCATTCACCTGCACCTGCGGCACCGCGGAGGTCTCGTAGCGGCGCTCGTACATGAACTTCCCGAGCGGCTCGAGCAGCACGCGGAGGAACGGGTTGCCGCTCGCCCGCAGCACGACATCGTGGAACGCGATGTCGGCGGTGACGAAGGTGTGCACGTCGTTCGCGGCGCTCGCCGCGCGCATCTCCTCGAGGTACCCCTCGAGCTTCTCGAGGTCGTCGGCGGTGCGCAGCGGGGCAGCGAGCTCGCAGGCACCCGTCTCGATCATCCGTCGAAGCTGGACGAGCTGCACCGAGGCCTGCGCCTTGCCGCCGGTCGACGTCGCGGCGCGCAGGAGCGGCTCGATGCCGGTCCAGTCCTCCATGGGAAGCACGCGACCGCGAGTCCCGGGAACCGGCTGAACGACTCCCTGCGCCTGCAGCGTCTTGAGGGCCTCGCGCAGCGTGAGGCGGTTCACGCCGAGCCGCTCGGCGAGGTCGATCTCACGCGGCAGCGACGCCCCCTGGGGCAGCGCCCCCGAGATGATGTCATCGAGGAGCCGGTCGCTGACCGACTGAACAAGCGACGCTCTCGCCATGGTGACCTCCGAACTCGCAATGCTAGTGGGCGCGTCCGGACACCGGCTCACGCGAGCGTCACCGCAGCGTGACGGCGACCTCCACGACGACGTCGTCCGCATCCTCTCCGATGACACGCTGGCGCACCTCGGGCGATGTGAGCGCCACGCCGCGCTCCGCGAGCGCGTCGAAGAGGGCCACGACGGCCGGATGCACGGAGCCCTCCGGCAGATCGGCACCGTGCGGGCGCCACACGGCCACGAGGTCGGTTCGCGGCGGCAGCTCATCCGCGAGGATGCGCCCGTCGTGCCACGACTCGTCGTCGGCTTCCGGGAGGCGCGCGACCGGCCAGCAGAAGAGCATCTGCAGCTCGGATGCTCGTGCCGTGCTGCCGGGGGCCTCCCGGAAGGACGTCCAGAACCCGGGCCCCGGCTCGAGCCCAGCCTCGACGCCGCGCCGATGCAGTTCGGCGAATTCCCGGTTCGCGTCCTCATCGCTCGGCGCCGCACCGGCACCGGTCCCGCGGGCGACGCCCCCACCGGCCGCATCGAGGTCAGCGGGCAGCGGGATGACGCGCGCGACGAACGGCGTGGCCCCGAGTCGCCGCTCCTCGACGAGAACCGGGCGCGCGAATGCGGTGAGCACGGTGTCCGCAGCCGTCATGGCCGCATCCTCGGCGTCACGTTTCCGCACCACTTCGGCACGGTGGTGACGCAGCACGTCGGCTGCGTCTCCGTCTCGGAGCGCCCTCGCGGCGGAGGGCAGCGGCACGCCGGCCGCCCGCAGCGCCTGCAGGAGGGCGCCGTCGCGCACCTGCGACTCGGCGTACCTGCGGTACCCGGTCACCGCATCCACCTCGTACGGGACGAGCGCCTTCGTCTCGTCGTAGTGACGCAGCGCCTTCACGCTGATGCCGGTCGTGTTCGCGAATTCCCCGATGGTGAGCATGCCTCAAGCCTGCCGCCTCCCGTAGGAGGAGAGTCAAGCGGGGCACTCCGCAGATCTGCCCAGTTGGACCAGACGCCTCGAGCTCGCCGGCATGCGCCTCGAGGCGCGAGGCCCGATCAGGCCGCCGCCATCTCGAGCGCCTCCTCCGCACGCTCCGCGCTGCCCTCCGCGAGGCCGCGCTTGAGGGCCGGAGCCAACGCGACACACAGGACCACCCCGACAGCGAGCACCGCGACCTCGGTCACGGTGAGCGCCCAGATGATGCCGGGCAGGCCGAACCAGATGCTCCCCGCGATCACCACGGGGATGAACAGCACCCCTTGGGCGGCCGACATGATGGTCGCGGGAAGGGCACGGCCGGTTGCCTGGAACAGCGACGTGATGAGGCCGGTGAAGCCGTTCGCGATCATCGCGATGAGCTGCGCCGCGAGCACCACGACGCCGATCGCGAGCACGGATGCGTCGGCCACGAAGAGCGCGAACACCTGCTCTCGGAAGCACAGCAGGAGGATGGCCGCGAGCGCGGCGACCGCGCCGACCGTGATGGCGGATGCTCGCAGCGCCGACCCGAAGCGTGCGCCGTCGCCCTTGCCGTACGAGTAGGCCAGGAGCGGCAGCACGCCGAGGGTGACACCCATGATGAGGAACTCGGGCACCTGGGCGATACGCACGGCGACGCCCATCGCCGCGAGCGGCCCCTCACCGTAGGCTGCGGCGAGGTTGTTGAGCACCAGCGCCGTGACGATGAGGAACGCCGACTGCAGCAGCGTGCCGATGCCGACGCCGAGGACCGGCTTCTGCACGGAGCCCGCGAGGGTGAACCAGCGAGGAGAGAGACTCACGTGCTCGCTGTTGCGCGTGAGCCAGAGAACGAAGTACGCGACGACGACGAGGTTCGCGAGCCCCGTCGCCACGGCCGCCCCCGCCACGCCCCAGTTGAGCACCAGGATGAACAGGGCGTCGAGAGCCAGGTTCACGACGGCGGAGAGCACGAGCGCGACCATGACCTGCTTCGCCGCGCCTTCCGCCCGGACGAGCTGCTCGAGGCAGACCGCCGCGGCGAGGACGGGCACGAAGCCGAGCAGTACCCCGACGAAGGCAGCCGTAGGCGCCGCGACGGATGCGTCGGCGCCGAGCAGCGAGACGAGCGGCGAGAGGAACACGAGCCCGATGGCGGCGACCACGGCCCCCACGACCACCGAGCCCCAGAGCGAGTAGGACGCGACCCGCTTGATGGTCGCCGCCTTCGAGGGGTCGCGTTCGGCCCCGCCGAGGAGGCGCGACACGAGCGCCCCTCCCCCGACCCCGAAGACGTTCCCGACCCCCATGACGAGGATGAGGACCGGCGAGCCCAGGGTGATGGCGGCCAGCAGGGCCGTGTCCCCGAGCGAGCCGATGAACCCCGCATTGGTGAGGTTGTAGATCGCTCCGACGATCATCGCGGCCGCCATGGGCACGCAGAGGTGCAGGAGTGCACTGACGATCGGTGCCGACGAGAGGTACCAGCGGTTCGTGTGCACCGCATCCGGGGCGGCCTCACGGGCTGTCGACAGATCGGCCGTGGCTTGTGTTTCTGGTGGTGTGCTCATGGTTGCTTCTTTCTGGGCAGGACGGAGCGCGCGCCGACACTCGTCGGCACGTGAGGGGATGCGCGACTCGGTCGCGCGCCTCGGAGGGCTAGTCGCGCACTGGCTGCGGGAGCTGAGCCGTGATCTTGGCGAGGAGCGCCTGGAACGCGACTCGTTCATCGGCATCGAGCGGCGCGAGGATCGTCTCGTCTGCGGCGATCATGGCCTCCTCGAAGCCCGCGATGAGCTCGGCCCCGGCGGGCGTGGCGTAGACGCGCTTGGTGCGCTCGTCGCCGCCCTCGGTTCGGCGTTCGATGAGCCCTCGCCCCTCGAGGCCGCGGAGCAGACTCGAGACGCTCGCCGGGGTTGTGCGACTCATTCGAGCGAGCTCCGATTGGCTCGCCCCTGGGCTCTGCACGAGGTAGCCGAGCACGAAGCTCTGCGGCCGGGTGAGCTCGCGCTCACGTGTCCAGTCTTCCCCGGCCTTCATCTGCGCCCAGCTGATCCATCGGACGAACTCGAGGGGCGTGCGTGGGGCTGGGGCTGTATCCGACATAGTTAGAACTATGACAGTTAGAGTTCTAACTGTCAAGATGGCCCAGCCCGTGCCCCGCGCCGCACGCGTAGACTGGGCGGATTCACCGGGAGGAGCAACGATGCCCGAACCGAAGCATCCAGAGAAGCGCGCGAAGCCGGAAGCCGGCGTGGCGCGCATCGTCGAGAACATCGACGAGACCGCGGCCATGTTCTCCGAGCCGAAGATCACCGCAGTCGGCATCCCCGCAGTGCTCAACTCGCTCAAGGTGACGACGGCGCAGATGGGCCCAGCCCGCACAGCCCGCACCCTGCTGCGCATCAACCAGAAGGACGGCTTCGACTGCCCCGGATGCGCGTGGCCGGAGGGCAAGCACCGCAGCCCGGCCGAGTTCTGCGAGAACGGCGCGAAGGCCGTCGCCGAGGAGGCCACGAAACGGCGCGTTCCCCCGAGCTTCTTCGCCAAGCACTCCATCGAGGAGCTGCGTACCTGGGACGACTACTCGCTCGGCCAGCAGGGCCGCCTCACGCATCCGATGCTCCTCGAGGAGGGCGGCACGCACTACCGGGCCGTGAGCTGGGACGACGCGTTCGACATCATCGCCGACGAGTTCGCGCAGATGTCGAGCCCAGACGAGGCGATCTTCTACACCTCCGGCCGCACCTCGAACGAGGCGGCGTTCGTGTACCAGCTGTTCGTGCGCGGCCTCGGCACGAACAACCTCCCCGACTGCTCCAACATGTGCCACGAGTCGAGCGGTTCCGCACTCGGCGAGACGCTCGGCATCGGCAAGGGCTCGGTGAGCCTCGAGGACCTCCACGAGGCCGACCTCATCATCATCGCCGGCCAGAACCCCGGCACCAACCACCCGCGCATGCTCACCGCGCTCGAGAAGGCGAAGCTCAACGGGGGCAAGATCATCGCCGTGAACCCGCTGCCCGAGGCGGCGCTCATGCGGTACGAGAACCCGCAGACCGTGCGCGGCATGGTGCTCGGCGGCACCGCCCTCAACGACCTGTTCCTGCAGATCAAGCTGGGCGGCGACCAGGCGCTCTTCCAGGCTCTGGGCCGCATCCTGCTCGACGCAGAGGAGGCGAACCCCGGCACCGTCTTCGACCACGACTTCATCGCCGCGAAGACGTCGGGCGTGGATGCGTACCTCGAGTCCCTCCGCACGCTCGACTGGGCCGAGGTCGAGACCGCGACCGGCCTGGGCGAGGCGGAGATCCGCGAGGCCGGTGAGCTGCTGCTCGCCTCGAAATCGACGATCGTCTGCTGGGCGATGGGCCTCACCCAGCACAAGCACTCCGTGCCGACACTGCGCGACTGCGTCAACCTGCTGCTCCTGCAGGGCAACATCGGCAAGCCCGGCGCGGGCGTCTGCCCCGTGCGCGGGCACTCGAACGTGCAGGGCGACCGCACGATGGGCATCTTCGAGCGGATGCCGGAGTCGTTCCACGACAAGCTCGACGCCGAGTTCTCATTCGCGTCTCCCCGCGAGCACGGCTACGACACGGTCGAGGCGATCCGCGCCATGCGCGACGGCAAGGCCCGCGTCTTCATGGCCATGGGCGGCAACTTCTCCAGGGCGACACCCGACACGGCAGTGACGGAGGCGGCCATGGAGTCGCTTGCCCTCACGGTGCAGGTATCGACGAAGCTGAACCGCTCGCACGTCGCAACGGGACGCCGAGCGCTCATCCTCCCCACCCTCGGCCGCACGGAACGCGACCGGCAGGCGGGCGGCACGCAGCGCGTGACCGTCGAGGACTCCATGAGCGCCGTGCATGCCTCCCACGGGCGGCTCGAGCCGGCAAGCGATGAACTGCTCAGCGAGGTCGCCATCGTCACGATGCTCGCCGAGCGGGTCCTCACCCGTTCGCGCTCGAACGTGCCGCAGGTGAACTGGGCCGAGCTGCGCGCCGACTACGCGAACGTGCGCGCATCCATCTCCCGGGTCATTCCCGGGTTCGAGGACTTCGAGGCGAAGATCGACGAGCCCGGCGGGTTCGTCCTGCCGAACGGGCCGCGCGACGGCCGCGACTTCTCGAGCATCGGCGGCACCGCGAAGTTCACGGCCAACGAGCTCGAGTACCCGAAGGTCCCCGAGGGGCGCCTGCTGCTGCAGACGCTGCGCTCGCACGACCAGTTCAACACCACCATCTACGGCAAGGACGACCGGTACCGGGGCGTGAAGAGCGCCAGAAGGGTCGTCTTCGTCAACGAGGCGGATGCACGGGACCGCGGCCTCGTCGACGGCGACCACGTCGACATCGTGTCGGAGTGGCCCGGCCGCGACGGCTCGCTCGAAGAGCGCCGCAGCGAGCGCCACCGCATCGTCGTCTACTCCACCCCGCGCGGCTGCGTCGCCGCGTACTACCCGGAGACGAACGTGCTCGTGCCGCTCGACTCGACCGCCGATATCAGCAACACGCCGACCTCGAAGTCGATCGTCGTTCGACTGGAGCGAGCTGCGGCCGAAACGCGCTGAGGAAACTGGCTCTCAGCGCTTGACCCTGGGCGCAGTGCGGATTTCCCGAGGCGAGCGGTTGAAGATGTCGCGGAGGGCGCGTCTCATCGTCTCCTTCGACGGGAAGCCACTGGTCACCCAGACCTCTTCGATCGACAGCTGGCGTTGCGTCTGCAGGAGAGTCTTCGCCGTGTGCGCACGCTCCGAACGGATGAGCTGCGCAAGGCTCACATCGCCGGAGTCCGACATCACCCGGTCAGCCGTTCTCCGCGAAATGCTCAACCCCAGGGCTATCGAGTGTGGAGTGAGCGCGGGATCCTGATGCCGGAGACGCACGATCGCACGAATCTCGCCGGCCAGGTCCCTGGAGACGTGGTTGCCAGTCTCGAGGAGCTCCAACACGAGCGACCGCGCCATCGATCGGAGGAGACTCCGCATGTTGTGGATCGTCAGGACATCGTCCACGCGCGGGTACCGAACGAAGGACTCGAGCATCGGCCGCATCATGTCGAGGATCGGCGACCCAAGCTCCCTCTTCCCCGGCCGGATGGAGGCCGCCAGAGAGGGCAGCACCTCGCGAGCATCGAAGGCGAAGAAGATTCCCTCGAAGTGGTTGTCGCTGCTCATGAGCACTGGAGTGCTGCCCGGGAGCACGAGCCAGACTCGATCTTGTATCTTCAGCGTGTTCGAGGGGCCCGATTCCACGTTCAGCACGCCCGATCGAGGGAAGATCATCAGCACTCGCCTCCGAGCAGACGCCCGCGCCCTTGTCCAGGAGGCAGCGAATGCAGTCGTGGTGACCTCTGCAGCGAAGTAGTTCTCCATGGTCAGAAGCTGCACGTCAGAGATCAGAGGGGCCGAGTACCGAACGATTTCCACACCGATCGACTCGAGGCCCCACGTCTGCGGCGAACCCCTGAACCGAAGGACGCTCCTCTTGTACCCTGACGGATGTTCCACGTCCTGGCGTGCGTCTCGTCGAGAGGAATTGACGTTCACGGTCACCGAATCTTTACTCACATGAAGAGAGCCGTGGAAACCCTCGACCCACCATCTCGCTCCGACCAGAGTCGGCGGTGAACTGACCGCTCGACAGAGAGCGAACAGGGTTGCCGCCACTCGGCTGCAGGACTGCTCGGACGACCCAGAGGAACAACCTCATCGAGCCTGCCGTGGGCACGCCAGGACCAACCCACGCCCTCCATAGCCTTTCCGAGTCCGAGTCCGAGTCCGCGTCTGCGTCCGCGAACGACCCTCGAGGCTCGCCCCCAGCGCTAGTTCGTTGTCATGGTGGTGCACGAGGTGGCGAAGACACCGCTTCGCTGTGCGCACTGACCGGCGACGAAGTCGTTCTCACCCGCCCAGCAGATCTGGACGCCGTTGTACTGCTGATAGTTGTTCACCTGGAACTCATGCCCCTGGCTCGGGTAGATCCGACCGCCGGACGACACAAAAGTCCCGGTGAAGGTGGTTTTGAAGGCGTAGTAGAGCTGCCCCCCGATGACCCGAGTCTCGCCCGTCGGCTGGAGGTTGGTCCAGCTGGAACTGCCGGTGTTCGTGAAGGTCAGACCCGGCACGGTCCACCAGTAGATGATCGAGAAGCTCTTGACGTCGCCGGGCGTGACGCCACCTCCACCTACTCCTCCGGTCTGGGTGTTGGTGGCACTCACCGTGTACCTTCGAGGATTGCTTGTCTGCTGCAAGCGGATTCCCGTGCTTCCACCGCGCACTTGGCTGCAGTTCACCGACGCGCTCGCACTGGGAGCCTGTACCGCGAGTGCGAGCACCGGCACCGTCCAGGCGGCACCTTGCACGATCTTCCGCCGGGAGACACGGTCGCTTTCGCCCGCACCGCCGCGGGAAATCGACTGGCCATGCTTATCGAGCGTGTTCTTAGGGAGAGATTTCACCTTCACATCATGCTGTTCCGGTCAGTCGCTCATGTCGTCCTGGCTGAGATTGCGCGACACCTGGCCGAAATTGTGCCGATTATCCCCGAACGGGTACCAACAGCACGAGGGAATGCCACCGCATCGTGGCCACTTCCCCCCTGGGCGGTGAGGGCCTCAGGCTCGGCGGCGGATGCGGATCGGCCCCTTCGCCGAGGCGCCGTCGACGACTTCGCCGCCCTGGGTGATGTCGACGTCGCCGGCCGCCACGAGGCGCAGCGCGGCTGCCCTCGCCGCGTCCATCTCGCCGCGCCACTCGTCTCCCCCGACGGCTCGCGCCGCCTCGGACGGACAGATGGTGGCCCCTTCGGCCCGCTTGGCGAGCAGCTCGAGGATCACACGCTCGAGCTGCTGATCGCGCTGCGAGGCCGGGGTCACAGCAGCCGCTCCGCGAGGACCTTCGCCGTCGCCTCGGGATGCACGCGGTGCCCGACCGACTCGGCGACCTCGACGAGCTCCGACCCCGGCAGCGTCTCAGCCAGCCGCCTCGCGGCGCTCGCGAGGAACGGGAACGTGTCGCCGCCCACGACGATCGTCACGGGCACCTGCACGTCGACCATCGCCGCCGTCGGCGTCGACACCTGCCGCACGAGCTGCGCGTCGTAGACCGTCGACTGCGCGAGCGGCATGAGGCCGGGGAAGATCGGGCTCTGCCGAATCTGCTCGACGAGGGCAGGGTCGAGTCCAACCCCCTCGAGCTGGAACGTCGAGACCGCGGTAGCCGCCTCGCCCTCATCGACGAGCCGCTGTAGGCGCTCGGCGAGGTCGGGCGCCGGCTCGTGCTGCCCGAACCGGAACGGAGGCTCCGACAGGAACAGGTGCTGCACGGGAACGCCGAGGGAGGCGGCGAAGAGCGCGAGCACGGCCCCGGAGGAATGCCCGACGACGCTCACCTGGCCGCCGACCGCGCCGATGACGGCCGCCAGATCTTCTGCTTCACGCTCTGGCGCCGACGGCTTCGTATCACCGCTGTCGCCGCGGGCGCGACGATCATAGGCGACGGCCGCGAAACCGGCCCTGACGAGTGCCAGCGCGAACTCCGTCACGTCTCGCGCCGTCGAGAACGCACCGTTCACGATGAGCACCACGGGCCCCGAGCCGCGGATCTCGTAGGCGATGCGCGTTCCATCCGCCGACAGGACCGTCTCGCGATCGACGCGAACCCCGCCCGTGCCCGGCTCTTCTGCTGCGACCATGTTCCTGCTCCCTCACCCTTGAGCGCTGCCGTCGGCCCTCCAGCGAATGCGGGCCGCGAGGCAAGTCTGCACCCTCGCGGCCCGTCTGAGGCGTTTCCTCCTCGCCTCGTTACCGAGCGGCAGCCAGTTCCTCGTCTGGGTGCTCACGCGCGTAGTTGGAACCAGCGTGGCCCGTGCTCAACCGCTTCCTGAGCACCAGCAGCCACCAGAGGAATGCCAGCCCGAGAGCTCCTGCGAACACGAAGCCGTTGCCAGCGAACGCGGGGAGGAACAGCAGTGCGATCTCGACGATCAGGAACACCACGAGACTGATGATGAGCAGCGGTCGCCTGGCGCGCCCGAGATCGAAGGTGCCCGGTTCTGGCGCCGGGATACGGCCCTTGTACGACGCGATCAGCAGACCGATCGTCTGCAGGACGTAGGTGCTGAAGAACGCAAGCGTCGCGATGCCGAGGAAGTAGTTGAAGGCGGCGGGACTGACGAGCGCAGACAGGAGCAGGAGCACCGAGACCACCCCGAGCGTGAGCACTGCTGTGGATGGGGTCTTGCGGGTGGGGCTGACGTGGCGGAGCGCTTTCGAGAACGGCATCATGTTGTCCCGCGACATCGAGTAGAGCAGCCGGGTGCCGACCAAGACGTTGGCGAGCAGGCACACGAGGATGTTGGTGAGCGCGATGGCGATGACGATCTTCGAGACGACGGGGCCGAGCTGC
The DNA here is from genome assembly GCF_002931215.1 of Pseudoclavibacter sp. Z016. NCBI lineage: Bacteria > Bacillati > Actinomycetota > Actinomycetes > Micrococcales > Microbacteriaceae > Pseudoclavibacter > Pseudoclavibacter sp. Z016. Next base: position 102,329 of record NZ_PSTU01000017.1, read on the forward strand.
TGCGAGATGATCTCGTCGATGGGCGCCGAGGAGGCGAGCACTCCCGCAGGGTCCTTGATCGCGAGCGTGTACACGAGGTACATGGCGAACTCGATGATGCAGGACGCCGCGAACGCGTAGAACATGGTGCGGGGGATGACGCGGCGCGCGTCCTTCGTCTCCTCCGCCACGTCGGCGACCGCTTCCACCCCGACGAGTCCGAAGAACGGCCCGAGGGATGCGGCGAGCCATGCCAGCAGGTACGGAGTCGCGTCATCGGGGCTGTTGCCCTCGAACAGCGACGAGAACGGCTGCGCGTTGCCAGGGATGACGAAGGCCACGAACGCGATCACGAGTGTGACGCCGATGGTGACGACGAACTCCAGGCCCACCCCGATGTTGTTGATGAGCGTCGCGAGCCGGACTCGGTAGGCGTTGATGAGCACGCATACGACGACGACCGCGATGGCGAGGAAGATCTGGTTGGGCTGCGAGAGCTCCCAGCCGAAGACGCTGCCGAGATAGCCGGCGAACACGTAGCCGAGGCTGGTCATGCCGCTGGTCCAGCCGATGAGCGCCGCGAAGCCGGTGAACCAGCCGAATACCGGCCCGTTCAGTCGGCTTGTCCACTGGTAGGCGTAGCCGGCGAGGGGGATCTTGGCCGAGATGTCAGCCGCGATGAGCGTCCAGAGCAGGAATACCGGGATCGCGATGAACAGGGTCCAGATGAATGGAGCTCCCGCATTCGAATAGCCGGCCGCGAATCCGGAGAAGACCGCCGTGGTCGCGCTGATCGTCGAGAATCCGATTGCGAAGGATGCGATCTTCCCAACAGATCTATCGAGTTTCTGGTCATACCCGAATTCCGCGAGCCGCGCATCCTCGTCCGTGCCTGAACTCGATGGTTCAGGCAGAGGATCACGCCTGGACCTTTTCAGTGGATTTATCACTGCATCTCCTCGCCTCTTTGCGTGGAACGACCATGATCCGGCCGTGTCCTTGGAGACAGTGAACCCAGTGGCCCAGCACTCTGGAAGTCCGGTCCTCTTATGGATTGATAACTCTGGTCTATCGGTCCGAGTCCGATTGCCGCACCTGCGCCCGGTCGAGCATGCGCTGGACGAGTCTTCGCGCGGAGGGTGACACCCGGTCGGGGTGCCAAGCGAGCGCGGAGTAGCTGACGGGCCTGTCCACGATGGGAACGAACGTGATGCCCGGCCGGTCGTAGAGCCTGGTCATCGACGAGGTCGTGAAGCTCACGCCGATGCCGCGGGAGACCATCGTCGTCTCGGTCTCGTAGGTCGCAGCCTCACCGGCGATGAGCGCCGGCTTGCCGTGTCGCGCGTCGGCAGCCATCCAGTAGTCGCGCCAGTCTCCTGCCGACTCGGGGGCGACGATCAGCGGCTCGTCGAGGAGCTCCTCGATCCGCAGCTCGCTCTTGCCCGCGAGCCGGTGCGCCCTCGGCAGACAGGCCACCCAGGTCTCCTCCTCCACCACTGCGATCTCCAGCCCGAACGCCCCGACAGGAGGGCGGATGAGCGCGATGTCGGACTTCCCACTCGCGAGCCCGGCCGTCGGGTCGGCGAAGTCGTATTCCGTCATCTCGATCGTGATGCCCGGCAGGTCCCGCTCCACGTCTTCGAGCAGGGTGAAGAGGAGATCCGCTCCCGTCCCGATGAGGTACCCGATGCGCACTTCGGCGTGATCGATGAGCGTCGAGGCGATGTCGAGGGTCTCGTCCACAGCGCGCAGCGCCGCACGCACATGGGGGAGCCACTCGCGTCCGAATGCGGTCAGCGTGACGGACCGGGTGTCGCGGTCGAAGACCTTCGCGCCCAGCTGCTCCTCCAGTTGACGGATGGCGGAGGAGAGGGCGGGCTGGGTGATGAAGAGCTTCTCGGCAGCTCGCCGATAGTTCAGGTCCGCTGCGACCGCGTTGACGTAGCGAAGCTGCCGCAGGGTCACGTCTCCGGTCATCGCTCCTCCAAGAGTCAGTGATAGATGCAGCTTATGAACTCATCGTAGCTTCGTCTTTCCGCTCGGAGAGATTCGAGATCAGGATGAAGTCACTCACACGACTTCATTTGAGGAGCAGAACATGGGCGTTCACAGCGGGTCGCATTCGATCGACACACCCGCGCGGCAGGAGTTCTTCGACATCACCGACGAGGCGCAGACGTTCCTCGCCGAGCTCGGTGCCAGAAATGGACTCCTCACCGCCTACACGGCGCATACGAGCTGCACGGTCTTCCTCCAGGAGGAGTCCGAAGACGTGACGTATTACGGCACGCAGCTGATTCTGCAGGACACACTCAACGTCCTCGCGAAGATCGCTCCCCCTACTCGCCATGAGGGCCAGTACCTGCATCCGGGGCCAATCCACATCGAGAACGCCGCCGCGCTGCGGGATGAGCTGCCCGAATGGGGCCTCAACACCGACGGTCACATCATCTCGTCGATCCTCGGCCGTTCCGAGGTCATTCCCGTCGTCGATGGCGCGGCCGTACTCGGTGGGTTCGGACGCATCTACTTCGGCGATCTCGACGGTGTGCGCCCGCGCACACGCGTCGTGCACTTCCAGTTCATGGGTGAATGACGATGCTCGTCTACGCCATCGACGTCGGCACCACCAACCTCAAGGTCGTGCTCTATGACGAGCGGCTCGCGGTTCTTGCGAGCGCATCCGGGCCCGTGAGCTACGAAAGGTCAGGCGACCGCGTCGAGTTCGATGCCGAAGCGCTGTTCCAGACCATCCTGGCGCTCGTGGCGGATTGCGCGCGGCGCGCGGCGGTGACGACTCGTGAGCACGACGCAGTACTCGCGTTCACGGGACAGGCGGAGTCGCTGGTTCTCGTGGATGCCTCCGGTCGTCCCGTACGTCCAGCCCTCTCCTGGCTGGATAGCAGAGCCGGTGTCGAGGCCGAGCTCATGGCTGCGTCGTTCTCAGCTGACGCCGCGTTCGAGACCAGCGGGCAGCCATTCGCGTCAGCTGCCTGGCCCGCGGCCAAACTGCGCTGGCTCCGAGCGCACGAGCCGGAGACGATGGCGGGAACCCACGAGGTGCTGATGGTGAAGGACTATCTCATCCGCTGCTTCACTGGTCGCAGCGTCGGCGAGGTCTCGACACGTGGTTTCACGTACCTGTGGGATGTCCGACGATCCGAGTACTGGGCAGAGATGCTCGAGTTCTGCGGCATCACCTCGGACCAGCTGCCGGAGGTCGCCGCTGCCGGCTCCGACGTCGGCCCAGTCATGCCGGATGTCGTCGCTCAGCTGCCGGAAGCTGTCGCGTATCGGGTGAACGTGGGGGCGCTCGACCACTTCTGTGCGATGGCAGGAACCGGCTCCTACCGGGCTGGCACCATCAGCGAATCAGCCGGAACGGTGCTCTCGCTCTCGATGCTCGCGAGCGACTGGCGCTTCGATCCCAGCCGCAGGATCTCGTTCCACACCGGGCTCCACCCCGACGACATCGTCCTCTTCAACGGCGCAGACAGCGGAGGGGTTGTTCTCGAGTGGTTCAGAAGGGAAGGTCTCCAGAACCTCTCCCATGCAGAGCTCGAACGCGAGCTCACCTCCCGATCGGCGTTGGGCGTGCCCGTCTTCCTGCCCTACCTGACAGGCCTGAATCCGCCCGATTACCTTCCGGATGCTCGCGGAGCTTTCGTGGGCATCTCTCTCAGCCATGACCGCTTCGACCTCGCCTACGCGGTCGAAGAAGGCCTCGCCCACCTGTTGAAACGCAACATCGACTCTTTCACTGGAGCGCGTGCGCAGCAGATCGTGTCCACCGGCGGTGGCACTGCATCGACCTTCAGGAACCAGCTCAAGGCGGACGTCTGCGAGGTGGACGTCGTCGTCCCCAACGAGCGGGAGGCGACCTGCAGAGGCGCCGCGGTGCTCGCCCTCGTCGCGGCAGGAGAGCTCGCGAGCATCCACGACGCGGCGAAACTCAACCCACCGCTGACCGCGCGCTACCAGCCGTCTCACGGGCGGTCCAGGACCGAACTCGTCAACCGTGCCGAGCGCTACGCGCTGTTCGAAGACTCCCTGCAGCGCCTCTACGCGACCTGACACCTGCACCAGCGTGCAGACGACGACCTGAAAACCACCTCACACGAGGTCGAGAAAAATGGAGTGAAGATGAAACTGTGCTGCTCGTCGCCGATGGTTCCCGGCGCGACTCTCACGGAGAAGGCGGAACGCCTCTCGGCCTGGGGGTACGACACGATCGCGGTCTTCCAGCCGTTCGCCGATTGGAACGACGGCGTCCGGTCGGAGCTCGGCGAGCTCGAGTCGCGAACCGGGGTACGTCCAGTCGAGTTCGTGCTCACCGACGACGTCTACGGCAACGCCATGTCCCCAGACGCGGATCTCCGGGACCGATGCCGAGGGATGTACCTAGAGGCGGCATCGGTCTGCGCTGAGCTTGGCCTCGTCACCGAGATCGAGTTCGAGTACGGCGCCCAGAATCCCTTGCCCCTCTTCGACCCGTTCCTGCAGCTCGACTCCCGCCAGCAGGAGGGCTTCCTGAACTTCTACGCCCAGATGCTCGACGTCGTTGACGGGACCGCCGGGCGCGTGCTCCTCGAACCGCTCAACCGGTACGAGAGCCGGTACCTCAACCGCGCCTCTGACAACATCCACCTCCTCGAGATGATCGACCATCCGAGCGCCGGCCTCCTCCCGGACACGTTCCACATGTCGATCGAGGAAGCGGACATCGCCGCGACGCTGCGTCAGTGCGGTGGCCACGTCAAGCAGGTGCACCTCGGGGAGAACAACCGACTCCTTCCAGGTCATGGCTCACTCGACTGGCCCTCGATCATCGGAGCCCTCCGAGACATCGGATACACGGGCTCGCTGAATCTCGAATGCTCCACTCACGGTGATCCGGAGCGGAGCCTGCCGGAGACAGCCCGCTTCCTGCGGGCACTGATCGACGCATGAACAGGCTCCTCACTCCGCCGTTCTTCGAGATCGGACCGAAGAACCTGCTGCGTCAGACCGAGATCGAGGCGCTGGCCGTCGCAGCGGGAGCGGCGGGGGCCGAACACGACGTCGACGTCGTCCTGACCGTCCCGAACGCACTCGTCACGCGAACCGCAGAGCTCGATTCAGGCGTGCTCGTCTTCGCGCAGGCCATGGACGCGGACACGATCGGCGCCACCTTCGGTTCCACGACCGCGGAGGCGCTCGTCGACGCGGGCGCCGACGGCGTCATGCTCAATCACGAGAGCCGCCAACTCGACCCAGGAACACTCGCCGAAACCGTGTCCCGTGCTCACGAGGTTGGGCTGCTCACCATCGTCTGCGCTGGCACGATCGGCGATGCCGTTCGCTTGTCGCTCCTGAACCCGACGGCGATCCTCTTCGAACCGCCCGCACTCATCGGGACCTCGGGTGCTGTCAGCCGCTCCTGGATCCCCGAAGCGAATACGGCGGTCCGCGACACCGGCGGGGCAGTTCTCATGATGCACGCGGGAGGCGTCGCCTCCCCCACCATCGCCAGGCACATCATGGCCGCCGGCGCGGACGGCACGGGATCGACGAGTGGCGTGCTCGGTGCGCACGACCGGTCGGACGCAGCTCGCACGTTCATCGCATCCACCAGACAGGGGTTCGACGAGGCACTCGCCTCTCCCCAGCACGTCCACCACAACGAAGGAGACAGAACATGAGCAGAGAACTTGCAGGCAGGACCGCAGTCGTCACGGGTGGCGGCCGAGGGATCGGGCTCACCGTCGCCCGTTCACTTGCCGAGAACGGCGCCGACGTCGCGCTCCTCGATCTTCTCGACAGCGTCGAGGACACCGCAGCACAGCTCGCAGACGAGTTCGGTGTCAAGGCCGTCGGGCGGAGACTCGATGTCGTCGATCAGGACGCGACAGCGGCCGTCTTCGCGGAGATCACGGAACTGCTGGGCACCCCGCAGATCCTCCTCACAGCGGCCGGCATCGAGATCAACGGCGACTCGATCGACGTCACCGCAGCCCAGTGGCGGAAGGTCATCGATGTGAACCTGACGGGGACGTTCTTCTCCGCGCAGGCCTTCGGCGCGGGTCTCCTGAAGTCAGGGCTTCCGGGGAGCGCCGTCCTCATCGCATCCATGTCGGGCTCCATCGTCAACGTGCCGCAGTGGGCCGCCTCCTACAACTCGTCGAAGGCAGCAGTCGCCCATCTCGGAAAATCCCTGGCTGTCGAATGGGCCAGTGCAGGCATCCGCGTCAACTCGATCGCGCCCGGCTACGTCCTCACCGACCTCACCCAGCAGATCATCGACCGCGAGCCGGAACTCCTCGAGGACTGGGTCTCCCGCATCCCGCTCGGCCGCATGGCCACCCCCGCAGACCTCACCGGCCTCGTTCGCTTCCTTGCCTCGGACGCGTCGAGCTACCTCACCGCGCAGCAGATCGTCATCGACGGCGGGTACACGGCGATCTGACCGATCTCGTGTGCTGGCAACCCCACGCACACGGCGGGCCCCACGCTGCAGTCCTCCCTGCAGCATGGGGCCCGCCGCCCTCCACGCTCTGTCGCGGTCTGATGTACCCCCGCGCCGGGCTACTTCACGTAGCCGTTGGGGTTGAGCACGTACTTCTTCGGCGCGCCCGCATCGAAGTCGGCGTAGCCCTTCGGAGCCTCGTCGAGCGTGATCGGCGTCGCCTGCACGGCGTCGGCGATCTTCACCTTGTCGAAGAGGATCGCCTGCATGAGCTGCCGGTTGTACTTCATGACCGGGCACTGTCCGGTCGTGAACGACAGCGACTTGGCCCAGCCGAGGCCGAGCCGGATCGACAGCGAGCCGACCTTCGCCGCCTCGTCCACTCCGCCCGGGTCACCCGTCACATACAGGCCGGGAATACCGAGGGCACCACCAGCCTCCGTCACCGTCATGAGCGAGTTCAGCACCGTCGCCGGCGCCTCGTGCCCCGCATCGGAACCGTGCCCGCGAGCCTCGAAGCCCACAGCGTCCACACCGCATTCGACCTCCGGCACGCCGAGGATCTGCTCGATCTGCTCACCGGGGTCGCCCTTCGAGACATCCACCGTCTCGCAGCCGAACGACCGCGCCTGCGCGAGGCGCTCTTCGTTGAGGTCGCCGACGATGACGCACGCGGCGCCGAGCAGCTGCGCGCTGACTGCCGCAGCGAGTCCCACCGGACCGGCGCCGGCGATGTAGACCGTCGACCCTGGGCCGACCCCTGCGGTGTAGGCACCGTGGAAGCCCGTCGGGAAGATGTCGGAGAGCATCGTCAGATCGAGGATCTTCTCGAGTGCCTGGTCACGGTCCGGGAACTTCAGGAGGTTCCAGTCGGCGTACGGCACCAGCACGTACTCCGCCTGCCCGCCGACCCAGCCGCCCATGTCGACGTAGCCGTACGCGCTGCCGGGGCGGTCCGGGTTCACGTTGAGGCAGATGCCCGTCTTGCCCGACTTGCAGTTGCGACACCGCCCGCACGCGATGTTGAACGGAACCGACACGATGTCGCCGACCTTGATGAACTCGACGTCCGGGCCGACCTCGATAACCTCACCCGTGATCTCGTGACCGAGCACGAGGTCGACCGGAGCGGTCGTGCGACCGCGCACCATGTGCTGGTCGGACCCGCAGATGTTCGTCGTCACGGTGCGCAGGATGGCCCCGTGCCGCACCTGGCGACCCACGTTCGCCGGGTTCACGCCCGGTCCATCCTTCAGCTCGAACTCGGGATACGGGATGTCGATGACCTCGACCTCGTTCGGCCCCTTGTACGCGACGGCTCTGTTACTCGCCATGATCTCTCCTTTGAGTTGAGCGGGTTCTGCATGCGGTGCACACGACGGTGCAACCCTGCGAACGTCTCTGTTACGCAGTGTTTCGAGGCTATTGGCCGCCCTCAGGGCACGCCAGGATTCGGGGCAGATGACCAGCGGATGCACAGACTCAGGCCCGGGTGATCTGCTCCGTCGACTTCCCAGCGCGTTCGGAATACGCCGGATACCCCATCGGTTGTTGTAGCTGCAAGCATCCACTTCTCGGAAGGAACAGCAAGCATGGCAATCGTCATCACCGGCGCGACCGGACAGCTCGGAACCCTCGTCATCGACAGCCTCCTCGAGCGCGGCGCGACCCCCACCGAGATCGTCGCCGGCGGCCGCAACGCCGAGCGACTCGCGCAGCTCGCAGCGAAGGGCGTTCGCACCGCCACCATCGACTACTCGCAGCCCGACACCGCGACCGCCGCCATCAACGAAGGCGACACCGTCGTGCTCATCTCCAGCAGTGAAGTGGGCACCCGCGTCGCGCAGCACGAAGCGGTCATCGACGCGGCGAAGGCCAAGGGCGCGGCCCGCATCGTCTACACGAGCGTCCTCGGCGGCGACCCGGATGCCCTCATCCTCGCGCCTGAGCACGTCGCGACCGAGTCGCTCATCCGCGAATCCGGCCTTCCCTCCACCATCGCGCGCAACGGCTGGTACACGGAGAACTACGTCGCCGACATCGCCCAGGGCGAGACGACGGGGGTCATCGTCAACAGCGCAGGCAAGGGCCGCGTCGCCAGCGCCTCCCGCGCCGACTACGCCGCCGGCATCGCCGCGATCGCGCTCGAAGACGGCCACGAAGGCAAGGTCTACGAGTTCTCCGGCGACAAGGCCTGGGACTTCGAGGAGTTCGCGAAGACCCTCGCCGACGCGATCGGCCGCGACGTCGAGTACCGCGCCCTCACCACGGAGGAGCACAAGGCCGCCCTCACCTCGAACGGGCTCGACGAAGGCACCATCGGCTTCATCACGGGCCTCGACGCGAACATCCGCGACGGAGGGCTCGCCCTGACCACCGGCGACCTCTCCCGAGTGTCCGGACGCCCCACGACGACGCTCGCCGAGACGCTCCGCACCCTCACCGCGTAGGCGGCGCCACCTGAGCAGCTTCACCCGCGGCATGGCCGACGGTCTGACCGACGGTCCGGCTCACGCCACGACGACCCTCGCTTTCGGGATGGGTTTCGCGCCTGCGGATGGCTTGCAGAGCATCCGCAGGCGCGAAACCCACCCGGAGACGGTTGCGGGTTGCGGGTCCGACGCCCCGCGACGGATGCGCACGGTCGCTACCGGAGCGGCTGCGGGGCGAGCGAGCGCGGTCGGCTGATCGAGAACAGCTCGGGAGCTGCACCGGCACCGTTCTCGGCGAGGTCGGCCCCGAGGCGGCCGATCGAGGGAACGAACTTGAACCCCTCCCCCGCGAAGCCAGCGAGCACCACGATGCGGCCGACCCGGTCGATCACGAACCTGGCGTCGTCGGTCGTCGTGTAGGTGCAGCTGATCGGGTCGGCGCTGTCCGCGTCGACGCCGGGCAGCCAGTCCCGCGCGTACTGCCTGATGCCGTCGAGCTGCGCGGACACCGGCAGGAAGTCCCGCGAGTCCGGATCGACGACTGGCCCGACCCCGTGCCATCCCGCCTTGATCCCCTCGCCGGGGGTGAGCATCCCATACACGGGCGAGAGCCACCCCTCGTAGCCGGGCCTCCCGAGCGCCGGCAGGTGGTTGAAGCTCGGCCAGTCGACGTACCCGTTGAACTCGCGGAAGTGCACGGGCGCCTCCTGCGTGACGCGCAGGCGCGGCAGCTCGACGGCCCCGCCGAGCAGCGTGCGGGTCCACGCGTTCACCGCAGAGACGACGACCTTCGCCGTGATCGTCTCGCGCGCGTGACCGCGATGCTCTGCCTCCTCACCCCAGGAGTGCGCCTCGACGACCACGTGTTCGGCCTGCTCGACGACGTTCACTGCTCGCATGCCCCAGCTCAGCTCCGCGCCGCTCGCAGCGGCCAGCTCGGCCATGCTCGTGAGCGCATCCGCGGCCCGCACGCGTCCCGCCCTCGGGAGGTGCAGCACCTCGGTGTCGAAGCGGATGCCAGGCCACCGTTCGCCCGCATCCTGCGTCGAGAGCAGCTCGGCCGGTTCGCCGCTCGCGGAGATCGCGCCGTGCACCTCGGGGCTCGCCGCCCCCGGTCCGTGGTTCACGAGACCAACGAGGTCGAGGATCTGGCGGCCCGAGTCGAGCTCGAGCTCGCCCCACAGCGCCCGAGACTCGTGCAGCATCGCGACGAGATCCGGCTGCGTGTACGACGTGTTGAAGTTGCGGGTCGCCCCGTGGGATGCGCCCATGTGGTGACCGGGCTGGAACTGCTCGAGCAGGCGCACGCGCCTGCCGCGCCTCGCCAGCTGCCACGCGGTCGACAGGCCCATCGCGCCGCCGCCGATGATGAGCACGTCAACGTCAGTCATGACCCCACGCTACCCGCACTCAACTCGGGCGCTTTCCTCGGTACCATGGCGGAATGCTCACCGTCTCCGGTCAGCGGGAGAAGATCCTCACCGCGTATATGAACCTGCTCGTCGACTCCGGCGTGCGCGGGACGACTCTCGAGGCCGTTGGCACCACCTGCAAGCTCTCCAAGGCCGGGGTGCTGCACCATTTCTCGTCGAAGCAGGCGCTCGGGGATGCGCTCCTCGAAGAGCTGCGGGGGCAGGCACGCGTCGACGCCGACAACATGCTCGCCGACCTCGACAACGCCGTCTCGTACTACATCGTCTCGTCGCAGGATCGGGACAGCCTCCTCGAACGGCTCGTGGAAGCGGTGTACCGCCTCGCGCAGACCGGTGACAAGGACGCGCTCGACGTGCTCCGCCAGTGCCGCGCGGGCTGGTTCGACGCCCTGGTTCGGGCTATCGGCGACGCCTCGGTCGCTCGGCTCGTGCTGTTCGTCGGTGACGGCATGAACCACAACGCGCTGCTCAGCGTGGGCTCGGAGAACGAGAAGTTCATCAACGCGGAGTCGACAGCCGAGATCATGGACGCGATCGCGCAGCTGCGCGCCTAGGGCCAGCAGCAGCGCAGCCTGCGGGGCGGGTCGGGTCCCTCGCTCACGCCGACTGCAGCGCCTGCGCGGAAACACAACCGTTACGACGGGATGCGGGAAAACTCTCGGCGCATCACCGACCAAATGGTAAGTTCGTGCTCACTCCGCGAACGCGGCAGGCCCTTTGATGCGGGAGACAACGATGACCAACGCACAGCCTGGCCCCATTACCGAGGCCCTCGCCACCCAGACGCCCATCGGCAAGGGGCTCGCCCCAGCACGACTCGGCATCTGGGGGTCGACCGTCATCGGCCTCGCCTCGACGGCGCCCCTCTTCTCCCTCGCCGCGACCCTCGGCTTCGTCGTGATCGCCGTCGGCGAGCAGGCTCCCATCGCGTTCATCCTCGCGTTCATCCCGATGATGTTCACGGCCTTCGCGTACCGCGAGCTCAACAACGAGCTCAACGACTGCGGCACCGTCTTCACCTGGGCGGCCAAGGCCTTCGGCCCTCGCACCGGCTGGATGTCGGGCTGGGCCCTCGCGGTCGCCGGGATCCTGGTCATGGCGAACCTCGCGGAGATCGCCTCCGTCTACATCCTGCTGCTCGTCGGAGACGGATCGCTCGCCGAGAACCGGGTCGTCGTGACGCTCTTCGGCGCCGTCATCATCGCCGTCATGACGTGGATCTCCATGCGCGGCATCGAGCTGGGCGAGAAGATGCAGGTCGTCCTGCTCGTCATCCAGTACGCGGCCATGGCGGCGTTTGTCGTCGGCTGCCTCGTCGGCTACTTCAACGGCACGGCGCCCGACCCGACGCCCGTCAGCATCGACTGGTTCAACCCGTTCCTCGCGGACGGCACCGGCATGGTGCAGGCGATCATCCTCGCTCTCTTCATCTACTGGGGCTGGGACACCTGCCTCGCCCTGACCGAGGAGACGAAGGACCCGAAGAAGACCCCGGGCCGCGCAGCCGTGCTCTCGACCGTGCTGCTGCTCATCACGTACGTCGGCATCACGATCGTCGTCATGATGTACGCCGGCCTCGGCGAGACCGGCACGGGCCTCGCCAACGAGGAGAACGCGGACGACGTCTTCTCGGTGCTCACCGACCTCGCGATGGGCCCGTGGGGCTGGTTCCTCGTGCTCGCCGTCGCCGTCTCTTCGCTGTCGTCATCGCAGACCACGATCCTGCCCACCGCCCGCGGCACCTTCGCGATGGGCGTGTACAAGGCGCTCCCGAAGCGCTTCGCCGTGGTGAGCGAGAAGTCGAAGACCCCGACGTTCTCGACGCTCCTCATGGGCATCGTCGCGATCGTCTACTACGTCGGCATGAGCTTCGTGTCGAACAGCGTGCTGCAGGACTCGATCCTCTCGATCGGCCTCGCCATCGCGTTCTTCTACGGCATCGCGAGCTTCGCCTGCATCTGGTACTTCCGCACGAGCCTCTTCACGTCGACCCGCAACTTCCTCTACCGGTTCCTGTTCCCGCTGCTCGGCGGCGTGTTCATGGTGTGGGCGTTCTTCCAGTCGGCGATCGACATGGCCAACCCCGAATACGGATACACGACCTTCTTCGGCCTCGGCAGCGCGTTCGTCATCGGCATCGGCTCGTTTGTCATCGGCTTCATCCTCATGTTCGTCTGGGCCGCGATGCCCGGCTCGAAGGACTACTTCGAGAAGCGCACCATCAACCGCCACTCGGCGATCCTCGCCCCGGAAGACTGACCCGCGGCCAGGGCGTCCCGCCTCTCGGCTGGGCACTCGAGCCGCACCGCATGACCTACCAACCGCAAGGTTCACACCGTGGACCGGGCAGCACATCCACCGCACGTGATCAGAGAAAGGCCTTTCGTGCATATCCTCATCATCGGTGCCGGAGGCGTCGGCGCAGCCGCTGCCCGCATCGCGAAGCGACGCAGCTTCTTCGACTCCTGCCTCATCGCCGACTACGACCCCTCCCGCCCGCAGGATCTCGTCGCCGAACTCGGCGACGACCGATTCCGCGCGGCCCAGGTGGATGCGTCCGACCCCGGCGCCGTCGAGGCGCTCGTGCGCGACAACGGCATCACCCACGTCCTCAACGCGGTCGACCCCCGCTTCGTGATGCCCATCTTCACCGGCGTCACCGGTGCCGGCGCGACCTATCTCGACATGGCGATGAGCCTCTCGAAGCCGCACCCCGAGCATCCGCACGAGCAGACCGGCGTGAAGCTCGGCGACGAGCAGTTCGAGCACGATGCGGCACTGAAGGAGCGCGGCGTCCTGGCGCTGTGCGGCATCGGCGTCGAGCCAGGCCTCTCGGACGTGTTCGCCCGCTATGCGGAAGATGAGCTGTTCTCGGAGATCGACGAGCTCGGCGTGCGCGACGGCGCCAACCTCACCGTCGAGGGCTACGACTTCGCCCCGTCCTTCTCGATCTGGACGACCATCGAGGAATGCCTCAACCCGCCCGTCATCTTCGAGCGCGAGCGCGGCTGGTACACGACGCCGCCCTTCAGCGAAGCTGAGGTGTTCGACTTCCCCGAGGGCATCGGCCCCGTCGAGTGCGTCAACGTCGAGCACGAGGAGGTGCTCCTCATGCCGCGGTGGACCGACGCGAAGCGCGTCACGTTCAAGTACGGACTCGGCCAGGAGTTCATCGACGTGCTCAAGACGCTGCACATGCTCGGCCTCGACAGCACCGACCCGGTCAGCGTCAAGGGCCAGCAGGTGTCGCCTCGCGATGTCGTCGCCGCGGTGCTGCCGGACCCAGCGAAGCTGGGCGACCGGATGCGCGGCAAGACCTGCGCGGGCCTCCTCGTGACCGGCAAGGGCAAGGACGGCGAGCCGAAGCAGGTGTACCTGTACCACGTGGCCGACAACGAGCAGACGATGGCGAAGGACAATTCGCAGGCCGTCGTCTGGCAGACCGCTATCAACCCGGTCATCGCCCTCGAGCTGCTCGCGACGGGCGTCTGGTCTGGTGCCGGCGTGCTCGCGCCCGAGGCGTTCGACGCGAAGCCGTTCCTGGAGCTGCTCGGCTCGGCGGAGCCCGCCGGCTACGGTTCGCCGTGGCACGTGCAGGACCGAAGCGCGGCGCTGTCCGCGTAAGCGCAGGGGTCCGCTGACCAACTTCAGTGCGATTTCGGGCCGAAAGCGCTGTTTTGGCGCCGCTCGGCCCGATATTGCACTGAAGTTGGACAGCGACTGCGCAGCCGGGGCGCTCGACGGCAGCCGGTGGGCTCCGCTCCACACCCTGCCGCGCGCGCCGCCCGGCGGCCAACTTCCGTGATCAACGAGGCCAAGACGCTACTCTCAACGCGGCGAGCGCCGATCCATCACGCAAGTTGGCCGCATCAGCTGGCGAGCAACTCCTCGATCTCGGCGGCCGTCGGGATGCTCGGCGAGGCCCCGCGCTTCGAGACGGCGAGAGCACCAGCGGCCGCCCCGAACCGGATCGCCGCTTCCAGCGATCCCCCGCCAGCGAGCGCAGCCCCGAGCGCACCGGCGAAGGCGTCGCCGGCCGCCGTCGTATCGACGGCGTCGACCTCGATCACGGGGAACGTCTCCGCGCGTTCGGGCGTCACGAGCGTCGTCCCGTCCCCGCCGCGCGTGACGAGCACCGCCCCGACGCCGCGGTCGAGGAACCACCGTCCGGCCTCGACGGCGCTCGCCTCCGAGTCGACGACGATGCCCGTGAGCATCCGCGCCTCCGTTTCGTTGGGGGTGACGAGGTCGACGAGGCGCCACACCTCCTCGTCGAGAGGTGCGGCGGGCGCCGGGTCGAGGATCGTCGTGATCCCGGCATCCCGCGCCGTGCGCAGGATGCTCGCGGTCAGCCGCGCGGGAGTCTCGAGCTGGGTGAGCAGCACCGAGCTCGTGGCCGCGGAGTCGCGGATGCCCTGCACGACGGTCGCCTCATCGAGCGCGTCGTTCGCTCCCGGCACGATGACGATGGAGTTCTCGCCGCTCGCATCCACGCGGATGTGCGCGATACCCGTCTCCCCTGACACCGTCCGCAGCCTGTCGACACCCACGCCGGCGTCGACGAGCTCGCGCGTGACCATCGTGCCGAACGTGTCGTCGCCGACGCACGCGATGAACGAGGTGGATGCGCCAGCGCGGGCGGCCGCGACGGCCTGGTTCGCCCCTTTCCCCCCGAGGGCCAGGCTGAAGCTGTCGCCCCGCAGCGTCTCGCCGGGTTCCGGCGGCCGGGCGGAGAAGGCGGTGAGGTCGGCGGAGACGCTCCCGACGACAAGCACGCCGCTTCGGTTCGTGCCGCTCATGCGCGCTTCGAGCGCATCGCCTTGAGCTGCGTGAGCGACGCGTCGCCCGCCTTCTCCTCGTACTCGTCCGAGCCGAGCGGCACGAGCGCGACTCGCGCCTCATCGTCGGAGTGGATGCCCCACCCCCAGCGCTTCCCGAGGGGAGACGCGCGAAGGCACGCCTGGTCTTTGGCGAAGAAGGCGGCCCTGGCCGCGTCCCGCTCCTCAGCCGGTACCGCGTTGCGCACGGCGTAGGTCTCGAAGAGCACATCGTCGGACGTGTACTCGTACGGGTGCGCGGCGATGAGGGCGTGCTGGAGGCTCGCGATGGTCGGCCCCTTCGCCGACTCGGGCGGCGCCTCAGCCTCGTCGACGGGGCAGTCGTCGGCGATCTGGATGAACGTGCTCGCGTAGTTCGTCGTTCCCATGGGCAGAGCCTACGGGGCGTGCATCGCAACACGCGGGGCTCGTCACGTCAGCGATGCGGGCGCAGGCTCCGAAGCCAGTCGTCGGCCTCGGCCTGCGACCGGAGACGGATCACGCGGAGGTTCGGCCGGGCCCGCTCGGCCGCGTCCACTCTCCGGCGAATCTTGGCGCGCCCCTTCCACCCCCACCGGACGATGTGCTCCGGGTCGACGAGGATCGTGTGCAGGGGAGGCTCGATGTTGCCGTTCCACAGTTCGACGCGCCGCAGTCTTCTGCGGAGCGTGCGCCGCACGAGCCGCGACATGTGCGTCCAGACCGAGTAGTCGAGGAACACGAGCGTGTCGGCCCGGCTCGTGAGCAGGTCACCGAGCTGAGTCGCGTACTGCCACTCCGTGACCCAGCGCTCCTCGCTGGTGAACGCGTCGACGGACTCGAGGAACCCGCGCTGCACCGTCCATCCCGGGCCATGGAACAGGGCGTCGATCTCAGTGTGCGGAAGGTTCGCGTTGCGTTCCACCTGGCGCGCAACCGCCGTCTTCCCGACGCCGGCGGCACCCGCGATCAGCACGCGCCGAGGGGCGGATTCCGGGGAACCTGCAGGAGCTGACACTCTGCAACCCTACGGTCACCTTCCGGCACTCGCCGGCCTGCTGCAGCCCGAGCTCGCCGCGGGGTGGTCGGCGACGGAGACACGAAGATGGCCGGACACACGGTGTCCGGCCATCTTGTGCGCGTTCAGGGGAGACGCGCAACACGATCGGGGGATCGCGCCTCGGCCGCCGAAGCGACCTGGTTCGTCCTTAGACGGCGAGCGTCGCCTGCACGTCGAGGTTGATCGTGACGGTGTCACCGAGCGTGAGGCCGCCGGCCTCGGTCGGTGCGTTCCAGTTGACGCCGAAGTCCTTGCGGTTGATCTTCGTGACAGCCTCGAAGCCGAGCTTCTTCTGGCCGTAGCCGTCGGTCGTGATGCCACCGAACTCGACATCGAACGTGACGGGCTTGGTGACGCCGCGGAGCGTGAGCTCGCCGTCGACCTTGACCGAGTCGCCCTCGACGCGCGTGGCGGAGGAGGCGAACGTGAAGGTCGGGAACTCCTCGGCAAGGAAGAAGTCGGAGGTCGCGAGGTGCTGGTCACGAGCAGGCTGCTTCGTGTTGACCGATGCGACCTCGACCTCGGCGTTGACCGTGGACTCCTCGATCGTCTCACCCGTCGTGATGGTGCCCGAGAAGGTCTCGAAGCCGCCACGGACCTTGCTGATCGCGAGGTGGCGAACGACGAAGCCGACCTCGGTGTGCGTGGGGTCGATGTTCCAGGTGCCGGCGGTCCAGCCGTTGATGTCTGCTGCGCTGATGCTCATGTCTTCTCCTGAAGGGTCGTTGGGTGCTGTCTCGGTCAAGTCCTGGACAACGTAACACATTGTTGCGGATACAAGTTATTCAAACGCATAGAACTGTGACGGTATTCCGACGACCAGGGAAATCTTTGGGAAACGGGACGACAGCCTCGGCGGCCAGCCGTCTGAGCTAGCCCTGCTGCTGCTTCGCGGCGTCGCTGACCGACTTCATGAACCGCAGCACATTGTCATCCACGAAGATGTCGTTCGGCTGCAGCGGCCGCGACAGATGCAGCCCATCGAGCGCCCGGATGCGCGACAGGGCCACGTAGGTCTGCCCGGGCGAGAAGGCCCTCGCCCCGAGGTCGACGACGGCGCGATCGTAGGTCTTCCCCTGGGACTTGTGGATGGTCACCGCCCACGCGAGCCGCAGCGGGAACTGCGTGAACTCCCCCACGACGTCGCGCGACAGCTCCCGCGTATCCGGCGAGTACGAGTACTTCAGCTTCTCCCACACGAGGGGCTCCACCTCGTGCTCGTCGCCATCGATCTCGACGTAGACGGTCTTGTCGATGCGCGTGACCTCACCGATCGAGCCGTTCACCCAGCGCCCGTCAGAGTCGTTGCGCAGGAACATCACCTGCGCGCCGACCTTCAGATCGAGGCGTTCATCCGCGGGGAAGTTGCGGCCGCCGAACTCCCCCGAGATGTCGGCGTTCGCGGTCATCGACGCCCCGGGCAGGCGCTCAAGGTTCTGCGCGTTGATGCGAGAGACCTGCGCGTTGCGCGACGCGAGCGTGATCGTGCCGTCGGCCGGGGCGGGCCTCGCGCCGACCGTATTGAGGCGGTTCGCCATGTCGGCCGTGACCTGCCCGTACCTGACGGCCGTGAGGATGTTCTTGAACTCGTCCTCGTGCTGCCGGTGGATCTCGCGCAGGGCGTGGATGCGCAGCTCCGCCTCCTGCCACACCCTCGCGTCGAAGAACCACAGCGAACGGTAGTGGTCGCGGAAGTACGCGCGCTCATCGGGGTCCGACGGCGGCACCGGCGCCAGCTGGAACGGGTCGCCGAACATCACGAGCTGCACGCCGCCGAACGCCTCGTTCTTCCGCTGGCGCGCCTGCCGCAGCGAGCGGTCGATGGCGTCCATGAGGTCGGCGCTCACCATCGACACCTCGTCGATGACGAGCGTGTCGATCTTGTTGAGCAGCTTCCGCACATCCCCGTTCTGCTCGATGGGCGCATCCCCGATGACGCCGATCGGCAGCTTGAAGAGCGAGTGGATGGTCTGCCCGCCCACGTTGAGGGCCGCGACTCCCGTGGGTGCCGCGATGACGAGCTGCTTCGACGTGTGCCACGCGAGGTGGTTGAGGAGCGTCGACTTGCCCGTGCCGGCGCGCCCCGTCACGAACAGGTGCTCGCGCGTGTGCTCGATGGCGTCGAACACACCCTGCTGCTCCGGGGTGAGGACGATCGTCACTTGGTGGACTCCTGCTGCTGCTCGCGCTGGAGCCGCTCCTGCTTGCGCTTCTCCAGCGCCTCCGTGCGGTCGGCCATCACCTTGAGCTGCGCGTTGTACGCCTCGAGCTCCGCGTCGCCGTCACGGTCGGCCTTCCGGTCGCGCCGCTTCGCCTCCCGGTCGTCGGACCGGGACCACGAGTAGGCGACGAGCATCGCGAGGAGCACCGTCGGCACCTCGCCGACACCCCACGCTATGGCACCGCCGATCTGCTGGTCGGTGATGGCATCAGCTCCCCACGGCCTGCCCATCGCGCCATACCAGTCGGCGAGCAGCAGGCCCGTGCCACTCATGATGCTGAGGCCGAAGAAGGCGTGGAACGTCATGACCAGCAC
Organism: Pseudoclavibacter sp. Z016; assembly: GCF_002931215.1. Classification (NCBI taxonomy): domain Bacteria; kingdom Bacillati; phylum Actinomycetota; class Actinomycetes; order Micrococcales; family Microbacteriaceae; genus Pseudoclavibacter; species Pseudoclavibacter sp. Z016. The sequence goes on from NZ_PSTU01000017.1 coordinate 121,010, forward strand.
GAGGGCGATGAGGCGCATCGGGTAGGGGGCGCGGGTGCCGATCGGGTCGATGCCGATGAGCGCGTTGGCGAAGAGGTAGCCGACGATGAGGAAGTCGGCGATCATCCACATGTGCCCGACGTGGTCGGTCACCGCCCAGCGGAACAGCGGAGTGTAGTAGAAGACGAGCAGCGAGCCAGCGAAGACGACGGCGGACACGATGGGGTGCGAGAAGAACTTCGCCCACCTCGAGTGCACGAACTTGAGCGCCCACTCGCGCGTGCCGAGGCTGCCGTCGTGGCGCGCGTGCACGCTGCGCAGGAGGAGCGTCATGGGGGCCGACAGCACGAACATGATCGGAACCAGCATGGTGAGGAACATGTGCTGCGTCATGTGGAAGCTGAAGACGAACTTGCCGTAGACGATGAGCGAGCCGTTGACGAGGTACAGCAGGATCACGATGCCGAGGACAAATGAGATCGTGCGACCAAGCGGCCACTCGTCGCCGCGGCGACGCAGGCGCAGGACCCCGGCGATGTAGAAGAACAGGCCGAAGAGACACAGCGTTGTCCACATCGGGTCGAGACGCCACTCGGTGAGCAGACGGAACGGCTCGAACTCAGGAGGCAGCAGCTCGCCCGTGAGCAGCTGCGCCGGCGTCGGGGCCGCGAGCTGGTCGGCCGTGACCTCCGTGACGGGCGACGGGGTACGACCGAGCGCCGCTGCGGCACCGGACGCGATGCCCATGAAGGCGAGTTCGAGCGAGATGAGCCACACCATGGGCTTGCGGGTGGATGCTCCCTGCTCGACGGCAGCGCGCATCCGGTTGATGAGTCCCCGCCGCTGCGCCCAGCCGATGAAGCCGAGCACCACGAGCACAACCGCCTTCACGATGACGATGACCCCGTATGGCGAGGCGAGCTCGGCGAACGAGCCGATGTTGGCGACGCTCGCGACGACACCGGATGCGGCGACCACGATGAACGCGACGAGGGCGAGCGACGAGTAGCGCTCGATCACTGCGAGGCGGCGGACGTCCGGCATGCGCGGCGCGAGGATCGCGACGACGAGGAGGCCACCGAGCCAGAGCGCGGCGCCCATGTAGTGCAGGGTGATGCCACCCACGACGGTCTCGTGGTTCGCGGCGCCCGCGGCGTGGCCCTGCGCCCCGAGCGGCCACAGGCAGAAGAGCGAGAACGCGGCCGAGAGCCCGACCATCCACGGGCTGCGGCTCGCGAACACCACAACCGACAGCAGCAGCACCATGCCGAGCGCCAGCACCCACGCCTGGCCGAGCTCGAGCGAGGTGAAGAAGAAGAGCAGTCCCTGCCCGAAGGCGGCGTCGAGCGAGAACGCGGCGTTGGAGATCTGCAGGTAGGTGAGGAAGGCCGCAGCCGCCGTGGACACCACCCAGGCCGCGGCACCGGACGAGGCGATCGTCATGGCCCGCTCGAACTCGGGCTGCTTGCGACTCGCCGCCCACGCCGCCAGCACCAGGGCGCCGATCGTGACCGAGGCCGACAGGTTCAGCGCGAGACGCGCAACCGGCACACCCCACATGACGATGGGTCCAGGGTCGGAGACGATGAGCGGGGTCGCTCCGCCACCGTAGGCGAGCCCCCAGATGACCGCCACGAGGGCCGCGAGGAGGAAGATCGCCGGCCCGAGCACGATCATGCGCTTCGTGTGCAGCGACCAGGAGTCGGCGCTCGCGCGATTGCGCTCGGCCTTGCTGCCGCCCCTATCCGCAGTTGCCGCCGCCTCGATCGTGGAACCGGAATCGAGGGGCGTAGGCATGATCATCAAGTGTAGATCGTCGCTGGCGCTCGGGCTTGTCATCCACAGGGGAAGCGACCGGCTGGGACAAGAACGCGGGGCCGCTTCCGAGTGGAAGCGACCCCGCGTGCATTCAGGCGCGAAGACTACTTAGCTGCGGCCTTGAGCTTCGAGCCAGCCGAGATCTTGACGCCCTTCGAGGCGGCGATCTGGATGGCTTCACCCGTCTGAGGGTTGCGGCCGGTGCGCGCGGCACGAGCGGTCTGCTCAACGGAGAGCCAGCCCGGGATCGTGACCTTCGTGCCCTTGGCAACGTTCGAGGCGAGTTCGCTGAAGAGTGCGTCGAGGACGCTTCCAACAACAGCCTGGCTCTGGCCGGTCTCGGTCGCGATCGCGGCAACGAGTTCGGTCTTGTTCACAGTCTTGTCTGCCATATGTCCTCCTTAGGACGCAGCCCCGCCCTTGCGAGTGCAGCATGTTGGGTTCAGAAGTCCTGCAGTTCCGCGGGATTCCGCGGCAGGACCTTCGTCAACCTACCAAAACCAGGGCCTCTCGCTTGCAGATTCGCCTGACACGCCGCGTCTTGCCACGGAATTCACCGGTTCGTGGCCGTTCTGGACCGGATCGATGCCCGTATCGGCGCTTGATGGGCCCAAGTAGTGGCGTCGCCCCAGCAGCGACGGAGACCACTCAGCGCCGCTTGATCTCCGGGAAGTCGTCGTCGCGCCACTCCTCGGCGAGACGGGTGCCATCGGCCTCGATCTCGCGATTGCGGAGTTCGACGCGACGGATCTTGCCGGACGCCGTCTTCGGCAGCTCGAAGAACTCGAGACGCCGAACCCGCATGTACGGCGGCATGACCGCGCGGGCATGCCGGAGCACCTCGAGCGCGGTCTGCCGGTTCGACTCCCAGCCAGCCGCGAGCGTCACGTAGGCCTTCGTGATGTTGAGCTTCGTCGCGTCCGGCGCCCCGACGACGCCCGCCTCCGCGACGGCATCGTGCTCCAGGAGGAGGCTCTCGACCTCGAACGGCGACACCTTGAAGTCGGACGACTTGAACACGTCGTCGGTGCGCCCGACGAAGGTGATGCATCCGTTCTCATCGCGCACCGCGACGTCACCGGTATGGAAGAAGCCGTCGCGCACCGCGTTGTCGGTCGCCGCGGGTGAGCCGAGGTACTCGGTCATGAGGTTCACGGGGCGCTCACCACGCATGTCGAGGCAGATCTCCCCCTCGTCGCCTTCGACGCCCGTCACCGGGTCGAGGAGCACCACGTTCATCCCGGGCAGCGGATGCCCCATGGCACCCGGCTTGATGACATCGCCCGGTGCATTCGCGATGAGGGCGGTCGTCTCGGTCTGGCCGTAGCCGTCGCGGATCTCGAGCCCCCACCAGGCGTGGATGCGCGCGATGACCTCGGGGTTCAGTGGCTCACCGGCTGAGAGCAGCTCCCGCATCGCCCGGGGCTTCGCTGACTTGCCGTGCTGCACCAGGATGCGCCACACCGTCGGCGGGGCACAGAACGAGGTTGCGCCCGCCTTGTCGAGCTGGTCGAGCAGGAGGGCCGCGTCGAAGCGCTGGTAGTTGACGACGAAGACCGTCGCCTCGGCGTTCCAGGGCGCGAAGAAGCTGCTCCATGCGTGCTTGCCCCAGCCCGCCGCACTGATCGCGAGGTGCACGCCGCCCGGCTCGACGCCGATCCAGTACATCGTCGAGAGGTGCCCGACGGGGTAGGAGCGGTGCGAATGGACCACGATCTTCGGGTGGCTCGTCGTACCGGAGGTGAAGTAGATGAGGGCGGCGTCGTCGCTTGCCGTCCGCTTCTCGATCGGCGCATCCGACGTGTCGTAGATGTCGTTGAAGTCGAGCCACGCCTCCCGCGCGGCCCCCTCGAGGCCAGCGCCCACCTGCGCGATGCGGTAGCTGCCGAGGACGTTGTCGAACTTCACCGCGTCGGCCTCCTCGGCGATGACGAGACGCACCCTGGCACGTTCGACGCGGTCGTCGAGGTCGTGCGGGCCGAGCACCACGGACGTGGGGAGGATGACGGCGCCGAGCTTGAGCGCGCCGAGCATCGCCTCCCAGAGCTCGCGGCGATTGCCGAGCATGAGCATGACGACGTCACCGCGGCGGATGCCCTGCGCCTCGAGCCAGTTCGCGACCCGGTTGGATCGCCGGCGCAGGTCGTCGAAGCTGTACTTCGCCTCGCTGCCGTCGTCCTCCACGATCCAGAGCGCGGTGCGGTCGTTGCCCTCGGCGATCTGGTCGAACCAGTCGAGCGCCCAGTTGAAGCTGTCTCCGACTTCGGGCCATTCGAACTCCCGGCTCGCGCGCCCAGCGTCTGTGCGGAGGGCGAGCAGCTGGTCACGTGCGCTGCGGAAGGCGTCTGCGCCTCGAACTTCTGACATGCGTGCCATTCTCACGCACCCCGCCGACAAAGACCTTCGCTCTGATAGGGCAGTTTTCTCCCATCCCCGCGGCCGAAACGGGAGGAAACTGCCCCATTCGCGGACCGGGCGGGGCAGGACAGGCCGGGATGGGGCAGCTTCCCCCCATCCATGACGCCGAGACGGGAGGAAACTGCCCTACTCACGGACCGGGCGGGGCAGGACGGGCCGGAATAGGGCAACTTCGCCCCATCCCCGCGGCCAAGACGGGAGGAAACTGCCCCATTCGCGTGGCGGACGCAGCGGGAGGCGCCGGGCGCGGCGGGGCGGGGCGGGGCGCGGATAGGGCAGCTTCCTCCCATCCACGCCCCCAGGACGGGAGGAAACTGCCCTACTCACGGACCGGGCGGGGCAGGACGGGCCGGGATAGGGCAGCTTCGCCCCATCCCCGCGCCCGAAACGGGAGGAAACTGCCCCACTCACGGACCGGGCGGGGCAGGACGGGCCGGGATAGGGCAGCTTCGCCCCATCCCCGCGCCCGAAACGGGAGGAAACCGCCCCACTCACGGACCGGGCGGGGCAGGACGGGCCGGGATAGGGCAGCTTCGCCCCATCCACGTGCCCGTGACGGGAGGAAACCGCCCCATTCACGGACCCGACGCGGCGGGAGCACGGACCGCGGGAGGCGCGGCGCGGGATAGGGCAGTTCCCCCCCATCCATGACGCCACGACGGGAGGAAACTGCCCTACTCACGGACCGGATGCGGTGGGAGGCGCGCGGCGGAGGCTCAGCTTGGCGGGAGGAAGTCGAGCAGCTCGCCCGGCTTGCACTCGAGGACCGCGCAGAGCCTCGCGAGCGTCTCGAAGCGCACCGCCTTGGCGCGGTTGTTCTTGAGGACTGACAGATTGACCACGCTGATCCCCACACGTTCCGAGAGCTCCACGAGCGTGATCCCGCGCCTCGCCATGATCTCCCCGAGGTGGCACACGATGTGGTTCGGCTCCTCGAAGGGGTCCGGCACCATCAGACGAGCCCTTCCTGGTCCTGCTGCAGGCGAGCGCCGCGGCGCATGATGAGGTTCACGACGAGCACGATCACGAGGATGAGCAGGAACGTCCACGTCTGGTCGAGGACCGTCGGCTCCGGGGCGTCTCGTCCGTCCCAGCCGAGCTTCGCAATCGTCCAGTTCGTGCCGAGGAGTTCGAAGAACCCCGGTGCGGCGAGGGCCGCGATGACGAGCCCCGACGACCAGTCGAGGAGGCGGATGCTCTTGCCGCCGAAGAAGTCGCCCTTCGCGAGGTTCCTGGCGAAGAGGAGGAGCATCCACACGGCGGCGAGGCTCAGGAGCGCACCGATGACCTGGCCGATGAGCAGCAGCACGAGGGCGCCGGTGGGGATGAGGTCGCTCGCGACGAGGATCGTCGAGGCCCCGTCAAGCGGGACGTCGGCACCGACAGGAGTGGGGAGCGAAACTGCCGCTCCCTCGAACGATGCGTTGACACGCACCTGGCCGTCGACGAGGAAGCCGATGACGTTCTCGAGCGGCTTGAGGACGACGAGTCCGGCGGCGGCGATGCCGAGCGGCCACAGGTAGCCGAGTTCCTTCGCTTCGCGGTCCGAACCTGTCGCGTTCTGTCGTGCGTTCATGATCTTCCTCCATATCGTTTCTCGATATGCATAACGATAAACGATATGGCTGGATGCGCAACCCCGGCCTCGTAGCTCGTTTCGGGATGCCCTCCACACTTCCGGATGCATTGCAACCCATCCGGAGGCGCGCAAGCCATCTCGAGAGCGAGAGTGCGCCGGAGGGCTGCGTGAGCCCGACAGGGAACGTGCGTGAGCCCGACAGGGAACGTGCGTGAGCCCGCGAGGGATCGCAAGTGGCGGGAGGGGGCCCGAGAGTTGCCCAGGCCAGGATGCGAGAGCCCCGGGCACGAGACCGAAAAACGCCACCGGGCCGCCGTTCCGCGCCCAAGCACGCAAAACCAGCACGCACGAAACTCCAGCGACCCGATCCCCCGCACGCACGAAACCCCCGAGCGAAGACGCTCGGGGGTTTCGGAAAGCACTACGCCATTGCTGGCGGGCCGGTGGTTACCAGCTCGACTTCGTGATTCCTGGCAGCTCGCCACGGTGTGCCATGTCGCGGAAGCGGACACGCGAGATGCCGAACTTCGAGACGTGGCCGCGGGGGCGTCCGTCGATGCTGTCGCGGTTGCGAACGCGGACCGGCGAAGCGTTGCGGGGAAGCTTCTGGAGGCCGACGCGAGCTGCCTCGCGCGACTCGTCGGTGCCGTTCGGGTCGACAAGCGCCTTCTTCAGCTCTGCGCGGCGTTCCGCGTAGCGCTCGACGATGACCTTGCGCTGCTCGTTCTTGGCGATCTTGCTCTTCTTGGCCATGTTTAGCGCTCCTCTCGGAATTCGACGTGCTTGCGGATGACCGGGTCGTACTTCTTCAGCACGAGGCGGTCAGGCGTGTTGCGACGGTTCTTCTTCGTCACGTAGGTGTAGCCCGTTCCAGCGGTGGAGCGGAGCTTGATGATCGGACGTACGTCCTGGCTCTTCTTCGCCATTAGAACTTGACTCCCTTCGCACGAAGCTCAGCGACGACGGACTCGATGCCGCGTGCGTCGATGACCTTGATGCCCTTAGCCGAAAGCGTCAGCGTGATCGTGCGCTTCATGGAAGGCACGAAGTACTTCTTCTTCTGGATGTTCGGGTCGAACCGACGGTTGGTCCGTCGGTGCGAGTGCGAGATGTTGTGACCGAATCCGGGAACCGCCCCGGTCACCTGGCACACTGCTGCCATTGTTTCCTCCGTAGATACCGCGGGAACCAGAAGGCCCCGCCCAAGATCTCTTGTCTGCGTCGATGGCGGTTGCACACCAACACGGTCGCGCCAGAGGGGAACCCCGGCGCACCAAGGGTCGAGCTTAGGCGACACGCCCGGGGAAGCGCAAGCCTGCATCGGGAGAAGCGCTGCGACGGGATGCAAGACTCGAGCATGGTCTCCTCCCCCGGCTTCTCCCCTCCCTGCGGCCCGATCACCGGCTGGACGGAGGACTGGCCCGGTGGCCGGCAGATCGTGCGGGCAACGGGCATCCGCTACGCGAGGGCCGACAGGTTCGGGGCCCCGCGGCCAGAACCCGACCACGGCGAGACCTTCGCTGCGACGAGCTGGGCGCCCGCGTGCCCGCAGGCGCCCATGCCCGTGCTCGAGGAGGTGCTGGGGAGCGGCATCGACGAGCTCGGCGTCGACGAGGACTGCCAGCGGCTGTCGATCACGCTGCCCGATGAGGTGGGGCCCGGGGAGCAGCTGCCCGTGATGGTGTGGATCCACGGCGGCTCGTATGTCTCTGCCGCCGGCGACGCTGCGGCGATGGACCCGGCACCGATCGTCGCCGAGCAGCGTGTGGTCGCCGTCAACGTCACGTTCCGACTCGGCCTGTTCGGGTTCCTCGGGGGCACGGATGCGCGCCCCGCGAACCTGGGGCTGCTCGACATCCTCGAGGCGTTCCGCTGGGTGCAGCGCAACATCGCGGCGTTCGGCGGCGATCCGCGTCAGGTGACCGCCTACGGGCAGTCGGCCGGCGCGCACGCGATCGTGCAGCTGATGGCGCTGCCGGAGGCGGCGAGCCTGTTCCGGCGGGCCATCATCCAGAGCGCGCCCCTCAACGTGGCGGGCGGGCGGGAGGAGATGCAGGGCAGGATGCTCGACGCGACGGACGACCTCACGACCGCGAGCCCCGTCAGCGAGGTGGTGCGGGCGCAAGCAGCCGCGCTGCGTGCCTCGTCCGCGTACGGATTGCAGGGGGCGATGTCGTTCAGCCCGCAGCACGGTCAGCATCCGCTGCCCGACGATGCCGGCGTGCTCGCCGGGCGGGACGCGAACGCTGCGGCGATCGACCTGCTCATCGGCTTCACCGCGGAGGAGGCACTCCTCTTCGTGCCGCGCATCCCGGCCACCAAGCGCCTGAGCGAGCTGCCGATCGTCGGGAAGCCGCTCGCGAGGGCCGTTGTCGGCGCGCTCACGTGGCTCGTCTACCGGCGCGACGCGGCGACGTTCGCGAAGCGGCACGTGCGCGCAGGCGGCCGAGCATCGACGTACGTCGTGAGCTGGAAGGCGCCGCACAACGTGTGGGGTGCCTGCCACATGATCGAGCTGCCGCTGCTCTTCGGCAGCGAGAAGACGTGGCATCGGGCACCGCTCGTGCGCGGCGCGAGCTGGGCGGAGATCGATCGCGAGGGCAAGCGGCTGCGCGCCGTCTGGGGCGACTTCGCCCGCGGAACCCTGCCGACCGGCACCGACAGCATTCCCGGGGTTGCGACCTTCCGGCGCCTCGCGACCCGCGGGCGCTGACCGCAGCCCACGGGGCGCGCACCGCTAGGAGAGGAAGGCCAGGGCCACGGGGGCGATGACCAGCGCTGGCAGCAGGTCGCCGACGGGGATCGGCTTCAGGGGGACCAGGCGGACGCCGAGCGCGATCAGGATGAGGCCACCCACCGCCGAAAGCCCGTCGATCTGGGCGTCGCTGAAGACGTCGCCCGCGAGGAATCCCACGAGCGTGAACGCGCCCTGCAGGATCGCGACCGGGATGGCGGCGAAGAGCACGCCCTTCCCGAAGGTCGAGGCGAAGGCCATCGCAGCGAAGCCGTCGAGCACGGCCTTCACGTAGAGCTGGTCGGCGCCGAGTCCCAGACCGTCGGAGATGGGTCCGAGGATGGAGAGCGGGCCGACGCAGAAGAGCAGCGTCGCGGTCACCATCCCGTCGACGAAGCGACCGTCGCCGTTCGCGTCCGAGGTGAGGCGGCGTCGCACCCAGCCGGCGACGCCTTCGAGCCGGTCCTCGATGCGCAGCCAGGAGCCGAAGAGCGCCCCGAACACGAGCGACAGCAGGATGACGATCATCGCGAACGGACCAGCCGCGTCCGCGAGCGCCTGAGAGCCCATGTCGGCGACGCTCATCCCTCCGAGGACGATCACGAACAGCCCGAGGACGGCGGTGACGGTCGCCTTCGTCCGGTCCTTGAGGCGGTCGCCGAGGAGGATGCCGAGCAGGCCGCCGACGAGGATGAGTGCGACGTTCAAGAGCGTCCCGGACCCGATGATCACGGTCCGATTATCGCGATGCCGTGCGCCGTTTCCGAATCGCGAGCCCCTTGACCCAGCTGGAGCGGCTGCCGCTGTGCGGAAAGTGATCCAGCGAAAGAGGAATATTCCTCAACAGATCGAAGAATATTCGTTAACTCCGGCTGGGCTCACTCGCTGTTGAGAATCCTGACAGACTCGGCGTCGGGGCCTCGACGCCGACGCATCGACGGGGGGTTCGCGAATTCGGGGGGATTCTCATGACCGATGCGGCTTCAGATCGTCGCGCCGTGCTGCACGCCGGAGCGTGGGGCGTCCCGGTGCTCGCCGTCGCGGCGGCGGCGCCGCAAGCGGCGGCAAGTGCCGGCACCGGTGGCGGCTGCAACGACTTCAGCACGGGAGTGTGCAACGTCGATTTCGCGTTCGTCACCGACCCGCCTGGCATCAACGAGATCGGCATTCGGAATCTCACCGACGTTGGACAACGCGTCGAGCTGCGGCACTACTCGTCAAGCGAGCCGGTCACCTTCACCGTCAGGGACACGTTCGGCGAGCTCACGGAGTTCACTCCGTTCCTGCCGGAGACGGCATCGTGGAGCCATGCCTTCGCCAGTGGTGCGTGCGTCAGCTTCGAGACGATCGCCATCGAGACCGGTATCGGCCTGTACACGCTGGATCTGCCGCCGGGAGCAGAGCTCATCCTCGGCGGCAGCATCGACATGCCCTCCAACGCACCGTTGTGCCTGTACACCGGGAAGGTCTGGTTGCGGGGCGACGACCCGTTCACCTGTGTCGCCAATTACTGGCTGCAGTGCACTGCGGAAGACGACGTCTGATCCAGGGAGAGGGGACTTCTGCCCTTCAGCTTGCCGGTGGGCGCTCCTATGGCGGGCTTCACTGCGACGGTGCGGCCCGTCGGGACGGTCTGAGTCAGCTGACACCTGGGCGGATCGCTGCGGCCGGGGTCATGGCCCGGGCTCGATCACCGAGAACACGTAGTAGGTGTGGCCGGGCGCCGAGACCTCGATGACCCTCCCGCCCGGGATGTCGCGTGGCTCGCCCGTCACAACCGTCGGATGCTCGGCTCGCCACGCAGCCACGTCGTCGACGAAGTACATGGGGCCCGCTGCTCCCCAACCGGGCTCGTCGTCGAGCATCAGCTCGATCTCGAGCTCCGGCATCTGCAGCGACACCGTGTGCTCGCCCTCGCGCCACGCCTCCTCCCAGCCGAGGTCGAGGTAGTGCTGCACGGCGGCTTCGAGGTCGTCGACGGGTTGGAACTGGAACGTCAGGATCACGGTGCTCTCCCCGGTGGGCGTGCTGGCTCGGTGCTCCGAATGTAGCCCTCGATGCGCGAGGGGCGCCATGCGCCGATTCCGAATCGTGATGCTCGCGATGAGGGTCGATACGGTTCCGTGACCGGATGCGGGCCGCCGGGTTCGTAGGGTCGGTTCATGCCTTCTCGCCGTCTCACTCCAGCGACGATCGTCTGCGCCGCGCTCGCGGTGCTGCTCGTCGGATGCGCGCCCGCGGGCGCCCCGAGCGTCGTGGGTTCCGCATCCACCCCGGCGCAGACCGCGAGCGCCAGTGTCGAGTCGGCGCCCTCGGAGACGGCACCCTCCCAGGCGTCGCTCGAGGGCATCCCGATGCAGGAGATGACCCAGCAGCCGGTGTCCATGCAGATGACGCAGTGCCTCACGCAGCACGCGAAGTGGATCGACCTTCCCGCGGGCACGACGTCGCCTGACCTGTACACGCGCATCTCGGCGTATGAGCAGGAGCTGCTCTTCCTCCTGCCCGATGCGGTCGGCGGCTTCGACAACGTGGACGTCGCGGCCGACCCCAGCCCGCGCGGCACGGTCACCGTCTTCGTCGTCGGATCCGCGGAGGCCGGCGACGAGGCTGCGGCCGCATGGACGGCGCTGCGCGACGCATCACCGGAAGTGGAGGCCGCCGCGGCCGGCATCGAAGCGGAGGGCGCATCCTTCGCACCGGAGCTCGTCGAGTACTCCTACGCGGAGCTCTGCACGTCGAACCTGGCGATCCTGTCCGTCTGGATGGAGAACGACAAGGGGCTCGTCTCCGCCCGCATGGACGTCGAGCTGAATCGCAACATCCTCGGCATCGAGCCTGAGCTCTTCTCGGACGAGTACCGACAGGAGCTGCTTGCCCTTGGGCCTGCTGGCATCTACGAGTTCGAAGAGGTCCGGTAGTCGCGACCCGGCGGTTGTCTCGCCACGTAGGCGCGGCAGTCCTCCGCGGTCGCCGGGCCGAAGACGCGGACCCACCCGGTGGGGGTCTGGGCGAAGTCCGGCCAGAGCGAGTGCTGCCGGTGCTCGTTCCTGACCACGAACACCTGCTCGCCCGAGTCCTCCCAGGCGCTCACCACGCGCGGAGGGACGTGCAGGAGTGGCGGACGTCGCATCGATCGTGCATTCCGGACCTCGGTTCAGCGTTCACTCGTGCTCCGAGACGGAGCGTGGCACTGTGCCGCAGCGGGGGCTGCGCAGGGGAGCGCGACCGTACGCCCGGAGCCAATGAGTGGGGTGTGAAGTAGGCAGGCGGGCTACCCTCGAGGCGGCCTGCCGATCGCAGCTCTCAGCGCCACCCAGCCGCGCGCTCCCACGCAGCACCCCGCCGCTGCGCCTACTGTGTCCCGCATGACTGCGACAACGCACGAGGGCCTCCTCTTCGGGAATCGCTTCGCGCGCGAGTTCCCCGAGCTCGCCCTTCCCTGGGAGGCCGAACCAGCCCCTGCACCGCGATTGCTGCTCCTCAACGAGGACCTCGCCGGGGAGCTCGGCTTCGAGCCGGCGTTCCTCAGCTCGGAGGACGGCGTCGCGATCCTGCTCGGCACCTCCGTTCCCGAAGGGGCCACCCCGGTCGCGCAGGCCTACGCGGGCCACCAGTTCGGGCAGTACTCGCCGCGCCTCGGCGACGGCCGTGCGCTGCTCCTGGGAGAGGTGACGGATGTGCGCGGACGGCTGCACGACATCCACCTCAAGGGCTCCGGCCGCACCCCGTTCTCTCGCGGCGGCGATGGGCGCGCCGTGCTCGGTCCCATGCTGCGCGAGTACCTCGTGAGCGAGGCGATGCACGCCCTCGGCATCCCGACGACCCGCGCGCTCGCGGTGACCGCGACGGGACGCCACGTCCAGCGCGACGACATCGAGCCTGGCGCGGTGCTCACGAGGGTGGCCAGCAGCCACCTGCGCGTGGGCTCGTTCCAGTACGCGCGGGCCACCGACGACCTGCAGCTGCTGCGTCGCCTCGCCGACCACGCCATCGCCCGGCATTACCCGTCCGTGGCGGGCGCCGAGGCCCCCTATCTCGAGTTCTTCGAGCAGGTGGTGGCCGCACAGGCGAAGCTCGTCGCGCAGTGGATGCTCGTCGGCTTCGTGCACGGGGTCATGAACACGGACAACATGACGATCTCGGGCGAGACGATCGACTACGGGCCGTGCGCGTTCATCGACACGTTCGATCCAGAGGCGGTCTTCAGCTCCATCGATCACCGCGGGCGGTACGCCTTCCGGAACCAGCCGCCCGCCGCTGCCTGGAACCTCGCGAGGTTCGCTGAGGCCCTCCTGCCGCTCTTCGCCGAGGACGAGGCCGAGGCCATCGCTCTTGCTGAGCGCAGCGTGTCGGCGTTCGGCCCTGCCTACGAGGGCGCCTGGAACGCAGGGATGCGGCGCAAGCTCGGCCTGGGCGACGACGTCGACTCGGAGGCGAGCGATCGTCTCGTGGCCGAGCTGCTCGCGCTGCTGCAGAAGAGCGGGGCAGACTCCACCTCCACCTTCCGTGCGCTCAGCGCGTACGCGCGCGGCGACCGCGCACCCGCTCTCGCCGCGTTCGGTGAGGCTGCCCCCTCGTTCCGCACCTGGGCTCAGGCCTGGCTGGCGCTCGCGCCGAGCGCGGGCGCGATGGACCAGGTCAACCCCGTGTACATCCCCCGCAATCATCTTGTCGAGGAGGCCCTCGCCGCCGCAGACGCCGACGACCTCCAGCCGCTCGCCGATCTCCTCGAGGTCGTGACCAGTCCCTACGACATTCGAGCGGGCCGCGAGCGCTACGCGGCCGGGGCGCCGGCGGACTTCGGCGCCTACCGCACCTTCTGCGGCACCTGAGTCGGGCTGCCCGAGTTCAACCGAACGGCCGATCCGCATGTCGGTGGTGGTTCCTAGACTCGCTGCATGACCGTTCCGCTGCCGAAAGCTCCGCCCCTCGTGGACGAACTGGCCCTCGACGGCGTGGAGACGGCTGGTGGGCTGACGCAGAGCGACCTGCGGTCGGCTGAAACTCCGGTGGAGAACCGACGCTGGAAGCCGTGGATGCGCGCGGTGACCATCTCGCTCGGCTCGTTCCTCGGCGGGGCGCTCCTGTTCGTGCTCACGCTCGCGCTCCAGGTGGAGGATCCCGCAACAGATTCGGAATCCGGCGCATTCATCGGGTTCCTGATCGTCAACGTGGTCGTCGGCCTCGCGGCCTGCATCGCCATCGGCCCGGTTCGCGGGTCGCGCGCTGGAAACCTGTGGATCGTCGCCGTCGGCATGGCGAGCTCGCTCGCTTTCGCGGCCTGGCTCGTCGCTGTCATGCGCCTCGGAGCCAGGCGTTCGCTGCCCATGGATGTCTCGGTCGTCGCGATCGTCGTGGTCGGCGGCATCCTCTGGGACTGGTTCGAATCGAGCATCTCCGGCCGCGCGCCCATGGACGCACCGATCTTCTACATCGTCGTCGTCGCGCTCTCGACGATCATCGCCCTGCTCTTCGGCCGGTCACGGGGCACGCGAGCCGCGCTCATCACGTCGCTGCGGGCCCAGGCCGCCTCGGCTGAGCGCGAACGCGCGGCCCTGGCCCAGAGCCGCGCCTCCGACATCGAGCGCGCACGCGCCGAGGAGCGCGCCGCCATCGCCCGCGACATGCACGACTCCATCTCCCACGACCTCGCGGTCGTCGCCACGCAGGCCGGCGCGCTCGCCTACCGCAGCGATCTGTCACCCGAGCTGGTCAGGGAGACGGCCGCCACGGTTCGCGAGTCCGCTGCGCGAGCGAACACGCAACTCCGGGAGGTGCTGCAGGGCATGCGCGAGCCGAGCGAGACCGGGCGAGACGACACGCCGCTCCCCGACCTGGACGGGCTCGCGTCCCTCCTCGTCGACGGCATCCCCGCACACGCGCCGCCTCAGATGACCTGGCTCACCGTCGGGCCAGGAGACCTCTCGAAGCTCTCCGAGGAGCGCATCCGCGCGCTCCACCGCACCCTCTCCGAGCTGTTCGTCAACGCTGGGAAGCACGCACCGGGAGCGGAGGTGCGCGTCGAGCTCGCCGGCGGCGACACCGAGATGGCCATCTCGGTCGCGAACGCCGTCCAGCAGGGGCAGGCTCCCGCGCCGGGCACCGGCTACGGACTCATCGGCGCTCGGGAGCGCATCCACCTCGTGGGCGGCACGCTCGAGGCAGGAGCTCGCACAGACGGCGACTTCGTGGTGGAGGTGAGGCTCCCGTGGTGAACCCCGACAGCATCCGCGTGCTCATCGTCGACGACGAGGCGGGCATCCGTCTCGGCCTGCGCCTGCTCATCGATGGCGCAGAGGGCATTCGTGTCGTCGGCGAGGGCACCAACGGCGAAGAGGCGCTCGCGCTCGCCGCCGAACAGCACCCCGACGTGATCCTCATGGACGTTCGGATGCCCGGGCTCACCGGCATCGACGCCGTCGAGCGACTCACCGCCTCCGGTTCGAGGGCGAAGGTCGTCATGCTCACGGCGTTCGACACCGAGGAGTTCCTCCTGGATGCGCTCCGGGCAGGCGCGGTCTCCTTCCTGCTGAAGGACGCCCCACCCGAGGACATCGTCGGGGCGGTGCTCGACGCCGCGCGAGGCAAGGCCGTCTTCTCGCCGAGCGCCCTCGACCGGCTCGTACGCGCGGCCGCGAACGGCTCGAAGGATGGCGCTCACCACGGCGACAGCGTCGGCACAGGTCAGCGCCCCGCTCGCGACGCACGGGGCGACGAGGTCCTCGCGAGCGTCACGAGCCGAGAGCGGGAGATCGCCCGCTACGTCGCGCAGGGCATGACCAACGCGGAGATCGCTACCGCGCTCTACGTCAGCCAGGCGACGGTCAAGACGCACCTCGCGAGCCTGTTCTCGAAGCTCCACGTCACCAACCGCGTCCAACTCGCGCTGCTCACCCTGGAGTGGGACGCCGCCGGCAGAGTCTGAGCGACCGGCTGGCGGCGCCTGACCGGGGGCTGACCGGCGCCTGACCGTGACGGGTGGCCGCATGCTCCCTGCGTGTACTCTGGGCGGCACCACGGAGATCAAGGGGAGCGCTGCCATGCCGAACATCTCTGCCGCCGAGCGCGACGGCCAGGACGACGGCCAGAGCCCCACCCCGACGGCCGAGCAGAGCCCGGCGCTGCTGCTGAGCATGGCGCTCACCGAGTATGCCGAAGCACGATCCGCGTCGCAGAGCGGGGCACGCCGCTCGCTCGGCATCGGCGAGATGGATGCTCGTGCCCTCGCCTACCTCACGGAGAACCCGGGCGCCAGGCCCAGCGCCCTTCGCGCGCACCTCGGGCTCACGTCCGCCGGTGTCTCCACCCTGTGCGACCGCCTCATCGAGCGGGGCACGATCCATCGCGACATCGACCCGAGCGACCGCCGCGCGAGCCTGCTGACCGTCATCGTCGACCTCGACGCGGAGCCGTGGAATCGCCTCGGCGAATTCGACCGCGACCTCGCCGCGGCCATCGCGGCCGAGGCCGAGCCAGAGACGCTCCTGCGCCTGGCGGAGCTGCTGACACACGCCCTCAGCGTCGGCAACGCGTCGAGCGCAGATGCCGGCGCAGACGCCGCCGCACCTGGCCAGAGCTAGGAGGTCGCCTCAGCCGACACGGGAGTGCGCCCGGTCTGCGAGTGGAGTTCGGCGACCAGCACGATCGACTTCGCCTGCAGGAAGGTGCAGAGCGCTGAGACGACCGCGAGCTCCTGCGAGAGCGCGTGCACGTCGGCGGCAGACAGGTGGAGCGTGTGCTCGCGCGGTTCCATGGTGACCGACCAGCGCGGGCTCTCCCGCGTGCCCGGCTGCAGGTAGACGTCAGTGGGCACGTGCGTCAGCTGCACCCGGACGAGGCCGGTGTCGTGCCCTTCATCGCCGTCCTGCACGATGACGTTGACGACCCCGGGCTCGACATAGCCGAGGCCCTCGAACTCGCGAGCCCATGACTCGAGCACTTCCTTGCTGCGATACGGCATCCTGAACCTCCGAACCGGGGTGATCTCTTCCGCTCCCCAGCATCCACCATCCGCGGCGTCTTCACCGCCTTCCCGCCCGCCCCTGGCGGAGGCTGGCACACTTTGCCGCGTCGGGGAGCCTTCGAAGGCGCCGACTCTCGGGCCGCCGCCCGCATCGCCTAGGTTGGTCGGGTGTCAGACGAAGCAACCACCCAGCCGGCGCAGGATCCCTCGCATCGACCGATCTTCTCGTTCTCGCGACGCAGCGGCCGCCTCACCGACGGCCAGCAGACGTCGTGGGAGTCGCTCGGCCCGAAGTACCTCGTCGAGGTCGAGCGCGCGGAGCTGGACTTCTCCGTGAGCCCGACCTTCCGGGTCGACCCGGCCGAGCTGTTCGGCCGGGATGCGCGGCTTGTCGTCGAGGTCGGCTCGGGCACCGGTGAGGCGGTTGTGGCGGCGGCCGCCGCGCATCCCGAATGGAACTTCCTGGCGGTCGAGGTGTTCGTGGCGGGTCTCGCGCGCACCCTTCGGCGCGTCGAGGACGCGGGGCTCTCGAACGTGCGACTCGTCGAGGCGAACGCCGTCGAGGTGCTCGAGCACATGCTTCCCGCGGGCAGTGTCGAGGAGCTGTGGATCTTCTTCCCCGACCCGTGGCATAAGGCGAAGCACACGAAGCGTCGGCTGGTGCGGGATGGCTTCGGCGCCGTCGCGGCAAGGTCCCTCCGCGCCGGCGGCCGTATGCGGCTCGCGACGGACTGGGAGGACTACGCCTTCCAGATGCGCGAGGTGCTGGATGCGGCTCCCGAGTTCACGAGCGAGCACCCGGGCAGCTGGGCCCCGCGCTTCGAAGGCAGGACCCTCACGGTGTTCGAGCGCAAGGCGGAGAAGGCCGGGAGGCGCATCCACGACCTCAGCTACGTGACGGCGGGCTAGCTTCCGCCTGCGACGACTCCTCGTCCTCTCGCTTCCCCGATCCGAGCCGGATCGTCGCGGCGAGTCCGAGGGCCAGGAACGCGGCGGCGGTGAACGCTGACGCGCGGGTGCCGTCGGAGAGCGCTGCCTTGGCGTCGTCGGCGAAGTCGGCCGTTGCTGGGTTCTCGCCGAGGCCCGCGATCGCGCCGCCGGCAGAGTCGACGACCGCCGAGACCACCTGATCTCGCTGCTCGGCGGGCACCTGGGCGTCGTCGAGCGAAGCGCCAAGGGAGGCGCCCGTCGTGGTGAACAGGATGGTGCCGAGGATGGCGACGCCGAGCGCCGAGCCCACCTGCCGGGACGTGGACTGCGTGCCGGACCCCTGCCCGGAGAGCTCGACGGGCACATCCTGCAGCACGACACCCGTCAGCTGCGCCGTGGCGAGCCCGACACCGAAGCCGTACACGAACAAGGCGGGGATGAGCCAGCCCCACTGCGCATCCGGGGCGATGATGAACCCCGCCCAGGCAATGCCGACGATCTCCGCGAGGATGCCGACGCGCACGATGACCACCGCGCTCACCTTGCCACTGCTCGCCCCCGCGAAGCCGCTCGCGACGAACGAGCCGGCCGCGAGCGCCAGGAGCACGAACCCGGTCTGCAGTGCATCGAAGCCAAGCACGAACTGCAGCCACAACGGCAGCGACAGGATGATGCCGAACTCCCCGAGGGCGACGACAAGCGCCGCCACGTTGCCGTTGCGGAACGACGAGATGCGGAAGAGGGAGAACTCGAGGAGCGTCGACTCGCCCCGACGGGAACGGGACACGCCCCGCGCGATGAAGAGGGCGAGCGCCACGGCCGAGATGGCGAAGGCCACCGGCACCGGCGAGATGGGGAGGGGCCACTCGAACGACCCGATCGTGAACGGCTCGTCGACCGCCCACCAGCCATAGGTGCGCCCCTCGATGAGCCCGAAGACGAGCGCCCCGAACGTGACCACGGAGAGGGCCGCGCCGACGAGGTCGAGGCGCTTCTGCGTCGGCTCCCGCGACTCGTCCACGAAGAGCAGGACACCGACGACGATGATGATGCCGAGTGGCACGTTGATGCCGAACGCCCACCGCCACGAGAACGCTGTCGTGAGCCAGCCGCCGAGGAGCGGCCCGACGGCCGCCATGCCGCCGATCGTCGACCCCCAGACGGCGAACGCGATGCCCCGCTCCCGGCCGCGGAAGGTCGCGTTGATGATCGACAGCGTGGTCGGCAGGATCATGGCGCCGCCCACACCCTGCACGAGACGGGCGAGGATGAGCAGCCCGCCGGTCGGCGCGAGCGCGGCAGCAACCGAGGCGAGCGCGAAGATCACGACCCCGATCAGCATCAGCCGCCGTCGCCCGACGCGGTCGGCGAGGCTGCCGAACAGGAGCAGCAGCGACGCGAACACCAGCGTGTACGCCTCCTGCACCCACTGGACCTCGGTCGACGTGATGCCGAGCTCCGTCACGATCGACGGCACAGCGACGTTCACGATCGTCGAGTCGACGATGATGAGCGCGACCGCGACGCTGATGAAGACCAGACCAACCCACCGACGACGCGCTGACTCCGCCATGATGCTCACTTCTTCTGCTGTGGAACGAGGAGGACGAGGTGAGACTACGCCCGCGATTCTGGAATTTTGCTCAATTGTTTAACTACTTTCGGGGCGGAGGTGAATCAGGTGATGTTGGCGTTTCATTCCCTCCCTGACCGTTCATGACAACCTCCGGCGCACCATTTGTTGCGTGTCACGAAGCGTCACACCCTGGCCAGACCGATGGTCCAGGCGTAGCCTCGCTCAGTTCGTGAGAAATCTCGCGAGCTGAGAAATCGCATCGGGAGATCTTCCATGTCGGCCAACACCCCAGGCACCCCCACCTCCGAGGTGGCATCCAACGCCACCGGAGCAGAGGACACGCCGCGCCCCAAGAGCCGCGCGCGCAAGCTCCTCACCTCGTTCGGATTCCAGATCCTCGCCGCCCTCGTTCTGGGTGTTGTCCTCGGACTCGTCGCCCGCAACCTCGGCGACGACGCTGAAGGCAACCCGAACGGGCTCGCGGCGACGCTCGACACCATCGGCAGCTCGTACGTCACGATCCTGACCGCCGCCGTCGTCCCGCTCATCCTGACCGCCGTCATCTCGAGCATCGCGCAGCTGCGACTCGTGACCAACGCAGCGAGGCTCGCGGGCCAGACGCTGCTCTGGTTCGGCATCACGGCACTCATCGCCGTCACGATCGGCATCACGCTCGGCGTCACCATCCAGCCGGGCAACCGCGTCGACCAGTCGCAGCTCGAGACGGGCGAGCCCTCCTCCGTCGGCACCTGGTGGAACTTCCTCACCGGCCTCGTGCCGCAGAACTTCCTCGGCATGGGCGTGCGCTCGCGCGTCGACGCCGAGACGGGCGACGTGACCTCGACGATCGCGTTCAACGTGCTGCAGGTCATCGTCATCGCTGTCGTCATCGGCATCGCAGCCCTTCGCCTCGGCAAGCGCGCCGAGCCGTTCCTCGAGTTCACGGCCTCTGCCCTCGCGGTCATCCAGAAAGTCCTGTGGTGGATCATCCGCATCGCCCCGCTCGGCACGCTCGGGCTCATCGCGAGCGCCGTCGTCGACTACGGCTGGGAGAAGCTCACGAGCCTCGCCTGGTTCGCGATCGCCATCTACGTGGGCCTCGCCCTCGTGCTGTTCGTCGTGTACCCGATCCTCGTGAAGGCGCACGGCCTCTCGGTCGGCCGCTTCTTCTCCGGCGTGTGGCCGGCCGTGCAGCTCGCGTTCGTGAGCCGCTCGTCCATCGGCACGCTCCCCCTCACGCAGCGCGTCACCGAGCGCAACCTCGGCGTGCCCCGCGAGTACGCATCCTTCGCCGTGCCGTTCGGCGCGACCACGAAGATGGACGGATGCGCCGCGATCTACCCGGCCATCGCCGCGATCTTCGTCGCCCAGTTCTTCGGCATCGAGCTGTCGATCATGCAGTACATCCTCATCGTGGTCGTCTCCGTCGTCGGTTCGGCCGCGACGGCCGGCACGACGGGTGCGACCGTCATGCTCACGCTCACCCTGTCGACGCTCGGCCTGCCCCTCGAGGGCGTCGGCCTGCTGCTCGCCATCGACCCGATCCTCGACATGGGCCGCACCGCGACCAACGTCGCCGGCCAGGCACTCGTGCCGATGATCGTCGCGAAGCGC
This sequence comes from Pseudoclavibacter sp. Z016, assembly GCF_002931215.1. Taxonomy (NCBI): domain Bacteria; kingdom Bacillati; phylum Actinomycetota; class Actinomycetes; order Micrococcales; family Microbacteriaceae; genus Pseudoclavibacter; species Pseudoclavibacter sp. Z016. Next base: position 141,624 of record NZ_PSTU01000017.1, read on the forward strand.
GAGGGCATCCTCAACGAGAAGCTCTACAACGCGCCCCGCGGCGACGTCGCCTTCTCCGACGAGACCGACGAGGAGGTGGAGGAGACCATCAAGCGCTCCACCGCCTCGACGTCGGACCGCGAGCAGGACGAGTTCGAAGGCGCGACGCTGCAGGACGCGGAACGCCGCAGCTAGCAGCGCCGCAACGATCAACGGGCGCTTGCCCTCGGAACCCCCAGCGGGCATCCGGGAGCGGGCGCCCGTTCTGCGTCTGCGCCGCCAGCCCGCGCAGCGCAAGCCGCCCGCCCCACGCCGGCCCGCGCCCTCCCGCGCCGCGCCGCCTGCCCGCACCATCCCCCACCGCGCCGCCTGCCCGCACCATCCCGCACCGCCGAGAGCTGACTTGTGGTCGCTTCCAGCGAGTCTTGACGACCACAACTCAGCCCTCGGCCGCCGCGCTCGCATCGAGGGCCGAGATGAGGTCGGGACACGTTCGGGGTGCGCGGGCTCGGGACACGTTCGGGATACGCGGCCGGGACGGGACGCGGGATGCGCGAGGCCGGGCCATCACCCGCCGCCCAGCGCCGACTTGTGGTCGTTTCCAGCAAGTCTTGACGACCACAACTCAGCCCTCGTCCGCGGGACTCGCATCGAGGCCCGGGATGAGGTCGGGACAGGTTCGGGATGCGCGGGGCCGGGCGTGCGATTCTTGCCGCATGCGCGCATCCACCTGGACTCCCCTCGCGATCGTCTACCTCCTGCTCGCCATCGTCGGCGGTGCCGTGACGTGGACCTTCAACGTCATCGCCGGCATGGAGGGCAGCGCCTTCATCGGCGACTACTTCGGCAGCGGTCCCGCCGTCACGTCGATCGTGATCGACGTGCTCGTCGCCGCCACGGTTGGCGTCGTGTTCATCATCGTCGAGGGCCGCCGCCAGGGCATGCGGCGCCTGTGGGTATACATCCTGTGCTTCGGCGTGGCGTTCGCGTTCGCCCTGCCGCTGTTCCTCGCGATGCGGGAGCGGCACCTGGCGTCGAGACGCCGCGCACCTGGTCTGCCCGGCCGTGCGGACTTTTCGCAACGGTGATGGGTTTTTACCCATCACCGGTTGCCGAAACCCCGCACGCGCATCCGCAGAACCCATCACCGTTGCGAGCACCCAGCACGAGGTGAAACCTCCCACTGGGACGCAGCCCAGTCGTCACGGGACAGGAGCACGGCTCGTTCCCCCTCGGGCTCCGCAACGTCAAACCGGTGCTTCCGCCCTGGAAAAGCGGCTCATGGCACCGGACCCAGCGCCTCTCGTGCGCAGTGCACGGACGGGCCGTCGTGGCAAGTGTCGATGGAGGCCGCACTCGTCGATGGAGGCCATGTTCGCGGCATCGCGCCTGGTACCCGCGGTGAGCTGGAGCGCGTCGCGACGGGCGATCTGCGACTCGGTGAGCACAATCACGTCGGCGGCGGCGCGCTCCTCGTCCTCACCCGAGCCGTGCGCAACCTGGACCCTGCCGCCCGCTTCGCGCTGCGGCTCGGCTTCGCGGTAGCGACGGCTGTCCTGGTCGGTGCGGCTTTCGTCATGCTCTCGCAGCGCTTCGAGGTGCTGGACCTCAACACCGGGCCGGCCCCGTGGATCGAAGGCTGGCTGACCAGAGGCGGCACCGCCTCCGTCGTGCACCTGATGCTGATCGTGCTGGTGGCGCTGCTGGTCGCCGGGCGCGACCGAGACACAGTCAGACTGCCGCGCACTGCCCCGCAAGCCAGTCGTGGGCCAGCGCCGGGGCCTCACCCGTGAGCGCGGACACGTCCGGCTGGATGGGCTCTGGCACGACCGCGCCGGTTCGGTCCGTGTAGCGGGAGGTCGTGAGGAGGATCTCTGAGCCGTCGGCGAGCATGAAGCCGTCGACGCCGGTCGCGAGACCGTTGCTCTTCTCCCCGAAGGTCGTCACGTTGCTCTGCCCGGTGAACGCGGTCAGCACCATCTCAGCGGCCGACGCGGTGTAGAAATCCTGCAGGACGGCGATCGGCTTGCCGTCGAAGACGTTCGTGTCGATGTCCACTTCTGCATCGAAGCGCAGCTCGTGACCGACGTCTGACGTCGCGCTCTCCGTGGTCACGGTGATCGCGCTGTGTGTGCCGTCGCGGTCCACGAATCCCGCGACGTCGTTCGTGTCGAAGAGCGGCGAGACCGCGCCGAGCATCGGGAATGCGCTGCCGCCCCAGTTGCCGCGCAGGTCCACAACGAAGCCGCACGTCTCCGTGTCCGCGAGCGCGGCCAGCCCATCGACACCGGCGCGCGCATACTCCTCGGCGAGCTGACCCTCATGTCCGATCGCCGACACGGTGATCGTGACGGTGCGTCCGTCAGTTGCCTTGACCGTCGGCGGGGCGCTCGGTGCTTCCGCGTACAGAGCATCCCGCTCGTCCGCGGGGAGGAACCTCGCGTGCCTTCCTCCGGCGTCGCCGGCAGCTGCCGCGATGAGTTCGTACGCCTCCTCGAGGTCTTCCGCCTGCGCGCCCGCCGCGATGAGGGCATCCCGTTCGAACGACCAATCTCCGCCCGAGAAGAGGCCGTTCTCTTCCAGGATGTGCGCGGCCTCTTCGACGAGCGCGGCCGGGCTCACTGGCGAGGGCGGACTGGGCGTCGGCTCCGGAGCTGCGGAGCACCCGGAGAGCCCCACCGCGAGTGCGGCAACCACGGCAAGCGAGACGCTGGCGCGCAGACTTCGCGTGCCTTGACCTCCGCGGGCGACGCTGCTCATGCTTCCACCCTACGATCTCGTCGATTCGCGTCAGCGGGGCCGCGGCGAGCCACGTATGCCCGGCTTCTCACGACCCCGCTCCTCACCGCGTACGACTCACTGGTCGATGGACGCCATGTTCGCGGCGTCGTGCCTGGCACCCGCGGCCGGCTCGAGCGCATCGAGGCGAGTGATCTGCGACTCGGTGAGCACAATCGCGTCGGCGGCGGTGTTCTCCTCGACGCGGCTCACGCGGCGTGTGCCCGGGATGGGGGCGATGTCGTCGCCGCGCGTGAGGATCCAGGCCAGCGCCGTCTGGGCTGGCGTCGCGCCGATCTCCTCCCCGATCGCACGGACCTCGTCGACGATGCGCAGGTTGCGCTCGAAGTTCTCGCCCGTGAATCGCGGGTTCGACTTGCGCCAGTCGTCGTCCGCGAAATCGGCGACCGAACGGATCTGACCGGTGAGGAGCCCGTGGCCCAGCGGGGAATACGGCACGAATCCGATGCCGAGCTCTCGAAGCAGCGGGAGGATCTCAGCCTCCACGTCACGCGTCCACAGCGAGTACTCGGTCTGCAGCGCGGTGACGGGATGCACGGCGTGCGCCCGCCGGATCGTCTCGGGGGATGCCTCCGATAGCCCGAAATGCAGGACCTTGCCTTCGGCGACCAGCTCGGAGACGGCACCCACCGTGTCCTCGATGGGAGTGTTCCGGTCGACGCGGTGCTGGTAGTAGAGGTCGATGTGGTCGGTGCCGAGTCGGCGCAACGAGCCTTCGACGGCGGCACGGATGTTCTCTGGGCTGCTATCGACACCCGGCCGCCGCTCGGCGTGGGAGTAGAGACCGAACTTCGTCGCGATCTTGACCTCGTCGCGGCGCCCCTTGATCGCCTCGCCGACGATCTCCTCGCTGAGGAAGGGGCCGTAGATCTCTGCCGTGTCGATGTGGGTCACGCCGAGTTCGAGCGCTCGGTCGATGGTCGCGATCGATTCGGAGTGGTCGAGCGCGCCCTCGCTTGTGTAGGTACCCGCCATGGTCATGGCGCCGAGTCCGATGCGGGAGACCTCGAGGCCTCCGAGAGTGATGTGCTTCATGGAAAGCAGTCAATCCGCATCCATCGACGACAGCGCGGCCCTGATGTGAGGTGCACTGACAGGGCCCCTCTGGGCAGCGAGCTGCGGCGTATGGTCGCTGGCATGGACATCCATGACGACCTGAGCGCGTTCCTCACCTCTCGACGCGCGAAGCTCACGCCGTCGCAGGCGGGGTTGCCCGACTTCGGTGGTCGACGCCGCGTTCCTGGGCTTCGCCGCGAGGAGGTCGCACTGCTCGCGGGGATGAGCGCCGAGTACTACAAGCGACTCGAGCGAGGCAACGCCGGCGGTGTCTCCGAGGCCGTGCTCGACGGCGTGAGCCGTGCCCTGCACCTCGACGAGGCCGAGCATGCGCAACTGCACGAACTGGTGAGGGCGGCCAATGAGGGCACGCGCCCGCAGCGACAGCGCCGCACCAAGAAGCAGCAGCTCAGCGCAGCCATGCAGCAGACCATCGACGCCATGTCGACGGTCCCCGTGTTCATCCAGAACGGCAGACTCGACGCGATCGCGACCAACACGCTCGGTCGTGCGCTGTTCGCCCCGATGTTCGAGGATGCCCGCTCGCCTGTCAACGCGGCCCGGTTCCTCTTTCTCGACGAGCGCTCGCATGACTTCTACCGCGACTGGGAGGGCAACACGCGTCAGATCGTGGCACTCCTCCGATCCGAGGCTGGCCGCTCCCCGCACGACCGCAACCTCAGCAACCTCGTTGGCGAGCTCTCCACTCGCAGCGAGCTCTTCCGCAGGCTCTGGGGAGCTCACGACGTGCGCGAGCACCGCGACGGGCTGAAGCGCGTGCACCACCCCGTCGTAGGCGACCTTGACCTCACCTACCAGAGCATGGATCTCGCCTCTGACCGCGGACTGCTCATGCTCGTGTTCTCCGCAGAGCCGGGGAGCGCATCCCACGAGCGCCTGCAGTTGCTGTCGAACTGGGCGTCGACGCATCCGGATCCCGCGAGCGCGGAGGCTGCGAACCGCGCGCTCTGAACCGGGGGGCGCCGAGAGCTATCCGGAGGCCACAGCGGTTGCGGGACATGTCGACTTCGTCCATACTGAACATCTGATCGCAATGACGCACTAATGTTCGGAGCTACGAATGCAAGGACGCATCCAAGCCATCCTCGGAATCGACGCGGGAACCACCTCAGTGAAGACCGTCGCCTTCGCCCTCGACGGCACGATCCTTGCCGATGCGAAATCCAGTGTTCGCATCCACAGAGACGACGACGGCCGCGCCGAGGTCGATATGACCCTCGTCTGGCAGGCCGCGGCCGCGACCATCACCGAAGTCGTCCACGAGCTCGGAGACACCGACGTCATCGCGATCGGCGTCACCGGCCAAGGCGATGGCGCTTGGCTGGTAGACAGCAACCTCCATCCGATGCGACCCGCAGCACTCTGGCTCGATGGACGGGCGAACGCACGCCTCGCCGACTGGCTCGAGGACGGTCGGGCAGCGACCGTCAACGACATCACCGGCTCCCCCCTCTTCGCCGGTGCACTCCCCCTCCTCGTCGACGAGCTCCAGGAAACCGGTGCACTCGACAACGACCGCCTCGGGTACCACCTGAACTGCAAGGACTGGCTGCGCTGGAACCTGACTGGCATCGTCGCCACCGACCCCAGCGAAGCTTCCCGCACCTACCTCGACACAGCCGTTGGCGCCTACTCGGATGAACTCCTGAGAGCCCTGAGCCACGAGCGGCTCCGGAACGCCCTACCTCCGGTGCAACCGCCAGAATCAGTCGGTGGGACGCTCCTCCCCCAGGTCGCGGAACAGCTCGGCCTTCCCGCCGGAATTCCCGTCGCCATAGGCCTTGTCGACACGGCCGCCGCAGGGGTCGGACTCGGTGCGATCGGCGACGGCCAGGGCTACGCGATCCTGGGAACAACCGGGTTCATAGGCGTGAACCACCCGTCCCGCACCGAAGTAAGGACCCGCGAGAGCATCGTGCTCTTCACCGGACGCGGCGGCCAAGTGCTGGAATCGATGGCCCCAATGACCGGGACACCGAACCTCGACTGGGTCAGAGACACGCTGGGACTCACCCACGAGCACTGGGCGGCCGTGGAGTTGCAGGCCGACGTCGTCCCTCCGGGCAGCGGCGGTGTCATCTACCTTCCATACGGGGCCCCGAGCGGCGAACGCGCACCCTTCTTCGACCCGGCGGCTTCGGCCGGCTGGCTCGGGATGAGCATCACCACAACTCCCGCGCAACTCCTCCGAAGCGTCTACGAGGGCCTGGCGTATGCACTGACGGAGTGTCTCGACATGCTCGGCCTCGACGGTGATCTTCTCGTCTGCGGTGGTGGGTCGGAATCGAACCTGCTCTGCTCGGTCCTGGCCGATGTCAGCGGTCGCAGCATCGTCCGACAGCAGGCCCCAGAGGTCGGAGCCCGGGGCGCCGCCACCCTGGCGCTTCTCGCGGGGGAACACGCATCGAGCCTGGAAGACGCCGTCCACATGTTGGCACCCGCCTCGAGCACCTTCACCCCTTCCCGTGAGCGAGCCGAGATCTACCGAGACGCCTACACGACCTTCATCGAGACGCGCGATGCGCTGAGGCCGGTCTGGCCCCAGCTGCGCGCGTTGCGCGAGCGATCAACGGCTCTCGCCGTGTCCACCGAGTATCCGAAATCCGAGCCACCACGACCCGCGCCCAGCCACCCAACCAGAAGCACGCACGTCCACCAAGGAGGATCCCTGTGACCGACTCCCGCCCATCCGTCTTGATCACCGCACCGTTTGACGCGCACCAGCTGGCGCTGCTGCGGACCAGCTTCGAGGTCACCAGCATCGCCCCTTCGATGGATGGCACCTCTCTGGCCCATCGAGGCATCGACGAGCAGCTCGCGGCCGCGGAGGTGATCGTCGCAGAGCTCGACCTCATCGACGAGGCGACACTGGCCCTTGCACCGAACCTCGCGGCCGTGGTCTCCTGCAGGGCGAAACCCGTCAACGTCGACCTTGACGCGTGCTCTTCCCGGGGAATCCCCGTGATCACCACACCCGGCCGCAATGCAGAGGTGACCGCCGACCTCAGCTTCGCCCTCCTCATGGCGACTGTGCGCCACGTGTCAGCGTCTGAGCGCTGGCTACGCGCCAAGAATTGGACAGAGAGCGATGTCTTCGAACCCTACGAACGCTTCAGGAGCATCGGCCTGGGCGGGCGAACGCTCGGAATTCTCGGCGGCGGAGCAGTCGGCCGCAGAATGCTCCGACGTGCACTCGGGTTCGGGATGAAGGTCAAGGTCTACGATCCGTTCCTCCCAGCTGACGCCTTCGGTTCAGACGCGGTAGTCGCCACCCTCGACGAGGTGATGTCGACCTCGGACATCGTGACGGTCCACGTGCCCCTCATGGCAGAGACGGAAGGACTCATCGGCGCGCGGGAGCTTGCGCTGATGAAGAGCGATGCGTTCCTCATCAACGCGGGTCGTGCGGCGATCATCGACGAACAGGCGCTGATGGCGGTCCTCCGCGAGCACCGCATCGCGGGCGCAGGCTTCGATGTCTTCTACCAAGAGCCACTCCCCTACGACTCCGAGCTCTTCGCGCTCGACAACGTCACGATGACACCTCATATTGCCGGCGCCTCCGACGATGTCATCGCCGAGCACTCGCGCATCGCGGCCCACGCTCTGCAGCTCTGGCTCGCCGGAGAGCCGCTCCCCGGCGTCGCGAACGCCAAGGCTCTCACGACGGCAACCGCATCCTGACACCCTCGTGCGCCCTCCGTTCGCACGCTGAACGGAGGGCGCTTCTCGCCGACTCAGCGGAGAAGCGCCGCGGCAGTCTCCGAGTCGGTCACGAGCATGTTGATCAGGCCACTGCCGAGCGCAGCACGGAGCGCAGGCAGCTTCGTCACGCCATGCGCCATGACGAGCCTCCGCGGGATCGTGCGCATCTGCTCGAGCGTCAGCCCGACGATGCGCTCATCGAGAGCGCCGAGGACGGCCTCACCCTGCGCATCGAAGAATCGACCAGCCAAGTCTCCGACAGCACCCTGCGCCGTGAGCGCGGCCCTCGCATCAGCATCCAGCGACTTGAGCAGGAGCCCCTGGTTCGCCTCGGTTCCACCGAGACCCGCGACCAGCACACCCGCCCCGCACGCAAGACGCAGCACCTCTTGCACGCCGGGGTCGGCGTACGCACTCTTCGCCGCGTCAGCTGACGCCGCAAGGAGCGGGGCGGGCAAGTGGAATGCCTGTCCACTGGTTCGTCGACCGAGCGTCGATGCGAGCTCATGCGGGTTCGCGCCATTGACGAGACCGCCGCCACTTCCGGCGATCGGCACGAACTTGGCACCGAGCGCCTGCTCCGGCACCTGGGCGGCGACGAGCGCCACAGCGGTCGAGATCCCGAGCGCGACGACCGCATCCTTCTCGATGACGCTGACGAGCGCTTCGGCGCCGACGGCCGCGAAGGCCCGGTCGGCTTTCGCGGAATCGGCCACACTCGGTGCGACCCACGCCTGGCGAAGGTCGTAGCGTGCCGCCAGGTCACGCTCTTCGTCAGCGAAGAGGGAGTCCTGAACGTGCACGACGATCTCGACGAGGCCGGATTCGCGCGCCTCTGCGAGCAACCTGGTGACGCGAATTCGAGACAGGCCGAGCGCGTTCGCGATCTCCTGGTGAGTGAGGCCGTGTTCGTAGTACATCCGTGCAACGCGTCCCAGCAGCATGCCGCAATCCTCCCATGGAGCTCCGCCACGGTCGCCGATCTCGTTCTCGATCGAGTACTTGACACGGCCGGATTCGACGCCCACTATGTGTGGAGCATAAGTTCACTGTTGTGAACAAATGTACACCACTAGCCAGTACGTACTCAATGAGGAGTCTCCCTATGGCAATCAGTTCTCCCTCCAGTACCGAGAGTCGGTTCGCGCGGCTCCTGCGCACGCAGGGCATCGCTCGCCCCATCGCGTGGGGATTCGTCGCGCTGACGATCTTCATGATCGGCGACGGCATCGAGGCGGGCTTCCTCTCGCCGTACCTTGATCAGCAGGGCTTCGACGCCGGACAGATCACCGCACTCTGGGCGACGTACGGCATCGTCGTCGCCGCAGCCGCCTGGCTCAGCGGTGCGCTGGCTGAAGCCTGGGGTCCGAAGCGAGTCATGATGCTCGGCTTCGGTATCTGGGTCGTCTTCCAGGTGCTCTTCCTCGTCTTCGGAGTAATGGCCGAGAACTTCAGCATCATGTTGCTGGCCTTCGGCATCAGGGGCCTTGGCTACCCGATGTTCGCGTACGGATTCCTCGTGTGGGTCACGATGGGAACGCCGGAGAACGTGATGGGCAAGGCGGTCGGCTGGTATTGGTTCTTCTCCACCCTCGGCCTCGGCGTCCTCAGCTCCTACTTCGCCGGGGCGATCATCCCGGTCATCGGAGAGCTGGCGACGCTCTGGCTCTCGCTTGCATTCGTCACGGTCGGCGGCCTCATGGTCGCCCTCCTCCTCCGCAACCCAGTCAGCAAGAAGGTCACGGTCGCGAACAGCGTTCGGGGTGTGCTGAGCAGCATCACGATCGTCGGCACAAACCCCAAGATCGGCATCGGCGGCATCGTGCGCCTCATCAATACCCTCTCGTTCTACGCGTTCGTGGTCTTCCTGACGACGTACATGGTTCGAGACGTCGGGTTCGCAGTCGCCGAGTGGCAGGTCATCTGGGGCACGATGCTCGCCGCCAACGTCGCCGCCAACCTCATCTCCGGCTACCTGTCTGACTGGATCGGGCGCGTCAACGTCGTCGCCTGGGCCGGCGGCATCGGCTGCTTCGTGACGATCCTCGCCCTGTACTACGTGCCGACCGCAATCGGCCCGAACTTCGCAGTCACTATCGCCATCGCGATCGCCTACGGACTCGCGCTCGGCATGTTCGTGCCACTTTCGGCAATCGTTCCCCTCCTCGCCCCCATGCACAAGGCAGCCGCCGTCGCCATCCTCAACCTCGGCGCTGGACTCAGCCAGTTCATCGGCCCAGTGATCGCCGGACTGGTGACCCCGATCGGGATCCAGGGAACGATCTGGGTCATCGCCAGCCTGTACCTCGTCGGGTTCGTCCTGACGTTCATGCTCAAGCCCTCGAAGCCAGGCGTCACGGCGGACCAGATGTCGTCCGCCTCATCGACACCTGCGCCCATCGCCACCTGATCCATCCACATCTCGCCAAAACTCGGAGTGACACATGACCACACAACAGCGCGTCGAAGCGCTCACTGCAGAACTCAGCGAAACGGGACTCGGCGTCGTCGAGCGGGGCCTGGCCCTCGCTTCCGGAGGCAACCTCTCGGCACGCGTCGACGACACCACCTTCGTCGTCACCGCGTCAGGCACCTGGCTCGACCGGCTCACCCCCGACGACTTCACTGTGATGAACCTCGCCGGAGAAGTCGTAGCCGGCAACCCTTCTCCGTCCAGCGAATGGAAGTTGCACCAGCGGACGTACGAGGAGCGCCAGGACATCAATTCCGTCGTGCACGTTCATCCCCAGCACGCTGTTCTCCTCGACGCGCTGGGCCACGAGATTCGGCTCATCACACTCGACCACGCGTACTACGTCCGCTCGATCGGCACCACGCCGTACTACCCGAACGGCTCCGACGAACTGGCCGATTCCGCTGCTGAGCAGGCGAAATCCCACAACTGCATCGTCATGGGCAACCACGGCTGCTCTGCGCTAGGGGAGACCATCTCCATGGCCTACCGCCGTGCGCTGAACCTCGAGGAGGCAGCGACCGCGACGTACAGGGCGCTTCTCCTTGGGGATACGACAACCACGATGCCGGCCGACGCATTCGCCGCATTGCACCACGCGTGACCGGACAAGACAACTGGAGGACTTCATGACGCACCTCAACCAGCAGGCCCCGAACCTCGAAACCGCGCTTGGCCCCGACCTGAGCAGTGCCACGCGTGTCTTCCTCGCTGCACCCCCTCGCCTGCTGATCGACGGCGAGATGGTGGAAGCGCACTCTGCTCGGACGACGGACGTCGTCGACCCGGGCACCGGGCGCGTGATCGCTCGAGCCGCTGCCGCGGATGCAGTGGATGCGGATCGTGCAGTCCGCGCGGCTCGCCGGGCTTTTGCCGACACCTCACCGTGGCGCCGAATGAGCGCGCTGGATCGAGGCCTCGCGATCACTCGCTTCGCACGCATTCTCGAGGAACACCGCGAAGAGATCATCGACCTCGAGGTCATCGACGGAGGCAAGCTTCGCCGTGACGTGGAAGCCGGCGACTTCCCGCTCGCCATCCGTCATCTCGACTACTTCGCCGGCTGGACCTCCAAGATCGAGGGGAACACCATCCCCGTATCGATCCCAGACGCGATGGTGAGGACGGAGCGAGAACCCGTCGGAGTCGTCGCGCAGATCGTGCCGTGGAACTACCCACTTCTCATGGCCATGTGGAAGATCGCCCCCGCATTGGCCGCCGGGTGCACCATCATCCTCAAGCCAGCCGAGAACACTCCGCTGAGTGCCCTGCGCTTCGGTCAGCTGGCGCTCGAAGCGGGCATTCCGCCGGGCGTCCTCAACATCCTGACGGGATATGGGGCTGAAGCCGGGGAAGCCCTCGTCGATCATCCCGGCGTCGACAAGGTCGCTTTCACCGGCTCAACGGCAGTCGGAACTCGGATCGCACAGCGGGCGGCCCCCATGGTCAAACGCGTCACACTCGAGCTCGGCGGCAAGAGCCCGAACATCGTCTTCGACGACAGCCCGGTACCGGAGGCCGCGCGAGGCGCCGCATCGGCGATCTTCTCGAACGCTGGACAATCCTGCTCAGCAGGCTCACGCCTGTACATCCAGCGCGGCATCTTCGAGGAGGTCGTCGGCGAGCTCGCAACGATCGCCGCGTCGCTGCGTGTCGGTCACGGTCTTGCAGAGCAGTCGCAACTCGGTCCGCTGATCAGTCGCACGCAACACGAGCGCGTCCGCGGATTCATCGACGGCGCCCTGCAGCAGGGCGCCACAGCCGCCGCGGGCGGATCGCAGCTTCCCGACGGCGTCGACTCGGCGGGCTACTACGTGCGGCCGACCATCCTGACGGATGTCGACGACACCTTCACGGCAGTTCGGGAAGAGATCTTCGGTCCCGTCGTCGTCGCGCAGCCGTTCGACGACGTCGACGAGATCGCCAGGCGCGCCAACGACTCCCCCTATGGATTGGCGGCTGGAATCTGGACACGCGACATCGGCCGAGCGAATCGCCTCGCTCGGCGCCTTCAAGCAGGAACCGTGTACATCAACATGTACGGCGCCACCGACGCGGCCGCCCCTTTCGGCGGGTACAAAATGTCCGGCTACGGCCGCGACATGGGGCATGCGAACCTCGAGTCCTACCTCGAAACGAAGACGGTGTGGACCAGCCTCGACTGATCATCGCGCTCTGGCAGATCTCGATCGGTATCGTCGTCCAGATCCTGGCGATCTCGTGCTGGTTCGCTACAGCCGCCGCCGTCCCGTCGCTCACCATCGAGTTCGATCTTGATGCGACGGGGCGGACGCTGCTGGTCGCCGCGGTGCAGGCGGGGTTCGCGCTGGGCGCGGTTGCCGTAGGGCTTTCTCGCATCACCGATCGTCTCGACCCCCAGCTCCTGATCCCTGTCGGCTCGCTCGCTACCGCGCTTGTCACGCTCTTGCCGTTGCTCGCTTCCGAGAGCCTCGCGCTGCTTGTGGCTTCTCGAGTGCTTGTCGGCGTCACACTCTCCTGCGTCTACCCCGCAGGGATGCGTGCAACCGTGTCCTGGTCGACACCGCGCTGGCGGGGCCTGGCGGTCGCAGGTGTCGTCGCCGCACTCACGCTGGGGACTGCAGCGCCGCATCTGCTTGAGGCAACGCCGGTTGAGGATTGGCGAGGTGTGCTCGTCGCCTGCAGCGCCTCAGCCACCGTTGCAGCGCTCCTCGGCCTCACCCTGCGGACGGGAAGCCACGCAGCTCGGCGCTCATCCGCTGGCGACGTGCCAACGGAGAGGTCCGAGCGAGCGAGCGCCCTCACAACCTCGCCGCTCGGTTCGCGACAGCAGCAACGCATCACCTTGGCCTACATCGGCCACATGTGGGAGGTCTACGGACTCTGGGTCTGGCTTCCGGCGCTGCTTCTCACCCTTCCCGGGTGGATCGGACAGCAGATAGGCCTCTGGGCGTTCAGCATCGTCGGGCTGGCTGGCACTGTCGGCTGCGTCATCGGCGGGGTGGTCGCGAGCCGCTACGGCAAGCGAGTCACGGCGCGCTGGTCAGTTGGGATCTCGGCCACTTGCGCCCTCGCGACGCCGGCTCTGGTCGCACTCCCGGTCGCATTCGCACTCGTCATCCTCGCCGTCTGGAGTGCATCCGCGATCGCCGATTCCCCCCTCTACTCCGCCATGGTCGGGGACGCCGCTCCCCCGCAGCAGGTCGGCAGCGCCATCGCCACGCAAATGGGTCTGGGGTATTTCCTCAGCATCGGTGCGATCGCCCTCGTCGCAGCTCTGGCCAGCGTCGTCGGCTGGCAGTACGCGTTTGTTGTGCTGGCGATCGGGCCGATCGCGAGCTTCGTCGCGCTTCGGAAGCCGGCCCGCTCACAGTCCTGAACGAACGACTGCGTCGGTTGGATCGGCGAGCACGAGGAAGCTGACTCCCGGGTTCTCGACTGACGTCATCCACTCTCACCCGACTTTGTCGGTGGTCGCCGTTAGCGTCGCACCATGAACATCATCCTCATTCCCGGCTTCTGGCTCACGGGCGATTCCTGGGCCCCCGTCACACAGGCGCTCGAAGCGGCTGGCCACACCGTGCATCCGCTGACCCTGCATGGCAAGGGCCCCGGTGAGGACCAAGCCGGCGTCGGCCTTCGCACCCACATCGAGGCCGTCATCGCGCTCGTCGACTCGCTCGACGGCGACGTCGCGGTCGTCGGGCACAGCGGCGGCGGAGCCGTGGCCTACGGCGTCGTGGATGCGCGACCCGAGCGCGTCGCGAAGGTCGTGTACGTCGACTCCGGCCCGCTCGCAGACGGCGGCGTCATCAACGACGAACTGGAAGCGTCCGGCGCCACCCTCCCGCTGCCCGACCGCAGCGCCTTCGGAGAGCCCGAGCTGGTCGACATGAGCGAGGAGGTCTGGAAACGGCTCGAGGCAATCGCCGTGCCCGAACCCGCCGGCGTCGCGACCGAGAAGCAGCAGCTGAGCGACGAACGCCGCTACGACGTGCCAGCTGTCGTCATCACCAGCACCATGCCGGAACCACTGCTCCGGCAGTTCATGGAGGGCGGCCACCCCTACGTCGCAGAACTCGCTCGCGCACGCTCAGTTCGCATCGTCGAACTCCCGACGGGCCACTGGCCGCAGCTCACGAAGCCCGCAGAACTCGCCGCTGCCGTCGTCGACGCCGTGACGGACTGAGAACGACAAGACGCCGTATCCCGAGCACCGGCGGGTCAACCTCACCGAGCAGACATCACCGGGTGGATGTTGTCGCGCCGACGTCACCGCACCAACGCCAGCGCGTCGAACACGGAGGGGCCAAGAGAGGAGCGGGATAGAAAGAAAGAGGGGCTAGAAGATGAGGGAGAGAAGGGGCAGGGGGCTAGAAGAGGATCTGGACGACGGCGAGCAGCGCGACTCCGCCCAGGACAGCCGCGAGCACGGCGACACCGATGCGCATCTGCGGACGTCGCCGCGAGCCGATGCTGCTCGATGTCTGCGCGAGCTGCGTCGCGGCTATCAGCTCCGGTGACCCGGCCGGTGGGAGCTGCTCCGTCACACTCGCCGGGTCGGACGCAGGAACGTCGATCGAGTAGTCACTCGGGTCGACCCGCTCCGGCAGACGCTCGAACCTGCCGTTCGCTGCAGTACCCATGTCGCTCCTCCGCTCCCTCGTCGCCCGCACCACTTGCCGCCCTCACCCCACGCTATCGAGCCCAGGTCCGAGAGCCCCGGGAGCTGCCGCTTCTGTCCGCCATCCGAACCTGCGAGAATCCGCGCATGCGCAAATGGCTGCTCCTGGCCGCGGCGATCTCGTGCGAGGTCACCGCATCCCTCTCCCTCAAGGGGGCACTGGATGCCCCCGCTCTGTACGCGGTCGTCGTCACCGGGTACCTGGCTTCGTTCGCGTTCCTCGCACTTGTGCTGCGCGCCGGCTTGCCCCTCGGCGTCGCCTACGGCATCTGGGGTGCCCTGGGGGTCGCCCTGACCGCCCTGCTGTCGGCGGCGCTCTTCGCCGAACCGCTCACCGCACTCATGGGCCTCGGCATCGTGCTCATCATCGGCGGCGTGCTGCTCGTCGAGCTGGGATCGCAGCGCGCGCACGACCGCGCCGAACGACTGAAGGATCAGACGCAGAGGGCCGACGGGGTGTCCGCGTGACGCTCGGCTGGCTCTTCCTCGCCGGCGCGATCCTCACCGAGGTCGGCGGCACGCTCTCCCTGCGGAAGACCGTCGACGGCAGCCGCCTCTGGTACCTGCCCGTCGCCGTCGGCTACGTGACCGCCTTCACACTGCTGTCGCTGACCTTGGCGCAGGGGGTCCCGCTCGGCGTCGCCTACGGCATCTGGGCGGCCGTCGGCGTCGCACTCACCGCCGTGCTCAGCCACTTCATCTTCAAGGAGCCGTTCACGTGGATGATGGCGGCCGGCATCGCCCTCATCGGCGCCGGGGTGCTGCTCGTCGAGGTGGGTGGCCAGCACTGAGCACCGGCCACCTCACGTTTCAGCTTCGGGCTGACGTGGCGGCGGCAACCGCTTCGACGGTGAGCGGCGGGCCGCCCTGGGATCGGCGCTCCACGATCGGGAATGCTGCGCCGTTCAGCACCACCACGGGGGTGGCGAGCGAGCGGACCCGGGCACGCACGGCGTCGAGATCCACCTTGACGATCACGTCACCGGCCTCGACGACGTCACCCTCCGCTCGCTTGAGGTCGAACCCCTCGCCGTGCAGGTCGACGGTGCCGAGGCCGATGTGCACGAGCACCTCGAGCCCTTCGGGGGTCGTCACGCCGAACGCGTGGCCGGTCGGGAACAACGCCGTGATGGTTCCGGATACGGGACTGCGGAAGTCGCCGGACGTCGGCTCGACCGCGAAGCCGTCACCCATCGTGCCCGCGGAGAACGCCTCGTCCTCGACGTCGGAGAGGCGGATCACCGTTCCTTCGACCGGGGCGAGGACGTCGATGCGCTGGCCCGCAACGCCTGCAATGCCAGCAGCCCCGCCGGTCACGCCGGCCGTGGCCGCAGCGCCCTCCCGCGCGGCCTCGTCGCCGAGCAGCTTGTTCTCCTCGTCGCCCTGATCCGCGTTGTGCTCGGCGAGGAGCGCCGGCGTGAAGCCCCAGAAGTAGGTGATCAGGAAACCGGAGATGTACCCGGCGAGGAGCCCGACGACATACGCGAGGATCGCGTATCCCTGCCCGTTGTCGCTCTGCAGCAACGGCAGCAGCGCCCACCCAGAGGGGCCGATCGCCGTCGCGCCGAAGGCACCCGCGAACTGGTTGAAGGCCCCAGCGACTGCACCGCCGACTGCACCGCCGAGGCAGGCGGTGAGGAAGGGGCGCCCCAGCGGCAGCGTGACCGCGTAGATCAGCGGCTCCCCGACGCCCAGGATGCCGACCGGGAGGGCACCCTTGATCGTCGTCCGCAGGGACCTGTTCCGGTTCAGCCTGAAGTAGATCGCGAGCGCGGCGCCGACCTGTCCCGCTCCCGCCATCGCGAGGATCGTGAGGAGCGGCGTGAAGCCCACCTGCTCGATGAGCGTCGCGTGGATGGGGATGAGCGCCTGGTGGAGGCCGAGCATCACGAGCGGCAGGAAGAGCCCGCCGAGCACGAACCCGGCAAGGAGACCGGAGTTGTCGAGCAGCCAGATCGCGCCCGTGCCGATTGCAGTCGCAATGTTGCCCGCGACGAACATAAACACGAAGATCGTGGCGAGTCCGGAGATGAGGAGAGCCAGCGTCGGCGTGACGAGGATGTCGATGGCATCCGGGATCTTCCCGCGCAGACTGCGCTCGATCCAGGCGCAGAGCCCGGCGGCGAAGATAGCCCCGATGACGCCGCCCTGCCCGGGTGCGAGCACGATATCGCCGAGGACGGGGAGGCTGTACTGCACGTCGCTGATGCCGGCGAAGACGATGATCGCCGCGACGGCGCCACCGAGCGCGGGTGTGCCGCCGAACTCCTTGGCGGCGTTGATGCCGGCGAAGATCGGCAGGAACGCGAAGAACGCCGAGCCGATGACGGTGAGAGCCGGAACCACCGCCTCGACGAACTCAGGAGCCGTCCCGACCGTGACCCAGTTGACGAGGAGCCCGCGAACGGCGGCCACGATGCCGGCTCCGATGAGCGCCGGGATGAGCGGCACGAAGATATTGGCGATCTTGCGGATGAAGTTCTTGAACGGGGTGTTGTTGCGCTGCTTCTGACCAGCCTTGATGGCCGCGCCACGCGCGGCGAGGGCCTCGGCGTCAGCACCTGAGGCACCGAGCGCTCGACGGAACCCGTCGGTCACCTTGGTGACCTTGCCTGGTCCGAGCACGACCTGGTAGGTGTCGTCATCGACAACGCCCAGCACGCCGGAGAGCGATGTGATCGCGCCGTCGTCGACCAGGTCGCGGTCGACGAGAGAGACCCGCATCCGCGTCATGCAGTTCTCGACGCCGGCGATGTTGCCTGGGCCACCGAGCAGCTTCAGCAGCTCGCTGGCGAGATCGTCGTTTGCGCTCATGGGCATCCTCTTCTCGCGACGTTGCTCGAATTTTGAAGAACAGTACCAGGATGAACGCGGAAAAGGTAAAAAAGTTCCCCACCAGCTCGAACTGCGGGGCCCACCAAGGCGCGCCTGGGCGCCGCACAGCACCGAGGCCGCCCGTCGCAGGACCTCAGCCCCGCGGGACCGCCCGATGCGTCTTCTCGATGGCCGCGACAGAACCCTCGTAGTCGACCTGCGCGACCCCGGTGAAGACGCAGTCGACGACCATGAGCTGCGCGATTCGACTGCCGAGCGCCGCGGAACGCAACGGGGTCTCCCGGGCAGCGGTGCGCAGGACGATGTCGGCGAGACCGGCAAGCGATGACCGCTCATGGTTCGTGATCGCGATCGTCGTCGCTCCGGTCGACTTCGCGATGCGGAGGAACTCGACCACCCCAGCGGTCTCGCCTGAGTGCGAGATGGCGATCGCGACAGACCGATCGTCGAGCACAGCCGCGGCCGTCCATGCCGCATGGGCCTCCGGCCACTCGAGGGCGATTCGCCCGATTCGAGAGAGCTTGCGCTGCAGGTCGACACCGACCACTGAACTCGCCCCGATCCCGTGGATGTCGACACGGGCGGCGCCTGCGATGGCCGCGACGGCAGCCGCCAGGGAGTCGATATCGAGGACCTCGGCGGTGTCCGCGATCGAGAGCGTCTCGTTCATCGCGATCTTGGCGACGACGTCGGCGAGCGAATCGCTCGGTGAGATGTCGGCCGCCGGGGCGACCCCTCCGCTCGAGGCGAGGCGCTCTCGCAGGTTCTGCTCGGTGAGGTCGTGACGCAGATCGCGGAAGCGCGCGTATCCGGCACGTCGCGTGAACCGCACGACCGTGGTCGTCGAGGTGTCGGCGAGCTCCGCGATCTCCGCCATCGACTTCGACGCGAAACCCTCGGGGTCGGCGAGGAGCGCCTCGGCGATGCGACGCTCCGACGGCCGGAGCGAGGGCAGCAGCGCCCGAAGCTCGACCAGTACAGTGCGAGAGTTCGCCTCAGTGCCTTGAGTGCTCACGATCCACCTGCTTTCCGAGGACAGCGTAGCGAGGCAGCACCACACCGCGTCGCGGAAGTTTATTTACTTACCCACCGCATCTCGTGTACTTTCATAACTCAGGATCGCACGGTGGCGAGCCGAGGACCGGAGACGAGCATGCCAGACACAGAGATCTCGACACTCGCGGCGCTCTCGACCGAGGGGCGCAATCCGCGCAGCATGGAGCTCGACACACTCGAGACCGAGCAGATCCTGCGCCTCATGAACGACGAGGATGCGACCGTCGCCGGCGCCGTCCGCGCCGCGCTCCCCGTCATCGCGCGAGCCGCCGATCGCATCGCGGAGGCGCGGCGTGCCGGCGGGCGACTCATCTACCTCGGCGCTGGCACCAGCGGCCGCATCGGCCTCCTCGACGCGGTCGAGTGCCCTCCGACCTTCGGCACCTCACCCGAGGATGTCCTCGGCGTCATGGCCGGTGGGTCGCAAGCGTTCGTGCGCGCCGTCGAGGGCGCCGAGGACGACCCCGAACTAGCTGAGCGGGAACTCGACGCAGTCGCCCTGCGGGCAGAGGACGTCGTCGTGGGACTCGCAGCGAGCGGACGCACGCCGTACGTCATCGGCGGACTCAAGGCCGCCAGGCGCCGCGGCGCCGCGACCATCTCCATCGCCTGCAACGCGGGCGCGCCCATCAGCGCGGAAGCCGATATCGCGATCGAGGTCGTGACCGGGCCGGAGGTCCTCACGGGGTCGACCAGGCTCAAGGCCGGCACCGCTCAGAAGCTCGTGTGCAACATGCTCTCGACGGCCAGCATGGTCCGCGGTGGCAAGGCCTACGGCAACCTCATGGTCGACGTCCGCCCATCCAACGCCAAGCTGGTCGACCGGGCTCAGCGCATCGTCGCCGAGGCGACGGGGGCGTCACGCGCCGACTCCGACGCCGCACTCGCATCGGCGAGCGATCATGCGAAGACCGCCGTGGTCATGCTGCTCGCCGACTGCGACGCGCAGCGGGCCGCCGCCCTGCTCACCGAGGCCGAGGGAAGCGTGCGCAAGGCGGTCGAGCTCGCCGCAGGCTGAGCCCGGCGACCGAGAGCTGAGCTGAGCTGAGCTGAGACACACCGCCCACAGGTCGACGGCCCTGCTCGTCACCGGGCGTCGAGGCCCACCAGCTCCGCGCTGCGCTTCCACAGGCCCTCGATGAGGTCCTCGTCGAAGATCTGCGGATTCACGTTGGTCGCGTGGTGCCGTTCGTCGTAGTACTCCCCCGCCTGCCAGGTCACACCGGGTTGCCCGGCGATGAACCACTCGAGCGTCTCGCCGCCCTTGGCCGCGCTGATCGTGAAGAGCTTCGCGAGCGGCGTGCGGTAGAGCAGGCGCATGAGGCTCGTCGAGTCGGAGGAGAAATTCGTGCCGACGACCCCGGGGTGGAAGGCGACGCTCGCGACGGGCCGTCCCGCCAGACCTCGGTGCAGCCCCTTGGTGAAGAGGATGTTCGCGAGCTTCGCGTCGCCGTAGGCCTTGTTCGCGCTGAAGCGGGCGTCGTTGTTGAGGTCGTCGAGATCGATGCGACCCATGAGCCGCGCCGCGATGCTCGCCGTGTTCACGACGGCCCCAACGCTGACCTGGTCGAGCAGGAGGTTCGTGAGCAGGAACGGTGCGAGGTGGTTGACCTGCAGGGTCAGCTCGTGACCGTCGACGGTGCGCGTTCGGTCGCCGAAGATGCCGCCGGCGTTGTTCGCGAGCACGTCGATCGGGCCGACCTGCTCGACGAGTCCTGCCGCGAGCTCCCGCACTTCGTCGAGGCGGGAGAAGTCGGCGACGAAGCGCTCCGCCCCGATCTCCTCGGCGACGGCAGCCGTCTTCTCCGCGTTGCGCCCGACGACGACCACGCGCCACCCCTTGGCTGCGAGGGCCCGCGCCGCCGCGGCTCCGATCCCGTCCGAGCCGCCCGTGATGACGACCGTTCGCGCCTCAGCCACGAGCGTTCGCCTCCAAGACGCTCTCGAGCCGCGTGATGATCGCCTCGAGTCCGAAGTCGAAGGCCAGCTCGAGGCGACGCGACGGCTCGAGCGACGTCGTCACGCCGTGGAGGACGGGGTGCGCGATGGGGTCGGCCGGCCACGGAATGGGCGGGGAGGCCGCATCCACGACCCGCCCGAAGGTGAGCCCTTCGAGCACGGCGATCGCGACGAGCGCCTGCTCGTCGGTGAACCCCACCGAGCGGAACGTGATCGCGATGGACTCGTAGACGTCGAGCGTCTCCTCGTCGCTCACGGGCTCCTGCACCATGATCGGCAGGGCCAGCGGATGCTTCGCGAGGGCCGAGGTGTAGTCCTTCGACCATTGCCGAACCTGGTCCTGCCAGCTCATGGCGGCGAGCGCCTCGAGGTCCTCCTCGGTGGCGTCCTCGAGCCCGATCGCGAGCGACAGCTCCGTGCTGATGAGGCTGCGGATGCCGTTGACGATGCCCGCCCGTCCGTGCACGTGGTGGTACATCGACGAGGCGCTCACGCCGAGTTCCTTCGCGAGGACCGGGATGGAGAAGTCGCCCTTTCGGTCGATCTGGTCGAGCGCAGCCAGACAGATCTTCTCGGGCGACAGAATCGGTACCCGCGGACGCGCCATGGTCACACTCCCAGTTCTCGATCCACGGCAGAGCGTGGAGATGGATCGGTCTAGAAGACTATGACGCTTCTCGCGCGCTCGCCTCTCCGCATGGCATCGAACGCGTCGTTGACGTCGCTCAGCTGGATGCGTTCGCTGATGAGCTTGTCGACGGGCAGGCGCCCGGCGAGGTAGAGCGCGGCGAGCTTCGGGAAGTCGCGGCCGGGCACCGTGGAGCCGTAGTTCGTGCCGATGAGGCGCTTGCCGGTCTCGGCGAGCATCAGGGCGTCGATCGAGACCGGGGCGTCGACCGGCGGGAGTCCGACGATGACGGCGGTGCCGCCCGGCGCGATGAGGCTGGGCAGGGACTCGATGGTCTGCACGCGTCCGATGGCCTCGAACGCGTATTCGGCGCCGCCACCCGTGATCTCAGCCACCTGGGCGGCGAGATCGGACCCAGGCACGATCGTGTGGGTCGCCCCGAGCTCGCGGGCCGCGGCGAGCTTGTCCTCGTTGAGGTCGATGGCGATGATGGGGTTCGCTCCCACGAGGTGCAGGCCCATGATGATGCTCTGCCCGACGCCACCGGCGCCGATGACAACCGCTGACTCGCCCGCGTCGACGGAGGCGTCGTTGACGACCGTGCCGATGCCGGTGGCGATCGAGCAGCCGATGAGGCTCGCGACGTCGAACGGCACCTCACGGGGAACCTTGATGGCCGCCGACTCCGGCACCACCGCGTACTCGCTCATCGTGCCGGCCGTCAGGTACGGGTACACGGGTTCGCCGTCGAGCGACAGGGGCGTCGTGCCGTCGGGGAGGAGGCACTCCTCGCTGCGGCTGCCCGTGCACACGTAGGCGCGACCGCTGAGGCAGGCGGTGCACCGGCGGCAGGGGTAGAACCAGCTGAGGATGACGTGGTCGCCCGGTTCGACGTCGACGACGCCTTCGCCGATGGCGATGACCTCGCCGGCACCCTCGTGGCCCATGACGGTGGGCGATGGCAGCTGCCAGTCGCCGTCGAGCACGTGCCGGTCGGAGCCGCAGACGCCGGACGCGCCGAGCTTCACGAGCACGGTGCCCGGCCCCGGCTCAGCGACCTCGATCTCGCGGATCTCGAGCTGGTTGCTTCCCTCGAAGTGAACTGCCGCTTGTGCGCGCATGGTCAGACCCCTTTCCGGGTGGTCGTCTGGTGAGTGGTCGTGGCTTCCGTGTCCGAGAACTCGCCGACGCCGCGGCGCCGGTAGAGCAGCTGGGCGAGCAGCAGGTACACGCCGCCCGAGAGCACGGTGGCTGGGGCCGAGGCGGTGAGGATCAGGAAGAGCGGATGCGTCTCGAGGGTCACCGGGTTGTAGATCCACAGGTAGAACGCCGCACCGACGACGACCGAGATGATGCCGGCCCAGTTGACGCCGCCCGTGAAGTGGTAAGCGCTCTCGCCTCGGAGCCGGTAGAGGTCGGGGAGGCGAACCCACTGGCGTCGGAGCACAAAGTAGTCGGCGAGGATCGCCCCGCACATGGCGGCCAGGAAAGCGCCGGAGATCGTGACGAACACCATGAACTGCTGGTACATGAAGTCCGGGAAGAACGTGAGGATCGCTGGGAGCACGAAGAACGAGCCGCAGAGCAGCGGCCAGGGCACGCGCCCGAGGAGGTTGCCGCTCGCCTGCCTGATCGCGAGCACCGTCGAGTAGACGATGGAGGACATGCTCGTGATGTTGGCGAACGAGATGAACAGCAGCATGAACGCGCCGAGGATCGGACCGCCGAGCGGGAGCATCCACACCGTCGGGTCGGAGTCGCCGAGGGTGAGCGCCGCGGCCATGCCGACGACCTGGGCGACGAGCGTGCCGACGATGAGGCCGGTGAACGCCGGCCAGAGCGCGGCCTTGGGCGAGCGGGTCATGCGCGCCATGGAGCCCATGACGGGGTACCAGGAGAAGCCGACGGCGACGTTGAACTCGACCGCGAGCATGAAGTTCAGCTGCGATTCCTCGAACGGCGCGAGGGGCTCGGCTGCGAAGAGCGCCTCCCAGGACGTGTTTGAGACGAGGAAGAACAGCATGAAGACCGTGACGAGCACGAGGCCCGGGGCGACGAAGCGGTTGAGCTTGCCGATCGTGACGGGGCCACGCGACAGGATGAGCCACGCGATGAGGATCGCGACGAGGCCGACGACCGTGACGAGGAGGCTGTCAGAGCCGAAGTCGGTGCCTGCGGCACCGTTGGCGACCTGCGTGACGGCGCGGCCGACCATGATGGCGAGGAGCGACGACCAGCCCATCTCGGTGACGAGGATGACCGTGAAGACGAGCACGCCCACGCCGATGAGCCCGAAGACGGGGCGGAGGATCGTGTACTGCTCGACGCCGAAGCGCGCGCTCGCCGCCGTGGCGGCCGGCACCATGATGCCGAGACCGATCGCGTTGCCGATGACCATCGCGGCGATGCCGTCCTGGAAGCCGACGAGCAGCGCGGTCGAACCGCCGACGAGGAACGCCCAGGTCGCGATCGCGAGGCTCAGGTTCACCCAGCTGTAGTCCCAGCCGGACCAGATGCGCTCCTTCTTGAGGAGCGGCAGCGAGCCGAACGTCGCCGCCTGGTCGAGTTCGGCGGATGCACCCTCGACCTTTCGCCCGGCGCCGCCGCTCACAGGATCACCACGAGGGCGCCAGCGGCCACGAGGGCCACGCAGGTGAGTGCGAAGAGGCCGATGTCACGGCCGCTCAGGGGTTCGTGCGCGATGTCGCCGGCTTCGGCGGTCGCGATAGAGTCGAGTCGTCTCGCGAGATCTGCCGTGATCTCCGGGTCGCGCATGTCCATGGGTCCAGCCTTCGTCGTCGAATCCAGAAGAACCGAATTACTTTCGGTTTCGGCTATCCTGAGGCTGCTCCCCCGGCCATGTCAAGAACTACTTTTCGAGAGACACGGCAGGCTCGAGATCCGAGCGACCACGACGACGATGTGAGGCTGGCAATGGCGCTGATTTCCGTACTGCAGGCACAGGGCGCCGTCGGCGCCGTCGAGGAGAACCTCGACCTCCTCCGCTCCTTCGCCGGGCGAGCGGCCGAGGCTGGCACCGACATCCTCGTCACGCCAGAGCTCTTCGCCACCGGCTACGCGCCAGAGCGAGTCGCCGGCGAGGACGGCTCGGCCATCCGCGAGCAGATCGCACGCATCGCCGCCGACTCCGGCATCGCGATCGTCGCATCCACGGTCGAGCACACCATCGAACGCTCAGCCGGGTTCGCCGCCAACGCCACGACCGAGCGCCGCTTCATCTCGGCTTCGCTCTTCGCGAGCGACGGCAACGAGCTCACCCGCTACCGCAAGTCGAACCTCTTCGGCGCTGAGGAGCAGCGGGTCTTCGACCTCGGGGATGCCGCCGCCGAGGTCGTCGAGGTCGCGGGCCTCAGGGTCGCGCTCGCCATCTGCTACGACATCGAGTTCCCCGAGATCGCTCGACGTGCCGCGGTCGCGGGCGCGGAGGCACTGCTCATCCCGACGGCCGTCCCGTCGACGGGCGACGTCGCGGGCGACCTGCCAGGGCACTCGTACAACGCCGAGGTCATCTCGACGCACATGGTGCCCGTGCGGGCCCTCGAGAATGGGCTGTACATCGCCTACGCGAACCACTCGGGTCCGGGATTCACGGGGCTCAGCTGCATCGCGAGCCCCTACGGCAACACTCTCGCCATCGCCGGTCGCGACGACACCGAGCTGCTGAGCGCTGAGGTCACGCCCTCGGAGGTGGCGAAGTCCCGCGAGGTCAACACGTACCTGAAGGACCTCCGCGACTTCCGCTAGCCCCGCACAGTTCTGCCAGCTGCACGCCTACCGGTCGCTCGTCGGCCCGATCGGCTCGGACGCCGAGCCGTCCTGGGTGTCGGGCCGCGCCGCATCCCTCGACCGTCGGCGGGCCGCCGTCTCGCGGCCCAGCTGCCGCCCGCCGAAGACGACGAGCACGAGGCCGACGACCAGCGACGCGATGCGCACCCAGATGGGAAGATCCGCGATGAGCGCCGGGCCGGCGAAGATGAAGGTGGCGGCAACGAAGTACCAGACGGCGACCTGCTGGGGAGCGGCTTCCTGCTCGGGCTTCATGCCCACAACCCTACGAGCGGCAACTGGACGCGACGTCGACGAGTCGGCCGCGGGTGTCGTCCGCGGCCACGGGTCATACGGGCCTAGGTCAGGTGCGGCGCGTTAGCATCGGGGATGCTTCAGCGAACCCTCGGCCGCACCGGCCGCCCCGTGTCCATCGTCGGCCTCGGCACCTGGCAGCTCGGCGCCGATTGGGGTGACGTCGACGAGCACGCAGCGCTCGACGTCCTCAGCGCCGCCGTCGAGAGCGGCGTCACCTTCTTCGACACCGCCGACGTCTACGGTGACGGTCGGAGCGAGACGCTGATCGGAACGTTCCGACGCGAGAACCCGAACGCCGACGTCTTCGTCGCCACGAAGATGGGACGCAGGGGCCCACAGGACCCCGCCGAGTTCACACTCGACAACTTCCGGGCCTGGACGGACCGCTCGCGCAGCAACCTGGGCGTCGACACCCTGGATCTGGTGCAGCTGCATTGCCCGCCCACCCCCGTGTTCTCGAACGATGCCGTCTACGACGCTCTCGACACACTCGTCGCTGAAGGTGCGATCGCCGCCTACGGCGTCAGCGTCGAGACCGCGGATGAGGCCCTCGCCGCGATCGCCAGGCCGGGAACCGCGTCCGTGCAGATCATCTTCAACGCGTTCCGCCTGAAGCCGCTCGACCTCGTGCTGCCGGCAGCGCGCGAGGCTGGCGTCGGCATCATCGCCCGAGTGCCCCTCGCCTCCGGCCTCCTGAGCGGCAGGTACACGAAGGAAACGACCTTCTCGGCCGACGACCACCGCACCTACAACCGCGACGGCAGCGCCTTCGACGTCGGGGAGACCTTCTCAGGCGTCGACTTCGGCACCGGCGTCGAGGCGGCCCGGGCGTTCGCCGCGGCGCTTCCCGAGGGCATCTCCCCCACCGCGGCGGCCATCGCCTGGGTCGCAGCGCAAGACGGAGTGACGAGTGTCATCCCCGGCGCACGCAACCGAGCGCAGGCGGAGTCGAACGCATCCGCCGCCTCGCTCGAGCTGCCCGCGGATCTCGACGCGAACGTGCACGAGATCTACGACCGGTTCTTCCGCCAGACGGTCCACGCCCGGTGGTGAGCGGCCCCGCTGGCGGCTCCACTGCGGGGTCGCCCCGCGCGGTTTAGGCGGACGCCGCAGCTGCAGCCGTGCACTTCGGGCACAGGCCGAAGATGTCGACGACGTGCCTCGCCTGCGTGTAGCCGTGCTTCGCGGCGACGCTCGACGCCCACTGCTCGACGGGGTCAGCCGTGATCTCGACGGCCGCTCCGCAGTTGCGGCAGATGAGGTGGTGGTGGTGCTCGCCCATGACGCAGGCGCGGTAGACGACCTCCCCCTCGGCGTTCTGCAGCGAGTCGGCCTCCTCGCTCTCGCTCAGCGCGCCAAGCGTGCGGTACACGGTGGCCAGCCCGATGCGCTCGCCAGCCGCCGACAGCCGCTGGTGCAGCACCTGGGCGCTCACGAACTCCGACGACTCCGCCAGAGCGCGGCGCACGGCCTCACGCTGACGGGTGTTCCTCTTGACGGGGGCCGCGGCAGCGCCGGCGGTCGCGCCGCCCTCACCGTTCGTCTCGTCGCTCATATCAGCCGACCATACCGGGGGCGGATGCGCGTTGCGAGACGCCCTGCGCGAACCGGTCGACGACGCCCTTCGCGAGGAGCGCGATGACGAAGATCGCGACCGCCGTGAGCGCCATCGACCCGCCGGCCGCGAACGACAGCGACCGGGACACCTGCAGGCCGACCACGGCGGCGGTGACGCCGAACGCGCAGGACAGGGCGAGCATCCACCCGATGCGCTTCGTGAGGAGCCTGGCCGCCGCCGCGGGAGCCGCGATCATGGCGATCGCCAGGATGGACCCGATCGCCGGCATCGCGACGACCACCGTGAGCGTGATGAGCGCCAGCGCCACGAGATCCCAGACTCCCTCGCGGAAGCCGGCCGCGCGGAAGCCGCGGGCGTCGAAGCTCGAGAACAGCAGCTGCTTGCCGAAGAGCGCGTACACGCCGAGGACAATCACGAGCGCCGCACCGAGCAGCCACACGTTGGTGGGGTTCATGGCGAGGATCGACCCCGTCAGGTACGAGTCGACGCGCACCGACTGGCCGCGGTTGAGCGACGCGAAGAGCATGCCGAGCGCGTAGCCGAAGCTCAGGATGATGCCGGCCGCCACCTGCTTGCCCTGCCGCGGCACTCGCGAGAGCGCGGCCATGAGCGCCACGAGCAGCAGGCTGAAGATGGATGCGCCCACGACGATGTTGATGCCCACGACGGCCGCGAAGACACCGCCGGGGAACGTCGCGTGCGTGAGGGCGACGGTGTAGAAGGCACGCTGGCGCAGCAGCACCAGCACACCGACGAGACCGCTGAGGAGGCCGACCAGCGTGCCCGTGAGCAGCGCGAGAGCGAAGTAGTCCATGGCTACGAGACCACCCCGGCAGCGGATGCGGGGGCACGGCCAGCAGCGGCGGCGGCGCCTCGGCGGCGGGCGGCGGCGAACGCGGTGAGCCTCGTCACGATGACCACCACGAGGTACAGCGCGACGAGCACGAGCACGAGCACGGCGCTCGGGGAAGCCTGGATGCCAGCATCCAGCGACAGCCAGAGGCCAGCCCAGAGGCCGACGAGCCCGCAGCCGACCGACACGAGGAGCGAAACCACGGCGATCGCCCAGACTCGACGCGTGACGAGGCGAGCGACGGCGACCGGCACGATGAGGAGGGCGAGCACAAGCAGGTTGCCGACCGCACGTGCGGCTGCGACGACCACGAGCGCGATCGCGATGTTCAGCGCCAGCTCGTAGGCGAGCACCCGCATGCCGGACGCCTGCGCCTGCTTGCGGTCGAAGGAGACGAGCAGCTGCTCCTTCCAGGTGCCGAGGACCAGCAGCACGGCGGTGCCGCCGAGCACGCAGATCGCGACGATGTCAGCGCTCGAGACCGTGAGGAGCTGCCCGAAGAGGAGATGCTCGAGTCCTGACGCGTAGTCGACGCTGCGCGAGACGATGACGATGCCGAGGGAGAACGCACCGGCGAGGACCACGGCGATGGTCGCGTCTGAGCCGATGCCACGCGCCGAGGCGATGGTCAGTGCAACCGTCGCGATCAGGGCCGCGATGCCGGCGCCGACGTAGACGCCGTCGGTGCCCGCCGCAATGAAGCCGATCACGACGCCGGGGAACACCGAATGCACCAGGCCGTCGCTGAGGAACTCGAGGCCGCGCAACGCGAGGGCCGTGCCGACGATGGCACTCGCGACCGCGAGCACGATGATGGCGACGGCCGCGCTCTGCACGAACGGCAGCTGCAGCAGGACGGAGAGATCGGTCACACCCGGGCCCGCTCGTGATCGTCGCTGTCGTCGCCGCCCGGCGCGCAGACCGTGCCGTGGGCGCCGCCGTGCGCCTCGGTGTCTGCGGACGTGCCGGAGAACGCCGCCGCGAGCGCCGCATCCGTCAACGCCTCCGAGATGGGCCCGCCGGCAATCTGCCTGCCGTTGAGCAACAGCACGTGGGAGCACACCTCATGCGCGAGCTCGAGGTCGTGCGTCGAGACGACGATACCGACCCCGGTCTCGCGGAGGCGGCGCAGGGTCGCGATGAGCGCATCCCGGTTGGCGCGGTCGAGGCCGTTGAACGGCTCGTCGAGGAGGATGAGCCTCGGCTCGGTGGCGAGCGCCCGAGCGAGCAGGCCGCGCTGCCGCTGGCCACCCGACAGCTCCCCGAAGGTCGTGTTGGCGAGCTCGGTGAGCCCGACCGTCTCGATGGCGCGACGCACGATCTCGCGGTCAGCGGCTCGCGGCCACCGGAGCAGCCCGATGCGCCGGTAGCGGCCCATCATCACGACCTGGCGGAGCGAGACGGGGAAGTCGGGGTCGATGTGCGTCGACTGCGGCAGGTAGCCGACCTCCGACGCGCGAGACCCCGGAGCCGAGCCGAGCACCTCCGCGGTGCCGCTGGTCGACAAGAGCCCGAGCAGCGACTGCAGCAGCGTCGACTTGCCCGCGCCGTTCGGGCCGAGCAGCGCGACCGCGTCGCCCTCACCCAGCTCGAACGACACACCGGTCAACGCAGGCGCCTCCCTGCCATAGGCAATGGAGGCGTCGCGGTACGAGACGAGCGGGGTTGGATGCGTCACTGCTGCGCGAGCACCTCAGGCACGTCGGTCGCGGTGGCGCCCCAGGAATCGATGATCATCTGAGTATTGTGCACCGTCGCACCGACATACGTGCCCGTCGGGGTTCCCGGCTCGCCGAGCGCATCCGTCGCCAGTGCCTCCTCACCCGAGAAGACCTTCGCTCCGGTCTGCGCCGCGATGGTCTCTGCGTTCTGCGGGGAGAGCTGCGTCTCGGTGAAGATGGCCTTCACGTTGTGCTCCTTGATCTCGGCGATGAGGGAGTCGATCTCGGCGGCGCTCGGCTCGGCGCTGTCGTCGAAGCTCGGCATGATCGAGCCGACGAACGTGATGCCGTACTGGTCGAGGTAGTAGTGGAGCGCGTCGTGGTTGGTGACGACGACCCGCTCGGCCTCGGGGACGGCGTCGACGTTCGCTGCGATCCACGTGTCGAGCTCCGTCAGCTCGGCGTCATAGGTGTCGGCGTTCGCCTGCACCGCGGCGG
Organism: Pseudoclavibacter sp. Z016; assembly: GCF_002931215.1. Lineage (NCBI taxonomy): Bacteria > Bacillati > Actinomycetota > Actinomycetes > Micrococcales > Microbacteriaceae > Pseudoclavibacter > Pseudoclavibacter sp. Z016. The sequence continues at coordinate 171,493 of NZ_PSTU01000017.1, forward strand.
CGTCGATGCCGGGGAGCTCCTCGAGGTGCGTGGCGATCTCGGCCGCCATGAGCTTCGCGTTCGCGGGTGAGGTCCACGTGTGGGGGTTGCCCTCGGCGTGCTCATCCTCAGCGTGCGCCTCGCCCTCCGCGTGTGCCTCCTCCTCGTGGCTGTGCTCTTCGCCCTCGGCGTGCGTGTGCTCGTCCTCGGCGTGCTCTTCCTCACCGTGCTCGTGCTCGTGGCTGCCCGACAGCGTGACGTTGGCCGAGGCATCCACGACCTCGCCCGAGTAACCGCTCGACGAGACGGCCGCGTCGAGCCACTCCTCGAGTCCAGCGCCGCTCGAGACGACGAGATCGGCCGAGCCGAGCGCGACGAGGTCGGCGGGGGTCGGCTCGAAGCTGTGCGCGCTCATGCCGGGCTGCAGCAGCTGCGTGACCTCGACGTTCAGGCCCTCGGTGAGCTCGCGGGTGAAGTCGGCGACCTGCGTGGTGGTCGCGACGACGGTGAACGACTCGCCCTCCGCGGTGGGTGCCGCGGCACTGTCGGTTGCCGCGGTCGGACCGGAGCAGGCCGCGAGCGCGAGGGTGGACAGGCCGGCGAGGGCGATGAGGGCAGGAGAGCGAAGGTTCACCCGTGGAGTGTAATTCGTACTGAGAATCAATGTCAATTGCGCGGGCTGGGAATTGCGGTCGGTAGCTCGGTGGGTCGGTGACTGGGCACAGAGTTGTGGATAGACGCTGCTACGACCCGCGCCAACGACACCCCGCCACAACTCTGTGCAACGCGGCGAGCGTGCATCCCCGTCCGCCCTCACCTCACGGTCCGGGAACCGAGCCCGCGCCCGGGCGCCCCGGCGGCTGGGTGGCTCGGTGACTGAGCACAGAGTTGTGGATAGACGCTGCTACGACCCGCGCCAACGACACCCCTCCACAACTCTGTGCAACGCGGTGAGCACGCGCGGTAGGCACGCCTCCCCGGAGCCGGCGCAACCAGTGACCAGAGTTGTGGCGAAGTGCGCCTCGGCGAACGCGGAACCGCGTTTAGCCACAACTCTGGCCGCCGTTGCGGGGACGGCCGGGCGCGCGGACGCGTCCGACCGCGGCCAGCGGGGCTCAGTCGAGCAGCAGCGCAGGCTCCTCGACGATCGTCGCGACGTCGGCGAGGAAGCGGCTCGCGACGTCCCCGTCGACCAGGCGGTGGTCGAAGGAAGCGCCGAGCGTCGTCACCATGCGGGGGCGAACTTCATCCTCGAACACCCACGGCTTCAGCTTGATGGTGCCGAGCGCGAGGATGCCCACCTCGCCGGGGTTGATGACGGGCGTGCCCGTGTCCATCCCGAACACCCCGATGTTGGTGATCGTGAAGGTGCCGTCGCGCATCTCTGTCGGCGGCGTCTTCCCGTCGCGGGCGCGATACGTGAGCTGCTCGATGGCCTGCGCCAGCTGGTGCAGGGTCATGGCGTGCGCATCCTTGATGTTCGGCACGATGAGCCCACGCGGGGTCGCGGCGGCGAGGCCGAGGTTCACGTAGTGCTTGACCGTGTACTCCTCGTCGGTCCACGCGGCGTTGACCATCGGGTTGCGGCGGATCGCCCACATCACGGCTCGCGCCACGATGAGCAGCGGCGACACCTTCACGCCGGCGAAGTCGGGCGACGCCTTGAGGCGCTTCACGAACTCCATCGTGCGCGTCGCGTCGACGTCGGTGAAGAGCGTCACGTGCGGTGCCGTGAACATCGACGAGACCATGGCGTTCGCCGTTGCCTTGCGCACGCCCTTGACGGGGTGCTTCTCCTCGCGTACCTCGCCCCAGATGGGGGTCTCGAGGTTCTTGAAGACACTCGCCTGCTGCGCGTGGCGGATGACGTCGTCGCGGGTCGTCTCACCGGCGAGCCCGGTCGGCTCGACCTGCGACAGGTCGACGGCGAGGTCCTTCGCAAGCTTGCGGATCGGGGGCTTCGCGATGATCGGCGACGCGGATGCGGCGGGCACCGACCCGGGGCGGGCCTGCGTCCGCGCCACCCCAGGTGCTGGAGCGGGAGCCTGCGCGGCCGGGCGATGCGACGGCTGGGCCGGGGCGGGGATCTGCGCGGGGCGCGTCGGCTGGGCTGGTACGGCCGACTTCTTGCGGCGGCGCGTCGTGGGCGCGTCACCGAGTCCGTAGCCGACGAGCACCGAGTTGGCGCCGGACTCGGCGCCCTCGCTGGAGACGGTGGAAGCCGCATCCGCCTGTGCCGCGTCGAACTCGAGGTCGGCAGCTGGTGCCTCCGGGGCGGCGGGCGCCTCGGAGCTGCTCGAGGACCCAGCGGTCTCGATGGAGAGGATGTGCTTGCCCACGTCGACGGTCTGGCCCTCGCTCGCGAAGAGCTCGACGACGCGCCCCTCGAAGGGGCTGGGCAGCTCGACGATCGACTTGGCCGTCTCGATCTCGCACAGCGTCTGGTTCAGCTCGACGCTGTCGCCGGCCTTCACGTGCCAGGAGACGATCTCGGCCTCGGTGAGTCCCTCCCCGACGTCGGGGAGTTCGAAGTTCTCGGTGCTCATTGGTGTGCTTGCCTCTATCTGTGCGGGCTTGGTTCAGTACTCGAGCGAGCGGTCGACGGCTTCGAGGATGCGGTCTGCGTCCGGCAGGTAGCTCGCCTCGAGCTTCGCTGGCGGGAAGGGAACGTTGAAGCCCGACACGCGAAGCACGGGCGCCTCGAGCGAGAAGAACACTCGCTCCTGCACGGTCGCGGCGATCTCGGAGCCGATGCTGGCGTTCGAGGGGGCTTCCTGCGCGATGACGAGGCGACCCGTCTTGCGGACGGACTCCACGATCGGCGCGTAGTCGATGGGGCTCAGCGAGCGGAGGTCGATGACCTCGAGACTGATGCCCTCGGCCTCGGCGACCGCCGCCGCCTGCAGCGCTACCGCGGTCATGGCGCCGTGCGCGACGAGCGTCACGTCGGTGCCGACGCGGGCGACTCGGCTCGCGTGCATCCCGGCAGCGGGGGCGGCGAGGCTGACCTCGCCCTTCTGCCAGTACTTGCTCTTGGGCTCGAAGAACATGACGGGGTCGTTGCTCTTGATGGCCTGCTGGATCATCCAGTACGCGTCGTTCGGCGTCGACGGAGAGATGAGACGGAGTCCGGCGGTGTGCGCGAAGTAGGCCTCTGGGCTCTCCTGGTGGTGCTCGACGGCGCCGATGTGCCCGCCGTAGGGCACGCGGATGACAACCGGCATCTGCAGGCGGCCCTCGTTGCGGTTCGTGAGCTTCGCGAGCTGCGTCGTGATCTGGTCGAAGCCGGGGAAGATGAAGCCGTCGAACTGGATCTCGCACACGGGCCGGTAGCCGCGCATGGCGAGGCCGATGGCGGTGCCGATGATGCCGGACTCCGCGAGCGGGGTGTCGAGCACGCGGTTCTCGCCGAAGTCGCGCTTCAGGTGCTCGGTGACGCGGAAGACGCCGCCGAGCGTGCCGATGTCCTCGCCGAGCTGCACGACCTTGTCGTCGTCTTCCATGGCGCGGCGCAGGCCGGCGTTGATGGCCTTCGCGAGCGGCATGGTGACCGTCTCCGGCGCATCCGCCTCCGACTCGGGCGTTGTGGTGCTCGTGGCGACGTCGGTCATCGGGTTGCCTCCTGGCTCGCGTTGTCATCGAAGGACGCCTCGTACCGGCGCAGCCACTGCTTCTCTTCCTCGAGCTGCGGATGCGCGTCGCTGTACACGTTCTCGAACATGGAGTCGTTGTCGGGCTCTTCGATCTCGAAGACGCCGCGGCGCACGTCGGCCGCGTAGTCCTTCGCTGCCTCGTCGACGCCGGTGAAGAAGTCCTCGCCCACGTCCTGCGCGCGCAGGTACGCGCCGAGGCGGGCGATCGGGTCGCGGCGGCGCCACGACTCCTCCTCGTCCCTCGTGCGGTACTTGGTGGGGTCGTCCGTCGTCGTGTGGGCGCCCATCCGGTAGGTCTCAGCCTCGATGAAGCCGGGGCCACCGCCGGCGCGCGCCCGCTCGAGGTGCGCGCGCGTGACGGCGAAGCTCGCCATGACGTCGTTGCCGTCGATGTGCGTCGAGGGCATGCCGAAGCCGCCCGCGCGCTTGTAGAGCGGGTTGTTGGCCTGCACGGAGACGGGCACGGAGATGGCCCACTGGTTGTTCTGCAGGAAGAAGACGAGCGGCACCTGGTAGCTCGTCGCGAAGATGTAGGCCTCGTTGGTGTCGCCCTGGCTGGTCGCGCCGTCACCGAAGTACACGACGGTCGCCTCGTCCTTGTCGAGGTCGCCGGTGCCGGTGGCGCCGTCGAACTTCTGGCCGAGCGCGTAGCCGGTCGCGTGGAGGGTCTGCGAGCCGATGACCAGCGTGTAGGGGCGCACGCCGTGGCCTTCCGGCGACCATCCGCTGTGGGTCACGCCGCGCAGCAGGCGCAGCACGTCGACGAGGTCGACGCCGCGCACGAAGGCGACGCCGTGCTCGCGGTAGGAGGGGAAAACCGCATCTTGCGGGCGCATGGCGTAGGCGGAGCCGATCTGGGCGGCCTCCTGTCCCTCGGCGGGGACGTACAGGGACAGCTGTCCCTGGCGCTGCAGCATGGTCGACTCACGGTCGAACGCCCGCACGTAGCTCATGTCGCGATAGGCGCGAAGGTAGTCCTCCGTGGTGAGCAGCTCAAGCTGCTCCAGGAAGGGCTCGGCGGCCTTCGTCGGCTTCACCTCTCCCTCTGGAGTGAGGATCTGCACGGTCTCGTCGCCTGGAGTCACGTCGTGTGGCGCCTTCCTGCTGTTCCGATCTCGCATGCGGTTGCCCGAGATTTCGCCAGTCTAGTTCTCCACCCCATGGCCGTTCAGGAGAAATCCTCCAACAGTTCGGGCCGACCCTGCACGGCATCGACGACACGAGGCGGGCGAGCGCCCCAGCCGCTTCACCGCAGGATCGGGGAGAATGGGGGCATGCGAGCCATCTTGAGCATCCTCATCAACGCCGTGGCCCTCTGGGTCGTGACCCTCATCCTGCAAGCGCATGTCCAGGTCATCCCGTTCGAGGAGTCGACTTGGGGCGTCATCGGCACGCTCGCACTGTTCGGGCTGATCTGGGGCGTCGTGAACGCCGTGGTGGGCGGGGTCGTGCGTGTCGTCGCGTTCCCCCTCTACATCCTCACGCTCGGCCTCATCTCGTTCATCGTCAACGGATTCCTGTTCTGGCTCGTCGGGGTCATCAGCGACAGCATCGGCTTCGGCATCGAGGTCTCCGGCTTCTGGTGGGCGGTGCTCGCAGCGCTCATCATGTCGGTGGTCACCGCGGTGCTCGGCGGCTGGGTGCGCGGTGCCGACTCGAAGCTCAAGAGCGATGAGCGTCGCCGTCGGGAAGCCTGATCGAGGCGTTCAGATCTTGATGTCGTCTGGCTTGAGGTTGCTCGTGATGGGCGCGAACTTCTCCTCGATGAGACGATTCACCTCGTCGATGGCCTCACCGGGTTCCGGAAGCGGGTCGAGCCGGTCAACCGTGTAGAGCCTCGACTCGTCGAGCTCGAAGCCGTCGTAGACGTCGAGGAGGTCCGTGCGGGCCGCATCCAGGGAAGGCACCCCGCTCGCGTCGGCCATGCCGGCGGTCTCGAGGTAGCGCGTCTGCGCGTGGGCGGCGAGCGGGTCGTCGTCGAACGGCGTCACCGCATCGGCCTCGGCGAGCACGACCGTTGAATCCTCGCCATCCGGGGCGAGCCCCTGCAGGCCGACGATCGGGTCTTCCCGGTGCTGGATCTCGATGATCGGGGCTCGGCTCCCGGGCGACGCATCATCGCCCCGACCATCAGCCTGCTGATGCTGCAGCTGCGCCCTCAGCCGTTCGGCGTCGATGGGACCCCCGATCGAGACGAGGCCCTTCGTGTCGAACCTCCCCAGCCCGGCGATCGACGCAGCGACGAGCGCACCCTGCGAGTAGCCGGCGAACACGACGGCATCGCCCGGCTCGATACCCGCCTCTGCCATCGCAGCGAGGACGGCGGACACCGACTGCGAGTCGATCCCCGCATACGCCGCGAGGTTGCCGGCCAGGTCGAAGGGGTTCCCCGTCGCGCCGTACGACTGGTTCGAGGTGCCCGTGATCGCGACCTCGTAGAGCTGGGCTCCGGCCGCGTCGACGTAGCTCGTGACGCGCACCTGCGGTCCTCCGTCGACCGAGGGAGGGATGGCGGCGACCAGCGACTGGAGTCCCGTGGGAGCCGCATCCCGGCCATCGAGCGGAGCGCTGGCGCTCCCCACCCTGAAGCGATCACTCGGGGTCAGCCCCGCCACACCTGCCCCGGCGAGCGCCCACGACACGAGACTGCTGCCGTCGGCGCCGGGGACCGGCGGGAGGCCGAGCATCCCGAGCGCGAAGTCGTCGGCGTTCTCCACGGTGACGCGGATGAGCTCCTGCACCCGCGGGTCGCTCAGCGTCGGAGCCTCCCCCGCAAGAGCCGCGAGCGCCGCGATTCCAGCCGCCGGGCCGAGGAGCGCGACCGTCAGCGGCAACGAGCGTCCGAGGAAGTTGGCGGCGCTTGCGCCCGCTGCTTGGACGACGGCCGCGGAGACCGCCTCGGCCCGCTCGTACAGCTCGGCGGCAAGCTGGATGCGCTCGCCCAGCGAGGACAGCTGGGTTTCCAGCGGCGCCCCTCCGAAGAAGGCGACCTCGGCCTGCGCCGCCGCTGCAGCGAATGTGAGGCCCGAGCCGCTCAGCCATACGGACGGCGGCAGCCACTCCTGACCGGCGAGGATCGTGCGGAGCGCTTCGAAGTCGTCGGCGAACAGCCCGGCGCGGACGGCGATGGCGCGGACGGCGATGGGCCCGACGACGACAAGCTCGCCGCTCATCGGGCCCCCAGCGCCTCGAGCTCGAGACCTAATGCCCCATGCGCTCGGCGGTACTCGGCCTCGGCGAGCCCTGCGGCGGTCGCGACGAGTCCGATCGCGTCGGCGAGGAGCTCGGCCTCGATGGCAAGGCAGCGCTGCGCTGGCGAGCTCCACGCGTCGGAGACCGCGAGCAGCCTGAGGCCCGTGCAGATATCGGTGGTGCCCGAGCCGAAGGCGTACAGGGCGCGAGCGTTGTCGAGGGCGATGAGCTGCAGGGCGTGGATGATCTGCTCCCTCGCGGCATCGACGAACGGCAGTGTCTGGCCGATCGTCGACGGTGCGATGGGAACGAAAGACGTGGTCTCTGGCATTCGCGGTGGTCCTCTCGTGCGTCGGAGACTCCGATCCTGCGGCGGCAGGAGAAGCGGCGACGCATGCACGCCCACGGGTGTGGAGGGACGCGCATCCACAGGCCGGATGCCTGCAGAGTGCGGCTTCGCTCCGACGGGCAGCGAAAGAGCGGGTGAACACGCACGCGAACCGGTGCTGAATGCGTGACAATGGGCGTCATGGCGAAAAACAGCAAGGACGCGGTCTTTCGCATCATCTTCGTCTGCACCGGCAACATCTGCCGCTCCCCGATGGCGGAGGTCATCTTCCGCGACATGGTCGAGCAGATCGGCCTCGGCAGCGCCGTGAGCATCAGCTCGGCGGGAACCGGCGAATGGCACGTGGGCGAGAAGGCGGACCCCCGCACGCAGTCCGCGCTCGAGCGGGCCGGGTTCACGGCGGAGAACCATCGCGCGAAGCAGTTCGAGGTCGACTGGTTCGACACGTTCGACCTCATCATCACCTTCGACCGCGGCCAGCGGCGCATCCTCAAGGCGTGGGCCTCCGACGACGAGCAACGCTCGCTCGTGCAGCCCCTCCTCACCTTCCACCCGGCGCCCCCGGGCGGGATCACGGAAGTCCCAGACCCGTACTATGGCAACGATCAGCTCTTCGACCACGTGCGCGACTTGATCACGAGCGCGTGCGAGGAGCTTCTTCGTCAGATCGAGCCGGTCGTCCGGGCAGCGCTGACGGCGCGCGCCGGATCGTCCTCGTCCCAAGGAGCACAATGAGCCCCCTCCCTCCCCAGATGCTGAGCCCCCTCGACTCGCGCTACCGCAAGAGCGTCGAAGGTCTCGGCGAGCACCTCTCCGAGGCCGCGCTGAACCGTGCCCGCGTGCACGTGGAGGTCGAGTGGCTGCTGTTCCTCACCGACCGTGAGATGTTCGGCTCGCACAAGATCGATGCAGACAAGGCCGCAGCACTGCGTGCACTCGTCACCGACTTCGGCCAGAAGGACATCGACGAGCTGGCCGAGGTCGAGGCTCGCACCCGTCACGACGTGAAGGCCGTCGAGTACTACGTGCGCGCCCGCCTGGAGGAGCTCGGGCTGAGCGAGCTCGCCGAGCTCACCCACTTCGCCTGCACGAGCGAGGACATCAACAACCTCTCGTACGCGGTCACCATCCGCGACGCCGTCACCGACGTCTGGCTCCCCTCGGCTTCCGGTCTCGCGGACCGCATCGCGGAGCTCGCCGTCGAGCTGCGGGATGTGCCCCTGCTGTCGCTCACGCACGGCCAGCCGGCGACGCCGACCACGCTGGGCAAGGAGCTCGCCGTGTTCACGCACCGACTGCGCCGCCAGCTGAAGCGCGTCGAGGAAACCTCGTATCTCGGGAAGTTCGCCGGTGCCACGGGCAACTTCGCCGCGCACCAGGCGGCAAGTGTCGACACCGACTGGGAGACGCTTGCCGACGAGTTCGTGAGCGGCCTCGGCCTCACCTGGAACCCGCTGACCACGCAGATCGAGTCGCACGACTGGCAGGCCGAGCTGTACTCGGACGTGTCGCGCTTCAACCGCATCCTGCACAACTTCTGCACCGACGTGTGGACCTACATCTCGCGCGGTGTCTTCCGTCAGATCCCGCAGGCCGGCTCGACGGGCTCGTCCACGATGCCGCACAAGATCAACCCGATCCGCTTCGAGAACGCGGAGGCGAACCTCGAGATCTCGAGCGCTCTCCTCGACTCGCTGGCCTCGACGCTCGTCACCTCGCGCCTGCAGCGCGACCTCACCGACTCGAGCGCGCAGCGCAACATCGGTGTCGCGTTCGGCCACTCGCTGCTCGCGCTCGACAACGTGACGCGTGGACTGCGCGAGATCGCCGTCGACGAGGAGCTGCTGGCGAACGAGCTCGACGGCAACTGGGAGGTGCTCGGCGAAGCGATCCAGACCGTCATCCGAGCCGAGATCGTCGCTGGTCGTTCATCCATCGCCGACCCCTACGCTGTGCTGAAGGACCTGACGCGCGGCCGCCGCATCGGCAAGGCCGATCTCGTGGAGTTCGTGACGGGCCTCGACATCGGCCAGGAGGCGAAGGACTCGCTCCTCGCCCTCACTCCCGGCAGCTACACGGGCGCCTCGTCGCGCCTCGTCGACCACCTGGGCTGAGCGCGCGGGCGGAACGCCCGCTGGTTCTCCAGCTACTTGCTGGTTGGGGCCTCGTTCGACGTCGTCTCGTCGAGCGGGGCCTCTTCTGCATCTGCCGGGAGCGTGGCTGCGGGCTCCTCGGTCGCCGCGGCCTGCTCCGGTTCGCCGATGCGCTCTGAGGGCTCCGCTTCGGCTGCAGCCTCGTCGACGACGGGTGCCTTCTCGTCTGCGGCCGCCGCCTGCGTGGCCGCGCGGCTCTGCTCGCCTTCGTCGCTGCGGGAGACGCCCTGCTCTGCGTTCTCGAAGCGGTCGAGGTATATCTCGTTCTCGGGATTCGGCGAGTAGGAGAGCACGAGCATCGCCAGCACGAGGATCGAGACGATGAAGGCGACACCGGCGAAGATGATGCCGAGCAGGAAGTCCTGTGTCGTGAGCAGCAGGATGAGGAGCACGAAGCCCGCCATCACGGCGGAGATGCCGAGCAGCTCGAAGGGCTTCATGAGCGCGCGGCGCTTGGGTTGTGTCACTGGGGAATCAGGCTTTCTTGGTGAGTTCTGGCTCGGCGGCCGGTGCATCCGCGAGGATGCCGCGGAGGGTGATCCCCTCGATGACCAGCAGCACGCCGAGCACTGCGAGGTAGGCGCCGACGTAGCCGACGGTCTGCACGGATGCGGTGAGGGTGCCCTCGACCTGCTCGATTCCGCCGTAGTCGACGCGAAGGTCGGGCGGGATGATCGCGACGAGGAGTCCGAGGAGCACGGTGACGGCGCCGGTGATGAGCACCTCGCGCGAGAAGAACTTGGTGGCACGGCCCACGCGGGCGCTGATGAGTTCGAGCGCTCCCGTGACGAGGGCCCAGGTGGCGACGGTCGCGATGAACGCGGCGGCGGTCGCGTGCTCGGTCTCTGCGGTGCCCATGAAGAGCGCGAAGCCTCCGGCGAGCGCCGAGACGACGGCTCGCGCGAACGTGAGCGCGCGCGCCGGGTGGTCCTTGAAGCCGACGGCTTCGAAGCCGATGAGCACGCCGGATGCGAGCGCGAACGCACCGAACGTGATGAACCCGAACGCCGCAGAGTGGTCTTGGGAGAAGGTGATGACGGCGGCGATGATGAGCGCGGGCACGGCGCGGGCGATCATCGACATCCACAGGCGTTCCGGGACTGCTGTAGGCCCCACTTGCATCGTCATCGTTCGCTCCTCACGATCTGCCGCCAGTCTACCCAGTCGGTACCGCACGGCTCCCCGGCGCGGGACGACGTCACCGTGTTGCAACCTGGCAGTCGCCAGGGCGCGTCATCCGCGCTCCGCTGCGACTGGGCTCAGCGGACATCGAGAAGGCCCGCGCGGATGCCCCAGAGCACGACCTGCAGGCGGTCCCTCGACGCGGTCTTCTGGAGGAGCCCCGCGAGGTGGTACTTCACCGTGGTGGGTTCGACGAACAGCTCACCGGCGATCTCCGCGTTGGACAGGCCGCGCGCGAGGAGCCCGAGGACGTCGAGCTCCCGCTCCGTCAACTCGACCCCCGTCGTCGGGGCTGGCTGCGACACGGGCCGGCGCCGCTCGGCGAATTCGTGGAGGATGCGCCTGGTGAGGCGCTGGTCGAGCGTCCCGTGCCCTGCGGCGACCGACCGGACCGCGGCGAGCAGCGTCGCCTCATCCGCGCCCTTGAGGAGGAACCCGGCCGCCCCGGCCTCGAGCGCCGCGAACACGTCCGCATCGACGTCGAAGGTGGTGAGGATGAGCACCGCAGCGTCGAGCGACGGTTCTGCAGCGATCATCCGCGTCGCAGCGATGCCGTCGGTTCCCGGCATGCGGATGTCCATGCAGACCACATCGGGGCTCAGCTCGCGAGCGAGCCGGACCGCCTCTGCACCGTCGGCGGCTTCGGCGACGACGTCGAAGTCGGGCTCCGCGCCGAGGATCACCGACAGCCCGGCGCGCACGACCGCCTGGTCGTCGGCGATGAGGATCCGGATCATGAGATCTCCCTGTCACGGTTCGGGCTTTGGCCCGTGCCACGGATCGTGAGCGCATTCCGCCAGCCGCCGTCGCTCGTCGGTCCTGTGCTCAGAGTCGCACCCACGAGCTCGGCTCGTTCGGCCATGCCGGAGAGCCCGTACCCCGGCTGCGCGGGCGCAGGTGGCACGACCGCATCCGCTCCGGGCCTGGTTGGCGCGTTCGCGACGATGATCTCCACGCCGTCGTCACCGAACCGCACGCTGACGTCGCTGCGTGCACCCCGGGCGTGACGTGCCGCGTTCGCCAATGACTCCTGCACCATGCGGTACGCGGTGGCCTCCGTCAGCGGGCCGAGCGGTCGAGGCGCACCGGCTACACGGAAGTCGACGGCCTGACCACGCTCCCGCGCGGCATCCACGAGCGTCGCGATCCCCTCCAGGTTCGGGGTGGGGCTCGGGCGCTCAGGGCCGCCCGTGCGTTCGTCGTCGTCGTCGCTGCGCAGCAGTCCAACGGTGCGCCGGAGATCGACGAGCGTCGTGCGTGCGTCGTCCTGGATGCCCTGCATCATGGCCCTCGCCCGGTCAGGGTCGGAGCGGGTCAGGGTGGTTGCCGCCTGCGCGCTGACGATGATGCCCGACAGGTGGTGGCCGGCGATGTCGTGGAGTTCGCGTGCGAGGGCAGTGCGCTCCGCCCTGAGTTCGCCGCGGGCCCGTTCCGCCTGACGCTGCTCGGCCATGCGCGCCTGCTCTCGGAGCGCATCCGTCAAGCGTTCCCGACCGAGCACGTAGTCGGCGATGCCCGCGGGAAGGACGTAGAGGAGCAGGATGCGCAGGAGAAGCGTGGCGCTCAGGACGAGCGGCGCCTCGCGTGACCCGAGCAGCATTGCGACGCCACCGACCGTGGTCGTCGCGGCCGCCCCGACGCCGAGTGCGATGAGCGCCGCCCTGAGGGGCAGTTGCCGCACGACCCGGTACGACGCGACGCCCACGGCGAGCGCGCCGATGCCGAGCTCCCCGGCCGTCGTGCCGAGGATCGCGAGATCGATGCCGACGATCGCCGCGAACACGGGCAGCGGGCGGAAGCGGCTCGGCCACAGCAGCAGCGCCTGGACGGCGATGAGGCTCGCCAGCACCAGCGGTGACCCGGTTCCGGGGACCGACGCGAAGAGGGCGCGATCCCAGGTGCCGATCGCAAGGAATCCGACGGCACCCGCCAGCACGAGGAGACTGGGCGTCACCGACCAGAGGGCGACCATCACGGCCGAGTTCCGCGGCGATGAGCGCATGACCCGATTCAACCACGCCGGGTGGTGGCCCCTGACGAGGCCATCACCCGGCGCGAACTCGTCGTCCGCTACTGCCCGCACAGCGTCTCGTCGAGGGCATCGATGACCATGCGGTACTGCGCGAGAAGCCGCTCGTTGTCGTCGGGCGAGACAACCGCCCAGGGGAGCGCGGTGACGGCGATCGTCACGGCGGTGCCGTCCGGGCCGATGGCGTTGCGGGTCTGCGTTCCGGGGATGTCTCCCCCGTGCCCCCAGGCGACTCCGCCACAGGACAGCGGGTAGCGCTGCAGGCCGAGGCCGTACGCGGCACCAGGGGTCAGCTCATCCCCGGCGGGGACGGTCGTCTGCATCTCCGCGAGCGCCGCCTCGCTCAGGAGTCGGCCGTCGAGGAGGGCGCGCATGAAGGTGTTGAGCTCGGACGGCGTGGACACGAGAGCGCCGGCGGCCCAGCCGAACGCGGGGTCCAGCTCGGAGATGTCCCGGAGGTCGCCGGCCGTCTCGGCGTGGTACCCGCGGGGGTGCTCGCCGCGCAGCTGCCGTTCGCCTGGCGCGGGCAGGTAGGTGTGCTCGAGGCCGAGCGGCGCGACGATGCGCTCGTCGATCTGGGTGGCGAGTGCCCGTTTCGTGACGGCCTCGATCATGAGTCCCAGCACCAGGTAGTTGGTGTTGCTGTATCCCCACCGCTCCCCTGGGGCGAACGCCGCGGGCCGCTCGAACGCGACATCGAGCATGGCCCGGGGAGAGATGTACGTCTCCTGCGCGCCGAACGCGTCCGCCGCGATCTTGTCCGCGTACTCGGGCAGGCCAGCGGTGTGCTGGAGGAGCTGGCGCACGGAGATCTTCGTGCCGTCGACCCCGTCCCCCGTGATGAGACCGGGCAGGTACGCGTCGATCGGCTCGTCGAGGGCGACCTGCCCCTCATCGGCGAGCTGGAGGACGATCGTCGAGACGAACATCTTCGTGTTGCTGCCGATGCGCACCTCCCCATCCACGGGCGGTGCGTCCCCCGTGGCGATGTCCCCTTGTCCGAGAGCGAGGTTCGAGGTCCTGCCCTCGCTGTCGGTGACGGATGCGAGCACGCCGGGGTATCCCGCGTCGACGAGCGCCTGCATGGTCGCCTCGTGCTGATCCGGACTGGCGTCGGCGTTGGCCGCGTTCGACCATGCCCCGACGCCGATCGCGCCGGCGGCGAGCACGCTGGCAGCGGCGATGACTGCGGTCGCCTTCCTGGGCTTGCCGCTTCGAACGTTCGTTGCTGGATCGGTGGGGTGTGCGTCTGCGGTTCGTTGCGTTTCCATGCATCCAGCGTGACGAAACACGCCGCTTGGCACCCCATCCTTGCGAACAGTCGCGCCTGCCCACGCGGCCAGTCAGCGGCCTTCGGAGCTCCGGGTCCGCGCGATCGTCAGGTCGAGGACAGATCAGGTGCCGGGACCGGAGCTGCATGACCGCTTGCGGCCAGAATCTCGTCGACGAAGCCCTGGGCGGTGGTCGCCACGATCTGGAAGTGGTCGCGCTCCGCGGTGGTGCTCTCCGGGCGCTCGACCTTGTCGAGGGCGGCGTCGGCGTACTCCTGGAGTGCGTTGATGAGGACGGAGTGGCGATCTTCGTCGGTCAGGTCGAGAGTCACGAGATGCGGGGTCTGCTCAGTCATCACGGCAGTGTCTCACTCTCTCCCGACACCAATATGTGCCCGTCGACACCCCCGCGACGCTCGGTCGCGGGGAACATCCGCGGCTCATCGATTGGAAAAGGCCTCGAGGGGGCGAGCCCATCGCTGCCCGACGACGTCTCGTTCGAATCGCGGGTCGAGCTCCTGGGAGAGCAGGGAGAAGCCGGCGCTCTGGAGGAAGCCAGCGGCGGCGGTGAACTCCCGGGCGCTCCAGACCTCGACACGTGAGGCGTTTCGTCTCCGGGCGAAGTCGACGCCGGTGTCGACGAGTGCCCGGCCGATGCCGCGGCGCCGCGCGTCGGGTGTGACGATCAGCAGCCGCAAGAGGGCGGCCTCGCCGTCCTCCCCCGGCATGCAGAAGACGCATCCCACGCGTCTTCCGTCGAGCTCGGCGATCCATGCCCCTTCACGCTCGCGTTCCTCGACGGCGGCATGGCCCTCGATGGCGTGCGCGACAAGACGCTCGTAGGTGCGGCCATCCTCGAAGGAGTCCGAGAAGGCCTTGTGGGCGAGCAGTACCCAGGCGAGGTCCCCGGGCTGGTCGAGCTGGCGGATCGAGTGCGGCGGAGCGGACGGTGCTTCAGGAGAGGTCATGACAGCTTCCTTCGAGCGCGAAGAAGTGGACGGACTCCGGTCAGTGCGTACATTTCCACGTTACCGGCGACGATGCCAGGAACGAAGTCTTCAGCGGTGCAGGCCGGGGCCGCCGTCGAGCTGAGCGGCGTCTGAAGCGGGTCCGAACATGGGACAAGGCTTCTGAGCACACCTGCGAGCGCACCACCCTCATGACGCGCTCGGGGTCACTCGACCTCCGCCAGCTTCGAGACCGATCGAACCGTCGCGGCCAGGATCGTCTGCCGCGCACGCCCCTGCGGGAGACGAGGCGCGCACTGCCAGATGGTCAACCAGGCGTCGGTGGTGGCTTCTTGCGCTCGATCTTCTCGATTGAGGAGTCTGAGCGCCAGCGCGAACATCGTCGGGCTCAGGGCGTCGTAGAGACGAGACAGCGCTGCACGGTCTCCGGATCCCACGAGCGCGAGGTCTGCATCCAGCCTCTCGTCTCCCGATTCCGCTCCCCCATCGGCACATGGCCGTTCCGCCACGACCGTGCTCATCGCGCGCAGCCTCGCACCGTGCCACAGCTCGACGCGCACCGACCTGAGTTCGACATGGTGACCCTCTTTCCGTGAGGGGTCGGAGCTGGCCGCTCTCCCTCGAGCCCTGCGAATATTTATCTAGTTAACCTAGCTAAATGAGAAGCGGGGTGCCCGCGAGTTTGCTGAGACCGCGAGGTGCCGACGGATGTTCGACCCCTCGGCAACAGCGATGCGCTCTGCGGTTGCGTCCCGGCGTGATCGCATGCCGGAAGCCAACCCTCAAGACACGCGTCGCGCGTCGCTCTCGGGGGCCCGGATGATCGCCATCAGGAAGGCGGTCACCCCGATGCCTGCGCTGACCCAGAAGACCGGGCTCGGCCCCATACTGTCGAGCAGCCTCCCACCGGCGAACGCGCCGAGAGCGATGCTCGCATTGAACACGCTGACCCAGAGGGCGGCAACGGACTCGCGATGCTCGGGCGCCGCCCGGGCGATCCAGGCCTGGGTGCTCACGGAGACGCCACCGTAGAAGAATCCCCATGCGGCCATCAGCACCGCGGCAGCAACCGTCGCGGTCGCCAGCGAGGGGAACAGTGCGAGCACGCAGACGAGCCCCAGGCTCAGGCTCACGATCACGACCCTCGGCACCTTGGCTGCAGGCGGACCCGCCACGAAGTTGCCAACAATCCCGAGGGCACCGTAGATCACGAGCAAGGTTCCGATGACGGGTGCGCCGAGCCCCGCGACCACCTCGAGTGCCGGACGGACGTAGGTGTACGCCGAGAAGTGCCCCGTCACCAACAGGGCCGTGATCGCGAGCCCCACTCGGACCCCCGGGTTCTTGAAGGCCAAGACCAGCACGTTGAACGGAACCTCCTCCTCCGACGGCATCGCCGGCAGGGTGGTGGCCATCGCGAGCGCGATGAGTGCCGCGGCGATAGCAAGGCCCCAGAACACCGCGTTCCATCCGAGGACAGCGCCGACATAGGTGCCAATGGGGACTCCGAGGACGGAAGCGAGCGCGATCCCGCTGAAGATGACCGTGGTCGCGAGCCCCACGGCACGGGCTCCGACGAGTCTGGGAGCGAGGCTCGCCGCAAGGGCCCAGACGCCTCCCATGCTCAACCCGAGGAGCACTCGGGCGGCCGCGAGGACGAGGAAAGTGTCGGAGATGGCGGTGAGCGCGTTGGCCGCGACGACGAGCACCATCAGCGCGATCAGCGTCGCACGACGGTCGATCCGCCCGGTCACGATGGGGATGAACGGGGCTGTGACCGCTGCGACCAGGCCGGTGATCGTGAGCGAGAGACCGATCGTCCCCTCGCCTTCGGCGAGCGACGCGCTCATGGGGGTGAGAAGACCGACGGGCATCATCTCCGCCGCGACGACGATGAACGTGGCTGCAGCCATGAGGGCAACCGCGCCCCAGCGGTTCCTGGTGCCGTGACCCGGGCGAGAGACGGCCGAAACTGCCACCGAGGACTGGGGCGCTGCTGCTGGGGGCACTGGCGAAGTCATGCATTCAGCGAACCCTCCGCGCGACTTCGGATCAACGGCAGATTACTGATACTTGCATTAGCCTGACTTATCGATAAAGGGTTCCTGCGTGGTTCCCAGCCACCGCGGAGGGGAGAGCCGTCACACATGCCTGAGGTGCCGATCAGAGAGATCGAGTGCTTCCTCGTCCTCGCAGAGGAGCTGCACTTCGGACGAACCGGCGAGCGCCTCTTCGTGTCTCAGAGTCGCGTAAGCCAGCTCATCAGCACGCTGGAGCAGCGCATCGGTGCGAGCCTGGTCTCTCGGAGCAGCCGTCGAGTGCAACTCACGGAGTTCGGGACAGAGTTCCGCGACGCGCTCTCACCAGCGCACCGCGCGCTCGTCGAGGTGGTCGAGCACGCCCAGATGCGGGCGCGCGACGCGCCGACACCGATCCGGGTCGGATTCCAGGGCGCGATCTACGACTCGATCGCGAAGGCCATAGCGCAGTTCGAGCGAGCGCACCCGCAGACCCCCGTGCACATCAAGGAGCTACCACTCGGTGACCCGTTCAGCGACGTGCTGGCGGGCCGCGTCGACGCAGCAGTCGTGCTCCTGCCCGTTGACGACCCTGAGCTGGTGGTCGGGCCGATCTTCTCGCGACACGGTCAGATGCTGGCGGTCTCCGTCGACCACCCGGTGTCGAAGATGCGCGAGCTCAACGCCGAGCAGCTGTCGGAGATGACCCTGGTGCCGATCGTCGGCCCCGCGCCCGAGTACTGGCAGCGCGTGCACTCACCGAGCACGACTCCCGGCGGAAGACCGGTTCGCTTCCGCGGAGGAGCGAGCACACTGCAGGAAGGCCTCTCGCAGGTGGCGTCGAGCAGCCGCGGCCTGATCCTCTGCACTGCAACAGCCGACTACAGTCGACGCGCAGACATTGCATTCGTGCCGCTGAACGGGCTCCCTGAATCGTCACTTGCCCTGGTCTGGCGAGCCGACCGGGAGACCGCACGCATTCGCGAGTTCTCATCGACGGTCGACGAGGTCGTTGCACGGCACGGCACGACGGCAGACGCCAGCGGCACGACTAGCTTCGGGGGCTGAGGGCCACAACAAGCACATCCGAGGCCGCAAGAGCCTCCTCGAGGCGCCCCTCTCCGTGAGCAGTATCACCTTCGGACGACCAACGTGACAGATCCGAGAGCGCGCCATGGAGCGCGATCGCAAGCGACCGCGGCGAGGCGCCTGCACTGATCTCCCCCGTCGCCTGTCCGCTCTCGATGATCTTGGCGATGGAGTCGACGCAGGAGCGCGACGCGACGTCGCCCCCTTCGCGCAGGACGGCCGGAGCATCGTGGAACAGGATCTGCTGAACTTCAGGAGCGCTTGTGCGAGTGATGTATGCGCGGGACCGCTTGCGCAATGCGTCACCCGCTCGGGGCTCGGCGTCCGAGATCGCGAGCAGCTCGGCATCGATCTCGCCGTCAATGCCTGAGACCACTGCCCGCAGGAGGCCTTCCTTCCCGCCGAAGTGGTGGTACAGCGCCCCGCGCGTGAGCCCTGCAGCAGCCGTGAGCGCATCCATCGACGTGGCTGCGTAGCCGTCCCGCGCAAACGCTGTTCTCGCGGCGGCGATGAGACTCGCGCGCGTCACGTCGATCATCTGCGCTCTCGTTCGACCCGCCATGAGACCTCCTCGATCACGTCCGAGCGTAGTTGACATACGTACCGTATGCCAACATGCTTGCATTCACATACGCACTGTATGTGAATATGAGGAGAGGGTCCGCCGAGAGCATGGCTGGTCAGTACCGAACGTTGTTCCAGGAGCCGGGGACGAAACCCCTGACGGCCGCCGGCCTGGTTGCCCGCATGCCGCTCTCGATGGTGGGCATCGGGGTGATCACCATGGTCTCGAGCACCACGGGCAGCTATGCGCTGGCCGGAGCCCTGGCCGCCAGCTACGCAGTTTCGGCGGCGATCGCCGGCCCACAGGTCGCTCGATTCGTCGACCGCTTCGGCCAGCGCAGGGTTATCCCTTTCGTCGCCGCGTTCAGCGCAGTCGCCATTGCGCTGCTCGCCCTCACCTCGGCGAGCGGCGGCCCCGAGTGGCTACTGTTCACCACCGCGATACTCGCGGGGATCGCCCCGAGCGCACCAGCGCTCGTTCGCGCCCGCTGGACTCACCTCCTTCGAGGAACGCCGAGGTTGCATGCCGCGTACGCGTGGGAGACAGTGCTCGACGAAGCCAGTTTCATCCTCGGCCCGCCCCTGTCCATCGGCCTCAGCGTCGCGCTCTTCCCACAGGCCGGGCCGCTCGTGGCCGGCGCTTTCCTGCTTGTCGGCGTCCTGTGGCTTGCCGGGCAGCGGCACACCGAACCTCCGGTGAGAGCCGCACTGCAGTCGAGCCGCCGGTCAAGCGCGTTGAGGGAGCCGACCGTCGCACTGGTCGCCGTCGTCATGGTCGCGCTGGGTGCCATCATCGGAACAATCGACGTCGTGAGCGTGGCCTTCGCCGAGCAGGAGGGGGCCCCCGTTGCGGCGAGCATTGTGCTGTCGGTCTACGCCATCAGCTCCTGCGCCGCGGGGTTCCTCTTCGGATCACGTGAGTGGAAGACACCGACGCCCCGACTTCTGAGGCTCGGGCTCCTGGCAACTGCCGTCACAGTGCTGCCGCTGCTGTGGGTGCCCACGATTGCAGCGCTCTGCGTTGCCGTCTTCGTCTCCGGCATCTTCTTCGCCCCGACGATGATCATGGCCGCCAAGCTCATCGAAGAGGTCGTCCCGGAAGACGCCCTCACGGAATCGCTGACCTGGTCGACAGCGGGGCTCGGCTTCGGGACCGCCCTCGGACCGGCGATTGCTGGGTCGATCATCGACGCTCACGGTGCAACTGACGGCTTCTGGGTCGCGATCGTCGCCGCCGCGCTGCTCCCAGGACTGTCGCTCGCTGTCGCGGACGCACGACAGGGAACATAGGCACGCGCTCGATCGAGGTATCGAACGTGGGCCTCGACCGGCCGGTCGCGATCAGCCGCAGTTCAACCCCTGGTTGGCATCCGCCACCACCCCCTCGTCCGTAGCGTCGTGAGCACGAGACAACCGCTATGACGAGGAGCGCGACGAGATGACGATCGAAGTTGAGGCCCTGACCAAGACCTACAAGGGAAAGCACGCAGTGCGGGACGTGAGCTTCACGGTCCAGCCGGGCAAGGTCACCGGGTTCCTTGGCCCGAATGGAGCAGGAAAGTCGACGACCATGCGCTCGATCGTCGGCCTCGACCACCCCACCGCCGGGCGTGCGCTCATCGACGGCACCGAGTACCGGGCGTTCGCGGCACCGCTGCGCGAGGTCGGGGCTCTGCTCGACGCGAAGGCGGCGCACAAGTCCCGCACGGCACTGAACTACCTGGCCTCGATCGCAGCGACGCACCGGATTCCGCGCTCGCGCGTCGACGAGGTCCTCGAGGCAACCGGCCTCAGCGCAGTCGCCCGGAAGAAGGTCGGCGGGTTCTCCCTCGGCATGGGTCAGCGTCTCGGCATCGCCGCGGCGCTGCTGGGCGACCCGGGCACGCTCATCCTCGACGAGCCGGTCAACGGCCTGGACCCCGAGGGCGTGACCTGGGTCCGCGAGCTCCTGGCGCGGCTGGCGGCCGAGGGGAGAACGGTGTTCCTCTCATCGCACCTGCTGAGCGAGCTGGCGCTCATCGCGGACCACGTCATCATCATCGGCCGCGGCGAGATCATCGCGGACTCACCGCTCAGCGCGCTCACCGAGCAGAACGGCCTCCGCGTCCGCGTGCGCACGCCGGATGCGCTCACGCTCACTCGCCGAATGACGAGCACGGGGGTGAGGATCGTCTCGAGCGAGCCCGAGCTGTTGGAGGTGGAAGGCCTCACCGCCGAGCAGATCGCCCGCGCCGCCCGCGAGACGGGGGTGCTCATCACCGAGCTGACGCCCCTGCGGCAAACCCTCGAAGAGGCCTACAACCACCTCACGCGCGACTCCGTCGAGTACGCCTCAGCCTGATCTCGCTTGCTTCACGAAAGGACCATCCTCATGGGCACCATCACAACCGCCACGCCTCCCCGCATCGTGCGCCAGTTCCCCGTGCGGAACGTCAGCCTGGGCGGCGCAGTCCGCTCCGAATGGATCAAGTTCTGTGGGCTGGCCTCGAACAACGTCCTCGCAGGGTTCACGTTCCTCCTCCTGGTCGCCAACGGCATCGCGATGCCATGGGCGTATGTCTTCCGCGACCGCGGTTCACCCCAGGCGAACTACGACGCGTACCCCGAGATGGTCGTCGACAAGACCGGCTACGTCGGCATCGTCCTCGCCGTGCTCGCGGTGCTGATGGTCACGAACGAGTATCGCTCCGGGCAGATCAGCACCACGCTGCTCTCGGTTCCGCGCCGGACGCCGGCACTGATCGCGAAGGCGGCGATCATCGCGAGCGTCGCCTTCGTCATCGGAGTCGTCAGCTCGGCGATCGGGTTCGCGGTCGCACCGCCTATCCTCGCCGGTGGTGGGTACAGCTACTTCCTCGAGACACCCGACCTGCTCCGGCTGGTCGTCGGCTCGGGCTTCTACCTCGCTGCCATCAGCGTCATCGGCATCGCGCTCGGCGCGATCATCCGCAACGTCATCGCCGCGGTACTGGCGACGATCGTCTTCCTCATCATCGTGCCCGTGATCCCGCAGATGTTCTCCGAGTACGGCACTGAGATCATGCGCTTCTTCCCGATCCAAGCCGGCTCGCTGCTCCTGGCGCCCGCCGGCACTGACCCGATGGGACCGTGGGGCGGTTCTGCCGTCCTGCTGCTCTGGGCGCTGGCGCTGTTCGTGAGCGCAGCGGTCGTGCTCAAGCGCCGCGACGCCTGAGCACGCTCATGAGCGGGCTGGCAGCGAGAATGGGAGCACAGCTCGGGATGGAGGTCGGGGTATGAGTGCTCGCTCATCACCGCCAGGGGTGGATGCCGCGGAGGTCGACCGCGTCCTCAGCACGCGGCTCCTGCTCTGGGTCGGCGCTCACCCCAGGACGGTCGACGCGGTCGTCGCCCTGCTGTGCCTGGGAGCCCAGATGCTCGTCCTCGTGCTCCCAGGTGCCCAGAATCCCTCCGCAGGCCTGCTCCTCGTGCCACTCTCCTGCGGCCTCCTCCTATGGCGGCGACGTTTTCCCCGCACCATCCTCGTGGCAGTCGCCTCGGTGAGCACGGCGGGCTTGCTCCTCCCCACCCCGGTCGCGCTCCTCGGACTGCCCGCCGCCGTCGCGCTGTACACCCTGGCCTCGTTGACTCCCATCACGACCGCACTCCTGGGGTACGCAGTCGCCGTGGGGTTGCCCGCGGCAGGCATGCTCCTCATGTTCCTGACGACGGGAGTCCCCCGTGCACCGTCGCTCCTCGACCCCCTGGCGCTGATCGCTCTCACTCTCGGTATCGCCGTCCGCAGCGCAGCGCGGCGCCGAGAGGCGCTCGCGGAGTTGGTGAACCAACGGCTCAGCACGGCTCGGGTCGTGGAGCGGCAGCGCATCTCGGCAGAGATGCACGACATCGTCGCTCACTCGCTCTCGACGATGATCGCTCTCGCCGACGGTGCATCGAAGGGCTGGGAAACGCACCCGGAGCGGTCGGCTCTCGCGCTCGGCAAGCTCGGCGACGTCGGGCGAAGCGCACTTGCCGACATGAACAGGGTCCTGCGCGTGCTTCGGGGGGAGGACGCGGTCTTGGACGAGAGTCTCCAACGCTCGGGCCACAACGTGCCGGAGTTGGAGGAGGTGGTCGAGATCTTTCGCGGCACCGGCGTGCCCGTCACACTCGCCCGCTCCGGCGAGACGATGCCCGACAGCCCCACACTGGCGACGACGGTGTACCGGATCGTCCAGGAGTCGCTCACCAACGTGCTGCGGTACGCGACAGGAGCCACACGAGTCGAGGTCAGCATCGACGTCGCAGGTGGCACGGTCACGGTGCAGGTCACCGACGACGGCTGCGCCGGACCGCACTCGGGCAGGGCCCGGAGCCAGGGGACCGGCCGTGGCCTGCTCGGCGTCGCTGAGCGTGCCGCGACGTACGGCGGGACGAGCGCAGCTGGCCCGCGCCCGGGCGGCGGCTGGATGACGCGAGCCACCCTGCAGATCGACGAGGCAACCAGAACATGACCGGCCCCAGTTCGCCGAAGATCAGGGCCCTACTGGTCGACGACCAGGAGCTCGTTCGGATGGGTACGGCTCTCACCCTCGACGCCGCCGACGATATTGAGGTCGTCGGCGAGGCAGACACGGGTGAGTCGGCGATCCGCCGCACGCGGGAACTGAAGCCCGACGTCGTGCTGATGGATGTGCGGATGCCCGGCATGGGGGGCATCGAGGCGACCAGGATCATCACGACCGTGCACCCCAGCACGAGGGTGCTCGTGCTCACCACATTCGACGTCGACGAGTATGCCTTCGGCGGCCTGGACGCGGGGGCGAGCGCCTTCCTCCTCAAGAGCACCCCGCCAGATCGGCTCCGTGAGGCGGTGAGGACCGTCCATTCGGGCGAGGCCGTGGTCGAGCCCAGAATCACGAGACAGCTGATCGATCACTACGCCTCCGGCGGTTCACCGCATGCGCGTTCTCGGAGTGCCGAGAACGTCGACCCGCTCAGCCAGCTCAGCCCGCGCGAGCGAGATGTGTTCGGGTGCATGGTCGCCGGGCTCTCCAACAGCGAGATCTGCAAGACGCTCCACCTCTCCCCCTCAACGGTGAAGACCCACGTGAACCGCATTTTCGCCAAGCTGCACCTGCGCGACAGGGTCCACGCGGTGATTCTCGGGCACGAGCTGCGAGGGCAGGGGCGGGCGCGGTAGCGATCGCCCATGCCGCCACCGGTCATGAAGTCGGGGCATGGGCCGAAGGCAGTCAGATCAAGCGCAGACTTCGTAGCGCAGTTCGATCCGGCCGCCGAGACGAGTGTTCTGCGTGGTGTTTCGTTCGTTGCCGCGGGTGATGCTGCTGGTTCCGGCTACGGGAGTCACGCCGCCGACTGACGCCGAGGACACGAAACTGCCGCCACCACCTCCACCCGATGCTCTTGCCGGGAGCCCGCTGTAGTTCGCCGTCTCGGGGTTCAGGTACTTCGCGCCGCGGACGCCGCCGCCACCGCCACCCGTGTACCCGCCGCCGCCGCCACCACCGGCAGCCCCTCCTGCAAGCACCGTTCCCGCGGGGTTCTGAGTAGCGAACTGGGCATAGGCGATGCTGCCGCCTGTACCGCCTGCGCCACCAGCCGCGCGCGTCTGGCCCGACGCACCCGAGCCGTTGAAGACCTCCGTGGAACCGGCGGTCGATGTGCCGGTACCGCCTCCTGTCCCGGCAGCGCTGGCGGATCCACCGGCACCTCCGATCGCGGTAACCGTTCGATTCGGGCCATTCCAGAGCACTGACGTGTTTGCCGCGGCGAACCCGCCGTCTCCACCGGAGGCCGGGACCGTCACCGTCGTTGGGAGGGTGCCGGGCCCGTTGATGCCGGTGCCCGCGCCGCCACCGCCACCGGCGACGACCAGCGGGGCGCCGCCGACCAGGATGGCAGAACCGCCGCCACCCGAGCCGCCCGCGAACTGGAACTGCCCGCCGGAAGGGCCGGATGCGCCGCCGTTGCCGAACCCCGTGCCCCCGACCGCGGGTGGGGCCTGGCCGGCAACGTACGTTCCACCAGCCCCAACGCGGAGGACGAGCGACTGACCAGGCACAACGGTCAACGTGCCCTCCGCTCGCTCACCGGCACCTCCGTAATTCGTAGCATTCTGTCCTCCGCCGGCGGCGCCGACGACGGTATAGGTGATCGAGGTGACGCCGGCGGGCACGACGAACGTCGTGTCCGTGAACGTGGCCCCGGCGGGACGGGCAGCGACAAGAGGCGTCGCGGCGACACAGCGGCTTGCAGCCCGTGCGGGGGTCGCGACAGCCAGGCTCAGAATGGGGACGGTCCAGGCAGCACCGGCCACCAGCGATCGGCGCGTCGTTCCGCCCTGACGCGTCTGTGCGTCTCTCTTGAGATTTTCTTGCATGAAATGGCACCTCTCGGGTGTCGTCTGAGGGGAGAAAGCTGCTCGAGAACGGGACAGCGATTCCTGTTCCGAGGAGGGGAATCTCGGATCACGTTAGGAGAGCCCCCAGCCCCCGCATAGCGCCCCGGTACTAGATGCGTCCCACAGACCGAAATCTGCGTAAATGCGTCAAAACCATCACTACAGTGCGCTCCTCTCGCGCAGCCCAGGGGCAGTTGGAGGAGACTGAGCCACATGTCGCTGGCCGAAGTCATGGCCGACCGCTACGTCCTGGCGTCGTACGACGCGACGTCGCCCACGAACGGCGACCGGATTACCGGTTACGTGTGCGATCACTCGTGCTCGTGCCGGTCGTCCTGCCCCTCGACGCCGCCGCCGGCGTGCTCTGGAGTCGGATGCGAGGCGCGGAGGCCATCGACCATGTCGTGGCGACAGCGCGCCAGCGCGCGGCGGACTCCCGCGCGGGTGGCGCGTGAAGTCAGCGCGGGGACGGCTGCAGCTCGCCTGCCAGGGGTCGCGGTGCGCGCCGAGACCTGGGTGCTTCGCGCAGTCGTGGGTTCCCGTCGCGCTCCGCGCCGCCGTGAGGTGGTGTGCGCAGATCTGCCCGCCGGTGACGTCCGCCGCGATGTGCGGCCCGCACACGCGGTCCAACGAGACCGGCGGTGCGACCTCGGGAGGTGCCAGGATCCGAGAGCACTGCGACTCGCGCGGAACGCTCCCGGTCAGCCCGGTCTCGTGAAGGTGACGACGGGGGTCTGCCGGCGGGCGTCGACGGAGACTTCGGCGGTCACGCCGTAGACGTCTTCGATGAGCTCAGGGGTGAGCACCTCGGTCGGCGTGCCTGCGGCGACCACGGCTCCATCCCGGAGCACGACCAGGACGTCGCAGTACATGGCCGCGAGGTTGAGGTCGTGGATGGCGATGATGGTCGTGACCGGCAGTGCGCGTATGAGCTCCAGCAGCTCCAGCTGGTGTCGGATGTCGAGGTGGTTGGTCGGCTCGTCGAGGAGCAGTTCGTGGGGCTCCTGGGCGAGGGCACGGGCGATCTGGGCGCGCTGGCGCTCGCCGCCCGAGAGGGTGTGCCAGAAGCGGTTGGCCTGCTCGAGCAGACCGACGTGGTCGAGGGCGCGGTCGACCGCGCGATCGTCGGCGGCGGTGTCTCCTCCGAGCCCTGAGCGGTGCGGGATCCGCCCGAGGCGCGCGATGTCGCGCACGGTGATGTCCACGTCGGTGTCCGCATGCTGGGTCACCGACGCGACGGACCGGGCGATGTGACGACGCCCGACGGTGCTGATGTCGACGCCGTCGAGGGTCACGAGGCCAGCGCTCGGTTTCACGAACCCGTGCAGCACTCGGAGCAACGACGATTTGCCGGACCCGTTCGGTCCGAGCAGTCCGACGGTCTGGCCCGGCTGGGGGTGCAGGCTGACGCCGTCCACGACGAGCGCTCCGCCTCGACTCCACGAGACGCCCTCCGCGTTGATCGTCACGTGCGCCTCCTCCTCCGGGCGAGGAGCGCGATGAAGACGGGCACCCCGACGAGGGCCGTGCCGACACCGACGGGGAGCGGGGTGGGCGAGAACGCGACTCGCGATCCGGCGTCGACCCAGACCATGAAGATCGCTCCGATGACTGCGGTCGCCGGGATGAGGCGTGAGTGTCGCGGGCCGACGAGCAGCCGGGCGGCGTGCGGCAGGACGAGGCCGACGAACCCGATGGCTCCCGCGACGCTGACCAGCGTGGCGGTGATGAGGGCGGTCGCGACGAGGAGGACGGCTCGAGTACGCGCGACATGGATACCGAGGGACGCCGCGACGTCTGCCCCGAACGCGAAGGCGTCGAGGGCGTGGGCGTACCTCGCGCAGAGCACGGTCCCGGCGCCCACGACGACGACGCAGAGCACGACGTCATCCCACCTCACCCCTTCCAGGGAGCCCAGCATCCAGAACATGACGCCCCTCGTCTCGTCGGAATCCGCGAAGGCGAAGATGATCAGCGACGTCAAGGCGGAGAACAGCTGCGTGCTCGCGACCCCCGCGAGGACAACTCGGTCGGTCCCGCCGCCGGAGAGCTGAGAGAGCAGGAGGACGAGCCCGAACGCGACGAGTGCGCCGATGAACGCGCCGCCGGAGAGCCCGATCGCGGCGCCACCGAGCCCGAGGACACCGATTGCGACGGCACCCGTCGATGCGCCGGATGAGATGCCGAGAATGAAGGGGTCGGCGAGCGGGTTGCGCAGGAGCGACTGCATGACCACGCCGCAGAGCCCGAGGCCGATTCCGCACGCGGCGGCCACGAAGGCGCGAGGAAGCCGCTCCTCCCAGACGATCGCGTCCTTCGACACCTTCACCGGGATGTCGGTCAGGCCGAGGTGGTTCGTGACGATGTCACGGACGTTGACGGGCAGGATATCCGCCGGTCCGAGCGTGATCGCAGTCCCGACCGAGACGACGAGCAGAAGCAGACCGGCGAGCACCAGGGCGCACGCGATCAGCACGCGTCGCGGCCGGGGCGCGCGCGAAGATTCGGTGCTCACGCGTTCGACGGAACGCTGGCCCGTGGCGGAGGTCAGAGTTCCTCCCCGTGCTCGTCCCACCACGCCTTGATCTTCTCGAGGCCATCCACGAAGCGTATGGAGGGGTTGAGCTCCGCCCCGTGCAAGTCGATGTAGCGCTTGTTCTGCACGGCATCCATCGTCTTGGTCAGCGGGTCGGATTCCAGGAACGCGACCTTCTCGTCCAGACGGTCGCCAGGGAATCGGTCTCGCTGCAGGTCGCCCAGGATGAGCACCTGCGGGTTTCGATCGACGATGTCCTCCCACGTCGTCGCGGGCCAGTCGTCGTCGAGGTCCGCGAAGACATTCGTGAGCCCCGTGGATGATCCGAGCATGGCGGCAGAACCCAGGCCACCCGCGACGTAGGGCGTCTTCGTGTCGGCGAACCAGTACGCAGCGCTCGCGCCGTCGAAGTCGACGCCCTCGGTCGCCGCTGCCGCGCGCGTCTGCAGATCGCTCACGAGCTCGGCCGCGCGATCTGCGACGTCGAAGACCTCACCGAGCTCCGTGATCTCCGCGTACAGCGCATCGACCTCGAGCGGTGTCGTCCGCGTCCCTCCGCCGTTGATGCTGGTCCCGTTGTCGCAGTCCGTCGGCGAGAGGTAGCTGTTGACGCCCGTCTCAGCGAATCGTTCGCGCGAGGTGACCCCGCCTTCAGCGAAGTGCCGGCCGAAGGAGGCGGTCACGAAGTCGGGGTCCGCGCCGAGAACAACCTCGTAGGTGGGGGCGTTGTCGGCCAACCTCGGGACGGCGGCGTTGGTGTCAGCCAGCGAGTCGAGGACCGGGTCGGTCCAGGATGCCGTGCCGACCATGCGGTCCTGGAGCCCGAGCGACAGGAGGATCTCCGTCGAGTTCTGGTCGAGCGAGACGACCCTCTCCGGGGCCGCGTCGATCGTCACCTGCGTTCCGCAGTTGTCGAGTGTCAGCGGGTACTGCGTCGCCCCGTCTCCCGCGCTCGCAGCCGAGTTGGATTCGACCGCCTCCGACGCTCCGCATCCGGAGAGCCCGAGGACGACTGCGGCGGTGAGAACGAGGCTGAAGGTGGCGCGCTGACGCACATGGGCTCCCTGGATCGAGTCGAGTCTGCCGACTGGCTCGCTAAGGATAGCCTTACCTGCGCGCTCGGGCGTGCGCCGGGCGTGCCGAGGAAGAGCGTGGAGGTCGAACAGAACGCGACGATGCGCTTGAGCCGCCCGGCGATCACTGACAGCAACAGGGAGCACGCGCGCTCATCACTCCGGAATGATCGGAGCTCCGAGACGCTCTTCGACCTGCTGCCAGACGCTTCGACCGAGTTCGGGGTTGAGGCTTGTCGGCACCGGGGTCGTGAGGATCGGCGCACCGGTGGCTCCCGTCCGGGGGCCGAAGTAGGCGCCGGCCGGAAGCAGAGGTGTCGTCATCGCGGCGATCGCCGGATGCGCAGCCGCATCCTTGCCCTGCACCACTCTCGAGAACACAGGAGCGACGGCTGTCGCGAGCGTGCGGACGAGCGCGGAGCGCTGCTGCAGTGGGGGCCGGTCCGGCGTCAACGCGTCGATCGCGGAACCGGGGTGAGTGACGACCGATCTCACGCGAGAACCACTCGCGAGAAGACGTCGGTCGAGCTCGAATCCGACGATCTCCGCGGCATGCTTCGACATCGCGTAAGCGGCGCGAGGGCGATACGCGGAGGGAGCGAGCCAGCCGTCCGCATCGAACGGAATCTTCTTCGTGAGGAAACTGCCCGTGCTTATGACCCGCGCCTCAGGCGCGTGCGTGAGCGCAGGAAAGCTCAATCTCAGGAACTCGAGGTGCGCGAGGACGTTGACTCCGACCGTGGACTCGACCCCGAACGGACCTTCGCTGTAGGTGGGGTGAGCGGCGATGACGCCGGCGTTCATCACGAGACCGTGGACCGGCGGACCGGCGCCGATGCGCGACCCGGCCGCGCGAACGGATTCGAGGTCCGCGAGGTCGAGTTCGAGGTGGCGGTGGCGGGCGGGTTCCGCAAGGAGTGCGATGGCGCTCTGCGCTTTCTCCGCGGAGCGGGCCGCCACGATGATCTGCGCACCGAGGCGAGCGAGCCCTTCCGCGACGAAGAAGCCGATGCCGCTGGTTGCGCCGGTGACGATGATCGACCGTCCATCGAGTCGTGGTGTGTCCATTGATCAGGCTTTCTGTTCAGGCACGGAGGCGCGCGGCTGTTGCGTTCGCGGGGAAGCCAGGCGGCAGCTGAACGTCGACCACCCACTTCCTTCAAGTTCTGAAGTGACTGTAGCAGAAGCTTCAAGTCTTGTAGCAAGTGCTAGGGTGAGCGCATGGGAGACGAACGCGCACAGAAGCTGTCGGAGGCCCTCTTCGCCGCGTACGACGTCGTCGCCCGCACGAACGATGCGCTCGAGCCGGCACTTGCAGAGTTCGGGCTCACCGCAGTCACCGCTCACCTGCTCTGGGTGATCGACCCCGACGGGCCAGCACCGTCGATGCGCACGGCCGCCGAACGGACGCACTGCACCCCGCAGAACGTGACCTTCATGTGCCACCAGCTCGAGGCCAAGGGGCTCGTCACGCGAAAGCCGTCCCCGACCGACCTCCGACAGCGCGTCATCGAGCTCACTCCCGAGGGCCGTGCAGCTCGCGACGCGATCGTCGAGCTCGCCTCGACCAGCTCACCGCTCGCCAACATCGGCGAGTCCGACCTCGCGCGAATCACCGAGCTCCTCGGAAGCGCACCGTCGCGCCTGGCCTGAATACCCTCGGGCACGCGGATCCCCCCTCCTACCGACTCCCGATGAGTCGAGCTGAACCCCGCCTGGCGTACCCACGGCACACGACTCAGCCCCCGACTTGGCAGTCAGGGGCTGAGTTCAGTGCGCGTGGAGTTGGGTGATCGACTACCCGTCGAGCTCCGCCACCGCGAGGCCGTAGGTGACGTTCGCGGCGTTGTTGACGCCCGCGTAGATGAAGCCGAACGGGTTCTCTCCGCCGGTGATGGCGTTGTACACGCCGTCTACGCTGAACGCGCCCGTGGTCGGGTTGATCGGCACGATCAGCCCGGCGTCGCGGCGCAGATCCACGCGCCCTTCGCTGACGTCGGAGAAGCTGAGGATGACCTCGGCCGGGAGCGCACCGCGATTGACGGTGACGACGCCGGTGAGCGTCGGGAAGATCGTGACCCCGTCGACCTCGCTGCCCCGGTACTGGTTGGGGGAGAAGTTGATGGTGCCGGTCGTCTCTCCGGGCGCGGTGCGCGGGGCGACGACGTCCACCGTCACCGAGACCGACGCGCCGTCAGTGATCGAGGCCGAGACGGTGCCCGTGAACTCCTGGCCCGAGCTCGCCCCCGCATAGAAGCCGCTCACGTTGACCGTGACTTCGAACTCGCCCGTCTCGGAATCGACGGCGGCGCTCGATGGGCCCGTGATCGGCGAAGAGTATGCGAGCTGCACGGTCTGCGGACGGGTCCCCGCCTCGGTCGTGGCCGCGAACCCGCGCAGCGAGACCGTGGATTCACCGTCGGAGACGACCGCCCCATCAGGACCCAGCGTGAGGGGTTCTGGAGCCGGCGCGGTCGAGGCGACCGCGAGGGGCGCGGCGAGCGCGGCACTGACGGTCGGCAACGCCCAGGCGGCAGTGGTGACGACGGCCCGACGACTCGGTCCTGGGGAGGGCTGGGAACTCATGAACATCCTTCGAATGGGGGAACCGCGGAAAGGTCGGCGACACACAAGGAGGCCCAACCGCTCTAAGCAGACTACCTGCGGGGCGTGAACGACCGCCGAAAACCGGTGACGGCTTGACCCGGGTGGCCGCCTCGGAGTATTGATCCCAGCTGAACTTCCCGTACAACTGGGATCCCAGTTGTACACTCGGCCCATGAGGACGCCACCGCCACCCACCGCGACCGAGGTGGCCTACCAGCAGATGCTCGCGTGGCTGCGCGACGGAACATTCGCGCAAGGCAGCATGCTGAGCGAGAACGACCTGTCGAAGCGCCTGGCGGTCAGCCGGACTCCGGTGCGCGGCGCCCTCCGTCGCCTGGAAGCAGATGGGCTGGTGACGATCTTCCCGCAGCGCGGGGCGCTGGTCCGCACCCTCACGGCCGAGGAAGCGCGAGCCGTCGCGGACGCGAGGCAGGTACTCGAGTCTGCCGCCCTGGACTCCCTGTCCGTCGAGGCACGGCAGCGGTTGTGCATCCGGCTCGAGAAGTCCATCCAGGATCAGCTGACCGAGCTCGAGCAGGGCAGCTACGAACGCGTCGTGCAGCTCACGATCGACTTCCACCGCATCTTCGTCGAAGCAGGAGGGAACCCGATCCTGTTGGAGTTCTACGACAAGCTCCGACAGCGTCAGGCGGCGATGACGCTCCGAACCTACGACGACGTCGCTGGCCGGTGGTCGGAGTTCATCGCGGAGCACCGACGCCTCGTCGAGCACGTGCGCACCGGGGATCGAGGCGCGTTCCTCGCCGAGCTCCGCGCGCACATCCATCACACGCACGGGTCCCTCATGGGGCCACTGTGACCCACATCACCGAACCAATGCACACCCGCGGAAAGGCAAGACCATGACGCTCCCCTCCCCACTGGACACACTCAAGTCCGTTGCCGTCGCACCCATGGCTGGCGGCCCGAGCAGCCCTGGTCTCGTCGTCGCCGCGGCCCGCGCAGGACACTTCGCGCAGCTCGCCGGCGGGTACAAGACGGCGGCGGCGCTGAACGCACAGATCGCCGAGGTGACCGAGGCCGGGGTGTCGGTGTTCGGCGTCAATCTCTTCGTCCCCAACCCCCACCCCATCGACGAGGCGGGATACTCCGCGTACTGGGAGAGCATCCGCGAGCACGCGTCGACGCACGACGATGCCGCGACCATGGCCGCCAGGCTGGAAGACGACGACGAATGGTCGGAGAAGCTGGATGCGGTCATCCTCAGCCGGACGCCGGTGGTGAGCTTCACGTTCGGGCTGCCCTCGGCGGGGACGTTTCGGAGGCTGCAGGCGGCAGGGATTCTCACGATACAGACGGTGACGTCCGTCGATGAGGCCCGACAGGCCGCGGCAGCCGGCGCCGACGCCCTCACCGTTCAGGGGCACGACGCCGGCGGACACAGCGGCGTGTGGAATCCGGACACCTTCCCCGAGAACATCGCGCTCGCGACGCTCATCGAGCGCGTCCGGACGGTCACGGACCTGCCCCTGATCGCGTCGGGCGGGATCACGCGTCGCGAGCAGGTGCTCGAGCTCCTCGGCGCAGGCGCTGACATGGTCGCGGTCGGCACCGCGGTGCTTCGGTCAGACGAGAGCGGAGCATCCGCCGTGCACAAGGCTGCGCTCGCAGATGAGCAGTACACCGAGACGGCCTTCACGCGGGCATTCACGGGCCGCCCCGCACGTGCGCTCGTCAACGCCTTCGTCGAGAGCCACGTGGATGCGCCAGTCGGGTACCCAGCACTGCATCACCTGACCCGCCCCATGCGGGCGAAAGCCACGGCTGCGGGCGACAGCACGCTCGTCAATCTCTGGGCAGGACAGGGCTGGCGAGAGGCAGAGGACGGCCCCGTCGTCGCGATCCTCGATGCTCTCGAACCGTGAGACCGCGCCGCTGATCCTGGCGGGCTCGGGGGCGTTGGCGACCGCGTCCCTTTGGCCCTCAGATCGATGAATCGTCTCCGGATGCACGCGAGTCGACCCCGCGATCGCTTGCGTGCAGCGCCAACTCGAGCACCTGCCGCGCCACCAGCTCAGGCTCGGACGCAGTGACCACGTGGCCCGACTGCTCCGCCCGCACGTGCACGGCCCCAGGATGCGCGGCGACCGTCTCGAGGTGCGCCGCGATCAGCGGGCCGCGCGTGCGGTCCCCCGGCGTCTCCTTCGTGCCCGAGATCACCCGCATGGGGAGGTCGCCAAGCCGCGGCGGACGCGACCGCAACCCGGCGAGCTCGCTCCGCACCATTCGCTGCTCTGCGGCGGCGGCCCGTGCCGCGGCCGGGTTCGTCGACGCATCCAGCGCCTGCGCCGCAGCGATCGGGTCCATCCCATCGATGAGGCTCCGCAGCTGCACACGCAGCAGGCCGAGTCGGGCGGCGGGCTCCAGCACCGCGGCCGAGAACGCGAACAGCAGCCGCGTCGAGGGCCGGAAATACAGGGCCGCGTGCTCGTCGCTCTGGTCGACCAGCACAACCCCATCCATCGGCGCACCCGCCGCCAGGCGACGTGCTGCCAAGCGCCGCACGATGGGCCCACCCCAACTGTGGCCGACGAGCACCAGCCGAGAGGGCTCCTGCGCGTTCACCACCGCGTCGAGGTCATCCGCGAGCCGCTCCAGCGTGCGCGGGGCGGGATCCGGTGCGCTCTCCCCATACCCGGCACGCTCATAGGCGACGACCCGCACGCGCTCCGCGAGCATCCGGTGCACAAGCCCCCAGTAGAGGCCGCTCGCACCGAGGCCCGCCTCGAGTACGACCACCGTGCCTGCATCGAGCGGCCCGCTCGCGAACGTGCGCAGGCGACGACCGTCGGGGGTGGTCACGAAGGCGGCGGAGTCGATCATCCCGGCATGCTCTCACGCCCCGACAATCACTCGCCAGGCGCCGGTGGCAGCCTCCGGTGCGAGGATGGCCCCAATGGATATCGAATTCTCGGCCATCGAGGGCGGCACCGTCGAGCTGCACGACGCCCGACGGAAGCTGCGCAGGCGCGTCGAGCTGGAACCGTTCGAGATCGGCGTCTACGCCGTCACCCAGTCGCAGCTCGGCGAGCTCCTCGGCGAAGCCACCGACGATGGGACCAGCCACCCCGAACGGCCAGCGACCGACGTCAGCTGGCTGCGCGCCATCCGCTTCTGCAACGCCGCCTCCGAATGGGAAGGGCTCGACCCCGCGTACTCGTACGACGGCGAGCAGGTCACGTGGCACGTCGACTCCGACGGCATCCGCCTCCCCACCGAATCGGAGTGGGAGTTCGCGTGCCGCGCCGGGTCGACCACCGCCCAGTACGGGCCGCTCGCCGACGTCGCCTGGACGAGCCTCGACGGCGTCACCAGTCCGCAGCCCGTCGGCGGCAAGCACCCCAACCTCAACGGCCTCTTCGACACCCTCGGGAACACGTGGGAATGGTGCTGGGATCACCTCGACCCTGCCCGCTACGACGACTACCGCGTGTTCAGGGGCGGCGGCTACGCCGACGACACGTGGAGCGTCCGCGCCTCCGTTCGCCGCGGCGGTGCGCCCCGCATGCACCACGAGGACGTCGGGTTCCGCGTCGCGCGCGGCGGGTTCGACGCCGTGGATGCGGCCCAGGGCTGGTCAGCGGCAGCCGACCGCGAGCGCGCGACACTCGAGGGACCCACCCCGTTCGGGTGGACCCCTCAGAGCTGACCCGCGCCAGCCGCCATCCTCAGCCTGACGTGGCGTCGGCTCGAACAGCGAGCCGTCAGACCGCGAACTGGATGACGCCCGTGATGATGAGCGTCAGCAGGGTCGTCCACAGGACGATCGCGGCCGCCTGCCACACCAGCACACGCCCCTTCGAGATGCCGCTTCCCGCGAGCGCGGCGGCCGTGAAGTGCGTCGGGAGCAGCAGCGGGCCGAGGAGGCTCACACCGGCGACCCCGTAGCGGTTGAACGCGCGCTGGAACTTCTCGCGGCTCGCGGTCTTCGGCTTCGCATCCGCCGGCGACTTCGCGAAGCGGGCCCGGATGGCAGCGCCCAGGTACACGACCAGGGCTACCGCAATGAAGTTCCCGAGGGCGCCCGCCACCGCGGCGATAACCGGGTTGATGCCGCCGATGATGCCGATCGTCGCCGCCCCCTCCCCCTCGATGAAGGGAACCGCGCCGGCGAGTGCCACGATGAGCGGCTGCAGCCACTCGGGCAGCTGCGCCATCAGGTTCTGGAAGCCGAGGATGAGCTCTGCGATGGGATTCATGGTGTGGCCTTTCGAAGCTGCGATCTGAGCTGCCGCGTCGGAGTACCGCGGTGATGACTCCATTCCAGTCGGGATGCTCGCGCAGCAGCAGTGTCACCGCGTCACCACTCCTCGTGAGGATGCGCGTGCCGCTTCGTGACATATGTCACGGGTCGCGCGCCCCCCGCTGGCCTACCGTGGAGGGATGAGCACTCCACGCATCGGCGAGATCGCGCTGGCCCGCGGCGTGACCGCCACCTGGTGGTACACGGCGGTGGGGGTCGTCTCCTTCGTCGCGTTCACGGGCATGTTCTGGGTCTTGTGGGCCTGGGCGTCGCCGGCGCTCGACGCGCCCTGGCGGCTCCCCGTCGCGATCGCCGGCGGGGCCGCCTGGATCGCGTCCAGCGTCTTCCTGCTCCTCGACTACCGACCGAGCGTGCACGCCGCCCGTGACGGCGAACGGCACCCGCGGTCGCCGCTCAACATGACCGGGTTCGCGTTCGCCGCTCTGGGCGCGCTGTTGCTCGGAGTCGGCACGTCGTCGGTACTGGCCGCGGTCGGGGTTCTCGGGTTCGTCCTGGCCGTCCGGCCGTGGACACCCGGCGTGCGGTGGCGGGTCGTCGTCGGGGCGACGGTGCTCGTGACCGCGCTCGTCTTCGTGGAGGCGTCCAGCTTCACGAGGCAGGGCATCCCCTCCAGCGCGTTCTCGGCACCCGCGTTCTTCATCGTGATGCTGCCCACCATGACCGCCTTCTCGCTATGGTGGTGGGAGATCGTCCTCGAACTCGATCGGGCCCGCGCCGCCGAGAGCCAGCTCGCCGCGACCCGTGAGCGCCTTCGCCTCGCCAACGACGTCCACGACCTGCAGGGCCACCACCTGCAGGTGATCGCGCTGCAGCTCGAGCTCGCCGAGCGGCTCCTCACGAAGGACCCGGCGGCGGCTGCAGAGCAGATCCGCGCCGCCCAGGGCGCCGTCGACGAGGCGCGCGCCGGCACCCGGGCGCTCGCGACGAGCTTCCGAGGCGTGCCCCTGCCCGACGAGCTCGAGAACGCGGCCGACCTGCTGCGCGCCGCCGGCCACGACGTGCGGATGCACGTGGGACCGGGCACCGCATCGGCCCCAGCCGCCGTGCTCGGACCGATCGTGCGCGAGAGCGTCACCAACGTGCTCAAGCACGGCGACGGCGCCCGCGCCCGGATCGAGCTCAGCCGTGACGGCGACACGTGGCTCTACCGGATGGTGAACGATGCCGCCGACCGCAGTGACAGCAGCGGGGTCGGCGCCGGGGCCGGTACTCATTCCGGGACTCGCGCCGGTGCCGACGTCGCCTGGGGCAGCGGCCTCACGGGCATGGGCGAGCGCCTCGAGTCGAGCGGCGGTGAAGTCGAAGCCTGGAACGACGGCACGAGCTTCACGGTGCAGGTGCGACTGCCCGTCGCCGCCCAGCAGGCTGCGGCGAGCGCAGAGGGACACGCATGATCCGGGTCCTGCTCGCCGACGACGAGGACATGATCCGCACGGCGCTCGCCTCGCTGCTGCGCCTCGAGGACGACCTCGAGGTGATCGCCGAGTGCAGCACGGGTACGGCCGCCGTCGAGACGGCCCTGCGCCTCAAGCCCGACATCTGCCTGCTCGACCTCGAGATGCCCGGCCTCGACGGTGTCGAAGTCGCCGAACGTCTGCAGGGGCTGCCCGAGGTGCGGTGCATCGTCGTCACGAGGCACGCGAGGCCCGGGGTGCTGCGTCGGGCGCTCTCCGCGGGGGTGGAGGGGTTCATCCCGAAGTCCCGCCGCGCCGAGGAGGTGGCCGACATCATCCGCCGCGTCGCCGCTGGCCGACGCTACGTCGACCCGGAGATCGCCGCGGATGCGCTCGCCGACGAACGCAGCCCCCTCACCGACCGAGAGCTCGACGTTCTGCGGGCCGGGCAGCGCGGCGAGACGATCGCGGAGATCGCCCGCACCCTGCACCTCTCCCCCGGCACCGTCCGCAACCACGTGTCGTCGGCGCTCGGCAAGCTCGCCGTTTCGACCCGGCAGCAGGCGACCGTCGTGGCCCGCGAGCGCGGCTGGATCTAGCGCGGCGGCTCCAGCGCGGCGGATCGGCCACCCACCACCCCGTTTCGGGATGGGTTCCACGCTTCGGGATGGCTTGCAACCCACCCCGAGGCGTGGAACCCATCCCGAAACAGCAGCCACACCCACGCGCGAGGGAGATTCGCGGAACCGCGTCCGGTCCGCCGCGCCAATCCGGTCGGCCGTCGGCGACCGCGGACTCAGGTCAGGAGGACACCGACGCTTCGGGATGGCTCCGACGCACGCAGATGGCTTGCAACCCATCCCGAAGCGTGGAACCCATCCCGAGAACCAGGGGGCCTGAATGTGGAGCGAACACCGGGCGGACCGCGGACGGAAGGCCAGCAGGAGGGGGCGCAACCAGGTCAGCCGGGGGTGAGCCGGTCGAGCACGTGGCGCAGCAGCGGCCACTCCGCGGTGCCGCGGAGGTACGCGGCGGATGCGCGCAGCATGGGCGGGTCCTGCATCCGCACGATCCGCACGTTGTCGCGCTGCTGCCTCGTGAGGGGCAGCATCCCGACCCCGAACTCGGCGGCGATGAGGTCTTCGACGAGGGCCAGGTCGTCGGACTGGTGGGTGACGTTCGGCTCGTAGTCGGCGAGCGATGCGAGCACGCCGATCGCGATCTCATCGGCGTTGTTCCTGGAGTTGCCGATCCACTCCTGGTCGCGCAGCGCGAGCATGAGCTCGCGGTTCGGCAGCGGCACCCGCCCGCGGCCCGGGAGCGCGTCGGCGTGGCGGTCCGCCATGCCGATGCCCCACTCCCCCTGCCAGAGCCGCACGCTCTCGTAGCGGGCGGGGATGCGCAGCGGGGCGAGCGTGTAGTCGTAGACGAGTGCCAGGTCGATTCGGCCGGCATCCACGAGCGCGAGCGCTTCGTCGGGTTCCTGCTCCTCGAGCACGAGGCGCACCCCCGGGTGCGAGGCGGCGAGTTCGCGCATGATCGGGAACAGGGCGCGGGCCGCCGTGGCGAAGCCGGCAACGCGCAGCGTGCCTTGCGGTTCACCCTCGGGGTCGAAGTCGCGCTTCGCATCGTCGAGGCTCGCCAGTATTCCGGATGCGCGCGTCGCGAGCCGAGCACCCGCGGCGGTCAGCCGCACCCCGCGTCCGATTCGCTCGAGGAGTCGCGCACCCAGCTCCTGCTGCAGGAGTGCGAGCTGCTGTGACACGACGGACGTCGTGGTTCGGTGGAGCTCGGCGACCGCGCGCATGGAGCCGAGCCGGTCGAGGTCGACGAGGTACTCGAGGCGTCGTGTCTCCATGGGCCCTCCAGCCGGTGATCCTGGTCGCGGGCGTCACCGTCCACTCCATCATTGTGCGTCTTTCGCGAACGATGTGTTCGCTCATCTCGCGTGGACACGGACACCGCCGAGCGACATCCTGATTCCATGACCACGTCCAAGCTCGCGCCAGCTCCGCGGGGAACTGCGCGTTCCGGCACGCTCATGACCATCTCAGCGATGCTCTTCGTGCAACTCGGGCTCGCGCTCAGCACGGGCCTGTTCGAGCAGCTCGGCCCGCTCGGCACCGGTTGGATCCGCCTCGTGTTCGCGGCAGC
Source organism: Pseudoclavibacter sp. Z016 (assembly GCF_002931215.1). Taxonomy (NCBI): domain Bacteria; kingdom Bacillati; phylum Actinomycetota; class Actinomycetes; order Micrococcales; family Microbacteriaceae; genus Pseudoclavibacter; species Pseudoclavibacter sp. Z016. Next base: position 210,371 of record NZ_PSTU01000017.1, read on the forward strand.
GCTCGTGCTGGTCATCGTGCGCCCACGCCGTTCGTGGTTCACGCGCAGCAGCTTCCTGGCGTGCGTTGTGCTCGGCGCGGCGACCTCGGGAATGACGCTGCTCTTCACGCTCGCGATCGACCGCATCCCCCTCGGCACTGCCGCGGCCCTCGAGTTCCTCGGCCCGCTTGCCGTCGCCGTGCTGCGCAGCCGCGGCCGGGCACTGCTCTGGCCGCTGATCGCGGCCGTCGGGGTCGTGCTGCTCACGGAGCCGTGGACGGGGAACATCGACCCGCTCGGCGTGCTGTACGCGCTCGCCGCCGCCGCCTGCTGGGCCGTCTACATCCTCTGCACGCAGCGGGTGGGTGACGAGCTGAGCGGGGTACGCGGCCTCGCCGTGTCGATTCCGGTCGCCGCCGTCATCGCGAGCCTCATCGCGGCGCCGAGCACGATCCCGCTGCTCACCTGGGAGGCCGCCCTCGCGGGCCTGGGCCTGGCCGTTCTCCTGCCGACCGTGCCGTTCATGCTCGAGATCCAGGCGCTGCGCCGCATCACCGCGGCCGCGTACGGAACCCTCACGAGCCTTGAGCCCGCCGTCGCACTGGTCATCGGGCTGCTGCTCCTGCACCAGGTGCCGGGCATCCTGCCGGTTGTGGGTCTCGCGCTGGTCATCGTGGCGGGCATCGGCGTCGAGCGCTCGGCGGGACGCGCCGCGCCACCGAGCGCCCCGACGCCCGAGGATCCCGGTTCAGGCGCCGGTGAGGCGGCCCTTGAGCGCAGCGAACTCCGCACCGGTGAGCCCGCCTGACTGCAGGTAGGCGGCCGAGCCGCCGTGGGCATCCACCCATTCGAGGGCACGCTCGATGGCCGAGGCCGGGGTGGCGGCGACGAGGTCCTTGATCTCGTCGGTGAGCGGCAGGCCGTACTGCGCGACCATGCCGTACATGCGCTCAGCCCACTCGCCCGCGAGGTGCTCACCGGACGACGTGTAGTCGGCGACGATCGCCGATCGCTCGACGCCGACCGCGTCGAGCAGCAGCGCCGAGCCCACTCCGGTGCGGTCCTTGCCTGCGGTGCAATGCACGAGCACCGCTGTCGGCGGGGCGGTCGTCGCGTTGGCGACCAGGCGTGCGAGCTCAGCGAACGACGTGGCCCCGTGCTCGAGCATGCCGACGTAGAGCTCGCCGAGCGACGGGATCTGCGCGAGCACCGCGTCGAGAGCCTTCGCCTGCTCGGCCGGGTCTCCACCGCCCGCCGCCGACTGCAGCCCCTGCTGGACAAGACCGGATACGGCCCCTTCGAGCAGGGGCAGTTCCGCAACACGGAACGGGCGACTCACGGGGAGGCGGTCCGGCGCCATCTGCCGCTCGGAGGGGGTGCGGAGGTCGACGATGACACCGATATCGCTCGCGGCGAGCTCCTCGAGGCCGGTCTGGGTGAGGGAGCTCAGCGCATCTGACCTGTAGAAGACGCCGGGCGTCGTCGTGCCGCCGGCCGCCAGCGGCATGCCGCCGGTGTCTCGGAAGTTGAAGGTGCCCTGGAGTGATGTCGCCGTCGTCATGCGACCAGCCTAGGACGGGGCTCCGACATTCCCTCGGTCGCGTGTGAGGCCCGCCGCACGGAAGAGGCGAGCACCCAGGCGACGAGGCCGGCGGCCGCGAACGCGGCTCCGAGCATCGCGGACCCGTGCCAACCCGCCCAGGCGTAGACGGCGGTGGTGGACGCCGCACCGGTGGCCGAGCCAAGGGAGTAGAAGACCATATATGCGCCGATGGTGGTGCTGACCCGGCCCGGGTCGGCGCTGGTGAGGATGTGCTGGTTGCTGACGTGCACGGCCTGGACGGCGAAGTCCAGGACGACGACTCCCAGCAGCAGGAGGATGAGCGACCAGGTGAGCTGGGCGATGAGGAGCCAGGACGCGAGGAGCACGACGAGCGCGATTCCCGCCACGCGATTCGCGTGTCCCGCGTCCGCCCACCGTCCGGCTCGTGCTGCGCCGAGGGCACCTGTGAGTCCCGCGATGCCCACGACACCGATGAGCGTCTCGCTGAGATGCCAGGGAGCACCCGCCAGAGGCACGGTCATCCCGCTCCACAGTGCGCCGAATGAGGCGAAGAGGAAGAAGGCGATCGCACCGCGTCCGAGCAGGGACGGCTGCGCGAGCAGGTGGAAGAACGAGCGCAGCACCCCCAGGTACGGCGGCACCAGTACGGTGCGGGAGTCCGCCCGGAGCCTGAACAGGGCGACCGCCGCGAGGCCAACGGCGAGCACCGCTAGGGCGACGAACATGCTGCGCCAGCCCCAGAGGTCGGCAAGGGCGCCAGACAGGATGCGGGAACCGAGGATCCCGATGACCACGCCGGAGGTGACGACACCCAGGGTGCGGCCGCGCTCCGCAGGGTCCGAGAGCGCGGCGGCGTAGGCGACGACCGTCTGCACGACGACGGCGAGCATCCCGGTGCTCGCGAGGCCCGCGAAGGCGACCCAGGCGACGGGCGCAGCCGCGACGAGGGCAAGTGCACCGGCCAGCAGGACGAGGTGCACCACGATGAGCCGTCTGCGGTTGAGCAGGTCCCCCAATGGCACGAGCAGGATCAGGCCGACGAGGTAGCCGAGCTGGGCGGCGGCGACAAGCCACCCGACGGCCTCGACGGGCACCGACAACTCGCGACCCATCTGTCCGAGCACTGGCTGGCTCGCGTAGATGCTCGCCACGGCGACTCCGCAGATGACCGCGAGCAGCGCTCTCGTACCTCGATTCACAGACCCCTCGCAATCAGTTGCACATTGCAACTGTTTGAACGTAGGGCAAAATGGTTGCAGTACGCAACTCAAGGGAGATCACATGTCGAGCTCCACGGCGAGCCAAGACTGGACAGACCCGAGCTGTCCAGTTGCCCGCACCGTTGACCTGGTCGGCGACCGCTGGAGCCTGCTTGTCGTCCGCGACGCCATGGACGGCGCCCGTTCCTTCACCGACTTCCAGCAGCGGACCGGCATCGCGCGCAACATCCTCACCGATCGACTCCGGAAACTCATCTCGGCCGGGCTCCTGGCCCAGGTGGATGCGCCGACCGGGAAACGCAGAGTGTACGAGCTCACTGAAGCGGGTCGTGACCTCTTTCCCGTCATCGTCGCGCTGCGGCAGTGGGGCGAACACCACGCCTTCTCCAGCGGGGAGGCGCACTCGTCACTGGTCGGCGAGGACGGCATCCGGGTGCCGGAGCTCACCCCGAAGGCCGCCGATGGGAGCTTGCTGACGAGCGAGAACACGCGCGTCGAGCACGTGGCTGCGCAGGACTCGCACCCCTGAACCCCGATCTATCCCTGAGGCAGACTGCCGAGCGGAGGGCTCGACGGAAAGACGAGACTCCGTGCGGGCGAGACGAGCAAGCGAGCGTCAGCTCACTCCGCCGCGGGAAGGATCGCCTTCTGCGGCGACACCGCGGCGTCCGGGGCCGCGGCCAGGGCACTCCGCATGCGCCGCGCCGTGCCGAAACCCGCGCCCCTGGCGGCCGCATCCTGATTCGCTCCCTCGAGCAGCAGGCGCTGTGCGAGGCGCACGCGCGCCCTCCTGAGGTAGGCCGACGCGGTGTCACCCGTCGCGGCGAATGCCCGATACAGGTGCGCCCGGGATGCGCCGAGGGCGGCGGCCATCGAGTTCACCGTGGTCGCCTCGTCTGACGCGAACCGGGAGACGTACTTGACGGCCTCGCTGTAGACGTGAGCGAGGTCGGTGCTCGCCGTGCTGAGCGTGCGGAGCTCGGTCTGAGTCGCCAGCGCCCAGACCAGCGCCTCGACGCCCAGCCCGACGCGGGTGAAGGCGGGGTCCTCAGCACGGAGTCCGCCGCTGAGGATGGATGCGGAGGCGTCGACGAGCACCTGCAGGTAGGCATCCGACGCCGAGGTCGTTCCGACGTAGTTCTCCGTGAAGGACTGGGGGCGGGGGAAGATGACCAGGAGGCTGCTGACCGGGCCATTCGACGTCTTGCTGACGAGATCCTCCGGGTTGGCGAACAGCACGCTGCCGGGGGTGAGCGTCTCCAGCGTTCCGGCGATGTCGACCACGACCTCGCCTTCCAGGCAGGCGAGGAGCAGCCTGGCGGCGCCCCCGGCGAAGGCGCTCGGGACTTCGTATCGGAAGGTCGCTGCCGTGTGGCGGTAGCGGCTGAGGGCGAAGGTGTCGTTCTTGAGCACATCGCCGACGACCCTGAAGTCCTGACCGTCCGACTGGAGATGCCATCCCCAGCCCCGCACGGTCTCGACGGCCTCCGGCCCCACCTCGTCGACAGTGAGCGAGACCACCCGAGGGAGTTCCGTCCGCGTCGGCCACTGGCCGTCGCTCGACTCCCTCATGGCAACCTCGGTGTCTGCCTGACTCGTGTGCTCCTGCACCTCACCCACTCCAATCGCTCGATGTCATTCGGAGAACGCGCAGACCGCACGTTCCCTGGTGAGACGACACGAGCGCGGTGTTCGTCACACATTCCATTCTGTCGGATGGGTTGGAGAACCAGGTCGGGCATCTCACCGGATGAAAACACCCGGGGAAGTGAGCTGGAACGCAGCAAACTGCGAGTCACTCGGCGACTTCTTCCCCGCCAGAATCATTTCCGTCGGCGAGCTGAATCAAAGTCGTCCGCGAGCCGATCCAGTATTCGCATTCACAGGAAAACCCAGATCAGGAGACGTATCAGACCCGAATTGGGCCACAAAGCGGGGAGGAACTCTCGGCTACCGCCGCGTACGCCGTGCATATGCTCACCGGGCAGATACGAATTCACTTCGCTAGGTGCACGCAATGTGAAATACCACTCGCGCATTACAGCGGACCGCAGCTGCGACCTCCACCCCAACCAAGACCTCTTCTCACCCCTTCGCCCGCACCATCACGACGCGCGATCGGGCCCTAAATTTTTTTTCTCAAGTATTTCGTGACAAATCATGAAAAGCACACGTCTCACCAGCACGACCCCGCAGCAGGTGCACCCGCACCGCCGGGCAACCACAAGGAGAGCATCATGTCGAACACCACCCCGAACGTCAGCACCTCGTCCAGCGACCGCAAGGATCTGCGCCCCGCTCACGCCGCCAACGGCAAGACCACGATCGATGACGGCGTCGTCGCGAAGGTCGCCGGCATCGCCGCCCGCGACGCCCGTGGTGTCTACGACCTCGGTGGCGGCGCGGCCCGCGCGATCGGCGCCATCCGCAACGCCATCAACGCCACCGACCAGAGCCAGGGCATCAGCGTCGAGGTCGGCGAGAAGCAGGTCGCCGTCGACGTCACCATCGTCGCCGAGTACCCCGTCTCCCTCCAGGACGTCGCGGACGGCGTCCGCGCCGACGTGATCCGCGCCGTCGAGACGATCGTCGGCCTCGAGGTCACCGAGGTCAACGTCACCGTCAACGACGTCCACCTCCCCTCCGAAGACAACGACACCAACAAGACGGAAGAAGCGCGAGTCGAGTGAACACCGCATCCCTCACCCGAACCGGCATCCTCATCGGCGCAGTCCTCGCGCTCACCTGGATCATCCTCGGCTTCTGGGCGTTCTTCTTCGTCGCGATCGCGATGATCATCGGCGGCGTCATCGGACGCATCCTCGAAGGAAAGCTCGACGCCAGCGCCCTCGTCGACGTCATCCGAGGACGGAACACCTCCTCATGAGCATCGCCGCGACCACACACCACGGCGCGGCGCAGCGAGGCACAACACGACTCACCGCGAAGGCCCTGACTCGTGTCGCGTCAGCTGTCGCCGGTGACGCCCTCGGGGTCGACGCCGGCAACGTCAACGTCGACCTCGACGACCACAACGGCAACCTCGCGCTGCGGATCAGCACACCGATTCGTGTGCCCTCCCTCTCCCGCATCCGCTCGCAGGACGCCGCCATCGAACGCAGCGGCGGGGCGATCCTCGATCGAGTCGAAGCCGCGAAGGTCGCGATCCGGGACCGCTTCCAGACGTTGACCGACTCGCACGTCGACCGCGTCATGCTGCGGATCACCGGGCTCGACATCCGACCCGAGGAACGAGTCACATGAGCAACCACGATTCCCTCTACAAACGGGTCGCTCGGCGCGAGACGCATTCGCCACGGTCGGCGCTCGCGATCGTCCTGGCCGTGCTGCTGATCATCGTCGCGGCCTGGGTCGGCACCGAGGTGGTGCTGGCACTCCTCGCCCTCCCGGCGCTCCTGGTGGCACCGGCTGACATGTTCACCTCGACACTGGGTGTCCTCGAGCAGCCCGCACAATATGTGGGCATCGCCGGGGTCGTCGTCGCCATCATCGGGCTGATCCTGCTCATCGCAGGACTCACCCCAGGTCGACGCGGACGACACACGATCGCCTCCACCAGGACCGCAACCGTCGCCGACAACGCGGTCATCGCCTCAGCACTGGCCCGCCATGCGGCGCACGCCGGCAAGGTCAGCCCGGACAACGTCACCGTGTCCGTGTCCCACCGACGAGCTGACGTGCACCTCACGCCCGCATCCGGTGTCCCCGTCGACAAGGCCGTCATCGCAGCGGCCGTCACGCAGCAGCTCGAGCAGTACGAGCTCACCCCACGCGTCACCGCCAAGGTGCGCGTCGCCCAGACCGGAAAGGTCGGCGCATGAACAACACGAACCGCGGCCTCAATCGCCTCCTCATCGCCACCCTCGGGGTCCTCCTCCTGGCCATCGGAGCCGCCGCCGCCATCGGCGCCTGGCTGCCCGGGGCGAAGGACACCTGGACCCCGATCTCCGAAGCGGTCACCACGCAGGTCGGCAGCTGGCTCCAGCAGACGCCGTTCCCCGGCACGGACTTCAGCTGGCTGATGATCGCCGTCGTCGCCGTCCTCCTGATCGGCATCATCCTGCTCCTCGCCTTCACGCTTCGGCAGGGCCAGGGGCGCACCGGCACCATCGTCCACGACCGAGCGTCGAAGGCGGGACCGACTGTCGTGGACGTCAGTGTCGCCAGAGACGCGCTCTCGGACTCGCTCGGCGAACGCGATGAGTTCATCGCGACAACCGTCTCCGCCTACGAGGTGCGCGGAACCCCGGCGCTGAAAGTCTCGGCGAGCTGTCGGCGAGGGGTCTCCCCGAGGGACGCCGCAGACCTCGTCGAACGTGACCTCCAAACCCTCGACGCACTGCTCGGCAGGGAACTGCCGGTGCTCCTCCAGCTGACCGGCGGGTTCAGAGCACAGACCCAGAAGCCGACTCGCCTGCAGTAGCCAGACCCACACCCAACAAGCACGAACCAGCTCCAATCCGAAAGCTCCACCACCATGTTCCTCCGCATCATCACCTTTGCCCTCGGCATCATCACCAAACGACGCAGCGCGAAAAAGCGACAGCAGAAGCGCGACGGGAACCGACACTGACCGCCACCCTGCAGATGACCGCGCGACGGATTCTGAGGGGCCCGGCCTGGAGCGCACCTGTCGTTGCGGCCGCGGTCGCCCCTACTGCTCCCCCCGAGTACCCCTGCCTCGGAAACTCCACCTCACGCTCGGCGTGGAAGATCGACGCCGGCCCGCTCACGGGTGCGTTCGTCGAGGGCTCGGGCACGAACGGCTTCGAGAGCCCGACGGGTGTCACCCTGGTCTCCGGGATGGACGCCGCTGGCACGGCTGCTCCCGCCACCTGGAGTGCGAGCTACGCCTTCCCGGTGACCCCTGGCCGCACGTACACCTTCACCACCCGGGCGCGCGCGACCCGCCGCTCGTCTGCAGCGGGGTCGAGCCGCCCCGCGGCGGTCGCCGTGGAGGTCGTCGACGGGAGGGGGACGATGATCGAATCCCTCGCAGTGCTCTCCACGGCATCCGCCGATCCGGCGCCGACACAGACGCTTCCGGTCACGCAGAGCGCAGACCCGAAGATGACCCCGATCACGTTCGCCCACCACTCCGGAGGCGCGGCTGGAATGGTCACGCTGCGACTGCTCTTCTCGAAGGCGATCGCTCCAAGCGACCTGATGGCGAACGACGACCTCAGAATCGAGCTCCCCACCGTCACCTGCACGTTCCCGCCCGCCTGAGACCGTCGGTGGGGGGCTGACTACTGCCCTCGCTCCGCTTCTTCGACGGCCGTGACCAGGCGGGCGCGCTCCTTGTCGATCCACTGCTTCCCTGAGTACGACTGCCCGAACGTCTCGGCGAAGTCGACCGGGTCGCTGCCCACGATGTCGCGGACAGGCGCGTCATCGGCCACGGCCCGCTCCCAGAGGTCGGCGAGATCAGCGTTCATGCGCACCATCGACTCGCCATCGACGACGCCACTGGAGTACATGAGGTAGCGCTGGACGGCCTTCGCAACCCTGCCGTAGGGCTCCGGCAGCGCATCCAGCCGAGCCTGTGCCTCCTTGTACTGCTTCTTCTCCTCGAATGAGCCCGTGAGCGATTCGATCCACTTGGCGGCCATGTCAGTTGCCTCTCTCGATGTCTGTGCTGGTTGCAGCGGATGGTGCGGTGATGGTGCCTCGGAGCTGCTCGAGGCATTCGACGAGGAAGCCCCACGTGCGCCAGAACTCCGCGAGGTACTCGGTGCCCGCAGCGTTGATCGTGTAGACCTTCCGCGGCGGGCCCTTCTCGGACGGGACTTTCTCGACGTCGACGAGGCCTTTCTGCTCGATGCGCACGAGGAGCGCGTAGACCGTTCCCTCGGCGATGTCGACGAAGCCCTGCTCGCGGAGCCAGCTCGTGATCTCGTACCCATAGGCGGAGCGCTTCGCGAGGATCGCGAGCACGATGCCTTCGAGCGTGCCCTTGAGCATCTCGGATGCCTGCCTGCCCATCGGCCACCTTCTCTACTCAGTAACAATGAATACCGGTACAAAGTAACACCGAGTACTGGTACTTAGCAACAAAGACAAGTGATTGTCTGTCAACACTCAGAGCCACCCGGAATGCACAGCTTCGCCGACATTCACCGATGTATCGTCGGGTGTCGTCAGGTATCGCCAATCCGCGCATCCACCCGGTCGACACGATCGCCACCGGATGCTCGGCACTCGAAAGGAATGCACATGGTCGCTCAGCACACCCCAGGCGGACTCGGCTTCGGCCTCCGCGAAGCCGTCGATGAGATCCGCGAGACCTTCGCCTCGCGACCGACCACTGCTCGAGCCGGCCGCGGAGACGTCAGGACCGCCCTCCTCGTCGCGCTCCTCGAGGGCCCACAGCACGGCTACCAGCTGATCCAGGCCATCGAAGCCCGCACGAGTGGCGCTTGGAAGCCCAGCCCCGGCTCGGTCTACCCCACACTCCAGCTGCTCTCCGACGAGGGCCTCGTCGTGCCCGAGGTCACCGGCGAGCGCAAGGTCTACGCGCTCACCGAAGAAGGCCGCGCCGTCGCGGTGGATGCCTCAGCCGGAGAGCTCCCCTGGGAGTCGCCTGCCGCCCGCCGCGCCGAGCGCGCAGCGACCCTCCCGAAGGCCGGCGCTCGCCTCGCCCAGGCCGTCGTCCAGGTGCAGAGCAGCGCCACCCCCGACCAGGCCGAACGGGCCGCAGCACTGCTCGACGAGACACGGCGCAAGCTGTACTCGATCCTCGCCGAGGACTGAACGTGACCGATGGCCCCGGCCTCACGGAGGAGCTGGCCGCCGAGAGCAGACTGACCGCAGCCGCGGCGCAGGCGCGAGCCGTCACCCGGCCCGGTGCCGTCCGCAGCAGCGATACGAAGCTCTCGGCGGAAGGCCGTGCCAGGTACCGCAGGATCGTGCGGTTCGCGCAGCGTGCGATGGTGCAGATCTGGTGGTTCGAGATCTTCCTGCCCCGCATCCGTCTCGGGAAGCTCGCGGAACGCGGACGCACGGCGCGCATGCAGCGCCTCGCCCGACGCTTCCACGCCCTCGCGGTCGAGCTCGGCGGGCTCATGATCAAGGTGGGCCAGTTCCTGTCGTCGCGCCTCGATGTGCTGCCACCGGAGATCACCGCGGAGCTCGAGGGGCTGCAGGATGAGGTGCCCGCGGTCGCGTTCCCGGCCATCCGCGCACAGGCCGAGGCTGAGCTCGGCATGCCGCTCGGACAGGCTTACGCGAGCTTCGACGAGACTCCCATCGCCGCCGCCTCCTTCGGGCAGGCGCACCGCGCTGTGCTCACCCCCGCGCTCGCCGAGGAGACCGGCTACTCCAACGTCGTCGTGAAGGTGCAGCGGCCCGGCATCGAGGACCTCGTGGAGACCGACCTCCGCGCACTGCGCCGCGTCGGCCAGCTCCTCAAGCGAGTCGAGCTCGTCTCGAAGCGTGCTGACGCCCCCGCCCTCGTCGAGGAGTTCGCCGCGACGAGCCTCGAAGAGATCGACTACATCCACGAGGGCACGAGCGCCGAGCGATTCGCCGCCGACTTCGAGACCGACCCGCGCGTTGGGGCCGCCCAGGTCGTGTGGGAGCGCACCGCGTCGCGCATCCTCACCCTCTCCGACGTCACCGCGATCAAGATCACCGACGTGGATGCCCTGCGCGCGGCGGGCATCGACCCCGTCGAGGTCGCAAACGAACTGGCGAGGGCCACGTTCCAGCAGCTGTTCGTCGCCGGGTTCTTCCACGCCGACCCGCACCCCGGCAACATCTTCGTCACGCCCTTGGCCACACCGAGACAGCCCGCCCCGACGGACGCCGATGCCGAGGGCGGCCCCGAGACGCTCGCGCCCGTCACGTGGGAGCTGACCTACATCGACTTCGGCATGATGGGCGTCATCTCCGACACCCTCCGCGCGAGCCTCCGCCAGCTGATCTTCGCGATCGTCTCTCGCGACGGGCCAGGGCTCGTGCGGTCGATGCGCAGCGTCGGCGTGCTCCTCCCTGCCGGTGACACCATCGAGCTCGAGCAGGCGATGACCGAGCTCTTCGGCCGCTTCGGAGGAATGGGCGTCGCCGAGCTGCAACGCGTCGACCCTGCCGAGCTCGGCGACTTCGCCGACCGCTTCCGCGACACCATCCGCGAGATGCCGTTCCAGCTGCCCGAGAACTTCCTGCTCATCATCCGAGCGATCTCGCTCGTCTCCGGCGTGACCTCGGCGCTCGACAAGGACTTCAACATGTGGGAGGCGGTCGACCCGTTCGCCCGCACCCTCACCCGCGACGAGGGCGGCAACACGGTACAGGCCGTCGCCAAGCAGGCGATCTCCGCGCTGGCGACCGCAGTCACCCTCCCCGGTCGACTCGACGCGCTCACCACTCGCCTCGAGGCCGGCCAGCTCAAGGTGCAGACCCCCAGCGTCGACCGGTACATGCGCTCACTCGAGCGGATGCTGCGCGGGGTCGTCTCGGCGATCGTGTTCGCCGCGCTGCTCATCGCGGGTGTGCTCCTGCTGCCGCAGCTCGCCCCACTCGGGATCGTGCTCATGAGCGTCTCGGTCGTGCCGCTATTGCTCGCCACAGGAACGGTCTTCGGTCGGCGTCGAGGCTAGACCGCGAGCTTGCCGCTCTTCGACAGCTCAGGGTCGGTGCACGAGGAGAGGTCGAAGCAGCACGGGCGGCGCTTGCCCGCCTCGAGCTTCGAGAGGCCGACCTCGACGCGGCGCAGACGCGTCTGCGGGTTGCGGGTCGCGTTGATCCATCGCACCCACTCCCACCTCGCCATCGGCGTGATGTCGTTCCAGGTGGCGACGGATTCGGGTGCCTCCGCGAGCGCGGCGGCGAAGTCCTCGGGAACGACCGGCTCTGGCCAGTCGCCTCGAGGTCGCAGCTCGACGGCCACGACATCGCCGGCCCCGATACCCGCACCGAGCGCGGCCGCGACGTCCAGCCAGTGACCCCGGAGCCCGTCGGGTTCGATGACGGAGTCGAAGGGTCTAGCAGTCTCCGCGCCATCCGGCCGGATCGAACCGGTCACGGCAACCTGGCCGCGGGACGGCAGCATCCTGCTCGCGTCGTCCGGGAACCGGACGATGAACCGCTCGCCCGAATCGCCGACGACCGGGGCGCCGATGACGCGTGCCTCGAATCGCACAGCGTCGGTGTCCGGTGCCGCACTCTCCTCGACGAGAGCGCTCTTCGTGTCAGCCATGAGGAGATCGTACGACCCGGCGCCTCGTGCCGGGGATGCCAAGGCCAATCTGCGTCGAGCTTCGCGCTAGGAACGACGGCGGATGGCAGCTTCCTTGCGCTGCGCCTCGATCGTCGCGATGAGCGTGCGCGCGTCATGCGCACCGCTGTGGCGTGTCTCGCCGAGGAAGAACGTCGGAGTGCCACGCGCCCCACTGTCGATGGCGCTCTGCATGTCGTCGCGGATGCGCCTCGGCAGCTCGTCGTCGAGCATGTCGAGGTCGAACCGGTCGAGGTCGAGCCCGATCTCCTCCGCGTAGCCGCGCAGGAACTGCACGTCGAGACGCTCCTGGTTCGCGAAGAGCAGGTTGTGCATCTCCCAGAACTTCCCCTGGTTCGCGGCGGCCTCAGCGGCGATCGCGGCCTGGAAGGCGTGCGGGTGGTAGTCCTCGAGCGGCAGGTGGCGCACCACGTAGCGCGCCCCTCCGTCGGTGAAATACTCGCCGAGGTCCTGCCACATGCCGGTCGCTCGCGCGCAGAACGGGCATTCGAAGTCGAGGTACTCGACGATCGTGACCGGCGCGTCCGGGTCGCCGAGGAGGTGGTCGCGCTCGGGGTCGACGGGGCGCGACAGCTTCGTCGGCAGGTCGGCCGTCGTCTCGTTCATCTTGACGCGCGCGAACGTGAAGGTGAGCCAGCCGAGCACCCAGGAGAGCACCATGGCGATGAAGACGCCCACGATGGCCTGCCCGGCGACTTCGCCCTCGAGCGCCAGCGAGATGATGAGCAGCGACATCGTGAAGCCGATGCCGCTGAGCGCGGCGCCGCCGAAGACGCTGCCCATGCCGACGCCCTGCGGGAGGGTGCCGAGGCCAGCACGCACGGCGATCCAGCTGCCGAGGGCGATGCCGCCGAACTTGCCGAGGACAAGGCCTGCGACGACACCCCACGTGACCGGGGAGGTGAGCGCGTCGCCGAGCATCCCGCCCCGCAGGTCGACCCCCGCGTTCGCGAGCGCGAAGACCGGCACGATGAAGAGCGCGACGGGGCTGAGCAGCACCTCGTGGAGCCGTTCGTTGACGGAGATCGACTTGGCGAGGCCGAGCCGCACGTTGCGGGCAGCGTCGGCGCGGGGTGACTGCCAGAAGTCGCGGAAGAGCCGCTTCGCTCGCACCACGTCCTCCCGATCCGGGTCAGAGGCCGGAATGAGCAGCCCAGCCGCCATTCCGGCGAGCGACGGATGCACACCGGAGAGCAGCGTCGCGGCCCACAGCACGACGATGACGACGATGTACGGACTGCTACGCCACTCGTTCGCGCGGGCCAGGAGGAACAGGAAGACGAGGCAGACGACGGCGATGCCGAGGGGCATCCACTGCACGGACTCCGTGTAGACGATGCCAATGATGGCGACGGCGAGGAAGTCGTCGACGACGGTGAGGGTCAGCAGGAAGACGCGCAGCTGGCTCGACATCTTCGGACCGACCAGCGCAAGCGCGCCCAGGAGGAACGCCGTGTCCGTGCCGATGACGGCTCCCCACGCTTCCGGGGCGTCCCGCCCGGCGATGACGAGGTAGATGAGCGCTGGGAGAGCGACTCCGGCGAGGCCCGCGACGATAGGCACAAGAGCCTGGCGCCGGTCACGCAGCGAGCCGACCGCGAGCTCTTGTCGCACCTCCAGACCGATGAGGAAGAAGAAGATGACCATGAAGCCGTCGTTCACCCAGTGGTGCAGGCTCATGTCGATGCGGAAATCGCCGATGCCGATGGCGGCGTGGGTCTCCCACAGCTGCACGTACGACTCAGACCAGGGCGAGTTCGCCCAGAGCAGCGCGAACACCGCGACGCCGACGAGCAGGAGGGCGCTTCCCGACTCGGTGCGCAGACGGTCCGCGACGAGACGGACCCAATCCTGTTTCTGCTGGCCCAATGGCTTCCCCTCCACGACGGCGGGGTCTGTGCTCAGACTTCTCGCCGGATGGAAGCATACGTCCCAGCGGAGACGCGCGGGGTCGTCAGGCAGGTCCTGTCAATCCCTCCTTGGCGTCAAGGTCGACTGCCTCAGGTGTGGCGCGCGAATGCGAACGCGTCGAGCCAGGCATGCACGTCTGGCCAGTGCTGCGCATCCGGCGCGATCGCGGCGCGATGCTCGAGGGTCGCGGGCTCGATGAGCTCGACGTCGGCGCCAGCCTGCCTGGCGGCGGCAACGTAGGCGCGGGTGTGCTCGACCGGCACACGCCCGTCATCGACTCCGTGCACAAGCAGGGCCCGTGCCTGCAGAGGCAAATGCTCGATCGGTGACGCCGACGCGTAGACCTCCGGGGCTTGGGCAGGCGCCACGCGGAAGAACTCCGAGACGGCTCCGTCGCCGTTGCCCTCTTCGTAGCCGCGCGCGAGGTCAGTGACGGGCGCGAGCGCCACGACCGCGTCGCCTGGTTCTCCGCCGAGCAGCGCGAGCTGACCGCCAACCGAGTGCCCGACGATCACGAGCCGCGCATCCGGCGTCAACCGAGACGCCTCGCTGCGCGCCGCCGAGAGGCCACGCGAGAGGTCCCCGCGCGTCGCAGACCATCCATCGTCGCCCCGCCGGTACTCGAGATTCGCCACGGACCAGCCGCGTCGGATGAATTCCGGCACCAGCGGGAGCATGAGCTCGTCGGTGAACTGCGATCGCCAATACCCACCGTGGATGAGCACGGCGAGCCCGCGCACAGGCCCGGAAGCCGCCCAGAACGTCAGATGCTGATCTGCATCCGACCCGTATGTCTCGCGCCTCGCCACAGGGTCGCCCGGCATGCCCCGGACGTTCGCATCCGTCACGTGCGCCGCCTCACGCGCCTTCCACGGCACCCTCTGGCAGGAAGTCGACGCCGTTCAGGGCTGAGAGACGCACGACCTCGGACGGGTCGGTCACGTTGTGCAGCAGGCTGAAGAGGTTCGCCAGCTGGCCCCCTGGGCTCACCCAGAAGAGCGACTTCGCTGCCTCGTCCTGCTTGTTGTAGTAAGCGTGCGGGATACCCTTCGGCATCTGCACGAGGTCGCCCGGGCCGGCCGAGGTCCACTGGCCGTCGAGGTAGAGGGTGTAGACCCCCTCGAACACGTAGATGAACTCGTCCTGGGTGGGGTGCACGTGCGGCGGCACCCCGGTTCCCGCCGGGTCGAGCGAGAGCCATGAGTAGGTCGAGGCGCTCTCTGCCTTCGTGATGTAGGTGTGGCCGAGCACATTCCAGACACGGCCGGCCACGGCCTCGTCGGCTCGGACGATACCTGCGGGCAGGTCGCCCAGAACGATCTCTTCAGAACTCACCATTGGGTTCCTCCAGTTGGGGTCGGTGCGCTCAGTCTGGCAGATGCCTCGCCGCCTCGGCGATCGCGTTCGGGCTACTTGCTGGCCTGCTGGCGGATCGCGAGGATGCCGGTCGTCCAGGCCGTGGCGATCGCGGCGCATCCGCTGCTGCCGGCGATGATCATGGGCGCAGAGCTGGCCATGACCCCGGCAACCAGCATGACGAGCACCGCGAGCAGCAGAACGCTCATCGCGATCGTGAGGATGCGTATCGATCGGCGCTGCTTCATGCTGGCCGGCTGCGTCGCGTCTGCGTTCATGATCTCCCCCTTGTCCTTGTCACCGCGAGTGGGTGCTGCATTCAAGGTACGAAGCACAGGAGCCCCGGCGCTTCGGCCGCGGGGCTGAACTCGATAGCCGGAGGGATGAGACCGACGAGCTCGTGCTGCGGATACGAGCTTCGCGCTCCATCCGCTTCTCATGCCGCTCGCGCCCCTTGACCGCCTCCGCCTCGCGATTGTCCGGCGGCGCGTTGGTGACGAGGTCGTCGATGAGGCGCGGCCGCATTCGCCTACTGCCCCGTCGCGTAGCCGGGCGCCATGTCCATGAAGCGAGAGAAGTGCCCCTGGAAGGTGACGGTGATCGTGTCGGTCGGACCGTTGCGGTGCTTGGCGAGGATGAAGTCGGCCTCACCACCGCGCGGGCTCTCCCGGTCGTACGCGCCTTCGCGGTGGAGCAGGATGATCATGTCGGCGTCCTGCTCGAGCGATCCGGACTCGCGGAGGTCGCTCGCCGCCGGACGCTTGTCTGCACGCTGCTCGGGACCACGGTTCAGCTGCGACAGCGCGATAACGGGAACGTCGAGCTCCTTCGCGAGCAGCTTCAGCGCACGCGAGAACTCCGACACCTCCTGCTGGCGGCTCTCGACGCGCTTGCCGCTTGTCATGAGCTGCAGGTAGTCGATGACGACGAGCGACAGCCCGACCTTCTGCTTGAGCCTGCGGCACTTCGCGCGGATCTCGACGAGCGTCATGTTCGGGCTGTCGTCGATGTAGAGCGGGGCGTCGGAGATATCGCCCTGCGTGCGGGCGATCTGCGTGAGATCTTCCTGCGTGAGGCCGCCAGCACGCATGTGCTGGAGCCGAACGCTCGCCTCTGCCGAGATCAGGCGCATGGCGATCTCGCTCTTGCCCATCTCGAGGCTGAAGAAGATCGAGGCCTTGCCGTGCGTGATGGATGCGGACCGTGCGAAGTCGAGCGCCACCGTCGACTTTCCGAGACCGGGACGGGCGGCGACGATGATGAGCTGGCCGCCGTGGAAGCCGTTCGTGATGCGGTCGAGGTCGCTGAACCCGGTCGGCACTCCGGTCATGCCGCCGGATTTGTTCTGCGCGGCGTCGATGTCGTTCTGGGCCTCGAGGATGGCCTCGGCGAGGACGACGTAGTCCTCCTTCTCGACAGCACCGGTGACGCCGTAGATCTCGGCCTGGGCCTGGTTGACGAGGTCGACGACCTCACCTTCCGCGAGGTAGCCCATCTGCACGATGCGGGTACCGGCCTCGACCAGGCGCCGCAGGACGGCGCGCTCCGAGACGATCGCCGCGTAGTAGCCGGCGTTCGCTGCTGTCGGCACTATGCCGGCCAGCGTGTGCAGGTACTCGGCACCGCCGGCGCGCGAGAGCTCACCCGACTTCGTGAGGTGGTCGGTGACGGTGATGACATCCGTGGGCTCACCGGCGGCGTAGAGCGCGTGGATGGAGTCGAAGATGATCTCGTGCTTCGGCACGTAGAAGTCGATGCCGCGCACGGCCTCGACGACGTCGGCGACCGCATCCTTCGAGAGGAGCATGCCGCCGATGGCGGACTGCTCGGCGAGCAGGTCGTGAGGAGGCGTGCGAACCCCGTCGTGCGTCTCCCGCTCACCCTGAGATGAGGAACCGAGATGCGCGATCGACACGGATGCTCCTGACTTCGCTCGAATGCCGGTGAGAGATTTGACCACAGTAGCCCCCAGCTCCCCAGCCGGGCGAACCATCACCGGCGTGCCTGTGGATAACTCTGTGTGTAACTGTGGAGACGCGCCGGACGATGTGTGGAAACTCTGTGGATAACATCGGGGATACTTGCCGAGGCTGAGGCGATATAGCAGCCTTGACCAGGCTTTTTATCGCCCATATCTGTTGTGCACAACAGGTGTGAAGCATCCATTGAAGGTTGAAACCTGCAAGCGGGACTGTGCATAACATCCGCCCGCTTCCCCACGCAAACCGGGGATATCCGGGCGTTTTCCACAACCTCGCGAGCGTGCGCTCAGCGCTGCGTGTGAGCGCGCTCCCGCAGCTTCCGCTGCCGTCTCGCACTCCAGCGATCGACGAGCACCTGCCCGTATGGAACGGCGATGACCACCGCCCGCCCCGACACGTTGCTCGACCGCCACCACCAGACGAGCACCGACAGCGCGAACAGCACCGTGATGCTGGCCACCGCGAGGCGCGTGTACGGCCCCTCGAAGAACGAGTCGGTCGGCTCAGCGAGCGTCACCGTCGTGAAGAAGATGGTCACCAGCATCGCGAGGTGCTCCTGCCCCTTCCTCCACGGACCCGCGACGGCCGCGAACGGAAGGATCCACATGACGTACCAGGGGTGGATGGCAGTCGATGCGGCGACGATGACCGCCGTGCACAGCACGAGGCGCAGCAGCGGGTCGATGGGCCGCTTCGTGAGGACGACCCACGCGGCGACGAGACCGGCGATCGAGAAGGCGATGACCTTGAGGATGACCTCGAAGACGAACGGGTCGAGGGTCACGAGCTCCGCGAGGCCGCGCACGGTGCCGACCATGAGCGTCAACGGGGAGTACCAGTGCTGGATCGCCCCCGGCACGGTGAGGGCCGTCACCCAGCCGAATCCCAACCCGAGCACGAGGCCGATGGCACCGACCAGTCCGATGGCGATGGCGCCGTGCAGTGTCCAGCTCTTCACCCTGTCCCACACGGGGAGTGAACTGGGCCTGCCGATGAGCGCCACGATGGGGAGGGCGATGAGCGCGATCGGCTTGATCGCCACAGCGAGCGCGATCCAGACCACTCCGAGGACACGATGCCCCTTGAGCGCCGCGAGCAGGCCGAACCCCATACCGGCGAGCATGAGGCCGTCGTTGTGCCCTGAGGCGATGAACAGGAGGAGCGTGAGGGGGTTCGCTGCGATCATCCAGGCGACGAAAGCGCGGTTGCGCCCGCGAAGTGCGGCGATCTTCAAGAAGGCCACCACCATGAGCACGGCGCCCGCGGTTGCGGCGACGCGATTCAGGAACAGGGCGTACTCGGGGATCTCTGCCCCGAGCCAGGAGAAGACGGCCGCGACGCCGAGGAACAGCGGACCGTAGGGCGACTCCGTGCTGGACCAGAAGGGATCGACGCCGAGCGAGTACCAGCCGGCGATCTCGTTGACGCCATGCTGGTACGGGTCGATCCCCGCCGCCATGAGGCGTCCGACCGCGACGTACGAGAACATGTCCCGACTGAAGACGGGGATGCAGATCAGCAGCGGCAGGGCCCAGATGACGGCCGTCCTGATCACGCGTCGCAGCGAGGCGTCGTCGTCGCGAATGCTCGGCCGGAAGCGGATCCAGGCGATGAGGAGCAGGAAGCCGCCGACGATGAGCAGCATCGTGCAGAGACGAGTCAGGTCCGGCGAGCTGCGGAAGAAGGCAATGGGGAACCACTCGCGGATACCGAGGCCGTCGCCGATCCAGCCAGCGCCGAACGACCCGACGAGGATGAACAGCGACCCGATGAAACCGAGGACCGTCGGGCTCACCGTCACCGGAAACCGGCGCGGCTCGTGCTCTGCTGCCGGTCGGTGCGTGTGGTTCGACATGTTCGTGTGTCAATCAGGAAAGGGAACGAGCTGGATGCTGGACTCCGCTGACCTTATAGCGTCCGCTCGCGCATCCACCCCAGACTGGCGCGAGCAGGCCTTGGGGTGCGACCTTGGGGCCCGACGCGGGACAGGAACGGCCCCGGACATCGAGGTGTCCGGGGCCGTGCTCTGTCGATCAGCTACCGAGGTGCTGCTCGAGCGCCGAGGCGGCTACTGGCTATCGCTGGGCGATGACCTGGAGCTTGACGGTCGCAACGAGGTCGTCACGGAGGCGAACAGTCGCCTCGTGGTTGCCCGTGTACTTGATCGGGTTCGGGAACTCGACCTTGCGCTTGTCGATCTGGCCGAGGCCAGCTTCTTCGACGGCGGTCGCGACGTCGGCACCGCGAACGGAACCGAAGAGGCGGCCTTCGGCGCCCGACTTCACGTGAAGCTTGACGATGGCGGACTCGATCTTGTCCTTGAGCGCCTTCGCCTCTTCGAGGGTTGCGAGTTCGCGTGCGGCACGAGCGGAACGAATCTGCTCGACCTGCTTCTCGCTGCCACGGGACCAGCTGACTGCGTAGCCCTTGGGGACGAGGTAGTTGCGGGCGTACCCGCTCTTGACCTCGATGACGTCACCGGCTGCACCGAGGCCGGAGACCTCGTGCGTAAGAATTACCTTTGCCATGTCGACTACTCCTTAGCGGCCAGAGCCGGCGTAGGGCAGGAGCGCCATTTCACGTGCGTTCTTGACTGCACGTGCGATGAGGCGCTGCTCCTGGACGGAGACGCCGGTGATGCGACGAGCGCGAATCTTTCCGCGCTCCGAGATGAACTTGCGGAGGGTGTTGACATCCTTGTAGTCGATGACTCCGACCCGGATCTGCTTCGCGGGAGCAGCGGGCTTGCCGCCCTTCCCGCGTACACCCTTGCGGCGGTCGCCGCTTGACTTTCCAGCCATTGGGATCTTCTTTCGTTGAGTGTGTTTGCGAGCGCCCTTTAGAAGGGGGGCTCGTCAAAATCGTTCGATGCGCCGGGCGTCGCCCAGCCGGATGCGCCGTTGTCGCGGGGCTGGCCAGCAGGCTGGCCCCATGGCTCGTCCGCCGGGGCGGACTGACGTCCACCTGACGCGTTGCCGTTGCTGTTGCCGCCGCCGTTGCCACCGAAGGAACGCTGCTGGCCACCGCCGAAGCCACCCTGGCCGCCACCCTGCTGTCCGCCGGCGCCGCCGGAGGACGTGCGGGTGAGCTGCGCAGTGGCGTAGCGGAGGCTAGGACCGATCTCCTCGATCTCGAGCTCGATGGAAGTGCGCTTCTCGCCTTCCTTCGTCTCGTAGGAGCGCTGCTTGAGGCGACCCTGCGCGATGACTCGCGAGCCCTTTGAGAGGCTCGAGGCGACATGCTCCGCAAACTCACGCCAGACGCTCGCCCGAAGGAAGAGTGCCTCGCCGTCCTTCCACTCGTTCGCCTGACGGTCGAACACGCGGGGGGTGGATGCGATGGTGAAGTTCGCGACTGCGAGCCCGTTCTGCGTGTACCGCAGTTCGGGGTCAGCCGTGAGGTTGCCCACCACGGTGATGATCGTGTCGCCAGCCATGACTAGGCCTCGGTGGTCGCCGCGGGCTTCGCTGCAATAGCAGCGGCCTTGGCAGCCTTGCGAGCCTCGTCGCGCTTCGCCTCAGAGGCGACGCGAGCGATGGCCTCTTCTGCGCGGAGCACCTTGGTGCGCATGACAGCTTCGGACAGGTTCAGCTGGCGGTCGAGCTCGTTCGCCGTTGCCGAGGTCGACGTGAAGTCAACGACGGCGTAGATGCCTTCGCTCTTCTTGTTGATCTCGTAGGCGAGGCGACGACGGCCCCAGATGTCGGTCTTCTCGATGGTTCCACCGTCATTGCGAATGACGTTGAGGAACTTATCGAGGCTCGGAGCTACGGTGCGCTCGTCGATCTCTGGATCGAGGATCACCATCAACTCATACTGATGCACGATAAACCCACCTCCTTCGGTCTAGAACGGCTGCAGACGATCTGCAGCAGGAGGGTTATTGCGCGTGCCTGGGCAGTTGATCGCTCAGACAACCTGGCAAGCATAGTCGCTTCCGGCTCCTAAATGCCAGTCAATTGGAAGAACTCCCCGACTCGCGAACGAATATGCTCTTTCCAGCACAACCGGCGGCCCCCGTGGTCCGCTGAAACGCACCACTACCTAGGGGAATCATGAGCGATCCAACAGGCGGCGCGGGCGAACGCGACCCGAACGCCCCAGTGCCACAGAACTCAGCACCGCAGGAAGGCGACGCTGCGGCGTCGCAAGCTCCTCAGGCGGCGTTCGGCGACCAGCCCGGCGCGGCCGAGCAGGGCTCGAGCAACGGCTACGGCGTCGGCAGCAGCTACGGCTCGAGCGGCGACAACTACCAGGCCCCGGGCAACTACACGGCGCCTGGCGGCTCCTACGAGGCCCCGGGCTCCGCATCCGGCTACCAGGGCGGGCAGTCGTCCTACTCCGGTTCGACCGGTTCGAGCGTGCCGAGCGCATCGTCGAACTCGGGCTACTCGACCCCCAACTACGGTTCGTCGAGCGACAACTCCAGCTACGGGGCGTCGAGCGACAACTCCTACTCGTCGCCGAGCGCTGGCTCGTACACGGGGGACACCTCGTACACGGCACCCTCCGCATCCGGAAGCGACTACTCGGCTCCGAGCTACGGCAGCACTCCCGACTACTCGGCCGGAAACGGCTACGGGAACGACAGCGCACCCGGGTCCTACGGGTCAGCACCCGCACCCGACGCGTACGGGGCATCAGCGCAGAACAACGCGTACGGCTCGGCTCCGGCACCCGACGCGTACGGCACGTCCGGACAGGGCAACGCCTACGGCGCCCAGTCCCAGGACCCGAACGCAGCTCCCGGCGCCTACGGAGCGGCTCCTGCCTACGGAGCAGCCGGCGGTGCTGGCGGAGGCCAGCAACAGCAGTATGGCAACTACGCCCCGCAGGGCAAGGGCGGCTTCAACGTTCTCGGCCTGATCGCAACGATCGCGGGTGCCTTGGCTCTCTTGATCTGCCTCATTCCCTTCGCCGGGTACTTCTTGGCGATCGTGTTCGCGCTCGCCGCGATCGGCCTGGGCATCGCCGGCCTCGTCGTCAAGCGCTTCAACGCGAAGAAGCTCTTCGCAATCATCGGCGTAGCGCTTGGCGGCATCGCGCTGCTCGGCGGCTGGGCGATCACCCTGGCCACGAGCGCAGGGGTTGCGCAGGACATCTCCGACGAGGCCACGACACAGATCGATGAGCTCTCGGACGAGTCATCCGGTGAGCTGGAGATCGAACTGACCATCACCAGCACGGGCACCTCCCCGGTCGACATCACGTACAGCTACGAGAACGGCCTGGCTGGCTCGGACCGTGTCCAGGTCGACACGGAGGCGCTTGCGACAGCAGTGCCGTGGTCGGAGACCACCACGATGAAGTACGAGGCTTCGTACGGATACGACAGCACCCTCGCATCTGTTTCCGCGAGCCACAGCGACTACAACGACCAGTCAGAGCTCTCCTGCACCCTGACGGTCAATGGAACCGTGATCGTGGAGGCGAGTAGCTCAAGCTACGTCTCCTGCTACGACTCGAACCTCTCGCAGTACGCGCTCGCCGAGTAGCTCCAGTCGCATCGACACGAACGGCCCCCTCTTCGGAGGGGGCCGTTCTGCGTTGCTTCGACAGGCCAGAGTTCGCTTGGCAGACCAGCCGCACTGAATTCCCTGCCCGTGCATCCAAACGTGCACCGTCCGTGATGGGTTTTCACGACCGGTGATGGGAAAGAACCCATCACCGTCGCCGAAAGTCATCACGCGCCTCAACGGCGCCACGACGGACCGGTGCCGCCTCGGACTGGTGCCGCTTCGGAGCGGTGCCGCTTCGGAGCGGTGCCGCTACGGCCGGTTCTGATCCCACCAGTCGAGCAGTCGCTGCTTCGCGTCGTCGTGCTCGAGCGGGCCCTCGTCGAGGCGCACCTCGAGCAGGTGCTTGTATGCCTTCCCGACGAGCGGGCCGGGGGCGATGTCGAGGATCGCCATGATCTGCTCCCCATCGAGACTGGGGCGCACGGAGTCGAGCTCCTCCTTCTCCTGCAGTTCCAGGATGCGCCGCTCGAGGTCGTCGATCGCGAAGAGGAGCCGATCGGACTTCCGCTGGTTGCGCGTCGTGATGTCGGCGCGGATGAGGATGAGGAGCCGCTGCAGCTCTGGTCCGGCGTCTCGCGCGAATCGTCGCACTGCCGAGTCGGTCCAGCCCGCGCCCTCGTAGTTGAAGACCCGCATGTGGAGTTCGACGAGGCGCGCCACCGACTTGATGGTGTCGTTGTCGAACCGCAGTGACGTGAGGCGCTTGCGCGCGAGCTTCGCGCCGACGACGTCGTGGTTGTAGAAGGTGACCTTCCGCCCCTCGCCGAAGCGTCTCGTCTTGGGCTTGCCGATGTCGTGCAGCAGCGCGGCGAGGCGCAGGACGAGGTCCGAGTCCGCTCCGGGGTTGCGCTCGCGCTCGAGGCTGATGGCCTGTTCGAGCACCGTGATGGAGTGCTCGTAGACGTCCTTGTGCCGGTGCGCGTCGTCGCGTTCGAGCTGCAGCGCGGGCAGCTCCGGCAGCACGAGCTCGGCGAGCCCCGTCTCGACGAATAGCTCGAGGCCTGGCCGAGGCGTGTCCGTCTTGAGCAGCTTCACGAGCTCGTCGCGCACTCGTTCCGCGGAGATGTCGAGGATGCGCCGCCGCAGCTCGACGATCGCGTCGAAGGAGTCGCGGTCGAGCTGGAAGCCGAGCTGCGAGGTGAACCGCACCGCCCGCAGCATCCGCAGCGGGTCGTCGCCGAACGATACTGCGGCCTCGATGGGCGTGCGCAGGGTCGTCTCGATGAGGTCTTTCGTGCCGTCGGAGGGGTCGACGAGCGTGAGCGCCGGGAGCTGCAGGGCAAGCGCGTTGACGGTGAAGTCGCGCCGATGCAGGTCGCCGTCGATGGTGTCGCCGAACGCCACGACGGGCTTCCGGGAGGTCCCGTCGTAGCTGTCGGCGCGGTAGGTCGTGATCTCGACGGTCTCACCGGAGAACCGTGCCCCGATCGTGCCGAACTCGCGACCGATGTCCCAGTGCGCATCCGCGATCGGGGCGACGATGCGGAGGATCTCATCTGGCCGAGCGTTCGTCGTGAAGTCGAGGTCGGTGACGTCCCTCCCGAGGAAGGCATCTCGCACCGGACCGCCGACCAGGGCGAGCTCGAAGCCCGCGGCCTCGAAGGCGGAGGCGAGCTCGGCGACGGGAGACGCGGTCGCGAGTCCGCGAAGGCGTTCCATGGCGGACTGCACGTTTTGCATCCGCTCATTCTACGAGGCGAGGCGGACGGTCGGCTCGCCTCTGAGGGCGCGTTCAGCTCGCCACCTCGCCGTCCGTCCTTACTATGGAGGTCATGGACCACGCACCGCGCGCCGCTGTGCCACGGTTCCTGCGTGCCTGTGCACGCCGGGTTGTCCCTGCGACGCTCCTGGCGTCGGTGCTGGCGCTCGGGGTCACCGGTGGCGCGTCAGCTGCACCCACGAACCAGACGAGCCCGGCCACGGTCAGCGCCTCGACAGCCGCGCCGCGAGCCATCGCCGACGCGCCGGACGGGCAGGTCTCGATCTTCGCCGCGCCGGCCGACGGCGGTCTCGTGCAGCCAGGCGGACCGCTCGTCGTGGAGCTCGTCGTCGTGAACAAGACGGATGCCGAGATCGCGCCCGGCCAGCTCGAGCTCGCGGTCGGTTCGTCGACGATCGACACGAGGTTCGCGTTGACTGCGTGGAGCTCCTCGAGCAGTGAGTCCGCGGTTGACCGGCTCGACGTCGTCGCGGACCTCGCAACGGAGAGCGTCCCGCCCGGGGAGACCGAGCTCGTGAACGTGTCGGTATCTGCGGAGGGGCTGCCGTTCGCCGCCACCGACGACTTCGGTCCCCGAGCCATGGCCGCGACCCTCACGAGCGGTGACTCGAAGCTCGCACAGGCGCGTTCCACGATCGTGCTCAACGGCGTCGCTGCCGCTGAGCCGACGCTCGTCTCGACCGTCGTTCCCATCACCTCCGGCCTGTTCGTCGATGCCGATGAGGCGCTGCTCAGCAGTGCGCGGCTCGCCGAGGAGACGGCCCCGGGCGGGCGCCTCGAGAAGATCCTCACCGCGGTCGAGGCCAGCCCGAACTCGACGGTCGCAATCGACCCCCGCCTCCTGGCCTCGATCCGCGTGCTCGGTTCTGCAGCGCCGCAATCGGCGCTCACATGGCTGGACCGGCTGACGGCGATCGACAATCAGACGTTCGAGCTTCCCTTCGCAGACGCGAGCCTCACCCTCCAGTCGCAGTGGGGGGCCCAGCAGCCGCTGGAGGTCACGAACTTCGACTTCGACATCGATCCCGCGAACTTCGCCGATCCCGCGGAAACCCAGACGCCGACGCCGACGCCGACCGAGAGCGCCGACACCGGGACGCTCACCCCCTCCGAGGACGAGGCGGCGGGCACCGACGCAGAGGGCAGCGCGGAATCGTCCTCGTCCCCCGAGGCGACCACGACCGAGTCCCCCGCGCCAACCGCCACAGAGGATCCTGAGCCGGTCGCACCGCCGCTGCCCACGACCGAGAGCCTCGTCAGCTTCCCGTACACGATGAGCGGCGTCGTCTGGCCGCAAGCTGGCACCGTCCAGTCGGCAGACCTCGACAGGTTCCGCGACTGGGGCGGCGAGTCCCTCATCCTGGACGACTCCAACACGGGGGTCAGCGCGGACGCGGACTTCACCGAGAGCGCGCAGGCCACGGTCGCAGGCTGGAGCGCGGTCATCGCCGAGAAGACCCTCGACGACGCGATCGACGACGCCGTGCACGCCACCACGGACGAGGAATGGAACGAGGCGGCGACGCGCATCGCGACGCTCCTGGCCGTCGTGACGCGCGAACTCCCCTACGAGCCGCGCACGCTGGTCGGCACGGTGACGCGCGACGAGTTCGACGGCGATCGCCTCGCACAGACCCTGCAGTTCGTGGATGGGCTGAGCTGGGCTTCAGCGACACCGCTGACGTTCCCGAGCGACGCCGACACCGGGCGGCGGGAGGCCTCCCTCATCGACGGAAGCGTCGGCGAGTCCGCGTTCAACCGCATGACGAACGTCATGCAGACCATCGAGCGCGCGCAGGTCATCTCGACGATCTTCGAGGACCCGCAGGACTACAGCGACCCGGTCCGAGTCGCCGGCATCGGCGCCCTCGCAACCGGGTGGGCGACCGTACCGGCAGAGGCGCAGACTGCCGTCAGCGGGCTCCGCAACCACGTCACGCTCACGGAGTCGTATGTCCAGCTCGGCGACACGAGCGAGGCGCTCATCGTCGGCCGCGACACCGAGCTGCCGCTCTTCGTGTCCAACGCGATCCAGGACCGCAAAGTCACCGTGCTCGTCGAGTTGAGGCCGACGACGGGCGCCGTCGAGACTGGCGACGCCGTCGCCCTCACGATCGAGCCGAACTCGATGTCGCGGGTCGGCATCCCCATCAAGGCGATCGCCAACGGACCGACGTACGTCACCGTGAACGTCATGACCCCGGATGGCGAGCAGCTCTCCTCGACGAAGCAGATTCGCCTGGATGTGCGCGCCGAATGGGAGAGCATCGCGATCCTCGTCGCGAGCGCCGGCTTGGCCGTGCTCTTCATCGCGGGTCTCGTGCGCACCATCCGTCGTCGGCTCGCGGCAGTGGCCGGACCCGGAGCCGAGCCTTCGGACGCTCAGACCTCCGCCGAGGACAGCACCCAAGCCGACGCGGCTGACAACCAGACCGCCGACGCGGCGAAGACCGAGGAGTAGGCATGGCTCAGGGCATCGCTCGGGCGAGCGCGCTCCTGGCATCGGGCACCATGGTGTCTCGCGTGCTGGGCTTCGTGAAGGCCATCGTCATCGCGCAGACGATCGGTGTCATCGGCGTCTCCGCCGACGCCTACGCCGGGGCGAACCAGCTGCCGAGCAACATCTACTCGATCATCTCGGTCGGGCTCCTCAACGCCGTCATCGTGCCGCAGGTCGTCAAGGCAGCGAGACACGAAGACGGCGGTCAGCTCTACGTCAACAGGCTCGTGACGCTCGCCATGGTGCTGCTGGGCGGGCTGACGATCCTCGCGACCGTAGGCGCGCCCATCATCGGCGCGCTCTACGGCGCGAGCCTCAGCCCCGAACAGCTGGGGCTCCTCGTGGCGTTCGCCTACTGGTGCATGCCGCAGATCTTCTTCTACGGCATGTACGCCGTCCTCGGCGAGATCCTCAACGCCCGCGGCCTCTTCGGGCCGTTCGCGTGGGCGCCCGTCATCAACAACGTCGTCGGCATCGCAGGCCTGCTGCTGTTCAGCTCCGTGTTCGGCGCCGACCCGACGGGTACCGGGCGCAACATCGACTCGTGGGACCCGACGATGATCGCGATGCTCGGCGGCACCGCCACGCTCGGCGTCGCGATGCAGACGATCGTGCTGCTGTTCTTCTGGCGTCGCGCCGGCCTGCGCTTCGGCCTGGACTTCCAGTTCCGCGGCACGGGCCTCGGTCAGGTCGGCAAGCTCGCCGGGTGGACGCTCGGCATGCTGCTCGTCATGCAGCTCGCCGGCCTCGTCGAGACGATCGTCGCCTACCTGGCATCCGGTGAGAACGCGTCGATCGCGGCCATGCAGAACGCGTTCCTCATCTTCGCGCTCCCGCACGCCGTCATCGCCGTCTCGATCGCCACTGCGTTCTTCACCCGCATGAGCGCGGCGATCAGTGACGACAGACCCCAGGACTTCATCCGCGACCTCTCCGAGGGCTCGCGCCTCATCGGCATGTTCTTGCTGTTCGCCGGGTTCGGCCTCGCACTCGTGGCTGTGCCGTTCGCGCGGATCTTCGCGACGACGGATGCCGGCATCAACTCGATCGCGGCGATCCTCATCGCGTTCCTGGTCGGCCTCATCCCATTCAGTGGCCTGTTCCTCGTGCAGCGCGCCTTCTACGCGCTCGAGGACACCAAGACCATCTTCTTCGTGTTCCTCTTCACGTTGCCACTGCACATCTTCGGCATGGCGCTCGCCGCGATCGGGCCGGTCGAGCTCATCGTCGTGGGCCTCGCCCTGATGCAGTCGATCATGTCGACCCTGCGGCTCGCGATCCTGCTCTTCATCCTGCGGAAGCGGATGGGCCAGCTCGACTTCGCGAACATCGTTCGCTCCTACGTGCGCTTCACGATCGCGGCCATCGCTGCATCCATCCCAGCCCTGATCGTCATGGTGCTGCTCGGCACGTTCCAGGAGGACGGCTTCCCCCGCTCCGGCATCTTCCAGGCGCTCGTCTCGTGCGCGATCGGCGCCGGCATCATGGCCCTCTTCTACTTCCCCCTGCTCTGGCTGCTCAAGTCACCCGAGTTCCGGGGCTTCGCCGGCCCACTCCTGGCTCGTTTCGGCATCAAGCCCGACCCGCCATCGAGTCCAGCCCGACCCGGCGAGGAGGGGCTCGACGAGGATGACCTTCCGGCGTTCCCAGAAACCGTCACCGTTGGCGCGGAGGACTCGGCACCGACGCCATGGAATCTCGCATCCGAGGAGATCGAGCCAGACCCTGCGGACGAACGCAGGCAGGCTGCGGAGCAGGAACAGCGCGAGGAGCGAGTCAACGCGGCCTCCTGGGCGTTCGGTGGCGCCACCGAGGACCTCTCGACCGCCGGCATCATCCTGCCCATGCACTCGCGGACGACCGAGATCCCGAAGGTCGGCCGCCAGGAACCGCCCCGCACCCGCCGGGAGCGTCGCGAGGAGGAGCGCCGAGCTGTGATCGAGCTGGCCGCCCGCCGTGAAGAAGAGGCGCGTCTCGCCCGTGAGGCCCGGAGCCAGGCCGATGACGACGACGGGCGCGGTTCAACACCTCGTCCGAAGGAATAGTCGCTAGTCTCAACGCGTTTGCCTGTATGTCGAGCCGCGATTCCCGCGACTCGGAGAAGTGCGGAGGACTCATGCGGAACGTCATCATCATCGGTTCAGGCCCCGCCGGCTACACGGCTGCGATCTACGCGGCCCGTGCTGGCCTCAAGCCTGTCGTCATCACCTCGAGCGTCGAAGTCGGCGGCGAGCTGATGAACACGACCGACGTCGAGAACTTCCCCGGCTTCCCCGAGGGCATCCTCGGCCCAGACCTCATGGAGCGCATGCAGGCGCAGGCTGAGCGCTTCGGCGCCGAGCTCGTCTACGACGACGTCACGACAGTCGACCTCGAGGGCGACGTCAAGAAGGTCTCCACGTCGTACAGCGGCGACTTCGAGGCGCGCACGGTCATCATCTCGACCGGTTCCGCCTACCGGAAGCTGGGCCTCGACGCTGAAGGCAGGCTCTCGGGCCGCGGCGTCTCCTGGTGCGCGACCTGCGACGGCGCGTTCTTCAAGGACCAGCACATCGCGGTCGTCGGCGGCGGCGACTCGGCGATGGAGGAGGCGACCTTCCTGACGCGCTTCGCGAGCAAGGTCACGATCATCCACCGCTCCGAGAACCTCCGCGCATCGGTCATCATGCGCGAGCGTGCGGAGCAGAACCCGAAGATCGAGTGGATGCTCAACTCCCGTATCGAGGACATCACCGGTGAGGCGAGCGTCGAGTCGGCGAGCGTCCTCAACACGGCGACCGACGAGCGCACCGAGCTGCCCGTGACGGGCGTGTTCGTCGCGATCGGCAACGACCCCCGCATCGACCTCTTCAAGGATGTCCTCGACATCACCGAGGAGGGCACGATCTGGGTGGATGGCCGCTCCTCGCGCACGAGCATCCCCGGTGTCTTCGCCGCGGGCGACGTCATCGACCCCCACTACCGTCAGGCCATCACGGCTGCGGGCTCCGGCACGGTCGCGGCACTCGACGCGGAAGCGTTCCTGGCGGCTCTCCCCGAGCCGATCGCGGAGGAGTCGGAAGACCAGGCAGCCGCCGCGGTGACGGAGAGCGAAACCGTCATCGTCTGATCGACCGGAGCGCACGCAGACTCAATCCGAGCAGGCACTCCGCCCCGAACACCATTCACCACGAAGCACGACAACTCCCACGGAGGTACCAATGTCAGAACCGATCGTCGCCACCACGGCGAACTTCGACCAGATCGTGGCAGACGCCCCGGGTCCCGTCATCGTCGACTTCTGGGCGCCCTGGTGCGGCCCGTGCCGCCAGGTCGCCCCAGTGCTCGACCAGATGAGCGAGGCGCACGAGAACCTCTCCATCGTCAAGGTCAACGTCGATGACGAGCCTGACCTGGCCATGAAGTTCCGCATCACGAGCATCCCGGCCCTCAAGCTGTTCTCGAACGGCGAGGTCGTCAAGGAGGTCGTCGGCGCATACCCGCGTGCGGCACTCGAGAAGCAGTTCGCCGACTACCTGGGCTAGACCCGACCGGCGAAGGAAGCAGACATGGCGAGGGCGCCGATAACGCCCGCAACGAAGGCGCTCGTCGCTGCCGGGGTCGAGCACGTAGTTCACAGCTACGTGCACGACCCCGGCGTCTCTGCGTTCGGCGCCGAGGCGGCTGCGAAGCTCGGCATCGACGAGGCCCGCGTCTTCAAGACGCTGATCGTGCAGCTCGACGAGAAGCAGCTGGCTGTCGCCGTCGTGCCCGTCAGCGGGTCGCTCGACCTGCGCGGGCTCGCTCAGGCAGCTGGCTGCAAGCGTGCGGCGCTCGCCGACACCGCGCTCGCAGAGAAGCGAACCGGGTACGTGCGAGGTGGCATCAGTCCGTTCGGCCAGCGGATGCGACTGCCGACGTACCTCGACGAGTCGGCGTTCGCGCATCCGACGGTCTTCGTCTCCGGCGGACGCCGAGGGCTCGACATCGAGGTCGCGCCGACGGCGTTCCTGCAGGTCGTCGACGGCCATCGCGCACCGATCTCGAAGCGCTGATTCGGGGGCTCCGGACGCGACCAGTGGTGCGCACGCACTTCGCCTGCAGCTCACGCACGCGGGCCGATCAGTCCACTTCCTGCATGCGGTTCGCGAGACAACGCTCGGCGCGGGCGTATCCTGGGATTTCGACTCTCGCGAAGGAACCCCGTGACGCATCCAGGAGACGTCGGCCCGCAGACAGGCCGAAACCTTGACCCGTGGTACACCAGCTACGCCGACCGCACCGCCGGTCTGGCCGCCAGCGAGGTCCGAGCCCTCTTCGCCGTCGCCTCTCGCCCCGAGGTCGTTTCGCTCGCCGGCGGCATGCCGTTCGTGCAGGCCCTCCCGGAAGAGCTCATCCACTCCGCTTTCTCCACGATGATGCGGGAGCACGGCTCCGAGGCACTGCAGTACGGGGGCGGGCAGGGCATCCCCGAGGTGCGCGAG
Source organism: Pseudoclavibacter sp. Z016 (assembly GCF_002931215.1). Taxonomy (NCBI): domain Bacteria; kingdom Bacillati; phylum Actinomycetota; class Actinomycetes; order Micrococcales; family Microbacteriaceae; genus Pseudoclavibacter; species Pseudoclavibacter sp. Z016. The sequence continues at coordinate 241,844 of NZ_PSTU01000017.1, forward strand.
CAGATCCTGCAGGTCATGAGCCTCGAAGGCATCAACGACGCGTCAGCGGACGACGTCGTCACGACGACCGGTTCGCAGCATGCCCTCGACCTCGTGTCGAAGCTCTTCCTGAATCCGGGAGATGTCGTCCTTGCGGAGGCACCCAGCTACGTGGGTGCGCTCGGCACGTTCAAGTCGTACCAGGCGGACGTTGCCCACGTCACGATCGACGACAACGGACTCATCCCAGAAGCGCTCGAGGAGACCATCGCGCACCTTCGTGCCGAAGGCAGGACCATCAAGTTCCTGTACACCGTCGCGAACTACAACAACCCCGCCGGCGTCACGATGAGCCTCGAGCGGCGCATCCGCGTGCTGGAGATCTGCAAGCGCGAGCACATCCTGATCCTTGAGGACAACCCGTACGGGCTCCTCTACTTCGACAAGCCCGGCCTGCCAGCGCTGCGTTCGATGGATGCAGAGAACGTGGTGTACCTCGGGTCGTTCTCGAAGATCCTCTCGCCGGGCCTCAGGGTCGGCTGGGCGCTCGCGCCGCACGCCATCCGCGAGAAGCTCATCCTCGCCGTCGAGGCGTCCATCCTCTCCCCGTCGACGTTCAATCAGTGGGTCGTCACCGAGTACCTGCGGCAGAGCGACTGGCAACAGCAGATCGAGGGCTACCGGGACGTGTACCGGGAGCGTCGCGACGCCATGGACCAGGCCCTGCAGGAGCACCTCCCGCAGCTCAGCTGGACGAAGCCGGACGGCGGCTTCTTCGTGTGGGTGCGCCTCACCGAGCAGCTCGATTCGAAGCAGATGCTGCCCCGCGCCGTGAAGGAGCTCGTCGCCTACACGCCAGGAACCGCGTTCTTCGCCGATGGCCGCGGCCGCCACGAGATGCGCCTCTCGTTCTGCTACCCGACCCCCGAGCGCATCAAGCTCGGCGTGCGGCGTCTCGCGAATGTCATCAACGGCGAACTCGACCTCGTCGAGACGTTCGGAACGTCGACGCGGCGCGGGCCCGACGCGGACCGCGTCAACATGCCGCCGCCCAACATCTCCTGACCGCGGCACCTGACTCTCCTACGAAGGGAACCCCATTGAGCATCGAGGGCCTGCACGTCGTCATCCTCTCCGGCGGCATCTCGCATGAGCGGGACGTCTCGCTGCGATCTGGCAGGCGGGTCGCGGATGCGCTCAGCCGAGCGGGCGCGAACGTCACCATCCGCGAACCCGACGCCTCCCTGCTCAGCTTTCTCGAAGAGTCGAAACCCGACGTCGTCTGGCCCCTGCTGCACGGCTCGAGTGGCGAGAACGGTGCCCTGTACTCGCTGCTGCGCGCCGCACGCATCCCGTACGTGGGGTCCCGGCCGACGTCCGCGCGGCTCGCGTGGAACAAGGCGACCGCGAAGGCTCTCGCGAAGCGAGCAGGGCTGTCGACTCCCCCTTCGATCGTGCTCGAGAACAGCACGTTCCGCGAGCTCGGCGCCGAGGCCGTCATGCGCCTCATCGCGCGCGGCATCGAGCTGCCAGCTGTCGTGAAGCCCGTCGAGGGCGGGTCAGCGCAGGGCGTGACGTCGGTCTCGACGTTCGAGGAGTTCCCGCAGGCACTCGTCACCGCGTTCACCTACGACGACACGGTGCTCATCGAGAAGCGCATCGAGGGCCGCGAGGTGATGGTCGGCGTGCTCGACCTCGACGGCGAACCGCTTGCCCTGCCCGCAGTCGAGGTCGTGGCCAACAAGGGCGTCTACGACTACGAGGCCCGCTACAACGCCGGTGAGACGACGTACTACGCTCCGGCGAGACTGTCCGACGAGGAAGCCCAACGCGTCAGCGAGGCGGCCCTGCACGCGGTCGCGACGATCCGTCTCTCCGACATCGCACGGGTCGACTTCATCGTCGATGAGGCCGGCGTCGTGTGGTTCCTTGAGGCAGACCCCATCCCGGGGCTCACGGAGACCTCGATCGTGCCCCTCGGCATCGAGGCCGACGACTCCGAACTCAGCGCGATCTACGCGCAGCTCGCCGCATCTGCCGCAGCGCGCGGACCACTCGAGTAGGCAGCTCTTCCCCGCAGAACAGCTGAGGTGGATGTGCGGTCGACGCGCATCCACCTCAGCTGTTTCTGGGCGGGACTTCGCTGGACCTGCACCCGCGTGGCGAAGCAGTCCAGGGACGGCAGGGAGACGGGCAGGCTGTCGGCGCCGCCAGGTGCGGCGCCGACGTGGGCCGAGCTACTTGCCGGGTGCCGACTCCCCGAGCTCCTCGAGGATCCGATTCAGGTCCGCGATGGAGGCGAAGTCGACGACGATCTGGCCCTTGGTGCGCCGCAGGGTGACCTTGACGCGAGTGTTGAGGCGGTCACCGAGCTGCTCGCCGATCTCGTCGAGGTACCCGGTGAGGCCGCTGCGGGGCTCCTTGTGGATGGGCGCCTGGGTGTCTGCCTTGGCGCTGCTCGACTTGGCGGCGGCAGCTTCGGCCGAGCGAACGCTCAGGTCCTCGTTGACGATCTTGTCGGCGAGCTGCTGCATGGCTGCCGGTTCGCCGGCGCTGAGGATCGCACGGGCGTGGCCTGCTGAGAGCACACCGGCTGCGACGCGACGCTGAACTTCCAGCGGAAGCCGAAGGAGGCGCAGCGTGTTGCTGATCTGCGGGCGCGATCGACCGATTCGTTCCGCGAGCACCTCCTGCGTGATCCCGAAGTCGTTGAGGAGCTGCTGGTACGCGGACGCCTCTTCAAGCGGGTTGAGCTGACTCCGGTGCAGGTTCTCGAGGAGCGCGTCACGCAGCATGACGTCGTCTTCGGTATTGCGGATGACGGCCGGGATGCTCGAGAGACCGGCTGCCTTCGTCGCCCGCAGGCGACGCTCACCCATGATGAGCTCGAAGTCGGCTTCGTCGCGGAGCGGGTGGTCGGCCGGGATCGGGCGAACGACGATCGGCTGGAGAACCCCGAACTCGCGGACGGAGATGATGAGCTCCTGCAGCGCGGCCTCGTCGAACTCGGTTCGAGGCTGGTGCGCGTTCGGAACGATCCGGCTCGGGTCCAGGGCGCGCAGGGTCGCACCAGGGATCTCGATAAGGCCGTCTCCGTCGACGCCGTTGTCGCTGTCCGCACTGCTCGGCGCAGCAGCCGCATCGAGCGCTTCGGGCGAACGCTCCGACGCGGGTGCGCTGGTGCTCGTGAGCTCCTGGGTGTCGTCGACCATGCTGGTTGAATCGATCTTCTTCGATTCAGCCCCGTTCTTCGGAGTCGCGGAGGTGCTTGAAGCTGCCTTCGCAGCCGTGGTGCGGGCCTTGGCTCCGGTAGGGGCCTTGGCAGCAGGAGACTTGGCAGCAGGGGTCTTGGCAGCAGACACCTTGGCCGTTGGGGCCTTGGTCGTTGCCGCTCTCGCACGACTTGCACGAGTCGCGGGGGGCTTCGTTTCCGTACCCGTCTCTGCGGTCTTGGCGTCGTCTGATGCCGCCTCTTCGGCCGCCGCGGCATCAGACGCGACCGTTGTCGCCTCTTTTCCTGCATTGGTACGCGTCGATGCAGTCGTGGGATAAGCAGGTGTGTCGCTGTCGAAGAAGACGTCGGAGGGGCGTGATGCACCTCGGTCTGACGTGGGGATGAGTGCCCCGATGCCCCGACCGAGTCCGGTCCGTTTTTTTGTAGCCATGTTGTTTATGCTCCTCGCTGGGCGATTTCGACGGCCGCTTCGAGATACGCGATCGCGCCGGTCGAGGTTGGTTCGTGGGAAATGATGGTCTTGCCGAAGCTCGGGGCTTCCGAGATACGGACGGTGCGAGGAATCGCAACCTTCAGCGTCTCCTGTGGGAAGTGCTCTCGAACGTCGGCGGCGACCTCCTGCGACAGGTTGGTGCGCCCGTCGTACATCGTCAGCAGGATCGTCGTGAGTCGAAGCTGCGGGTTGAGGTCCTGTGACAGGAGATTGAGGTTCGAGATCAGCTGTCCGAGTCCCTCAAGGGCGTAATACTCGCACTGGATGGGGATGAGTACCTCTCGCGCAGCGACGAAGGCGTTGATGGTCAACAGGCCGAGCGAGGGAGGGCAGTCGATGAAGACGTAGTGGAATTCCTGGTCAGTGCCTGTGGTCTCGTCGAGGAGCCCAGCGATTGCCTGACGCAGGCGGTAGTCGCGCTTGTCGAGGTTGACGAGCTCGATTTCTGCGCCCGCCAGGTCCAGTGTCGCCGGCACGCACCAGAGGGTGTCGATGTCTGGGCACTGCTGCATGAGCTCGCTGAGCGGTTCTCCGTCGAGGAGAGCCTCGTAGGTTCCCGCGGTCTCACCACGGTGTTCGATACCGAGCGCAGTAGAAGCATTGCCTTGTGGGTCCAGGTCTATGACCAGAACGCGGGCGCCGAGCGTCGCGAGGGCCGCCGCGAGGTTGACCGCGGTTGTTGTCTTCCCGACTCCACCCTTCTGGTTGGAGATCGTGAAGATGCGCGTGTGATCGGGGAGGGGAACCTCTCGTTTGACGAGGCTCTTTCTCCGCTGGTTCAGTTCAGAGAGAGCCGTGGCGAGCGGTGAATCGTCGAGCTGCGACGCTGGTGGCGAAGCGGCATCGCCGGCAGATGAAGCTTTCAAGAATGCTCTCCCTCAAGTAGACGTCTCAATTGTGCCCCAGATCGCACGCGGAAACGCGGTGACGCTCAGGCTTGTGGAATCAGTGCACCGCGGTGGGGGTAGTTGGTTTCACGTGGAACATAGTCCCGGCATCATCAACTTCAGCTAGAGGGTTGAGGTGTCGTGGAGACAGCTGACACCGATAGCTGGTCCTAGCGGGATCTGAAAAGGCTCGACCAGCCAACTCGAACTCGCCCATGCCCAAGCCCGCCCTCCTCGTAGCCTCAAACTTGGAGCCCCCAGGAGTGAGGTGAGGGGAAGTGGCGCACGCGCGTACACACCCACGGACCCACGGAGCGGATCCACGGACTCAGGGGCCCACGAACGGGTTGTGTTTCACGTGAAACGCTGGTCATCGGGTAACTGCACGAAAGCCCGGATGCCTGCCTGGCGCCCGCTCCCATTCCTCCGCGAACACGAACAGCTCGCCGCCGTGCATTTTTACTCGCCCTGATGCGAAGCTCAGGACCGTGTAACTGGACTGCGTAGCACCCTGCGTTGAATCACGATCCGAACGCGGTAGGCGCATCCCGCGTCGACCGCACCGTCTACCGCCAACAGCACCCGGACCTTCAGAAGAGAAGCCGATGGCGAGGGGCCAAGGACCCGGCGAGCCATCACGGGGCGGAACTGGATTCTGCAGCCCGTCGGGACCCGTTGTCGAACGGATCTGCGGACCCTGCTGCTGACCAGACCTACGGGCTATGAAGTGGGAGGGATCAGCGAGACCAGCACGACCGACGGGGCAGTCAGGAGGCCGGCGTCCTTGTTGTTGTCGTAAGCGACGGCGTGGCCTGCCCCTCCGCAGCTCAGAGATACAACCGGCGCCGCGGAAGCGGAGGCCGAAGCAGGAGCACGACCTGGTCCACCAACGGGCACACGGCTGTGTGCGCCTCAGTGGACTCGAACCGCACCCCGGCCACTGCAGTGGCGGGCAATCTGCGCGAAGGGAGAGGCGTGCCACTCAACAGACGTCCATTCACCTCGACGACTACGTTTCACGTGGAACGGCCGGAATTGCACCCAAGCTACCCCGTCCTTCAATGTTCCCGAGCGAGCCCGCACTCGACCTCAGAACCGACCGTCGACTGAAGACCGATGATCATGGTGCGCAAGAAGAGCTTGAGGACGGACCGAACCTCAGAGCTTTCGACAGGCCTGAATCGGGGTTGCCCAATGTCACCCTCCTGTGTGCGACGCGCAAGTTCGTCCCAGTGGGCCGACCCATGGTTGTCATCATCGCTGCCGCAGTAGTGGCGAGGAGCAACGATCTGAGGACAGGACCGATAGAGGCTGCCGAAATAGGCCCGATGGGACACTCACCTCTTCCTCAGGCCACGAAACCAATGAGCTCCGGCCGCTACAGGAGGATCGCCCTAGTCTGCTCTCTCCTCGGCACCAGTCCAGTCCGTCAGAGACGCAAATCAGCGTGGACTTCGGACACAAGACACGACAGGGCACTGAGGGGCCAGCAGACCAAACCGCAGGGTCCCAGCCCCACAGCACACAACGGGAACGCGGAACGCGAAGAGACGAGGAGATGGAGAGATGGAGAGATGGAGAGATGGAGAGTACTCGATCTCATTCGCCTCCTGCGCGCGAGATCCCTGTGTTGATTGATCGCCGGCTCTCACTGACCTGTGACCTTGACCCGCTGACCTCCTTCAATCGCTCTGAAGGAAGTCAGCGTCATCACTGCAGTCCGTTTCACGTGGAACACACGGAGGACGTGAGCCCACCATTGTTTGGCGCCCGCCACCGTCTCTGCGGGGGCCAAGAGACTAGCAAGGGGTTTGCGACCCTCTTACGAGGCACCCACCCTCACCACTGGAGCGAATCGTTGATGTTCAGCCGGCGACGGCGCCCAACGTCGACGAACAGGATCGCGATGCAGCTGGCGAAGGGAAAGTACCACCCCCTGTATGCACCGGCGCGGGCACTTCGTTGACACCTCGGCTAATCACCCGCCACCACTCAAACGCCACTACGGGCCCAAAATGCGGCGACAATCATTAGTCAAACAACTGCGCACACGCAGTGCGGGTAAGGAGACTGTGGAACGAGATCTCCGCGGTACGGCGCCCCTACGAGCCCATGAGCATTCACGCTTCTTCGTCTAATGCCCGCCGCGACGCAGCATGGGCTCCGTGTCTCGCCCAGCAAACGCTTTCACGTGCATCCTGCTCTGCGTATTTTGCTTCGCTGGAAATGCCGAGCCGAGGCTAGTACTTCACACGTGGCTTCGGTCTCACCCAGCGGGCTAGGCGTTCAAGATTCGTTCCACGTGAAACACCTGAAAAGAGGCTGGTTCTGCTCTGGTCCGTTGCACGATCAGCCTGCGCCCAGACCCTAGGCGGCGGCCCTACTGGGGCCCAGTATGGGCCCGCTCACAGGGCCTGATGGGACGGACCGACGGACGACGAGATTCGACCGCTCAGCTTACACGTCCCACGGGACTGCCTTGTTTGTGACGATGGGACTTAATGGATCGCCCCCCTTCCACAGACCCCGAGACGAAGGTATTGGCTTCGTTTCACGTGGAACAGAACCCGACGGCTGACAGCTCGGTTCGGGCCTCAAGCCAGGTCGGGTCTCAAGCTCCCGACAGCTACAAAGCCGCACGGCTCGACCTGGAAGACACGACAAGAGTGTGAGGACTCCAATATCCACGTCAGCGGGTTGTGCGGGCCGCAGAATGAGCACCGGACCTCGCAAGTGCGAGACCTCGAAGTTCGAACCGAAGAGTCCGGTCCGGCGCTCAGAAACAAGACCATCGGACGCTGAGATTCAAGGGATAGCCGAGCGCGCGCCGGTCATGTGATGAGGGCTCCATGATGAGCTCCGAACACCAGCGGATCGCAACTGCACCTCACGGCGACGGTCACGACTGGAACCACGGGCCTAATTCAACTTAGGCTACCGACTGCTTTCGCCAACGCCTTCACTCCCTGTCTTGTGTCATGCCGATTCCACGTTGCAGCACAACCGCGGGGTACCCGTGGGTCGGTAGCGGTTGAACATGAGTACCTCACGCAACTCATATGAGAACCTAATCGAGTCCCGTCAGACCACTCCATTTGTTCCATGTCTGTCCAGCACTGGGACCCAGACTCCACCACACCAGTCGACTGTCAGCACTGCGGGAGCCTCTCAGCCCCCTAGACCCACCCATTAACCTCGCCAGCAAGCCCCTGTTCTCAACGCACTCCGATCACTCGCGGCACAGACGTGCCATGATCCAGAGGTGCTGTTGCTTGTTGCCCTTTGGCATTTGCTGCTGTTTGAGAGTTCAGGTGACCCAGCTAGCAGACCACGTTTCACGTGAAACGGGGCGCATTCCTAGCGCTCAATACGGTGGTCGAGCCCCAGCGCAGCAGCCGCTAACGGCGAACCGTTGACGAGGCCAGCCAGCATGACTCTGGGCGCATCTCACCAAGCTGTCGTTCCTTCTCCACTGGACGGTGCCTTCCTGAGCGTTCACGTGACGTTTCACGTGGAACGCAATTCACTCCCAAAACTCGGGCGGGCCCAATTGACGTGTAGGACTGTGTTGCAGTTGGCCCGAAGCGTTCATTCGCACGAGTCGCAATCCGTGACTGCCGCCCTCTCTCCCACGGATCAGAACCTCTAGCAGCCACGGGCACCGGAACTACCCTGACCTCACTGCTTGAGCACCTGGAGACGGACAGTCCACGGCGACTCATGCCGATATCGATCGAGAACTCCCGTAGGTATCGATCGCGGAGCAGATCACTGTTGAGAGATGGACCATCGACGCTTACACAAATGCGGTCTGGCAGGGCGGCCCACTCCGTTGCATTAGCTTTATGCGAAGGGCCTCTGCGCACGATCATCATCGCCCGAGACGTGACTCGATCTGTCAGCTGTCGGTCGTCAGCCGTCACGTTCTGTTTCACGTGGAACACAGCCCTCATCTCAGGATTCGCGGCTGGGATGACACCGTTCCTCCGGCCCGCTGCCCGAAGACGCGTCCCGATAGATCTCCCACATGGTGGGTGGCTGACCTGAGGTTCTCTTTTCCTATTAACCTACTTGGAGCTGAATCGAGTCCGGCCACGGCGTAGAGAGCACTCTCAACTCGTCGACAGACAAGAGTCTCAGATTGACAAGGTGGCACTGTTCCGAGCTCTGCGCCCCTGCCCAAGGCCGGTGAGCCCAGCCGGCGCGCTCGACGAGCTGAACTCCTTGAGCCCCGTGGAACACTCCGCTCCGCCCCACAGAGAGGACCAGATGCCGCCGCTGAACATTCAGTATTCGGCGACGGCCGGCTGCTGGAGCCCGCTAGTCGACAACGAGGCGACACCGACTCCTCATGGTGTTCGAGTCCTGGTGCTCTAGCTTCAAGCGCCAACAATCATCCGTTTCACGTGGAACACACCGCCCTAGAGACTCTCACTACCTACAGCCGGAGCAGGACCGCTACCCACTTCGCGCCGCGGTTACGATCCACAGTTCAGTCGTTGCACCTGTCTGGGACTCTGCTGCCGCGCCTGATTCGATGACAAACGCATTCTCGCGAACCCTCTCAGTCACACGATCCGTATCCTTCCGAACGAGGCGAAGTGCAGCGACTCCGAACGCCCGGGCCTACGGCCCAATGGAAAGCAGTACTGCTTCTCGCGCTCCACCAACCGTTAGCCGGCCCCAGCGGCCGCGAGCTTGGATCCAATTTGCCGCGACCGGGTTCCGGCGTGCGATTGAGATCGGACACATCGAACGTCAACGCTCGAAACTTCACGCAGCTGAGTCAGTGAATCACTGCATCACTAGGCAGCTAGGCCGCCGCAGAGACGCAGAGACGCAGTTCAACTTGGCACCCCTAGTGCTGTCGCTGCACTTGATTCGGACTCCAGACCGCAAACTCACACGGTCGATATGCTTCGGCTGGCCCGCTCAATCTCATCCCATCCCCTCTCCCAACCCATGGTGAGAGTGGTCCCCAGGACTTCGGGGCCACTGGGGGCAGAGGGAATCCGATCGGCAGTGCCTTGGGAGATCCATGGGTGTACGCGCTTGCTCAGCCCAATGGTCATTCCAACAGGCTGCGTACGAGGGATTGCACGCACCCTATTTGCCTAGTACTTCCTCCTCGCTTCAACGAGCGAGTACCCGGGTGCGGGAGTACGCGGGTGCGCGAGCTCGATGTCCCGATCGGGTGACCACGAGCTTGCAAGCCTTGGCCTGAGCGTTGTGATGGTCCGACCACCGTCGTTTCACGTGAAACAAACACAAGCCGTTCCTGGAATGAACAGTAGTGAGATCGACAACGGGACGACCGGCCCGTCTTGAACAAGGAAGTTCTGAAACTGCGCGAGGAGCTCAACTGGCGGCCATCGCGGAATTCTCGATCTTGGATCTTGAATTGCACGATGTTTCACGTGGAACGATTTGAAGACTACACATTGAGACTGGTTGAAGTTCATGAGTTCGATCACGTGAACATAGTCATGTGAAGGCCCTGCCCGCGACGCGACCGAACCGAGCGGCTCACGTGAGCTCATCATCAATGCAATCGCACTTGGTAGTCCCGAGCGGGTACGGTCCCACAGCCAGGTCTGTGCGCCCCACACGGGTAACCAGACGATTGGGAGCAGCACCGCACCCCACCAGACAGCCAACGCCGATCCGCGCACGGACAGGGGCAACGAGAGGGGCAGGGTCACAGTCACAGTCACAGTCACAGTCACAGTCACAGTGACAGTGACAGTGACAGTGAAGCTATCTCCACACCAGACCAGCTTCCAGCGCCCAACGCGCGCTCCCACAAGCTTGTGGACGGACAGTGACAATGCCGGCTTTCACGCGCCGCGCCTCGATTTGCAGACGCTACCGACTCGGACGCTCTCCTCCTTCCTCTGCCCCTAGCCCGTGCTCATACCTGTATCGCCCCAACTGAACCGGAACCGCACCCCCACCGCCATTCGTCTGTCGCCCGCAGCCCGCCGTGACCAGTAGCTGGCCGCAAGCTCGTCACGTAGTCTTCCTCGCGCCAGCACGGCGATGGCACGCGAGACTTCAGAGATCAGTGAACCGCGTCGGGGCGGTCGGGGCGGTTCAGGGCGGTCACAGCGGCCTCAGACTTCCTGCACTCGCTCTGGACTGTCTCGGCTTGCGCCATGAAGGCTCGAGCCTTCATGTGCCCTTCCACACCTATCCAAAGAGCAACGGGCGGAGAGCGGTAGCAGAGAGCGACAGAGCTAAGGGCGACAGGCAAGAGAATTTGCCGCCCACCACCACACCACGATCGGCACTGCCACCGGTCAGCTCTCCGAGTCCGCCAATGTCCGGGGCACGCTTCCAAGGCATCTGAACCCCCCACACCCCCGTGGCCGCCGCCATGAGCCACGTCGGTCAGACGGTGGTCAGGCACGACTCATGGATGCGCAGCGAGCGACAGTTTCGCGGCGCATAGGCCTTCTGGATAACAACGCGCCACGAAAATCCACCGTTTCACGTGAAACAGCCGCCGTTGACGAAGAGCTTCATACGAATGGGTCGGGAGCACACAGTTCGAAAGGAACGACGGCCCGAATTCGACTGCCTGTGCGCGACAGGCTCTCGCAACTGATCGAGGGGTTGGCGTCAGGTGACGTGGGGACGGCGCCTGGGCCATCTATGAGCGAGAACGGTTCGCGTCTGACCGACTGACTCCGATTCCAGAGCTACGGCACGCTGTTCCGTGCGGATTCAACACCGACAGACCAAGAATCCGACTTCGGGACACCTGATCGACAATGACCGGCAGATTCACGTGAGATAAATACCGCGCCCGTGTTGTTCACGAAGAAAACCAAGCTGCATCGAACTCCACCGATACAAAGAGTCAGCGTTTAACTGTGACTCTGAGGACGACCGAACGAGAGCAGTCAGTCGACCGTCGCGCGAATAACTCGCGTCGTCTCGGTGTCCAGCTCTTCCCCGAGTTCTTCGACGCGAACATCGATGAGTCCGAACTTGCGAATCACCTTGCTGGCCTTCTCGATCTCCGCTTCTGCGGAGCGTCCCTTGAGGAAGACCAATTCGCCGCCTGAGCGGACGAGCGGAACCGTGATCGGGATCAGCTTGCTCAGAGCTGAAACTGCTCGGGCTGTCAGCTGGTCGAACGTGAACTCATCGTGGACCTCTTCGGCACGAGCACGACGCACCTGCACGTTCTCGAGGGCAAGCGCATCCACCTCACGCTGCAGCCAGTCGGTACGACGCTCCATCGGCTCGATCAGCACAAAGTTGACATCAGGACGTGCGATGGCGAGCACGATACCCGGCAAGCCAGCACCAGAGCCGATGTCTCCGACGAGGCCCGGACGGAGCAGCGGCGCCATGAGCACCGAGTTCACGATATGGCGCGTCCACAACCGCGGGTACTCGAGGGGTCCAACCAGACCGAGCTGCTCCCCGTACTGGGCGAGGTCGGACGTGAACGCCCGCGCAAGGTCGATACGGTCAGCGAAGAGCTCGGCGGCGATCGCCGGCTCGACCTCGACCTCGGTCGGCTGCTCAGTCATACGGGAGATCCCTCTCGAACGTGAATGTTGACGCCAGACTGCAGTGCCTCCCGCAATCAGCTCGAACCAGTCTGACACGTGCGGCGGCGACCGCACCCGCCTGACAGTCGTCCACGGACAACAAAGCTGTGGATAACTTTGTGGAGAACGCGGGATCGAGGCGGGACAAGAGTCAAATCACCTGGAATAAGCCCCTGACCAGGCTTTTAACGAGGGAAGGTGCAGAACTCGCCGAGGAGCGTACTCTCGCCTGTGGAAACTCCTGTGGATAAGTCCTAGATCAGGCAGACGCGACTGGGCGGATGACGGTGTGACGCTCACGCGCCTCGCCCTCCGACTCGGACACGTAGCCACGCTCCGAGACGATGTCGTGCACGATCTTCCGCTCGTAGGACGACATCGGGGGAAGCGCAGCCGATGAGGCGCCTTCTTCGATGCGAGTCACGGCCCGGTCTACGAGACCGACGAGCTCGGTGCGGCGCGCGTCGCGCGAGCCGCCGATGTCCAGAATGAGTCTCGAGAACTCTCCGGTTTCGGCTTGGACGGCCAGACGAGTCAAGTGCTGGAGAGCATCAACCGTCTCACCATCCGCGAGCTTCGAGAGGTTCGACTCACCGTCTGAGTTCACGGAGATGTACGTGCGAGACTCGCGAACCTCGATGTCGAGGTCACCGTCGACGTCGCTGATGTCCAGCAGCTCCTCGAGGTAATCCGCCGCGATGTCACCGTCGTCACGGGGGTCCGGCGTGCTGACATCTGCGGGGATGGTCTCAGGAGTTGCTTCAGTCATGCGGGTTCCTTAAACAGTGTGGCAGCGAGAGTTGGGGAGCTACTTCTTGGCAGGTGGGCTGCTCTTGCCCGACGAGGTGCCACCGCTCGGCTTGCCGCCGGAGGCCTTCTTCTTGGCCCTGTTCTTCGACACGGGCTGCGTTCGCTGCACCGGCTGCTGGACGGGTGCCTCGATGATGACGTTGCCCTTGGCGTCCTTGCGCTCAGGCTCGACCCACTTGCCCCGAGCCTTGAGCCGGTCCTCGCGAGCCTTCGCGGCTTCAGAGCCGGGCGTCGGCATGTTGCGGATGATGATGTACTGCTGCCCCATCGTCCAGAAGTTCGAGATGAGCCAGTACGTCATGACACCGAGCGGGAACATGACACCGGATACCAGGAACGTGAGCGGCAGGATGTACAGCAGCATCTGCTGCTGGCGGTACATCGGCGACTCCTTGGTCGCCTGCGACACGTTCTTCGAGGTGATCTGCTTCTGGGTGATGAACTGGGAGACCGTCATCACGACGACCATGACGCCGGCGAGGATCTGCACTCCGACGTTGCCGTCGTTGTTGAGGAACGTCGCACTCAGCGGTGCGCCCCAGATGTCTGCCTGCGAGAAGGATGTGGCGAGCTCCTGGTTGAGGAGGCCGACACCCACCGTGTTGTGCTGCGCGCCGTTGAGCACAGAGAACAGGCCGAAGAAGATCGGCATCTGCACGAGGAGCGGCCAGCAGCCAGCCATGGGGTTCGAGCCGGTGCGCTGGTAGACCGCCATGGTCTCGCGGCGCATCGCCTCCATGGAGAACTGGTCGCGCTTGCCCTTGTACTTGTCCTGGATCTTCTTGATCTCAGGAGCGACATCCATCATGGCTCGCTGGGACTTCACCTGCTTCACCATGAGGGGAATCATGGCGGAGCGGACGACGAGCACGAGGCCGAGGATCGCCAGGATCCAGGTCCAGCCGTCTGTGCCATCGAGACCGAGCGTCGTCCACAGCGAGTGGAATCCGACCAAGATGAGCTCGATGACCCATTTGATCGGCCACAGGATGGTTCCGAGGATATCCATGAGTGTGGTGACGTCTTTCTCTTAGATGCCGCTAGCTGCCCTGGACTACGAATCCGTGGGCAGTAGTGGTGGTGGTTCTGTGTTCAGGCTCTGGCACGTCGTCAATGCCTCCGGCAGCCCAGGGGTGGCAACGAACGAGTCGTCGCCCGGTGAGGAAGCCGCCCCGGAGGACGCCATGAACCTGCACGGCTCTTAAAGAGTACGCGGAGCAGCTGGGGTGATACCGGCAGACATCTCCGTAGAGCGGAGAGATCAACAGCCGGTAGCCGTTGAGCACAGCGATGACGACGTTGCGGGGAAACAGCGCGACCGCGCGGAGTGAGCCGCCCATCAGGTGCTCGAGCTCACGGTTCTCGGTGCACTCTCGTCGCCGCTGGCGGCGATACGACGCACTCCTCGTAAGGATCCGAACCGTGCACGCTCCCGCAGCTCCTCGAATCCGAGCGCAGCTGCTTCAGGGTGCACGCGGTAGACGATGTCGAAGCCCGACCCCACTTCAGGGAGAAGCTCCCTGGAGACGGCTTTGAGTCGACGACGGATGCGATTGCGCACAACGGCCACACCTACCCGCTTCGAGACAATGAAGCCGAAGCGAGTAGGTGTGTCGTTGGTGTCGCGCTCGCGCACGCTGACCGTGATTCCCCGAGCACCCACGCGAACGCCGCGTCGAACGATGGCTTGGTAGTCATCGCCCTTCGTGACGCGGTTCGCGTAGGGAAGCAAGAAGCTACGCGGAAAGCTCGGTGCGTCCCTTGCGGCGACGAGCCGAGAGGATGGCGCGACCCGCACGGGTGCGCATACGCAGGCGGAAGCCGTGGGTCTTCGCGCGACGGCGGTTGTTTGGCTGGAAAGTACGCTTCGACATGAGAACTCCGGAAGATACGACCCGATCGGCGGACGCCGTACGGATTTTCACAAGTGCCCTACCGAAGGGCACAACTGCCTTAACCTACGTGACCTGCGCCTGGCAGTCAACTGCCGCCAGAAGCCCCGCATTATGCTCACGAGCTCGTGCCGAGGAGCGGCGACATGCCGGATCCAGCGAAAGCGATTGGCGCACGCCCTGATCCGGCGTAGGCTGGACCCCTACCTCTGCGAGTTATGCACAGGCAGAGGCCCGTTTGTCCACAGAAGTTGTGGATATCTCACCGGGTAGATCACAATGACTTGCGCACCAGTGCCACACGGCCGGTGCGTTGACCATGCTGCGAGTGCGCAGCCAAGAAGAAACGCCGGCCCACAGAGATGCGGAGCTGGGAAGTACAGAGGGACGGGGGGAGTGCTTCGGTGACCGACCCCGTTTCGGAGACGTGGCAGATGCTGCTCTCCACACTGCGTGAAGACGACCGCGTCCCCGCTTCCCTTCTGGGGTTCCTCGGCCTCGTCGAGGCGAAGGGCGTCATGAGCGGCGCCCTGCTCCTCGAAGTCCCGAACGACATGACTCGCACGATGATCGAGACGCGCGCGCGGGTGCCGATGCTCGCCGCGATCGCTGAGCTCGACGAGTCCGAGATCAAGACCTTCGCGGTGCTCGTCAACCCGGATGCTGCGCCTCGAGCATCGGCGAGCGAGCCCCTGGACTCGCACGACTACATCGAGGTGGCACCACCACGCTCCGCTCCCGCGCCGACGAGCTCCGTCACCGTGGTCGAGTCGGAGGCGGTCGGCCTCCATTCCTCGTCGGATCAGGGAGCGCGCACACAGCCAGACCCGGAGTCGCGCCTCAACCCGCGCTACACCTTCGACAACTACATCATCGGAGGGTCGAACCGATTCGCGCATGCTGCCGCGGTCGCAGTAGCGGAAGCACCGGCTCGCTCGTACAACCCCCTCTTCGTCTACGGCGGCTCCGGGCTAGGCAAGACCCACATGCTCCACGCCATCGGCAACTACGCCGAGTCGATCTATCCGGGCATCCAGGTCAGGTACGTCTCGAGCGAAGAGTTCACGAACGACTTCATCAACTCGATCGCCAACAACAGGACGCAGTCGTTCCAGGCGCGCTACCGCGACAACGACATCCTCCTCATCGACGACATCCAGTTCCTCCAGGGCAAGGACTCGACGCAGGAGGCCTTCTTCCACACGTTCAACACCCTGCACGAGCACAACAAGCAGGTCGTGATCACGAGTGACCTACCACCGAAGCAGCTGACGGGCTTCGAGGACCGGATGCGGTCGCGCTTCGAGTGGGGCCTCATCACCGACGTGCAGTCGCCTGACCTCGAGACGCGAATCGCCATCCTGAGGAAGAAGTCGCAGGTCGACAACCTCCTGATTCCCGACGATGCGCTCGAGTTCATCGCTGCACGGGTGTCCTCCAGCATCCGTGAACTCGAGGGCACGCTCATCAGAGTCACCGCGTATGCGAACCTCAACGGCGAGAAGGTCGATCTTGCGCTCGTCTCGACCGTCCTGAAGGATCTGGTCTCCGACCAGGACACGGGCATCGTGTCCCCGGTCGACATCATCAACCGCACTGCCGCGTACTTCCAGCTGACCGTCGATGACCTCTACGGCTCGTCCCGCTCTCAGGCGATCGCGACGAGCAGGCAGATCGCCATGTACATCTGCAGGGAGATGACGAACCTCTCGCTCCCGAAGATCGGGCAGCTGTTCGGCGGACGGGACCACACCACGGTCATGTACGCCCACCGCAAGATCACGAAGCTCATGACCGAGCGACGAGACGTCTACAACCAGGTCACCGAGCTCACCGCGCGCATCCGCCAGAACGGCAACGGCCGCTCCTGAGCGACCCATCTGCTCCACATCACGACGCCACGTGCTCGGATGTGGAGTTTTTCTTGCCGTTTTCGCCTGTGGATAACTTGTGGACTGTGGAATCGACACGCGAGCACGGACTGTGGAAAACGCCCTCGACGCTGTGGAGTCCACGAAGTTGTGCACCCCAGTGCTCGTCAGCGTGCACAGGGCGTCCACCGCTCCACCACAACTTACATTCTTGTAGTTCCCGTGGGGCTGCTGGTGAGTTCGGAGTTATCCACAGTGTGCACAGCTGTTAATACGATGATGACAAGAAATCTATAGATATTGGGAGAGTCGATGACATCGATGGACGGTGGTCGGCTGGACGTCGGCGGGCTGGTATTTTCGCGTGCGCGACGCCTCGGGCATGCTGCTGCGTGCATCACAGGATGCACGGGCGATCGGTCACAACACACCGAATCGAGGCGGCTACCATTGGGGCATTCCAACGAGAGGAACGCCTAGTGAAGTTTGTTGTCAACCGTGACGTCTTCAGCGATGCGGTGTCGTTTGTCGTCAAGCTTCTGCCTCAGCGCCCGACCCTCCCCATCCTCAGCGGTGTCGTCGTCGAGGTCGGCGAGGCAGGCGTCACGCTCTCGTCGTTCGACTATGAGGTCTCAAGCCGCACCAGCATCGACGCTGATGTGCAGGAACCCGGCGCGGTCCTCGTACAGGGTCGTCTTCTCGCAGACATCGCAAACCGCCTCCCGCAGGCCCCCGTCGAGCTGAGCCGTGACGACTCCGGCGTTGTCATTCGCTGTGGAAGCGCTTCGTTCCACCTCCCGACGATGCCGATCGAGGAGTTCCCGAGCCTTCCCGTCGTCGAGGGTGCCAGCGGCTCCATCGCCGGCGACGTCTTCTCGGAAGCCATCTCCCAGGTCGCCGTCGCCGCTTCCCGTGAAGATGTCGCCCCCGTCATCACGGGCGTCAACCTCTCCCTGCAGGCAGACTCCATGAGCCTCGTCGCAACCGACCGCTACCGCGTCGCCGTTCGCACGATCGAATGGCAGAGCTCGCTCACGGAGACCGAGACGGCGCTCGTGCCGGCGAAGACGCTCGCCGAGGTCGGCAAGTCGCTCGGCAGCTCAGGTGAGATCACCATCACCCTCGTCAAGGACGACATCCGCGAGCTGATCGCCTTCTCTGCCGGCAACAAGACCGTCACCTCGCTGCTCATCAAGGGCAACTTCCCGGCCGTCGAGCGTCTGTTCCCCGCCGAGACGCCGCACTACGCGGTGCTCACGGTGAGCGACATCGTCGACGCCGTTCGTCGAGTCCAGCTCGTCCTTGAGCGCGAGGCGGCCTTGCGCTTCACCTTCACGACCGAGGGACTCCACCTGGAAGCGCTCGGCAGCGAGCAGGCGCAGGCGAGCGAGAACCTCGACGCGGTGCTCCAGGGGAACGACATGGTCGTCTCGCTCAAGCCGCAGTTCCTGCTCGACGGCGTCGGGGCCATCCACTCGCCGTTCGTTCGCATCGCGTTCACGAACTCCGAGAACCCCAACAAGCCCGGACCAGTGCTGCTCACGAGCCAGACCTCGCGCGATGAAGGCGAGTCGACGAACTACCGCTACCTGCTGCAGCCGAATCTGCTCATGCGGTAACCGGTGCACGTCACCCGTCTGCAGCTGCACGACTTCAGGAACTACGAGTCGGCCGACCTCTCGCTTGGACCCGGCGCTCACCTGTTCGTCGGCTCCAACGGCCAGGGAAAGACCAACCTCGTCGAGGCGATCGGATACCTGGCCACGCTCGGTTCGCACCGAGTCTCGAGCGACCAGGCGCTGGTGCGCTTCGGCCAGGAGTTCGCCGTCGTCAAGATGGAGCTGGCCCACGAGACGCGCTCGCTGCACCTCGACGTGCAGATCGCGAGCTCGGGTGCGAACAAGGCGCGGGTCGGCGGACAGAACGTCCGGTCTCGGGACCTGGCCAGGTACTTTGCCAGTGTGCTGTTCGCACCGGAGGATCTGACGCTCGTTCGCGGCGAGCCCGGGGCGCGGCGTCGGTTCCTGGACTCCCTGCTCGTGACCCACTCGCCCAGACTTGGCGGTGTCATCGCCGACTACGAGCGTGTGCTTCGGCAGCGGAACTCCCTGCTCCGCTCCATGCGCGGGCCGCGATCGTCCGACGCGATGATCGCGACGCTCGACGTGTGGGATGAGCGAATGCTCGAGCTCGGCTCGCAGATCATCGCGGAGCGGCTGCTGCTCTGCGACCGGCTCCTGCCTCACCTCGCCGGTTCGTATCAGCGTCTTGTCGGCGCCGACCACCGTCCGACGCTCTCCATGAGGGTGTCGGCATTCGGGCACGCAGCCTCCGTGATGGGCGACGCGGATGGCGAGGGGGCCGAGGTCGAGGGTGGCGAGGTCACGACGTCTGAGATCCGCGAGCGGTTCACAGCACAGCTCGCTGCCATGCGTCCTCGGGAGCTCGAGCGCGGAGTGAGCCTCGTGGGCCCGCACCGCGACGACGCCGTCTTCTGGTTGAACGGCTTGCCGGCCCGCGTCACGGCCAGCCACGGGGAGTCCTGGTCGTTCGCCCTCGCGCTCAAGCTCGCCGCTGCCGAGCTGGTGCGGAGCGAGTCGCGCGCTGGGGATCCCGTCCTGATCCTCGACGACGTCTTCGCCGAGCTCGATGCTTCGCGCCGATCGCGCCTTGCAGAGGCGATCGGCGACTTCGAGCAGGTTCTGATCACCGCGGCGGTCCTCGAAGATGTGCCAGCGGGGCTGCGGTCGCAGGTCATCCGCATCAGCGCCGGAACGATACAGACGGGCCAAGCCGATGAGTGAGGGCGCGGAAGTCTACGCGCGCTTCAAGGAGGTCTTCGGCGGGAAGACGACCTCCCTGCGCAGGCGACTGGCCGCCAAGGCGAAGGACGAGCAGGGGACCGACCTGTCCGAGCCTTTCGGCTTCGGCCGGGACCCTGTCGCTGCTGGTTCCGCTCTCGCGGCGCTCACCAGGCAGTTCGGCTGGAACGGCCCCATCAAGCAGGCGGAGCTGATGGATGCGTGGCCCGAGATCGTCGGCAAGGAGACGGCCGCGCATTCGACGCCCCTGCACATCGAGGACGGCGTGCTGCTCGTCCAGTGCGACTCGACAGCCTGGGCGACGCAGCTCCGCGGCATGCAGACGCTGCTGCTCACGAACCTCATCGAGAGGTACGCCGAGGCGAAGGTCGAGCGCATCCGCTTTCTGAACCCGGGTGCCCCCTCGTGGAAACGCGGTCCCAGATCGGTTCCAGGGCGTGGCCCACGCGATACCTACGGTTGACGAGGCATTTACGGTCCTGGCCATTGTTTTCGTCGCTTGACGCGCCTTCTTCGGGCTTCGGGCCGGGTTCCTTGGTAGACTGAACAGTCGCTGGATCCGCGTCGTGCGAGTTTGCTCGCAACGCGGATCTTGCATGTCGCCACACAGCAAGGAGACGCCCGAGTTATGGCATCAGAAACTTCCGACCCCGAGAACACGACTGAGACGCCAGAAGATGCGGGGAAGTCGGCCGGTCCAGGAACGTCGGAAGGCCAGACTGCGGCGGAAGGGCTGAGCGAGGCGCCCGCTGAAGTGGCTGAGACCCGCTCGCAGAACGATCGCGTCGAGAACGACTACGGCGCCGGGCAGATCCAGGTGCTCGAGGGGCTCGAGGCCGTGCGCAAGCGCCCGGGCATGTACATCGGGTCGACAGGCCCCGAGGGCCTGCACCACCTGGTGTACGAAATTGTGGACAACTCTGTGGATGAATCGCTCGCGGGGTACTGCGACGACATCCAGGTCGCGCTCCAGGAAGACGGCGCCGTGCGCGTGAGCGACAACGGACGAGGCATCCCCGTCGAGCTGCACCCGATCGAGGGAATCTCCACTCTCGAGGTGGTCCTCACCAAGCTCCACGCCGGCGGCAAGTTCGGTGGCGGTGGCTACGCCGTCTCCGGTGGTCTCCACGGTGTCGGCTCTTCGGTGGTCAACGCGCTCTCGTACCGCCTCATCGCTCAGGTCAAGCGCGACGGCTTCGAATGGGAGATGGACTTCGAGAACGGCGTCCCGACGGGCGACATCCGCAAGGGTGAGCCGACGGAAGACACCGGGACCACCATCACGTTCTACGCGAACTCCGAGATCTTCGAGACCGTCGAGTACGACTTCGAAGTGCTGCGCGCCCGCTTCCAGCAGATGGCGTTCCTGAACAAGGGCCTCCGCATCTCGCTGGCCGACGACCGTGACCAGTCCACCCTCCAGGGTGATGGGCTCGCCGCTCAGATCACGGAGCTGCAGGACGAGTCCGCCGCCGATATCGACGAGGCGGAGCGCACCGAGACGGGTGAGCCGAAGGGCGTCACCGAGTCGATCGAGATCCCACAGAAGCGCTCGCAGACGTACCTGTTCGAGCGCGGTCTCGTCGACTACGTGCAGCACCTCGTCAGCCGCCGGAAGAAGCAGCCGGTCCACGAGGAGATCATCGAGGTCAACGCCGAGGACACCGAGCGCAAGATCTCGCTCGAGCTCGCCATGCAGTGGATCGACTCCTACTCGGAATCCATCCACTCGTTCGCGAACACGATCAACACCAAGGAGGGCGGCACGCACCTCGAGGGGTTCCGTGCAGCGCTGACCACGGTCGTGAACCGCTACGCGAGGGAGAAGAACCTCGTCAAGGAGAAGGACGAGAACTTCTCAGGCGAAGACGTCCGCGAAGGCCTCGCTGCAGTCATCTCCATCAAGCTCGGCGAGCCCCAGTTCGAGGGCCAGACGAAGACGAAGCTCGGCAACACGGAGGCCAAGTCCTACGTGCAGCGGATCGTCGGGCAGGCGCTCCAGGACTGGTTCGACCGCAACCCCTCACAGGCGAGGGACATCATCCGCAAGGCCGGTCAGGCATCCGCCGCCCGCCTCGCCGCCCGCCGCGCGCGCGAGCAGACCAGGCGCAAGGGACTCCTCGAGACCGGCGGCATGCCCGGCAAGCTCAAGGACTGCCAGTCGAAGGACCCGACTCGCTCTGAGGTCTTCATCGTCGAGGGTGACTCGGCAGGCGGCTCCGCCGTCCAGGGCCGTGATCCCGAGACGCAGGCGATCCTCCCGCTTCGCGGAAAGATCCTGAACGTCGAGAAGGCCCGGCTCGACCGTGCGCTGCAGAACAACGAAGTGCAGTCCATGATCACGGCCTTCGGAGCCGGCCTCGGCGACGACTTCGACCCTGACAAGGTCAGGTACCACAAGATCATCCTCATGGCAGACGCCGACGTCGACGGTCAGCACATCACGACCCTGCTGCTCACCCTGCTGTTCCGCTACATGCGTCCCCTCGTCGAGCTCGGGTACGTCTTCCTCGCCCAGCCGCCGCTGTACCGCATCAAGTGGTCGAATGCCGCGCACGACTTCGCGTACTCCGACCGTGAGCGCGACGCGATGCTCGCAGACGGCAAGGCAGCTGGCCGACGCATCCCCAAGGACAACGCCATCCAGCGCTACAAGGGCCTCGGCGAGATGAGCTACCAGGAACTCTGGGAGACGACCATGGACCCCGCAGTGCGCACGCTCCTGCAGGTCAAGGTGACCGACGCTGAGGCGGCTGACGCCGTGTTCAGCACGCTCATGGGCGAGGACGTCGAATCTCGCCGGACCTTCATTCAGCAGAACGCGCACGACGTGCGCTTCCTCGATATCTAAGGCACACAGGCACCTCTATGGCTGAAGAACGCGTCACAACCACCAACGCCGACGGCGGCGACCGCATCGGACAGGTCGACCTGCAGCTCGAGATGCAGCGCTCGTACCTCGACTACGCGATGAGCGTCATCGTCGGACGAGCACTGCCCGAGGTCCGGGATGGGCTCAAGCCCGTGCACCGTCGCGTCATCTACGCGATGTACGACGGCGGGTACCGCCCGGACAAGGCGTTCTCGAAGTGCGCCCGCGTCGTCGGCGACGTCATGGGGCAGTTCCACCCGCACGGTGACTCGGCGATCTACGACGCGCTGGTCCGCCTCGTGCAGCCGTGGTCCCTTCGCTACCCGCTTGCGCTCGGCCAGGGGAACTTCGGCTCCGCCGGCAACGACGGCGCCGCCGCCCCCCGCTACACCGAGACGAAGATGGCGCCGCTTGCGCTCGAGATGGTCAGGGACATCGACGAGGACACCGTCGACTTCCAGGACAACTACGACGGCCGCACGCGTGAGCCTGCCGTGCTGCCCGCTCGCTTCCCGAACCTCCTTGTCAACGGCTCCGTCGGCATCGCCGTCGGAATGGCCACGAACATCCCGCCGCACAACCTCCGCGAGGTCGCAGCAGGCGCGCTCTGGCACCTCGAACACCCGGACGCCTCTCGCGAGGAGCTCATGGATGCGCTCATGGAGCGCGTTCACGGTCCAGACTTCCCGACCGGTGCGCAGATCCTCGGCACCAAGGGCATCCAGGAGGCGTACCGCACCGGTCGCGGCTCCATCACGATGCGCGCGGTCGTCGCGATCGAGGAGATCCACGGACGCACGTGCCTGGTCATCACCGAGCTGCCGTACCAGGTCAACCCGGACAACCTCGCGCTCAAGGTCGCCGAGCTGGTCAAGGATCAGCGACTCTCCGGCATCGCCGACATCCGCGACGAGTCCTCCGGCCGCACGGGACAGCGCCTCGTCATCGTGCTCAAGCGCGACGCCGTCGCCAAGGTCGTGCTGAACAACCTCTACAAGCACACGCAGCTGCAGGAGAACTTCGGCGCGAACATGCTCGCGATCGTCGACGGGGTTCCGCGCACGCTCGCCATCGACGGCTTCATCACCGCCTGGGTGCAGCACCAGGTGGAAGTCATCGTGCGTCGCACGAAGTTCCGCCTCAAGAAGGCCGAGGACGAGGTTCACATCCTCCGCGGCTACCTCAAGGCCCTCGACATGCTCGACGAGGTCATCGCGCTCATCCGCCGGTCGCCGACCGTCGAAGAGGCGCGCACCGGCCTCATGGAGCTGCTCGACGTGGACGAGCTGCAGGCAAGCGCCATCCTGAACCTCCAGCTCCGCCGCCTCGCGGCGCTCGAGCGCCAGAAGATCATGGAAGACGCGGCCCGCCTCGAGGCCATGATCGCCGAGTACAAGGCGATCCTCGCCGACCCAGTGCGCCAGCGCACCATCATCGGCGAAGAGCTGCAGGAGGTCGTCGACAAGTTCGGCGACGATCGTCGCACCGAGATCCTCCGTGGCTCTGGCGGCGACATGACCGACGAGGACCTGATCCCCGAGGAGGAGATGGTCGTCACCGTGACCCGCGGCGGCTACATCAAGCGCACGCGCAGCGACAACTACCGCTCGCAGCACCGCGGCGGCAAGGGCATCAAGGGCGCGCAGCTCCGAGCGGATGACGTCGTCGAGCAGTTCTTCGTGACGACGACACACCACTGGCTGCTCTTCTTCACCAACCTGGGCCGCGTGTACCGGGCGAAGGCGTACGAGCTCATGGAGGCGGGACGGGACGCGAAGGGGCAGCACATCGCGAACCTCCTGCCGCTCCAGCCTGATGAGAAGGTCGCGCAGATCCTCGACATCAGCGACTACCGCCAGGCGCAGTATCTCGTCCTCGCGACGCGTGAGGGGCTCGTCAAGAAGACGGCCCTCACGGAGTACGACACGAACCGTCAGGCTGGCATCATCGCGGTCAACCTTCGCGAAGGGGACGAGCTGGTCTCCGCCATGCTCGCCGACGAGTCGGACCACGTGTTCTGCGTCTCGCACCTCGGAATGTCGCTTCGCTTCGAGGCGAACGACGAGGCGCTTCGGCCCATGGGCCGGTCGACCTCCGGCGTCAAGGGAATGTCGTTCCGCGACGGCGACTACCTGCTGACGGCCGCGGTCACCTCGAGCGACGATGCCTACGTGTTCATCGTCACGGAGGGCGGCTACGCGAAGCGAACCTCGGTGTCGCAGTACCGCATCCAGAAGCGCGGCGGACTCGGCATCAAGGTCGCGAAGCTGAACGAGGAGCGCGGCGGCCTCGCCGGCGCGCTGCTCGTCCACGACAACGAAGAGGTCCTGGTCATCCTCGGCTCCGGCAAGGTCGTTCGCTCCAACGTCGCCGAGGTCTCGGTGACGGGACGCGACTCCATGGGCGTGACGTTCGCGAGGCTCGACAGCAGCGACTACGTGATCGCGATCGCGCAGAACGCCGACCGCGAACTCGAGAAGGAAGACGAGGAAGGTGAGGACGGTGAGACGGACGTCACCGCCGCCGACTCCGCCCTCGAGGAAGCGTCTGCAGGATCAGCTGACGGCGAGACTGCCCCAGCCGAGAGTGCCCAGAGTGAGACTGTGGCAGACTCTGTCACGTCGTTCGAGCAGGACGAGACCGAAGACTGAGGTACTGATCTATGACGAGCGTTGCTGACAAGCTGGCCCAGAAGTCCAGCAAGAAGACTGCGAGCAAGCAGGTGCGCCTCCGTTTGGTGCACATCGACTTCTGGTCTGTCGTGAAGTTCTCCTTCCTCCTGTCGATCTGCTTCGGCATCATCACGATCGTCGCGACGTTCCTGATGTGGACCGTCATCGAGAACACGGGTGTGCTTGGAAGCGTCAACGACCTGCTCAATGACGTCTCCGGCTCGGCCGGCGTGGGAGTCGACGACTTCGTCACCCTGCCTCAGCTGATGCTGTTCTCCCTTGTGGTCGCACTCCTCAACCTCGTCGCGGGCACGGCCCTCGGCGCAGTCGCGGCGTTCCTCTACAACCTCGCTGTGAAGGTCACGGGGGGCCTCGTGTTCGGTTTCACGAACAGCTAGCGGCTCGATTTCCCTTGACGTGCACTTTTCGTGTATGTTGGGGCAGTCGCTTCGGGGGCTATAGCTCAGGCGGTTAGAGCGCTTCGCTGATAACGAAGAGGTCCCAGGTTCAAGTCCTGGTAGCCCCACGGTTCGATACTGAAGGTTGGTATCGTTTCCACCCGAACGGGGCCTTAACTCAGTTGGTAGAGTGCCTGCTTTGCAAGCAGGATGTCAGGAGTTCGAATCTCCTAGGCTCCACGGTGACAAAGAACCCCGGTCAGAGAAATCTGACCGGGGTTCTTTCTTGTCTGCCTAGTCGACGAAGGCGTCGGGGTAGAGCTTAGAGGCGTCGACTCCCGGCGAGTGCACGCTGAGGTCGCTCACGCCGGAGTCTGCGAGCACGTCCTCGCAGAGCAGCGTCTCGTCTCGTGACGCGGTGACAGGTTCCGCATCCGAACGAGTCGCTGGCCACGGTGGCTCAGGATTCGATCTGCCGTTCGATGAACGACGCCATACCGGGAACAGTGAAGGCCACGACCCCGTGGTCCGGCGCGTAGATCAGGCCCTTGTGGATGAGTTGAGCTCTGGCGGGGCCGAGACTGCTGATGGACTTCTTCAGTCGTGCGGCCACCTCGCCGGATCCAACGCCAGCATCGCCTTCCGGGCACATTGCCCGGAGGTATCGCTTCTCCGATGCCGTTGTCCGGTCCCACCGCGCTCGGAAGAACCCGTTGTCGAGGAGGTTCTGTCCGGTCGCTACCCCAAGACGAGAGTCTGCGAGGGTGATCTGGCTTCCGGTGGCGACATTCCAAGCTTCACGGCCGAATTGCTGAATGAAGTAGGGGTACTGTCCGGACTCCGTGATGAGGTGCTGGACGGCATCCTCTGCCCAGGTGACGAGTTCCGCGGCCGAAGGTTGAGCGATCGCGAGGTGGGCGTCAGCGCGCGAGAGTCGCTCGATCTGGTTGAACTGGAACCGTTCCGTATACGACTTCGCCTCGGCGAGGATCTGGGGCAGGTTGGGCAGCCCAGCGAGAGCAAACAATACTGGCCAGTTGTCCTGGGCAGCCGACTGTGTGACTGCGGCGAGCGTCGTGAGTTCTTCCGCTGAAAGGTCCTGCGCCTCATCGATGAGGATTGCGAGCCCGACTCCCTCTTCCCGCGCGGCGAGACTCACATCCTTGATGATCTTGCGGAGATCTGTATGCAGGACGCCACTGTCCGCACCGCCACCTGGCGTGTCAGACAGATCCACGCCGAATGTCCAGGATCCGTTCGCATCGTAGGACGCCTTGAACGACAGAGCCGTCCGGAGGGCCTTGAGAACTTTGCGGCCCGCCGATGGTCGGCTGATGTCAGACAGCGGTTCGTAGAGGCCCTCACCGATCAGCTCTCTGAGCTCACGATCGGAACCGGCCTCGATTTGCACGACCCACCAGTCGCGGTCTTCGGCGTCATGTCGGAACTGAGTCAAGAGCACGGTCTTCCCGACCCCGCGGAGGCCGTAGAGGACGAACGGTTGATCAGTGATCCCGTTTTCGGCTCGCTGTAGTGCGATCCGCCACCCGGTCATCGATGAGTCGCGACCTACGAGAGCGGCCGGTTTGCGACCAGCACCTGGCACGTAGGGGTTCTTGACCGGATCCATGTGACTCCAAGCACTTGCTAGCGAACTGTAGCCATGTATAGCAAATAACTATACTTACCTACAGTTGCCTACAATTGTTCCGCACCCGATCAGTCGAGGAAGGCGTCGGGGTAGAGCTCGGAGGCGTCGACTCCCGGCGAGTACACGCTGAGGTCGCTCACGCCGGTGTCTGCGAGCACGTCCTCGCAGAGCAGCGTCTGTCCTCGATACCGGCCCCGCGGGGCTGTGAGCACCGCGTGGGCGGCGTCGGCGTACAGCTCAGGGGTGCGGCTGCGGCGCATGAGCTCCTCGCCGCCGATGATGTTGGCTACCGCTGCTGTCTGGATGGTGGTGCGGGGCCACAGGGTGTTCGCATCCACACCCCGTTCAGCGAACTCGGCCGCGATACCGAGCGTGGCGAGCGTCATGCCGTATTTCGCGGTCATGTACGCCGGGTAGGCGCCGAGCCACTGGGGGGCGAGGTTGAGGGGCGGCGAGAGCGACAGGATGCGCGCATCCGGTGACTCGAGGAGGTGCGGCAGGGCCGCCCGCGAGAGCATGAATGTGCCGCGCTGGTTGATCTGGTGCATGAGGTCGTAGCGCTTCTCGTCGATGTCGAGCGTCGAGCGCAGGTCGATGGCGCTCGCATTGTTGACGACGATGTCGATGCCGCCGAACTCGGCGACGGCGCTGTCGACCGCCCGCTGCAGGTCGGAGTCGTCGCGCACGTCGCCGACGACCGGCAGCGCGCGTCCGCCGGCCTCGCGTATCTCCTCAGCGGCCGTGTACACCGTCCCTGGCAGCTTCGGATGCGGATCCCCGGTCTTGGCGAGGAGCACGACGTTCGCACCGTCACGCGCGGCGCGCTTCGCGATTGCGAGTCCGATGCCGCGGCTCCCGCCCGACATGATGATGGTCTTCCCCGCGAGGGAACCTGTCTCCGCTGACTGCGTCAAATCCGCACCTCCATGTGCATCGTGGACAGGCCCACGCTACCCACGCGCCTGCGGAACCTCATGTGCGTTGTGGCACCGAGACAACGCGGACGCGCAAATGGCCGCCCTGAGCGAGTCAGAGCGACCATTCGCGAACGCGACGTGTCGACGAACGCGGTGCAGCGAGCTTCCTAGTGCTCGACGGCCTCCTCCGCGCCGTAGCCCGTGAGCGAGCGCACATCCATCTCCGCGGCGACCCGAGGGTCTTCCTTCTTCTGCGGCAGCACTGAACCGAGCCAGCCGAGGAAGAACCCGACCGGGATCGAGACGATGCCGGGGTTGTTGAGTGGGAACCAGGCGAAGTCGATTCCCTCGCCGAGCATCGCCGTCTCGGCGCCGGAGACGACCTTCGAGAAGACGATCAGGATGATGGCCGTCGCGAGTCCGCCGTACATGCTCCACAGCGCCCCACGGGTCGTGAACTTGCGCCAGTAGAGCGAATACAGGATCGTCGGCAGGTTCGCGCTGGCCGCGACAGCGAAGGCGAGCGCCACGAGGAACGCGATGTTCTGCCCCTGCACGCCGATGCCACCGACGATGGCGACGACACCGAGGACGACCACCGTGTACTTGCCGACCTTCACCTCCTGCTCTGGGGTCGCCGTTCCACGCTTCACGACGCTGTTGTAGATGTCGTGGGCGAAGGATGCGGCAGCCGTGATCGCGAGGCCCGCGACGACCGCGAGGATCGTGGCGAATGCGACCGCCGAGATGAAGCCCATGAGGATCGGCCCGCCCAGCTCGAGGGCGAGCAGCGGGGCAGCAGAGTTGACGCCTCCTGGCGCATCCTTGATGGCCGGGGCCCCCACGAGTGCCGCTGCGCCGTAGCCGAGGATGAGTGTGAAGACGTAGAAGCCGCCGATGAGCCAGATGGCCCAGACCACCGACTTCCTGGCCTCCTTGGCGGTGGGCACCGTGTAGAAGCGCATGAGCACGTGCGGGAGTCCAGCTGTGCCGAGCACCAGCGCAAGTCCGAGCGAGACGAAGTCGATCGGGTTCTTGCCGTACTGCAGGCCCGGCGCGAGGATCGCGGCCGGATCCTCCGCACCGTCGAGGGCCGCCTTGTCGACCGCCGCCTGGAGGAGCGCGGAGAGATCGAAGCCGTTGATGACGAGCACCCAGATGGTCATCGCCCCCGCGCCGCCGATGAGCAGGAAGGCCTTGATGATCTGCACCCAGGTGGTGCCCTTCATCCCGCCGATGAGCACGTAAATGATCATGAGCACGCCGACGACGGCGACGACGATCGCGACCCCGATGTCGTCCGTGATGCCGAGGAGGAGGGCGACGAGGCCGCCGGCTCCCGCCATCTGCGCGAGCAGGTAGAAGAAGCACACCGCGAGGGTCGTGAGGGCTGCGGCGACGCGCACCGGACGCTGCTTGAGGCGGAACGAGAGCACGTCTGCCATCGTGAACTTGCCGGTGTTGCGCATGAGCTCGGCGACGAGCAGCAGAGCGACGAGCCAGGCGACGAGGAAGCCGATCGAATAGAGGAATCCGTCGTAGCCATTGATGGCGATAGCGCCGACAATGCCGAGGAACGACGCTGCTGACAGGTAATCACCCGAGATCGCGAACCCATTCTGGGTTCCGGAGAAGGATCGCCCGCCGGCGTAGTAGTCGGCTGCGGTCTTGCTGTTGCGGCTTGCGCGAATGACGATGAAGAGAGTGACCGCGACGAATGCCGCGAAGATCGCGATATTCAGGACGGGGTCATTGTTCGCGACAGCGCTGGCCTGGGGTGCCAGCAGCTGCCCGCTCATGCCTGGTCCGCCTTGGTGAGCTCAACGCGAAGGTCGTTCGCGAGCGGATCGAGCCGCCGGTTGGCGTAGGAGACATACCACATGGTGATTGCGAAGGTCGTCACGAACTGGCCCATGCCGAGCAGCAGACCTACGTTGATGTTGCCGAAGACCGGGGTGGCCATGAAGTCATGCGCGTAGGCGGCCACGATGATGTATGCGCCGTACCAGACCAGGAAGAAGATCGAGAGTGGGAAGACGAAGGAGCGCTGGCGCTTCTTCAGCTCCTTGAATTCAGCCGCTTCCTCGAATGCGACGTAGTCGATTCCGCCTGGCGGTTGAGATGACGTTTCGTGTCGCATGGGGCCTCCTTGCCTCAGTGCATTGCTGCGTTCGTCAGATATGTGCGTGCAGTTCTCGACGGCAAAAGGCGGGGCTTCTTCGCATCGTTGCGAACACGAAAGCCTCATTGCCTGCGTGATAGCATCCACGCTACGCATACGACGAAGTATCGAACTACCCCCGGAAGTTGGTAGTGACCACATGATGTTCCCAGAGGCAGCCACTGAGGCGGACGTCTTCGCCGAGGCCGTCGCCCGCCTGCGCGAGACCACGGGGTGTTCACTCTCGTTCGGCGGACCCACCCATCGCGACACGACGAACGTGCACACGATCTGTGGGAATCAGGGTCGTGGATTGGTCGGGTTGCGAGTGCAGCTCGGTCGAGGACTCGGCGGCCGCGCGATGCTGGAGCGTCGCGCGAAGGTCACGACGAACTACCGCGGCAGCAGCCGCATCACGCACGACTACGACGTGCAGGTCCTGTCTGAGGACGTCCAGAGCCTCATGGCGGTTCCGGTCATCGTCGACAAGCATGTTCGGGGCGTGCTCTACGGCGGGTTCCGCGCGGCTCCGGACTCCCAATCGATGTCGCTCGGTCAGGCCGTCGCACTCGGCAAGAAGGTCGAGGATGAGCTGCGTCTCCGAGACGAGCTGAGGCGCCGAATGCGGGTGGGGTCCGCGAGCATCTCCGAACTCGGATCCGGCGGACTCACTGCAGCCCAGCTGGAGGAGCTGCGGGGCACCTTCTCCGATCTGCGCGAGGTCTCGTCGATGCTCGGCGACGCGCGCGTCCGTGCGCGCCTTCGAGGCGTCGAGGAGCGGCTTGTCAGATTCGCCGGAGATCACGGCGACCCCCGCGATCGGGAGCACTCGAAAGCTGTCGAGTCGACCGAGGCACCAGTCAGGCTCTCGCCACGGGAGCTCGACGTGCTCGGGCAGATCGCCCTCGGACTCTCCAATCGGGACATCGCCGGAAAGCTGATCCTGACCGAAAGCACCGTCAAGAGCTACCTCGGTACGGCAATGACGAAGCTGGATGCGAGCTCGCGCTACCAAGCTCTTGCCAAGGCGAGGCAGCTGGGGCTCCTCCCCTGAGCTGAATGCGGGTCCGACCGCAATATTCTTGCGTTCATGACCCCGTCAGTGGACTGTTACGCAACGTGTCAGGATGTATCGGCGCGGAGACCCTCTGTTCTCTTATTCTTGCGACGCCTCGTGGCTCTTCTTGCGAGGCCCTCTAGACCCTTAGAGGATGGCCGGCGCTTGCGCGCCGCATTGAAAGGACCCTCCTCCATGTCACGTCTCACCAAGATCGCCGCAGCAATCGGCGCGATCGCCCTCGTTGGAGGCCTCTCCGCGTGCTCCACCGGCGCATCCGATGAGAACACCATCAAGCTCGGCGTCGTCGGCGCATCCGACCCGTACTGGGAGGTGCTCGTCGAGGAGGCCGCAGCCCAGGACCTCACGGTCGAGCTCGTCGACTTCTCGGACTACAACCAGCCGAACCCGGCGACGACCGAGGGTGAGCTCGACGTCAACGCGTTCCAGCACATCATCTACCTCGCGCAACACAACGCCGCCAGCGGCGACGACCTCGTGCCGATCGGCTCGACCGCGATCTACCCCCTCGGCTTCTACTCCTCGCAGTACGACTCCGTCGAGGCGATCCCGGATGGCGCCGAGGTTGCGGTGCCGAACGACGCGTCGAACCGCGCACGTGGCCTCCTCGTGCTCCAGGAAGCCGGTCTCATCTCGCTCAAGGACGGCGGCTCGCCGTTCTCGACCCTCGACGACGTGCTCCCCGAGTCGCGCGTCACGGTGACCGAGCTCGAGGCCTCGCTCACGGCGACCTCGCTGCCCGACCTCGCCGGTGCGATCATCAACAACGACTTCGTCGAGAACGCAGGCCTCACGACGGAAGACGCGCTCACTCGCGATGACCCCCAGAACGCCTCCGCGTTCCCGTACATCAACATCTTCGTCACGTCGGCCGAGAACGCCGACAACGCGAACTACCTGAAGCTGGTCGAGATCTACCAGAACTCCGAGGCAGTCGCGGCTTCGGTCAAGGAGACGTTCGGCGACACCGCCGTGCTCACCAAGACCCCCGTCGACGAGCTGCAGACGACGCTCGACGAGCTCGTCGCCGAGATCGAAGCGCAGGGCTAGAACCCACCGCTCGCGTGCTCGCCGCCCGGGACCCGATGATGATCATCAGGCCTCGGGCGGCGATCTCGCTTGCACCGACGGACGGCATCCCGACGTCGTCCACCAGCACCACCCACACGGTTCGACCGTGAAAGAAGGCGAGAGCGAAGACATGGCCCTCATCACACTCACCGACGTCGTCAAGGAGTATCCGTCGCCGAAGCGCGGAGCCCCGGCGACCAGAGCCGTCGACGGCGTCTCGCTCAACGTCGAGGCCGGCGACATCTACGGGGTCATCGGCTACTCGGGGGCTGGCAAGTCGACCATGGTGCGCCTCATCAATGCGCTCGAGCCGACCACGTCCGGCAGCATCCACGTCGATGGCGTCGACATCACGACGCTCAGCGAGACGAAGCTGCGCTCGGTGCGCGCGGGCATCGGCATGATCTTCCAGCAGTTCAACCTCTTCAACTCCCGCAACGTCGCGGGCAACGTCGCGTATCCGCTGCGCGTCGCGAAGACGCCAAAGGCGGAGCGTGAGAAGCGCATCGCCGAGCTCCTGGAGTTCGTCGGGCTCTCCGAGAAGGCTCGGGCCTTCCCCGACCAGCTCTCCGGCGGTCAGAAGCAGCGTGTCGGCATCGCCCGTGCGCTCGCAACGAATCCCAGCATCCTGCTCGCCGACGAGTCCACGAGCGCCCTCGACCCGCAGACCACGGCCGACGTGCTGCAGCTGCTCAAGAAGGCCAACCAGGAGCTCGGGGTCACGATCATCGTCATCACCCACGAGATGGACGTCGTGAAGGAGATCGCGAGTCACGTCGCCGTCATGGAGCACGGCAAGATCGTCGAGCAGGGCGAGGTCTTCGACATCTTCGCGAACCCGCAGGCGCCCGCGACCCAGCGGTTCGTCTCAACGGTCGTCCAGGGAGTTCCGGATGCTGGCCTGCGGTTCGACCTGCATGCGCGACACCCGGGAACTCTCGTGACGCTGAGCTTCCGCGACGGGCGGACGAACCAGGGCCAGGCGCTGCGCATCCTGCACGACGCCGGCATCACCGTCGAGCTCGTCTACGGAGGCATGAACGAGATCCGCGGTCGGTCGTTCGGCGACCTGACGTTCGCTCTGCAGGGCGATGCCGCAGCGCAGCGCAGAGCGCTCGACCAGATCAGGGAACTCGCCGTCGTGACGGAATTCCAGGACACCAACGCTGGAGGTGCCGCATGAACGATGTGATCGACCTGCTGCCGAAGCTCTTCGAAGCCACAGGCGCCACCCTCTACATGGTGGCCCTGAGCCTCGTCTTCGGTGGCGTCGGCGGACTCTTCGTCGGCCTGCTGCTGTATCTGACGCGCAAGGGCAACCTCTACGAGCAGCCGGTCGTCAGCACGATCGTCAACATCATCGTGAACTTCTTCCGACCCATCCCGTTCATCATCTTCATCGCTGCGGTGCAGCCGGTCTCACGGATGATCGTCGGTGTGGGGATCGGGGCAGAAGCGGCCATCGTCGCCATGTCGCTCGCTGCGACGTTCGGTATCTCGCGCCTCGTCGAGCAGAACCTGCTCACGGTGTCGCCAGGCGTGGTGGAGGCCGCACGGTCCGCAGGAGCGGGGCGCTTCCAGATCGTATGGTCGGTTGTCGTTCCCGAGGCCCTCGGGCCCCTCATCCTTGGCTATACATTCGCGGTCGTCGCGCTCGTCGACATGTCGGCCATCGCCGGTGCGATCGGCGCAGGTGGTCTCGGTGACTTCGCCATCCAATACGGCTACCGCCAGTTCAACCCGGCCGTCACGTGGGCTGCGGTCATCGTCATCGTGGTGATCGTGCAGGGTCTGCAGTTCCTCGGCAACTGGGCGGCGCGCAAGACGCTGCGCCGCTGATCCGGGCAGACGACAGTGCCCGGCGACCGCGCGTCGGCGCCTCCCTGTACGGAGGCCCGGCGCGCGGCGGCGTACGATAGCGATCGCCCGTGGTTCGGGTCGGCCCAGGCATCAGGCCGCTGACCTCGAGACCTCGGCAGAGATCTTTGGGGGTTCCGTGCATCGACGACTCGCTTCCTACGGTGTCATCGTGCGCGACGGGCAGATCCTCCTTGCGCACTGGCGTGACCGTGGTCGTTCCGGCTGGACCCTGCCCGGCGGTGGGACCGACCCCGGTGAGGATCCGATCGACGGCGTCGTCCGCGAGATCTGGGAGGAGACCGGCTACCACGCGTCCATCGACCGGCTCCTCGGCATCGACTCGCACATCATCGCGGGCCGCGACCGGCTCGAGCCAGGCAAGACGCCCATGCAGTCGGTTCGGGTCGTCTACGAGGCCAGCATCGTGAGCGGCGAGCTCCGCAACGAGCGGGGCGGCTCGACGGACGAGGCTCGCTGGTTCGACCTCGACGAGATAGCTGCGCTCCGCACGGTGTCGCTCGTGGACGTGGGGCTCAGGCTCCACGAGGAGCGTCCGGCCAATGGCCACCTGCGTTCGACTCGGGCCCCCCGCTAGGCGCTTAAGGGCGCGACCCCGTCACGGGGCTCGTGGGCGACACGAGACCCCCGAAGGCTGCGAGACACCGCGACGGCGTTGACGGCCACGATCATCGCCATCCCGACCCACTCATGGGTGGCGGGCACCTGACCGAGCACCACGACGCCGGCGATGGCGGCGAACATCGGGTTGATGCTCATGAACACCCCGAAGAACCTCGTCGTCACCCAGCGAAGCGCGATGACGTCGATCGAGTACGGGATGACGGAGCACAGTACGCCGGAGAGCGCAGCCAGCAATAGCGGCCAGCCGAGCATCCGGCCCTCCGCGATCAGCTGCACCGTGATCGGGACCGTCAGGAGGCTCGACACGAGCGTTGCCGTAGCGGGCGCCTGGAGGCCGCTCAGGCGACCGCCGAGCATCCGGTTGAGCAGGATGTAGCTCGCCCAGCAGCATGCCGCGAGCAGCCCGAGGGCGTAGCCGAGGATGTCGCTCGACGCGTCTGGGAGCAGCAGCACGTACACGCCGACGGCGGCGCCGACCGCGAGCAGGAGATCGGCCTTCGTGCGGGATGCGCAGAGGGCCACGGCGAGGGGTCCGAGGAACTCGAGGGTCACGGCAAGGCCGAGCCCGATGCGGTCGACGGCTCCGTACAAGGACAGGTTCATGGTCGCCAAGACGACGCCGAGCAACAGCGCGGGCCACCATTGCGCCCACGTGAAGCTCCGCAGGCGAGGACGCGCGACAGGCAGCAGGATGGCTGCGGATACGAGCTGGCGGATGGCCACGACGCCCGACGTGCCGAGGGGGCCGAAGGCCAGTGCGCCGAGCGCCGCGCCGAGCTGGTTGGAGAGTCCGCTTCCGGTCAGCATCGCTGCACCCGTCACCACGCTGCGTGGTGCGGCAGCGGCGGCCGTTCTCCCGGTTCCTGTCATGCGCCTATGGTGAACCCGCCTGCGCAGGCCCAGAAATGCGCGACACGCGTGAGTTATACGCTGGACGCATGAGTTTGGAGATTCGCCACCTACGCGCCCTCGCCGCGGTCGTCGACACGGGAACCTTCACCGATGCGGCGATCGAGCTCCACTGCTCGCAGGCGGCCGTCTCCCGGGCGATCCTCGCCCTCGAGACGCAGCTCGGAGCCCAGCTGCTCTCCAGGTCGACTCGGCACGTCGCGCTCACCCCACTCGGCGAGCGTGTCCTGACCCGCGCCCGCCGGGTGCTGCTCGAGGTGCGTCTCATCAGCGACGAGGTCGCCGAGACGACCCGGGAATTGCGCGTCGGCTATGCCTGGTCGACCCTCGGCGCGCACACCGGTGCCGTGCAGCGCACCTGGCGAGCACAGCATCCTGAGTCGCACCTCGTCTTCCGGCAGAGCAACACGGCGACGGCGGGGCTCCTCGACGGCGAGGTCGAGCTCGCCGTGTTCCGTACGGTTCCCCGTGATCCCCGAATCGAGACGGTCCGCCTCGGCGAGGAACGACGCGTCGCCGTCCTCGCGAACGACGATCCGCTCGCCAGACGCAGGGCGCTGCTCCTCGACGACTTCGCCGGCAGGACCATGGCGGTGGATGCACGCACCGGCACGACGGTCGGCTCACTCTGGCCGGCGGAACGCGCCCCGGTCTTCATCCCCACGAGCTCACTCGACGAGTGGCTCACCCTCATCGCGGACGGCGGCGTCCACGGGGTGACAAGCGAGGCCACGGCGGCGCAGCATCCGCGGCCCGGCATCGCCTACCGGCCGCTGCGGGACGCCCCCACGATCGAGGTCAGACTCGCGTGGTGGCGAGGCGCCAAGCCAGCGATGGCCGACGCGCTCGCGCAGGTCATCATCGCCGCCTACGACGAAGCCCCGCAGCTCACCAGGTGAGTGCGGGGCCAGTCGTGCGCGTGTGCGGCGCGGACTACTTCGCTGCCGAAGCGGGCGAGACCGTCGTGACGGGAGCGTCGAGCTCCTCGTCGGCGATCCACAGGTCGTCGTCTGCACGGAAGGTCTGCCAGAGGGCATAGCCGACAGCGGCGACGGCTGCGACGCCTGCGCCGATGAGCAGCCAGCCACCGACACCGACGCCGGAGCTGTTGTACTTCTTGTCGTACGCCTTCGAAGCCTTCTTGGCGCGCGAGTTGAGCTCCTTCGAGACCTTCTTCGCGGTGCCAGCGGCGTCCTTGAAGTCGTTGTTCTTCGAAGCGAGGTTGCTGACCGTGCCGGCAAGCGAGCCGGAGAGGCCGGCCACGACAGGAAGGACCTTGCCGTTGAAGCGGACGCTCGCGTCTTCGTACTTGTCGCGCGCGGCGTTGTAGCTGCGGTCGAAGCTGGGGCGGACGTTGTTGTCGTAGCTCTTCTGCAGCGCTGGCACGAGCTCGGACTCAGCCAAGCCCTTCGCGCTCACGCCTGCTGACTGCAGGATGCCTCGAGCGTGCTCGATGACAGACTGCTGCTCGCTCCACAAGTTTGTTGCGTCCTTGCGGAGACGCTTGAGTTCACGCGACTGCTTCCGTGAAAGGGCCATTGGTACCTCCGGACGTTGACAAGTAGGTACTGCATATCTTGGCACGCTTCTGCCACACGGAACCTGAATCACCGCACGCTGTCGGCGGACAGGGGGGAGAGAAGTCGGGGGGCTATGGAAAGATGACCAGCATGTCAATCGCCACTGCACTCGCAACGATCAACACGAACCACGGCCCCATCAAGGTGGAGCTCTTCGGCAACCACGCGCCGAACACGGTCAAGACCATCGTGGGCCTCGCCACGGGTGAGCTCGAATGGACCGACCCTCGTGACGGCCAGACGAAGAGCACGCCCCTGTACGACGGCGTGATCTTCCACCGCATCATCCCCAACTTCATGATCCAGGGCGGTGACCCCACGGGCACCGGCACCGGCGGTCCCGGATTCGCGTTCGACGACGAGATCCACCCCGAGCTCAACTTCAACGAGCCCTACATCTTCGCCATGGCGAACGCCGGCAAGCAGATGGGGCGCGGCACGAACGGCTCGCAGTTCTTCATCACGACGGACCCAACTCCCTGGCTCCAGGGGAAGCACACGATCTTCGGCCGCGTCGCGGACGATGAGTCGCGCACCGTCGTCGACGCGATCGCGAAGGTCCCCACCGACGGCCGTGACAAGCCGCTCAAGGACGTCGTCATCGAGAGCGTCACCGTCGAGCAGCTCTAACCTCCAGGAGCCACTCCCCGCATGACATCACCCGAGCTGTCGCAGCAGCGTGAGAACTTCTGCTACCGGCACCCAGACCGACAGAGCTTCGTGCTCTGTCAGCGATGCGGGCGCACCGTGTGCCCCGAATGCCAGACACTCGCGCCGGTCGGCGTGATCTGTCCAGAGTGCATCCGGGAGGCGAACGCGAAAGCCAAGGCCGCCCAGCGGCCCTCGGCTCGAACGCGGCTGCGACGGCTCGGGCAGGATCAGCGTCCGCTCGTCACCTACGCCATCATCGGCATCTCGGCGGTCCTCTGGCTGCTGCAGCAGGTGACGGGGGACTGGCTCACGGGCATCCTCGTCTACCACGGCATCTACTCTCACGCGGGTAGCGGGGCATTCGAGCCCTGGCGCATGCTGACCTCGGCGTTCGCGCACTCGACCGTCTTCCACCTGGCGTTCAACATGCTCACGCTGTGGATCTTCGGTCGGGTGCTCGAGCAGGTCTACGGGCACCTGAGGTTCGCAGCGCTCTATGTCGTCAGCGCGCTCGGCGGTTCGCTCGCGATCGCCCTGGTTGCCCCGAACACCACGGTGCTCGGCGCCTCCGGTGCCGTCTTCGGACTCTTCGGCGCGTACTTCGTCGTCATGCGTCAGGCGCGGATGAACACCATGTCACTCATCGTGCTGGTCGGCATCAACGTCGTCATGGGGTTCGTGATCCCAGGTATCGCCTGGCAGGCGCACCTCGGCGGGCTGGTCACGGGAGCACTGTGCTCCTGGCTGTTCCTGTGGGAGTCGAAGTCGGCGAAGCCCTCGCAGAAGGGGCTCTGGATAGTGGCGGCACTCGGCGTCCTCATCGTCGTGGGTGCCTCCGTCAGCGTCTCCCAACTGCCGCTGGCGGCAGCTGGCTAGCTCCCCGTCTCCGTCGCAGAACGAGAGAAGCCGCGCATCCGGTCGGATGCGCGGCTTCTCTGTGTTGTGTGAGAGTTATCCACAGGGTTATGCACACCTGGGGATGAATTACACAGCTGTCATTCGAGGCCCTGTGGATAACTCGTGGAGTCTGCTATCGCCAGTTCGTCGTCATGATGAAGCCGATGAACGCGATGCCGAAGCCCACGAGGATGTTCCACGAGCCGAGCTCGGCAATCGGGAGAGCGCCGCTCGTCAGGTAGAAAACGATGATCCAGAGGAAGCCGAGCAGCAGGAAGCCGAACATGAGCGGCTTGAACCAGACCGGGTTCGGGTTGCGCTCGTCGCTGTCGCTCACCCCGGAGCTGCGCTTCTGCCGACGCTGCTTCTCCGTCGCCGCGAGAGCGGCCGCAGCTGCGGACGCTTCCGAGGAACGGTGCTTCTTCGTACCGGCCGGAGTCTTCTTCTCCGGCTCGTCGGACTTGGAGTCGCTGGACTTCTCACGAGACATGCGGGCCATCCTATCTATGATTGCTCCTATGCCATCTGCTGAACGGCCCGGACGAGACGACGGGACGACCTCGATCGAGTCTCTCCTCGCGGCCGACGACGGCTACGAGACCAGGTCGGAGCGACGCCTGCGAGAGCAGCGGGCCGCATCCCAGCAGCACAAGAACCCCTCGAAGCCCACCGGCTCGAAGCCGAGGCGGCGGCTCAGCATCATCGGCGTCTCGGGTGAAGTGCTCATGACCCTCGGGGTCGTCGTCCTGCTCTTCGTCGGGTGGAAGTACTGGCTCAACGACCTCATCGTCGGCGATGAGCAGAACCAGGCCGGGCAGGAACTCAGCCAGGTGCTCGCGGATGGCGGTGAAGAAGCGACGACCGTGACCACAACAGATCCGGCGATCGGCATCCCCATCTCCTCGGCGCCGACGGTCACGAACGAGCGCTTCGCGATCCTCTACGTTCCCACCTGGGGGGCCGACTACGCCCGTCCCATCGCACAGGGCATCGAACAGCACGAGGTTCTCGACAACAACATCGGCCACTACCCCGACTCGCAGATGCCCGGTGAGGTCGGCAACTTCGCCATTGCTGGCCACCGTCTTGCCTACGGGGCTTCGATGCAGAAGATCCACGAGCTGCAGCTCGGCGACGAACTCGTCGTGGAGACCGCGGACGGCTGGTACACCTACTCCTACCGTTCCGGCGAGTACGTCGCCCCCACACAGGTCGACGTCCTCGGCTCGGTGCCTCGCTATCCGGAGCAGACCGGCACCGACCGGCTCATGATGATCATGAGCTGCAACCCGTTCTGGTCGACGGCAGAGCGAATCATCGGCTACGCGGTGTTCGACAGCTTCACGCCGCGGGCCGACGGCCCGCCGGCGTCGATCGCCGCGTCCGTCGCCACGCAAGGGGGTCTCTGATGTACGGCGCGCTCTGGCGTGTGCTCCCCGGGCCCTGGCCCGTCAAGCTCCTGATCACGCTCGTCGTGATCGCAGCCGTCCTGTACGGCCTGGTCTTCTACGCGTTCCCGTGGGCGGATGCACTGCTCACGCCCCAGAACGACGTCACCGTCGGCCTTGGAGTCGGCGGCTCCGCGGCCGCACTGCGCTCCTGACGGCAACGGCTCCTCCCGGTCATCGGAAGGAGCCGGAGCGCGTTGCGCGGGCGCCGCGACCGTGGCCGCGGGTCGTCGTGCGGCCCTAGTTCTCCGTCGAGGAGGAGGGCCCTGCGCTCGAGGTGGGCTCGGGTGCTGGCGCGGTCGTCTCCGGTGGGGCGGGCACGGACGTGCAGTAGGTGACCTCGACCTGGGAGTGCTGGGCGACTGGTCCTGGTGGAACCGACATGTTCACGATCGGGTCGCCGTCGACCGCGAGGCATCCAGGGTCCTGCTTCACGACCGCGAGGAGTCCGAGTTCTCGGAGCGTGGCGGTCGCGGATTCGAGGGGCTGACCGATGAGGTCAGGCAGCGCCACGTTGCCCGTGGAGGTCACGAGGTTGATGCTGGAGCCCGCGGCGACGCTGGACCCACCGGCAGGGTCGCTGCGGACGATCGTGCCGGCAGTGACCGTCGGAGAGTCCTCTGACGTGATCTGGCCGACGCTCAAGCCCGCCCCCTGGAGAGCGACAGTCGCCTGCTCCACGGTCATGCCGTTGATGTCGGGCATCGTGACCGCGGACGGGCCGGTGGAGACCAGGACGGTGATCTCCTGGCCGGGAGACACACTCAGTCCTGAGCCCGGGGTGGTGCTGATGACCTGGTTCTCGGGAACCTCATCGCTCGTCTGCGCCGCGCGCACGGGCGTCAAGCCCGCGTCTTCGAGCGTTGTGCGAGCCGCATCCCATTGCTCGCCCACGACGTCTGGCACATCGACGCTCGTTTCGGGCAGCTGGCCGACGTCGGGGAGGGAGGAGACCCAGATGCTGACGGCCACGATGACGACCACGAGGAGCGCCGCGGCGCCCCAGATCCACATCGCGGGGGGACGCCGCTGCACCTGTGGTGCGCGGTCATCGGTCTCGGAGAGCGAATTGAAGGCAGACTCCGTGGCGCTCACGCCAGAAGGGGCCGGCCCGAAGAGCTGGGTGCGGTCGTCGTCCTCGACCTTGGTGGCGAACGCCGGCATGATGCCCTGCGCTGCGAGGTCGAGGTCGCGACGGAACTCCGAAGCCGACTGGTAGCGGTCCTCGCGGTTCTTCGCGAGGGAGCGCTTGACGACCGCGTTCATCGCCTTCGAGACCTTCGGGTTGATCTCGTTGGCATCGATGGGGCGCTCGGTGACGTGCTGGTAGGCGACGGCAACGGCGGAGTCACCCTGGAACGGGACCTTGCCGGTGAGCATCTCGTAGAGGACGATGCCCGCGGAGTAGAGGTCGCTTCGCCCGTCGACGTTCTCGCCCTTGGCCTGCTCGGGGGAGAAGTAGGAGGCGGTGCCGAGGATCGCCGTCGTCTGGGCGATCGTGCCCGCCGTGTCGGAGATGGCTCTGGCGATGCCGAAGTCCATGACCTTGACCGTGTCCTCCGGCGTGATCATGATGTTGCCCGGCTTGATGTCGCGGTGTACGACGCCAGCGCGGTGCGAGTACTCGAGCGCCGTCAGGATGCCCGTCATGTACTCGTGGATCTGCGTGTCGGCGAGCGGGGCACCGGCCATGACGTCGCGGAGCTGCTGTCCCTCGATGTACTCCATGACGATGTAGGGCACGACGAGCTCATGACCATCGGCGCGCACGAACGTGTCCTCACCCGCGTCGAAGACGCGGACGATCGTCGGGTGCGTCATCCGTGCAGCGGCCTGGGCCTCCTGTCGGAAGCGCGACCGGAAGTCGGGCTCGCCGGAGAGCTGTGTGTTGAGGAGCTTGACGGCGACACGGCGGCCAAGACGCTCGTCGGTCCCGAGGTAGACCTCAGCCATACCTCCACGACCAATACGCCGGCCGATGTCGTATCGGCCAGCGAGCGTGCGTTCGCCCTGCATCACGGAAGCAAGCTCCTCTCCCCTTGGCAGTGGTCGCCAAGCTCAAGCCTCGTTAGTCTGCCGATCTTATCTCGACGTGAATGAGTGATCGGTGCCATCGAAGCTGTGAACCGCGCAGTCCATGTGGATGCATGGAGTTGAGCGAATTCGTTGCTTTCCGGAGCCGCCCGCCGGGCCTCCGAGATCAGCCTCCCGTGCCGTTCGTCGGGGGAGTGGAACTGGTCGGCGTCGGCTGGGGGACGGTCGCCGAACCGGTCGGCGAGTCGGCACTCGTGTTGCCCGAGCCGCAGGTGGCGCTGTACGAGGCTTCGACGATCGTCGAACCCTCTTCGACGTTGACGTTCACCGAGGTTCCCGTCACGCTGCCCGGTGATTCGGCGCCGGACACGTTCACGTTGTACGCGGAGAGGCTCTGTCCTGGAGGGCACTGGAACGAAGGCCAGCTGATGGTGGCCTGCGTGCCGGCCGCGTTGACGGTGACGGTAGGTGCCGTCGTCGGGGTGTTCGGCGTCTCCACGTTCGCGTAGACCGT
Organism: Pseudoclavibacter sp. Z016; assembly: GCF_002931215.1. Classification (NCBI taxonomy): domain Bacteria; kingdom Bacillati; phylum Actinomycetota; class Actinomycetes; order Micrococcales; family Microbacteriaceae; genus Pseudoclavibacter; species Pseudoclavibacter sp. Z016. The sequence continues at coordinate 284,753 of NZ_PSTU01000017.1, forward strand.
GAGCGTCACGGTGGAACCGAGGTCGACGGTCCCGGTGGGGCTCACCGCCGTGACCGTGTTGACGTCTTCCTGGTTCGTCGCGACAGGGCCCTCGGCTCGCGCCGGCGTCAGCCCGAGCTCGGAGATGCGGTTCGCCGCCGTGTCGTAGTCGAGGCCGAGGAAGTCAGCCTGCGCGATCGAGACGGTGGTCGGCGTGCTCACGCTTGGGGTCGGCTCCTGCGACGGAGTCTCGGCCGGCGTGGTCTGGGTGATCGAGGGCGGCGGTGTCGTCGCCCCATCGGCGTCGGTGTTGTTGGTCACCAGCGCGAACGCGAACCAGGCGAGGGCCGCAGCGAACAGGATGATCGCGCCGATGAGCACCCACAGCCAGGCAGCCGGCTTCTTGCGCTCCTCGTCGGCCGGGGAGACGAGCGAGGTCGACTCCTCTTCCGCGCCTTCGACGGGGGGTCCGCCGATGAGCGTGTCGAAGTCGTCCTTCATGACCTCGGTCGTGCCCGCGGCCGTGCCGAGCACGGTGGTGCGCGCACCCTCGTCCATGATGGCGGTGCGATCGAGCGGAGCGGTGGCGTCACCGACCTCGTCGGCGGACGTCAGCCCGAGGACCGCGGGGACCGCCTGCGCTGCACGCGTGACGTTGCCGTCGCGCAGCGCGCGAGCAGCTCGCGCGAAGACCTCCGCCGAGACCGGCCGGTCTTCCGGCTTCTTCGCGATGGCAGCGAGCACGAGGTTGCGAACCGGCTCTGGCACCGTCACGGGAAGCGCCGGGGGTTCGTCGTTGATGTGCGCCATGGCGATCGCGACCTGCGATTCGCCGGTGAATGGTCGCCTGCCGGCGAGCGCCTCGTAGGCGACGATGCCAAGCGAGTAGATGTCGGTGGACGGGTTCGCGGCGTGGCCGGAGGCCTGCTCGGGCGAGAGGTACTGGACGGTGCCCATGACCTGGCCCGTCGCCGTGAGCGGCACCTGGTCGGCGATCCGAGCGATGCCGAAGTCGGTGATCTTCACGCGACGGTCCGGCGTGATGAGCAGGTTGCCTGGCTTGATGTCGCGGTGCACGAGACCCGCCTTGTGAGCGGCGTGCAGGGCGAGCGCCGTCTGCGACACGATGTCCATGACCTGGTCGGGCGGCAGCACCCGCTCGCGCTCGAGCACGGTCGACAGCGCCTCGCCCGGCACGAGCTCCATGACGAGGTAGGCGGAGCCGTTCTCCTCGCCGTAGTCGTACACGTTGGCGATGCCCTCGTGGTTCACGAGTGCGGCGTGCCTCGCCTCAGCGCGGAAGCGCTCGAGGAAGCCAGGGTCGCCCATGTACTCGTCTTTGAGGATCTTGATGGCAACGGTGCGCCCGATCACCTGATCGGTCGCCTCCCAGACCTCGCCCATGCCGCCGATGGCAATGCGCGAGCTCAGCTTGTATCGGTCTCCGAACGAAACACCTGCAGCTGGTCTCATCTGCTCAGCACCGCCTTCATCACTTGCTGCCCAATCGTCGCCGCCAGGCCGTTTCCGGTCCCAGACTGTCCCATTCCGCCACCGTCTTCGAGCACTACCGCGACCGCGATCTGCGTATCGCCCGATTCGGCGAATCCTGTGAACCACAGCGAGTACGGCTCACCCTGGCCGTTCTCCGCGGTCCCTGTCTTGCCAGCCACGTTGATCCCGTCAATTCTTGCATTACTGGCAACGCCCGAGTTCACGCTGCCCTCCATCATCGACTGGAGTGACGCCGCAGTCTCCTCGCTGATGGCCCTGCCATAGCTCGAGATCTCCGGCCCCTGGATCTCCTGGAACGTCGGAGTCTGGATGCTCTCGACAAGCGACGGGTTCATGACCTCGCCGCCGTTGGCGATGGCCGCCGAGATCATCGCGAACTGGAGTGGGGTCGCCCGCACGTCGAACTGGCCGAAGCCCGTCAGGGCGAGCTGCGCGTCGTCGTCGAGCGCCGTCGGGTAGCTGCTCGCGCTCGCCGTCATCGGGATCTCGAATTCGTGGTTGAAGCCGAACGCCTCGGCCATAGCGCGTACCTTGTCGGCACCGAGGTCCATGGCGAGCTGCGCGAACGGCACATTGCACGACTGCTCGATGGCGATACGGAGGTTCGTCGTGTCGCCGCTTCCGCACTTCGCGCCGGCGGACGGGTTGTTCACCGAGACGTTGGTGCCCGGGAGCGTGAGCGTCGCCGGGTTCGGGAGCGGGGACTCGGCCGTCGCGAGCCCGTTCTCCAGTGCCGCGGCGGCGACGACCAGCTTGAACACCGAGCCGGGCGGGTTCATGTCACCGCCGATCGCGCGGTTGCTGAGCGGATCGTTCGGGTCGGCCAGGAGCGCGTTGTACGACTCGAGCACGCTCGTCTGATCGTGGCTCGCCAGCAGCGCCGGGTCGTAGGTCGGCGTCGAGTACATGGCCAGGATCGCGCCCGTCGCCGGGTTGATCGCCACAGCCGCACCCTTGTACTCGCCGAGAGCATCCGCCGCCGTCTGCTGGGCGACGGGGTCGATCGTCGTCTCGACGAATGCGCCAGCAGGGTCCTGGCCAGTGAAGAGACGCTCGAGGCCCTGGAAGAACTGCGTGTCGCTGTTGCCCGAGAGCTCGGGATTCAGGGCGCCCTCGAGGCCCGTGGATGCCCCGTCGACCGAGTAGTACCCGGTCACGGCGGCGTAGAGGGGGCCGTTCTCGTACTGTCGCTCGTACTTGTAGGCAGTGTCGACGGGCGTCGAAGATGCGATCGGCGTCCCGTTGACGAGGATCGGCCCACGCTGGATCTCGAAGCTCTCCTCACGGGTCCGGCTGTTGCGCGGGTCGTCCCGGAGCGACTCGGCCTGGAAGACCTGGATGCTCGTCGACGCCACGAACAGCGACATGAACATGATCATGACGAGGACGCCAACGAGGCGGATGTTCTTGCTCATTCGTCGATCGCCTCCGTCGGCACGTTACGCACGGTGTCGCTCAGTCTGAGAAGGATCGCGACAATGATCCAGTTGGCGAGCAGGCTCGAGCCACCTGCCGCCATGAACGGCATCGTGAGGCCCGTCAGGGGGATGACCCGCATGACGCCACCGGCCACGACGAAGACCTGCACGGCGATCGTGAACGCGAGGCCCGTCGCGAGGAGCCGCCCGAAGTCGTCGACCCCCTGCTGGCCGATGCGGAAGCCGCGCGCCACGAAGATCACGAAGAGCAGCAGCACGACGAAGATGCCGGCCATGCCGAGCTCCTCGCCGATGGCCGCGATGATGAAGTCGCTCGACGCGAGGGGGGTCGTGCCTGGGCTGCCCGAGCCGAGGCCCTTGCCGATGAGACCGCCGGCCGCGAGGCCGAAGAGTCCCGTCACGAGCTGCCCGCTGCCGCCGTCGGCGAAGTACATCTCGTCCTCGAACGGGTCGAGCCAGGCGTGGACGCGGAACTCGACGTAGCTCAGCGACGTCGCCGCGATGATTGCGCCGCCGATGAACAGGCCGAGGCCGATGAGCACCCACGAGAGGCGCCCCGTCGAGACGAAGACCATGACCAGGAACAGTCCGAAGTACAGCAGGGAGGTTCCCAGGTCGCGCTGGAAGACCAAGACCCCCATGCACACGGCCCACACGACGAGGATCGGTCCCAGGTCCCTGATGCGCGGGAAGCGCATCCACAGGAACTTCTTGCCGACGACGGAGAGCGAGTCGCGCGCGGTCACGAGGTAGCCCGCGAAGAAGATGGCGAGCGCGATCTTCGCGATCTCACCGGGCTGGAACGAGAAGCCCGCGACGCTGATCCACACGCGCGCGGCGACGTCGGTGCGCCCGAGGCCCGGGATGAGCGGCAGCAGCAGGAGGACGATGGCGATGGCCATGAACACGTACGTGTAGCGCTGCAGCACTCGGTGGTTCTTGAGCAGGATGAGCACCACGATGGCGACGCCGACGGCGAGCATCGTGAGCACGATCTGCTGCGTCGAAGCAGTCCAGAACACACCGTCGTTATCGGAATTGCCGATGTCGATGCGGTAGATCATCGCGATGCCGAGGCCGTTGAGCACCGCCGCGATGGGCAGGATGAACGGGTCGGCGCCCGGCGCGCGGAAGCGCAGCACGATGTTCACGCCGAGGGTCAGCGCGCCGATGATGGCCGACAGGGTGACGACGTTGAAGTCGAAGGTGCCGCGCACGCCGAGCTGCACGAGCAGCAGCGCCGAGAAGTTGATGATGAACGCGAAGACCAGCAGGCCGAGCTCCATGTTGCGGAGCCCCTGACCCGTCTTCCTCGGGGCGCCTGGTACGACTGGCGCCTCTTCGCGTTGCTTACTCAGGAATGGCATCTCGGAGCCGTTCCACGATCTCGTTGGCGGCCTCGCGGTCGCCGGCGCTGATCGTCTTGTCGACCTGCGACTGCTGGTACTCAGGCAGGCTCGAGATCTTGATGTCGGTCGTCTCGGTGAGCTCGTGCAGGGTGATCGGGCCGATGCCCTGCTGCACGCCCTGGTAGACGGCGACGTAGCCGACGCTTTCACCGACGTAGTACTGCTGCTGCGTCCAGTTGTAGGCGAGGAGCCCAGCACCGGCGACCGCCGCGAGGAAGACGATGGATGCCGCGAGCCACGAGACCTGCCGGAGCCGCTTGCGTCGCTTGTCCTCCGCGATGAGCTCCTGCAGCGCCTCGTCGCTGAACGGCACGAACTCCTCGTCCTGCGGGCGAGGGGCTGGCCGCCGTAGGGGGTGCAGGATGGACGGGATGATCTGGTTGCTGCGCTTCTGCAGGTTCGCCGAGTAGCGCAGGGGGTTCGCGGCCGACCCCACGACTCGCGTCTTCATCGGCTCGAGCGGCTCGGGGCCGATCTCGAGCATCACCACGGTCACGTTGTCCGGTGCGCCGTTGTCGAGCGCGAGCTGCACGAGGTCATCGCTGATCTCGCGGCTCGACTCGTCCATGCGGGCCAGGGTGCGCTCGATCTGCGACTCGTCGACGTAGCTCGAGAGGCCGTCCGAGCAGAGCAGCCAGCGGTCGCCCTCCTGGATATCGAAGACCTCGGTGTCGACGTCGGGCCTGGTCTCGACGTCGCCGAGCACGCGCATGAGCACCGAGCGCCTTGGGTGCGTGAGCGCTTCCTCCGCTGTGATGCGGCCCGCATCCACGAGCCGCTGCACGAACGTGTGGTCGACGGTCATCTGCACGAGGGATCCCTCGCGGAAGCGGTACACCCGCGAGTCGCCGATATGCGCGAGCACGAGGGACTGGCCGACGAGGCTGAGGGCGCTCACCGTGGTTCCCATGCCGCGGAGCTCGCTGTGCTCCTCGACGGCACCCGCGATGAGGGCGTTCGCGTCGAGGAGCATCTCCGTCATGGCCTGCTCGGCATCATCGGTGCTCGAGTACTGCTCGTCGTTCTCCGCGAAGTGCTTGACCGCGATCGCGCTCGCCACGTCACCGCCGGCGTGCCCGCCCATGCCATCCGCGACGACGAACAGGTTGGTGCCGACGAAGCCGGAGTCCTGGTTGTTGCTTCTGACCTTGCCGACGTGGGAGACGGCGCCGGCGCGCGCGATGACCAGCATGCCTATCGCAGCTCGAACGTCGTCGTCCCGATGCGGACAGGCGTGCCGACCGGTACGTGGGTCGGCTGGGAGACGCGCTTGCCGTTGACGTAGGTGCCGTTCGTCGAGTCGAGGTCCTGCACCATCCACGCATCGTTCCAGAGCAGCAGGCGCGCGTGGTGCGTGGAGCTGTAGTCGTCCTGGATGACGAGGTCGGAGTCGCCGGATCGGCCGATCGAGAGCGGTTCGCTGCGCAGCGACAGCTCCGTGCCGCGCTTCGGCCCGGAGGTGATGACCAGCTTGCTCGGCCGCTCGGAGCGCGCAGCCGGACTGGGCACGGGGGTCGGCGGCCGGTGGCTGCCGGGACCAGCATCGCCCGAGTCGGAGGAGCGGACGGGAGCAGCAGGCGCGGGGGCCGGTGCCGCCGCCGGTGCCGCGTCGTTGTCGGCCGAGGCGAACACCTGCTGGCGCGACTTCTCCATGGCCTGCTTGTAGGCGGAGGACCGAGTGCCGAAGAGGTCGCTGCGAAGCGAGTAGATGACGGAGAACACGAAGATCCACAGCGCGGCCAGGAAGGCGAGGCGCAAGACGAGGAGAGTCAGCTCACTGGTCACGTGAGGCCTCCCTGTCGCGGGAGGTACCCGGTGTCGTCGCTCGGGTCGGCCTGGGGGATCACCCGGAACACAATACGGTGACGACCGATCTGAATCGTCGAATCGGGCTCGAGACCCGCCTGGGAGATCGAACGGCCGTTGACCTTCGTGCCGTTCGTCGAGCCGAGATCGCGGATACCCGCACGCTTCCCGTCCCACACGACTTCGGCGTGCTTTCGCGAGGCGCCGGTGTCCGCGATCGTGATGTCGGCTTCGGAGCCGCGCCCGATGACCGTCGATCCGACGCCCACGTGGATGCGCTCGCCATCGACGTCCAGGATGGGAGCCCAGGCGACTTGGCCCTGCACGCTGCGCGAGTCGACCTCGATGCGCCCCTCGGAGAGCGAGTCGTTCTCCAGGAACTTGATGCTGAGGCCGCCCGAGAACTGGTAGCCCTGCTTGGCGGCGTGCTGCTCGACGACGCGCATGAGCTCGTCCTGGATGCCAGCGATCTGCGAGATGCGCGTGTAGTCGACCTGCGACATCTGCACGTTGAAGCGATTCGGGACCAGTACGCGGTCGCGTGTGACGATCGACGCCCTGGTGTCCATCTCGCGTTTCAGCGCGGCGCTGATCTCGACGGGCTGGAGCCCAGAGCGGAAGGTCTTCGCGAACGCACCATTGAAGAGACGCTCGAGCCCACGCTCAAATCTGTCGAGGATTCCCACATGTCTCCTGGTTCTCGAGGGCACGCAACAGCCCGCACCGGGTGGCGCGAATCTGTTTCATGCTAACGGCACTGGGCTGGATGTCCGACTTCTTTGCCTTGGCTATGGGCTTCCGGTGCCCCGCCTGGGCGCTTCCCGGAGGGCGTTCTCGGGTCTGAAACGCGTGCATCCACGCCTCGGTTTCGCACTCTGCGACAGTGTCTGGTAATCTCTCGGAGGTTGGCGCGAGTGGCGGAATTGGCAGACGCGCACGGTTCAGGTCCGTGTGCCTTCGGGTGTGGGGGTTCAAGTCCCCCCTCGCGCACCAGGGTCCCAGAGCAAGAGCACTGGGAATGCGAAACCCCCGGAACTTCGGTTCCGGGGGTTTTGTCGTCCCGGCGCGAACCCACACCGGTGGACTTATGTCGAGCTTCAGGACTTGCTAAGGTGGCCGATCTGTCGAGCGTCGCCGCTCGGGTAGGTCGAGGCGGCGACGTCCTCGGTCCGAGGCTTGAAACCTCCAGCACTCGCTTTCTGAGAACCTGGAGGGTTTTCTTGTCTTCTGACGCGTCTTCCGTCGAGCGCGCATCCGCGCCACGCACCATCTCCAAGTGGTGGGCACTCGCCGTGCTCGCCCTCACCCAGCTCGTCGTCGTGCTCGACGGCACGATCGTCACGATCGCACTGCCGCAGGCGCAGATCGACCTCGGCCTCACCGACGTGCAGCGGCAGTGGGTCGTCACCGCGTACGCCCTCGTCTTCGGAGCGCTCCTCCTGCTCGGCGGTCGTATCGCCGACTACTGGGGACGCAAGCGCGCCTTCCTCGTCGGCATGATCGGCTTCGGGGTCGCCTCGGTCTACGGCGGCTTCGCCCAGAGTGCCTTCGACCTCATCCTCGCCCGCGGACTCCAGGGGCTCTTCGCAGCGCTCCTCGCCCCAGCCGCTCTCGCGCTGCTCACCGTCAGCTTCCCCTCCGGCAAGGAGCGCACCACCGCGTTCGCCGTCTTCGGCGCCATCGGCGGAAGCGGGGCCGCGGTCGGCCTGGTGCTCGGCGGAGCGCTCACCGAGTTCGCCAGCTGGCGCTGGTGCCTGCTCGTCAACGTCTTCTTCGTCATCGCCGGTGTCATCGGCGCGCTCATCGTCCTGAAGGAGAGCAAGGCAGAGGGCGACAACACCTACGACCTCTGGGGCACCGTCACGGTGTCGCTCGGGCTCGGCTCGCTCGTCTACGGGTTCAGCCTCGCCGAGGAGGGCTGGGGATCCCTCGGGACCATCGGCTTCCTCGCGCTCGGCGTTGCACTCCTCGCCGCGTTCGTGTGGATCGAGACCCGCGTCGCCCAGCCCCTGCTCCCGCTGCGGGTCGTGCTCGACCGGGTGCGCGGCGGAGCGTTCCTCATCCAGGCCGTCATCGGCAGCGTGCTCATCGGTGCCACCATGTACCTCGCGCTGCACCTGCAGATCGTCATGGGAATGGAGCCGCTCGTCGCTGGCCTCGCGAACGTCGCGATGACCGTCGTCATCCTCGTGTGCGTCCCCGTCTGGGCGCGTCTGCTCCCCAAGTTCGGGCCACGCCCGTTCATGGTCGTCGGCCCGATCGTCGTCGCCGGCGGACTCCTGCTGCTCTCCGGTGTGACCGTCGACGGCAGCTACCTCACGCACATCCTGCCCGGACTCGTGCTGCTCGGCATCGGCCTCTCGATGATCTTCGTCCCGCTGCAGAACCTCGCGCTCACGGGCGTGGAGCCGCACGACGCTGGCGCCGCCGCGGCAACCGTGAACTCGACCATGCAGATCGGCGGGTCGATCGGCCTCTCCGTCTTCACCGTGTTCTACGCGAACGCCGTCGCTTCGGGACTGGAGGCGGGCGAGACGCAGCTGCAGGCCTTCACGAACGGCTACTCGGCGGTCTTCCTGGCCGCGGCGGGTGCCATGCTCCTCGCGGCGCTCATCGCCGGCTTCATGATCAGGGGCACCAAGGACCGCCCGCTCGTGCAGTCGGAAACAGCAGAGCAGGACTCCCTCGTCTCGATGCACTGACGCGCGCCCTGACCAACTTCAGTGCTGATCTGGTCGTTCCGGGTCGTCTCGGGCGAATCCGGGGCTTCTCTGCACTGAAGTTGGTCAGTCGTCGTCGCTAGCTGCCGTCACTCCAGCGCTCGAGACCGTGGCCGTCGACCGATCGGCCGCCGAGCTGCACCGAGTCGTCGCCGAGGTTCACCGCGAGGAGAGCACGCTCGCCCTCGCTGCCCTCGGCGATGAACAGGGCCGCCGTGTTCGCGAGCTCTTCCGTGCGGATGCGCGCTGTCGCGAGCCAGGGATGCTGGCGCCGGAACGCGATCGCGTCTCGGTGCGCCTGCGAGTAGGCGTTCTCCGGCCACTCCCTCGGGTCGCGGGGAAACTCCGGCCTGATGGCGTCGTCTCCACCGGCCCGCTCCTCCTTCAGCGCCTCGAGCCCTCGCTCGTCGCCCGCGTACACGCTCGGGGCGCCCGAGAAGAAGAACAGCATGGCGATGGCGATGGCGTGGTTGCGCTCATCGTCGATGGCGCTCGCGATGCGCGTCACGTCGTGGTTGCCGAGGAAGGTCATCGGCAGGAAATGCTCCGCGAAGTCGTTGTGTCGCTGCAGCGACCAGTCGAGCTCGAAGAGGTTCTGCTCCTGCACGGACGAGCGCAGCGCCTTCCACAGCTCGTACTGCGTCACCGAGTCGAGGCCGGACTCTCGCACGTACCCCTCGTAGTCGCCGTGGATGACCTCGCCGACGAACCAGGAGTCCGGGAACCGCTCGCGCAACGGGTCGATCGTCGACCGCCAGAACAGCGGCGGGACCGCGTAGGCCGCGTCGAGGCGCCATCCGTCGACGCCCCGCTCCAGCCAGTGCGCCATGGCGACCTCGACGAGCTCGACGACCTCCGGATGCTGGTGGTTGAGCACCACAAGCGCGTCGTGGCCCTCGAACACGTCGACGGGGAGTCCATCGACCTCGCGTGCATCCGCGCCTCTCGCGAACCGCGCGGCGGCTCCCGAGTCGGGCCCCGCCTCGACCGCCTCGCGCCACCACGGGTGCTCGCGGCCCACATGGTTGAAGACTCCGTCGAGGAGCACGCGCACGCCGCGTTCACGGCAGGCGGCGATGAGCGCGTCGAAGTCCGCGTCGTCGCCGAGCCGCGGGTCGATGCGGAGATGGTCGACCGTGTCGTAGCCGTGGGTCTGCGACGCGAAGATCGGGCCGAGCAGCAAGCCGTTGAGGCCGAGAGCGACGAGTTCGTCCAGCCACGCCGTGATGCGATCGAGGCGGTGCTCGACCGGGCTCGAGAGAGGAGTGCCCGCCGTATCCGCACCGACGAAGCCGAGCGGGTACACGTGCCACCAGAGTGCGGTCTGCGGCCAGGGCTGAGGAGCTGGAGTCATCGTCTCAGGCTAGTGACGCGGTCTGGGAAGCACTCCGTGAGCTCCTGCGACCCGCCCGCCTCGCCTCGGCGTGAAAGACTGCCTTGGTCCTACCCCCGACAGCACCGAGGAGTCCCCACAGATGTCGATCACCCCGCGCTCAGGCTCCTCCTACTTCCTCTCGCACGGTGCCTACGAGGCCTCGATCTCCAGCGTCGGCGCGACCCTGCGCGAGCTCACGCACAACGGCAGGCACCTCGTGCACACCTTCGACATGGATGAGGTTCGGCCCGCGTACAAGGGGGCGACGCTCGCCCCATGGCCGAACCGCATCATCGACGGTCGGTATCGCATCGAGGGGCAGGAGCTGCAGCTGCCCCTCTCCGAACCCAAGCGCGGGCACGCCCTGCACGGCCTCGCCCTCTGGCTCGACTTCACACCGGAGGATGTGCGCCCCGACCTCGTCGTGCTGACGGCCACGATCGAGCCGCAGACGGGCTACCCGTTCCGCATCGAGGTGCGCACGAGCTATGTGCTCGGCGACGACGGCCTCACCACGACGGTGGAGCTGCGGAACGTCGGAGCCGGGACCGCACCGGCCGGCGCATCCACGCACTCGTACCTGGTCGCCGGCGAGGGACAGATCGACGAATGGACCCTCGAGTCTCCCGCGCAGAAGCTCATGCACGCCCACGGCGCACGTCTGCTCCCCGGCTCTGTCGTCTCGGTCGAAGAGGTCGCGGGGGCCTTCGACTTCCGCGCCGCCCGGCGCATCGGCGAGATGGAGATTGACCACGCCTTCACCGATGTCTTCGGCGAGGGCGACACCGCCACGGTGACGCTCACGACCCCCGACGGCACGGGCGTCGGCATGACCTGGGGCACGGACGCACCGTGGGTGCAGGTCTTCACGAGCGACCAGCCTGGCATCGAATGGGACCGCCAGGCCGTCGCGGTGGAGCCCATGACCTGCGCACCCGACGCCTTCAACTCCGGCCTCGACCTCGCCTGGCTCGAGCCCGGCGAGAAGCTGGAGACCTCGCAGCGCATCTTCGCGATCTGACGATCGAGCCTCTCAGGGAGGCCGTCCGCGCGCGGGCCTCGAGCGTCACGATCTCGAGCGTCACGACCTAGAGCGTCACGACCCCGATCGAGGCGATGAGCGCGTGGTCCCTCTCCAGATGGGGGAGCATCGCCGCCCCGTCCAGCGGGTGGCTCTCGCCCACCGCCACCCGAGCCTCCGGCACCCGCTCGAGCAGCGAGCGCCGGAACGCCGCGGCCACATGCGGCGACGAGAACACGTTGCCGATCGCCCGCACCTGCACGACCTCACGCCCGCCGGGCAGACCGACCCGCGCGAGCCCGGCCGCGACCGAGGCGGCCAGCTCCGAGCCCGCCGCCGCCAGGATTCCAGCAGCGACCGCATCCGTCTCCGCCAGGTCGCCGACCGACCGAGCGAACGACGCGATGTGACGGACCTTCCCCTCGTTCGTCTGCAGCGACACGTACATGCTCGGCAGATCCGGGTGGTGGGCGAGCACGACCTCGGTGAGCGCCGTCTCCGGGCCACGGCCATCGAAGGCGCGCATCACCGAGTCCAGCGCGGCGCGACCGATCCAGTACCCGGAACCTGCATCTCCGACGAGGTAGCCCCAGCCGTCGACCTGCGCGAGGCGTTCCTCGCCGACCGCGAGCGTCACGACACCCGTGCCAGCGGCGACGACCGCACCGAGCTCGGACCCGAGGGCCCCCAGGAAGGCCGAGATCGAATCGTGCGCGATGAAGACTCTCGCGACGCCGAACTGCCCGACCAGCAGAGCGAGTTCATCCGCAACCGTCTGCGCGTGCGTCACCCCCGACACGCCACCGGACACCGTGACCCCCGTCAACCCAGAATCTCGCAGCGACTGCTCCACGACGCTCGCGAGCTGGGGCGCCAACGGGAGGTCGGTGCGAATCGCGGCGAAGGAGCGAACCTCGCCAGAATCGATCTGCGAGCGGATGCCGCTCTGGCCAGCGTCGATGGCAAGAACAGGCGAGGGGGAGAACGTCGTCGTCATGCACCGAATCGTATTGCAGAGAGGCGACGGGCAGAGGTGCCCGCGTCACGAACACACCAACGGTCCTAGGGTGAACGCATGACGACACCGAGCCAGTGGAACGGACAGCACAGCCCCGACCCCCAGTCGAACGCAGCCCAGGGCGCGTCCGGCTACGGCACCCCGCCGAGCGGCACACCCGCCGCCTACGGTCCTGCTGGTCAGGCGCCGTCGGGGCAGGGATACGGTCAGGTAGCGGGTGACCCTCAGCAGCCTGGCGAGTACCAGCAGCCCGGCGGCTATGCACAGCCCGGCGGCTATGCCCAGCCTGGGGGCTACGCCCAGCCCGATGCCCACCAGCAGCCGGGGAGCTATGCCCAGCCTGGCGAGTACGCCCAGCCGGGTGGCTACCAGCAGCCGGGCAGCCCCCAGCAGGCCAAGGCGCCGAGTCGAACGCAGCTGGCCAGCTTCTCGAGCCTGCGCGAAGAGCTCTCCTTCACGACGAACCGCTTCGGCATGATCTCGCTGGCGAGCGCGCTCGGAGGGTGGGCGATCAACACGTTCCTCTCCTTCGTGATGAGCATCCTGGCGCGCACTGGCGGCTACGAGATCTACGGGGTGCTGAGCCCCGCGACCGGCATCCTGCAGCTGCTGACCTCCGGTGCCGCCATCGTCTTCGGCGTCCTCGCGCTTCGAGCGAGCGGATGGCGCAACATGCCAGCCGCTGTCGGCTCCGTCGTCGGCGTCATCACCCTCGTTCCCGCAGTTCTCTTCTTCCTCATCGGCCTGATCCCGTTCTCCTACTGATCAGGATCCCTGGCCGTTCTTGTAGAGGTCCGCAAGAGGACACCGCGTTTCGTCGTACTAAGCTCACACCTTGGCTGCGTGTCACGCGGCCGTACGCGGTCGAGCAGACCCGTGCATCCAGTCGATGAATGAGGCGAGAGTTCTGAACGCTCCAGCGAGCCCCCACCCCAAGTCAACCGCCGGACACGTCGTGCCCCCGGCAGACGCCAGGTCCTGGTTGCTCGTCCCGGCGTCCAAGCCCGAAGCCTTCGACGCTGCGGCAGCCTCGCGCGCCGACGTCGTCATCCTCGATATCGAGGACGCCGTCGACCCCAAGCACAAGGCCGCCGCCCGGGCTGATGTCATCGCCTGGCTCAAGGCCGGCAACGCCGCCTGGGTGCGCATCAACGACACCCTGTCCGACTTCTGGGCCGACGACGTCGACGAGCTCGCGGGAGTCCCCGGTCTCCTCGGAGTCGTGCTCGCCAAGACGGAGCAGGCCGAGCAGGTCGTCAACACGTACCAGCGACTCGGCGCCCGCATCCCCGTGGTGCCGCTCATCGAGTCGGCACTCGGACTCGAAGAGGCCACGAACATCGCCCGCGCTGACGGCGCCTTCCGCCTCGCCTTCGGCAGCGGCGACTTCCGTCGCGACACCGGCATGTGGGCGACGCGCGAGGCCATGGCCTACGCACGCTCGCGCCTCACCGTCTCCTCCAAGGCGGCCGGCCTCCCGGGCCCCGTCGACGGACCCACCACAGACGAGAGCCTCCGTGTCCTCCGCAACGAGTCCGAGTGGACGCTCGAGCACGGCATGACCGGCAAGCTGTGCCTCCGCCTCGAGCAGACGGCCGTCGTCAACGAGGTCATCTGCCCGCAGACGAGCGACATCCTCTGGGCACGCGAGTTCCTCGCCGACTTCGACGCTTCCGGCGGCGTGGTCCGCGACGGCAGCGACCTCCCGCGTCTCGGTCGCGCACGCAAGATCCTGCGCCTCGCAGAAGCCTTCGGCATCACCGTGGAGGCCTAGAGAGTCCAGCCAGGGTCGGCTTCGCGCCGATCGCTCGGTTCCGTTCTGCAGTTGCGGGCCGCTCGCCCCCGGTGGGCGGGTGGCCCGCGACTCGTTCACAGGCGACGGTGGATGCGCGCTCGCTAGAGTCGGGCAGGTCTGATTCCCGAGCGAGGAGCAATCTTGGTCACCACTCTCAGCGTTGGCGACAGCGCCCCCGATTTCGCGCTCACCGACCAGCACGGCGAGATCATCCGCCTCAGCGACCTGGCCGGCTCGCCAGTCGTCGTCTACTTCTACCCGAAGGCCGGCACGCGCAAGTGCACGCAGCAGGCATGCGACTTCCGCGACAACTACGCCGCACTCAGCGACGCCGGAGTCACCGTGCTCGGCATCTCGCTCGACCAGCCGCGAGAGCTCGCCATCTTCGGCGAGGAGCAGCGGGTGCCCTACTCGCTCCTCAGCGACTCGGGGGCGACCGCCATGGAATGGGGCGCGTGGGGCGAGCGTCCCGTCGCGGGAATCGCGGGGACCGGAGTCATCAGGTCGACGTTCATCGTGGATGCCACCGGGAAGCTCTCCTGGGTCGCCTACGACATCGACCCGGACGGCCACGTGGAGGAGCTGCGCGCGAAGCTCGGCATCTGAGCCGAGCGGGAGGCAACGGGTCGTAACCGTCGGTCACGACGTCGAGAGCATCGTGCCGTGTGCGTGACAATCGGAGACACATCCACCGTCTCGAGGACCCCATGACCGACACCACCATCACCTCCACCTCCGTGCTCGACAACCCCGCCTGGAACTCGCTGACGGGCGCCCACGCGCACCTCGCTGTCGGTGGCGACCTCGTCAAGCGATACCCGGCCGACGTGTCGCCGTTCGTGGGCGTCCGCTCCTGGGAGGCGCCCGGCGTCTGGGACGCGATCGCCGAGCTCCTCGGCTCCGGGGCCGAGCTCGCGATCTCGCACGCAGACCCCGAGGTTCCGGCCGGCTGGGCGCAGACCTGGCGCGGCGAAGGGGTGCAGCTGGTCGAGACGCCTCGCCTGCAGACGAGACCCGACGAGGAGGTCGTCGAGCTCGGGGCAGACGACGCCCCCGAGATGCTGGCGCTCGTGGAGCGCAACCAGCCCGGCCCCTTCCTGCCGCGAACGTACGTGCTCGGGCGCTACGTCGGCATCCGCCGCGACGGAAAGCTCATCGCCATGGCCGGAGAGCGACTCCACCCGGCGGGTTGGACGGAGATCAGCGCGGTCGCGACCGACGCCGACTACCGCCGACAGGGACTCGCATCACGTCTTGTGCTCGACGTCGCCTTCCACATCCAAGAACGCGGCGATCGTGCGCTCATGCACGCTGCGGCCGCCAACACGGGTGCCATCGCCGCGTACGAGAAGCTGGGCTTCGAGCTGCGTCGAGCGACGCCGTTCACCGGCGTGCGCGTTCCCTGAGTCCGTCGAGGCCGACCCCGCCCCTTACGACTGGGCCCGGAGGGGCTCAGTCGTCGAGGTCCTCGTCCTCATCGGGCGGCGGCGGGAATGCCCGCCCCTGCGGAAGCGCGATGGCCTCGCTCACCACGTGCTCTCGCAGATACTCCCGCAGGTACGGCGTCGTGAACTGCACGCTGCCGTAGCCCGCGGGCTCGATGATGCCGGCGTTGATGAGCCGCTGGCGGTACACGCCCACGTAGCCGGCCTTCGCGCGCATCCGCAACCGGATATCGCTCGAGCGCGACGGCCCGTCGTCGCTCGCCATGGCGGCCAGGTAGGTCCGGTCGCCGACGGACAGTGCGGCGAGGGTGGGTTCGTAGATGTACTGGCCCATGGCCTGCCGTGCGAGCCGAACGGCCCGGCGGGCGTGCGCGAGCTGGATGCGCTCGGCGGCGCCTGCTTCCTGCCACGATTTCGAGCCGATGAACTGCACGAGGAACGGGTACCCCTGCGTGCCCCGCACCGCGTAGTCGAGGGCGTCGTCGTCGATGCTGCGCCCACCCTCCGCGATGGGCTCCCGGAGAGCCCTCGCCGACGCCTCGTAGTCGAGCTGCCCGAGTTCCTGGACGTGCGCGCGGCGCAGGAACGTCAGCATGCGGTCGCTGCGCAGCTCGTTGATGTTCGGCTTGAGGCCGGCGCCGACGAACGCGACGTCGAGCCCCTCGCGGAACGCGTGCTGCACGACCGTCGTGATCTCGCGGAGGTCGTCGATCGCGCCGCGGTGGATCTCGTCGACGGTGATGAGGACCCCTGTGCCGTTCGGGGCGAGCAGACGCGTGAGCTCCGTCAGCTGTGACCGCAGGTTGGCGACGGGTCGGTAGCGCTCCTCGACCGTCGACACGAACCCTCCGGTGCCCATCGGCAGGGTGACTCCCGTGATGCGGCGCTTGCTGGCCCTCGGGTCGTGCTCGGCCAGGAGCTTGGGGAGCGCTTCGGTGGTCATCCGCTCGGCCAGTCCCTTCGTGGCCGTCTCCGAGATCACGAGCCAGCCGCGTGTGACGGCGATGTCCTCCAGCGCGTTGAGCATGACGGTCTTGCCGACGCCGCGCAGCCCGGTGACGAGGGTCGCCCTCCCCACCTCGCCCGGCGTGCCGTCGATCGCCGCTTCGAACGACGCCAGCATCGCCGACCGGCCGACAAGCAGCGGCGGCGTCACGCCGAATGAGGGCGTGAAGGGGTTCGGCCGCGTGGATGCGGCTCCCGCCTTCGTTGGCACGGGCGGCCGGCTTCCGGTCAGGCCTCGCTCTTCGACGAGCCCGCCTCGACCTCGCCCGCGAGCACCTCGCCGTCGATCTCCACGTCGTCGGCATCGTCGAACTCGATCTGCAGGACAAGCGTGTGGTCGTCGCCACGGGCGATGATCTCCCCCGTGCCGCTCGCGCCGATCAGCTCTCCGGTGCCCGAGTCGGGGACGATATGCAGCACGCCGCCGCCAGCAGCAGGACGGCCCCTCGCGACCGTGTTCGCGTGCCAGAACGCGAGCGTGCCGGTCCTGCCCGCTATCGAGCCCTCGAAGGCGTCGATCGCGACGTACGTGCCCGAACCGTGCTTCTCGTTGAAGGCACCAGCGAAGAGCACCTCGCTGCGCCCCTCGATGTCACCGCCCGAGATCGCACGGACGATGAATGCACCGCCAAGCGGTGCGGCGGTCTCGACGCCGACGGCCCTGCCGTTGGCGTCCCAGGCTTCGATGGTGAAAGAGCTCTCTGCGCGCATGCCATGAGGATACGACGACGCACCGACAAAGCGACGGGAACTCCGGCGTGGTCAGTCGAGCGAGAGGAAGGCTCGGAGTCGTTCCGCCGAATCGGCGACCGCGACGGAGCCCGCCTCCTCGCCGAGGCGGCCGTAGCCCCAGGACACGTAGACCGCGGGCACGCCGTGCTCGGCAGCCCCCTCGACGTCGTAGAACCGGTCGCCGATCATCAGCACGTTGCTGAGGTCGACGCCCGCGACGTCGAGTCGACGAAGCGCCTCCTCGATGACGTCGGCCTTGGCCGAACGCACCTCGTCGTCGGAGGCTCCCGTGATGGTGAGGAATCTGTCGGCGACCCCGTAGCTCTCGAGGATGACCCTCGCCGAGCTCTCCGGCTTGCTCGTCGCCGTCGATTGCGGGATGCCCGCGGCGTGCACGTCGCGGATGACCTGGAGCACCCCCGGGTACGCGTCGCCGATGAACGACTCAGAGGCGCGGTAGATCGCGCGATAGCGTTCGGTCGCCTCGATGGGGTCGAGCCCGTAGGCGGCGAACGTCTCGTGGATCGGCGGGCCCACGTGCTTGAGCAGCTCGCTGTCGCTCGGGATCGGCAGCCCGTAGTTCGAGAGGACGGTGCGCAGGCTGTTCAGGATGCCCGGCGCCGAGTCGCTGATCGTCCCGTCCAGGTCCCAGAGCACCGCCGTGTACGGGGCGATGCCGGTACCGCGCTCGAGGTCGACCCTGCGCGTCGTCGTAGTCGCCGCAGGCTGGACGGCCGGTGCCGGCTGCGGGTCTGTCGGGACCCGGCCTTCCGTTTCTGGAGAGCTTGTGTGCGTCATGTCCGAGTCAGTGTAGTGAGGGCTGGCCGAGCGGCAGGCGACAGCCCGCTGAACGGTTGGGATGCGCGCGGCTAGAACAGGCGCATGTGGCGCGGGTCGACGCCGCGCATCTCGTCGTAGTCGAGGATGACGCAGCGGATGCCGCGGTCCTCGGCGAGCGTGCGTGCCTGCGGGGCGATCTCCTGCGCGGCGAACACCCCCGAGACGGGAGCGAGCAGCGGGTCGCGGTTCATGAGCTCGAGGTAGCGCGTCAGCTGCTCGACGCCGTCGATGCCTCCACGGCGCTTGATCTCCACGGCAACAGAAGCGCCGCTCTCGTCGCGCGCCAGGATGTCGACCGGCCCGATGGCGGTCATGTACTCCCGGCGCACGAGGGCATGCCCCTCGCCGAGCAGGTCGATCTGGTCGGCGAGCAGCTTCTGGAGGTGCGCCTCGACGCCGTCCTTCTCGAGGCCGGGGTCTTTGCCGAGCTCGTGCGAGTGGTCGCCGAAGACCTCGCCGATCGTGACGAGCAGCTGGTCGCCGGTCTTCGTCTGCGTGACCCGCCAGAGCGCGGTGATGCCAGCTTCGAGCTGGGTCGCGTCCGGTTCCTCCTCGACGATGGAGCAGGGTGCGCTCATCCAGTTCAGCGGCTTGTAGCTGCCGCCGTCCGAGTGCACCAGGAGGCTGCCGTCGGCCTTGCGCATGAGCACCCGTGGGGCCATGGGGAGGTGGGCGGTGAGACGGCCGATGTAATCGACGCTGCAGTTCGCAATGACAAGACGCACCTGACGAGGGTAATCGCTCCCGATGCACCGGGTGGTCGTGCGCGCCGGTTTCGGCCCTCGATGAGGTCACTCGAAATTCACCGGGGAGCTACCCGGGGGAAAGTGCGGCTTCGCCGGACATGCGAATGGTTCTCATAGCGTCGCCGAGGTACCCCGAAGACGGACCGGAAGGAACCAGATGCCCAGCATCATCCGCAGACCACTCGCCGGAGGCGCAGTCGCGCTCACCGCGCTCGCCATCGCAGGCACCGCGTTCGCCGCGACGCCGGCCGTCGCCGACGAGACCGGCCCGAAGAACGTCATCGTGCTCATCGGCGACGGCATGGGCTACAACTTCGTCGACCTCGCGAACGCCCACACCAGCGGCGAGACCTACTACCAGGTCACCACGGGCGGGGACAGGAAGGTCATCCCAGCTGGCAGCAACGCTGACCGGCCGACGGAGGGCTTCCAGAGCTGGGACCTCGCCGGCATGTCCACGAACTGGGCTGAGGGCCCCGCGTACGACCCCGCGGAGTCCTGGACCGACTTCGAGTGGAACAAGAACGACCCGACCGACTCCGCCGCGGCAGGAACCGCCATGGCGACAGGCGTCAAGACCTACAACGCGGGCATCGGAGTGGACGTCGACGAGAACGTGGTCGAGAACCTCTCGGAGCGTGCGAACTCGCTCGGCAAGTCGACGGGCGTCGTCACGAGCGTGCCGTTCTCGCACGCCACACCCGCTGCCTACTCGGCACACAACGTGTCGCGCAACGACTACCACGGCATCGCCGCCCAGCAGCTCTCTGGCGAGATGGATGTCGTGATCGGCGCGGGCCACCCGTTCTACGACGACGACAACCAGCCCTTGGCAGCACCGAACTACCAGTACGTCGGCCAAGCGGAGTGGGAGGCCGCCACGAACGGCGCGAGCGACTACGCCTTCCTGGAGACGAATGAGGACTTCGCGGCGCTCACCGAGGGCGACACCCCCGAGCAGGTCTTCGGGGTCCCCCAGGTCGGCTCGACACTGCAGCAGGGCCGCACGGACAGCGGCGCGAGGAACGACGTGCCGAGTCTCGCGACGCTCACCGAGGGCGCCCTGAACGTGCTCGACAACAACGACAGCGGCATGTTCCTCATGGTCGAGGGCGGCGCGATCGACTGGACCGGGCACGCCAACCAGACCGACCGAGCACTCGAGGAGACCCTCGACTTCAACGACGCCGTGGATTCCGTCATCGACTGGGTCGAGACCGAGTCGAGCTGGGATGAGACGCTCGTCGTCGTCACCGCCGACCACGAGACCGGCTACCTCTCTGGCCCGGTCGAAGGCCAGTTCACGCCCATGACGGTCGAGAACCACCTCGACTACGCCACCCACTCGTGGAACTCCACGAACCACACCAACCAGCTCGTGCCCTTCTTCTACAAGGGTGCAGGTGCCGAGCAGCTCACGGCGCTCGCCGATCAGCGCGACCCGCTGCGCGGCCACTACCTCGACAACACCGAGATGGCGCAGTGGCTGCTGACGTCCGCGTGGGTCGAGGTCGCTCCGCCGGCTCCGACCGTGCCGACCGAGCCGACGGCCACGACCGTGCCGACCGCGACCACAGAGCCGACGGCGACCGCGACCACCGAACCGACGGCGACGACCGAGCCGACCGCGTCCACGACGGCATCCGCCACCGCTGCGGCCACTGCGGCCCCAGCACCCACGAGCACCTCGGCGACCGGACAGGGCGGGGACTCGCTGGCCACGACCGGCGCCGACGGTGCAGCGCCCATCGCGATCGGCGCTGGTCTGCTCCTGGCCGCAGGCATCACCGTGGCACTCGTCGCCCGTCGCCGCGCCGCGACCGAGCGCGAGTAGCGGAGGAGCTCCCAACAGCGAGGCGTCACCAAGAGCACGCCGCTCGCGCGCGGAGCGCATGGCTGGCCGGTCCCGGATGCACGGGACCGGCCAGCCTGACCGCGTCTCTAGGACTTCGCGCCGGTGAAGGCGAGCGCCCCGCCGAGCCCGATCATCATGGCTCCACCCGTCGCTGACATGCCGGAGATGCGCTTGGGGGAGCGTGCGAACCAGGCCCGTGCGGTGCCGGCGAAGAGCGCCCACGCACCGTCGAAGACGAGCGCCAGCAGAAGGAAGCAGACGCCGAGCTCCATGAGCTGGAGCCAGGCCGGCCCGGCCGCCGGTGACACGAACTGGGGGAGCACGGCCACGAAGAACGCGATCGTCTTCGGGTTCGTGCTGCCGACGATGAAGCCCTGCGTGAGTAGCTTGAAGGCGCTCGCGGGAACGGGCGGTGCGGCCTCGAGGTGGGCGTTCCTCGTGCGGATCGCCTGCACGCCGAGCCAGACGAGGTAGACCGCGCCGACGATCTTGATGATCGTGAACGCCACGACCGACGAGGCGACAAGGGCCCCGACCCCGAGCGCCACCGCGAGGACCGCCGGGATCATCCCGATGGCGTTGCCGACGACGCTCAGCACGCCGGCCCGACGGCCGAGCGCGATCGACCTGCCGATCACGAAGAGCACGCTCGGCCCCGGGATGAGGATGAGCAGCACCGACGCGATGGCGAAGGCGAGCAGGCTGTCGAGTGGGACCATGACGAGAACGTACCGCTCCCGAGGCCCGAGCGCGAGCGAGCCTGGGGGACGGTCAGGCCCATGTTCGGAGCCTCCCCGAGTGGGCCTCGCTCTCAGCCGGAGCCCTTCGGAGGCCCGCCCTTCACGCTCAGGCCGGGACGACGCCGTAGGCGTAGGCGAACTCGGTGGTGCGCTGGTTGCGATCGTTGTTGTCGGCCGGGAGGAAGCCCACGTGCCCAGCGGTCGACGCCACGTCGAAGGAACCAGCGCCCGGAGCGTCGTAGACGATGTCGAACTCGAGGAAATCGTCAGCGTCGAGTGGTGTCCCGAACACGGCGACAAGCTCCTGCACACTCGAGCCTGCCTGACGCTCCGGTGCGGTCACGTTCTGGAGGAAGTCACCGGTCGCGGTGCCGTTGCGGCGGACGTTGGCGATGGAGAAGGTCGTCGTCGAGCGGTAGTCGAACCTGACGACGGCTGAGCCCGACGCGGGAAGCGGGCTCGGGCCGACCGACGTGATCTTGACCGACGTCGGACGGCTCGTGCGGGCCGGCCCGGTGCCGAGGGGCACCGTCTCGAAGCTCGCCTCGGTCTCCGCGGCGTACGGTGCGGCCGGCTCGAGCTCGGTGACGCCGACGCCCTGCAGCACGTTGTTGTCGGTCTTGGTCTCGGGAGCCAGAGACGTGGCGCTGACCCGGGATCCCGTGATCTTCGCCGGGTCGTACGCGTCGTTCGGGTAGCGCAGGAGCACGGTCGACTCGACGACGAGCACCACCGCACCGGTGGGGAAGATCGGGTCGTCGGACTCGTTGACGGGAACCGAGACGGGGACGAGCCACCTGTGCTCGGTGCGCGTTCCGGTCACGATCGTCTCGACATCGTCGACGTACGTGGGCTCAGCGGCCCCGGCGACCCGGTACCCGACGCGGTCGATCGTGGCCACCTCGTTGTCGACCGTGTAGCTGGCCTGGAAGCCCGAGGCAGGGGAAGGCGTGTCGCCGAAGTTCGCGACGGCGAAGTTGCTGAGCGGCACGAACGACGTGTACCGCTGGGAGTAGTCCGGCGTGAAGAGGGGGAGGGATTCCCCGAACTGCAGGCCGACGATCGCGAGGTCGAACCCGGCGGTCGTCGTGCTCGCCGACGCCGACGGTGCTCCGACGGCCAGTGTCACGAGGGGGATGCTCCAGGCGCCGGCAGTCACGATGGCGCGCCGCGAGGGGAGCTGCTTGTCGGTCGAGCTGCTGTTCGAGGGAAGGGATGCACGCATGGTGGAACTCCAGAGGGGGATCTGTTGGCGCCGGCGTCAGATGCGCGCAGCGTCTGCGAGCCCAGGGGCGACCCGCAATCCCCACATTTGCAGGAAATCACCCGGGGAGCGATGGGGAGAACTCCCCGTGGCTCGGCTCGGATCCGCGAAGCCGAGCGAGCGGATCCGTGCGTCCGCTACCTCGCGGCGCCCGGGACGAGCCACTTCGTGCCGCGCTCCCTGGCACCCAGGACGAGCGCCCGAGCGCCCATGGTGCCAACGGCGAACGACGCCCACAGCACTCCGAGACCAGCCGCACCCTGCATCCCGAGCTGCAGCACGACCGTCACGCCGACCACCAGCACGAGCAGCGGCGGGATGCCAGCCAGCGCCAGGTAGCGAACGTCACCCGCCCCGATGAGGATGCCGTCGAGCACGTAGACGAACCCCGCGATCGGAGTCCCGGCAGCGAGGATGAGGAACCCGACGGGCAAGAGGGAGAGCACGGCGGTGTCGCTCGTGAAGACGTACCCGAGAACCCACGCGAGGGCCGCGAACACGACCGCGAGGATCACGCCGAACCAGAACCCCCACTGCTTGAGGCGGCGGGAGATCGCCGTGACCCGCTTCGTGTCACCGGCACCGAGGGCGTGCCCGACCATCGCCTGGCCCGCGATGGCGAGCGCATCCAGGGTGAAGGCGATGAGGCTGTTGACCGAGAGGAGGATCTGCAGGGAGGCCAGCTCCGCGACCCCCTGCTGCCCGGCCGCCCAGACCAGCACGACGAGGGAAGCGCGCAGCGTGAGGGTGCGCAGCACCATGAACGCGTTCGCCGAGAACACCGTCCGAGGGTCGCCGATCCCCGGCCGCAGCGAGACGCCGAGCTCGCGGCCAGCCCGGACCGCGATGACGATGTAGACGATGGCCATGCCCCACTGCGCGATGACCGTGCCGAGGGCAGACCCCGCGATGCCCCAGCCGAAGCCGTAGATGAAGACCGCGTTCAGCGCCCCGTTCACGGCGAAGCCCGCGATGGCGACGACCAGCGGCACCTTGGTGTTCTGCAGGCCGCGCAGCAGGCCCATGGCGGCGATGACGAGCAGCATCGCGGGGAGACCCCACAGGCTCAGGGACAGGTACGTGTTCGCGGCATCGATGGCGCCGGGATCGCTCGTGAAGACGCCGACGAGCGGAGCGCTCAGGGGGAGGCCGACGATGAGGAGCACGAGCCCGCAGAAGGCCGCCAGCCACATGCCCTCGATACCGGCGCGGATGGCGCCTGGCCGGTTGCCGGAGCCGAGCAGCCGCGCCACGACCGGGGTCGTCGTGTAGGCCAGGAACACCATGATGCCGACGATCGTGTGCAGGATCGTCGCCGCGACCCCGAGGCCAGCGAGCGCCGTATCGCCGAGGTGGCCGACGAGGGCCGTGTCGGTGAGCAGGAACAGCGGCTCGGCGACGAGCGCCCCGAACGCCGGAACCGCGAGGGTCAGGATGCTGCGGTCGAGCGCGCGTGCATCGGCGCGTCCAGCGGGTTGGGAGTTCCGAGTTGCGCGCACGGATCCATCCTCCCAGGAGTCAGCGCGAAGCCCGTTGCCCAGACGCGGGCAGGTGCACGGTGGGTGACCCCGCGTCCCCTCGCGTGTTCGCCCTGAGGTGATCTCAGCGCCTGTGTCGGTGGCGTGTTCTAGCCTGAGGGACATGTCACAGACGGACGACCTCGCCTCCACCGCTCCCGCAACCGAGCAGCTCCCCTCGGGCATCGACCTGGAGGCGCTCGACGCCTCGGTCCGCCCCGCAGACGACCTGTTCAGGCACACCAACGGCAAGTGGATCGCTGCCACGGAGGTGCCCGCGTACCTGCCCGCCTACGGCAGCTTCATCCAGTTGCGCGAAGACGCCGAGAAGGCGGTCCTCGACATCCTGAAGAGCGGCACGGACGCGGAGCCCGGGTCGGAGCTGCGCAAAGCGGCAGACGCCTACGCGGCGTTCATGGACGAGGAGAAGCTCGAGGCCCTCGGCTTCGACCCGGTTCGCCCCGACATCGACCGCGCACTCGCCGCATCGACGATCGACGAGTTCCTCCACGTGCTCGGCGACCTCGAGCGCACCGGCCTCGGCTCGTTCGTCTCGGCCTACGTCTACCCCGACCTCAAGTCGCCCGCAGAGTACGCCCTCTACTTCGAGCAGTCGGGCCTCGGCCTGCCTGACGAGAGCTACTACCGCGAGGAGCAGTACGCCGAGATCCGCGAGCAGTACACGGCGCACATCGCCCGCATGCTCGGCCTCGCCGGACTGCCGAACGCGGAGGCTCGGGCCGCGCGCGTCTTCGCGCTCGAGACCGAGATCGCCAAGCTCCACTGGGACGTCGTCAAGTCGCGCGAGGCGGAGCTCGCGTACAACCCGCGCACCTTCGCGGAACTCAGCGCGGCCTACGCGAACGTCGACTTCGCGGGCTGGACCGCACGCTGGGGTGCACCGGCCGGCGCACTCGACCGCGTCATCGTCCGTCAGCCCGACTTCTTCGAGGGTGCAGCTGACCTGCTCACGCACGAGCGGCTCCAGGCCTGGCAGGACTGGCTCGTCTGGGGCATCGTCTCGCAGTACTCGGGCATCCTCGCCCCGTCGGTCTCCGCGGCCAACTTCGACTTCTACGGCAAGACCCTCCAGGGCACGCCAGAGCAGCGCGAGCGTTGGAAGCGGGGCACGGGCCACGCTGAGGGCAAGCTCCCCGAGGCCATCGGCAAGGCCTACGTCGAGCGGCACTTCTCGCCGACCGCGAAGGCCAAGATGCTCGAGCTCGTCGGCTACCTCACCGGGGCCTACCGCGCATCCATCGCCGAACTCGAGTGGATGAGCCCAGAGACCCGTGAGCGAGCCCTCGACAAGCTCGAGAAGTTCGTCACCAAGATCGGGTACCCCGACCGCTGGCGCGACTACTCCGACCTGGAGATCAGGGACGACGACGTGGTCGGCAATTCGCGCCGGGCCTCCGTCTACGAGGCGGCCTACGAATTCGCCAAGCTCGGCACGCCCGTGCGACGCGACGAGTGGATGATGCCGCCACAGACCGTCAACGCCTACTACTCGCCAGGCGAGAATGAGATCGTCTTCCCCGCCGCGATCCTCCAGCTGCCATTCTTCGACGAGCACCGCGACCCCGCCGCGAACTTCGGCGCCATCGGCGCCGTCATCGGCCACGAGATCGGGCACGGCTTCGACGACCAGGGGTCCAAGTACGACGGAGACGGGCGCCTCGAGGACTGGTGGACCGCGACCGACCGCACCGCCTTCGAGCAGCGCACCCGGGCGCTCATCGACCAGTACAACGAACTCTCACCTGAGGGCACCGAGGGCCAGAAGGTCAACGGCGAGCTCACCATCGGCGAGAACATCGGCGACCTCGGCGGACTCGGCATCGCCTGGAAGGCGTACCGCGCCTACCGCGCAGACGCCGGCTTCGACGCAGACGACGAGAACGTCATCGACGGGCTCACCGCGGCGCAGCGGTTCTTCCTCAGCTGGGCGCAGGCGTGGCAGCAGAAGGCGCGCCCCGAGTACGCGAAGCTGCTCCTCGCGGTCGACCCGCATTCGCCCGCCGAATTCCGATGCAATCAGATCGTCCGCAACGTCGATGCCTTCTACGACGCCTTCGACGTCACCGAGAGCGATGCCCTCTGGCTCGCCCCCGAATCCCGGGTCACCATCTGGTAGCCGGGCGCTGAGCCAGGCATCACCTCGACGCCTCCCGGGACGCAAGACGGCTCCGGGAGGCGTCGTCTCGTCTCGTCGCTGCGCCGCTACTCGACGCCGATCGGTGCCCAGGCCCCGGTCGACCCCGTCAGCATGATGCGGGCGCCTGAACCCAGGTACGTCGACGCGACGGCGTCACCTGCACACAGGTCGACGCCTTCCCCCGTGTACAGGGTCGACGTCGTGATCCTGTCTTCCGCATCGCCGAAGAGCAGGGCGAACGAGCCATCGGCGACCGGCAGGGTTCCATCCGCGAGCTCGTAGTTCCCCGCGTCGATGCCAGTGCTCTCAGCAAGCGACTCGACCGTATCGCCGGGGCAGGCGATGACCGCGCCGGTCGCGCCGCTCGGCAGAAGCGCGGCGAAATCGAGGGTGGCCCCCATCTCGTTCTCGCTCAGGGCATCCGCGATCGACGTGTCTGGCGGCTGCATGCCCTCCTCGGGGACGGCACCATCGGTCTGCCCGGAGCCCGAGCATCCGCTCAGCGCGAGGAGCGCGGTCGCAGCAACGGTGCCGACAAGCAGCTTGGAGCGGTGTTCGCGGAGCATTCGCAGGGGTTCCCATCGACGGAGCGTGCACTCGGTGGTCATCTCGGGATGCTCAGCCCAGGGCGAGAAGGTGCGGTTCCCGAGATCGCCGGCGCGCATCGATTCTGCCCCGTGTGCTCGAGGATTCGGGTGAGCCTGACCGCAGTGCCGCGCATTCGGCGTCGGGTGGGGGCTGCTAGGAGGTGTGCACGGGGCACTCGAGCGCCCCGTCGTCTTCCGCCTGAGCGACGCGGGGGAGCGCGGTGGGCACGACGGGTGCCGCCGCCGGGGTCGCCGGCTTCGTCGCGGGGGTCTCGCGCTCGACGGTGATGCCGAAGAGCAGCTCGATCGCGTCGAGGTACTCGTCGCCGCGACCAGCGCGGGCGAGTTCCTTCGCGCGCACCGACGGGCTGTGCAGGAGCGTGTTCGCGAGGCGACGCAGAGCAGCCTCGGCGACGCCCGATTCGTCCTTGTTCGCGACGCGCTCGGTCTCCGCGCGCGCGATGTCGGTGATGTGCGAGCGAAGCGCTGCGATGCCCTCCGCGACGCTCGTCTCAGCCTGCTGCTCGACGAACTCGCTGGCTGCGCGGGACACGATGCAGCGAGCCTCATCGGCGGCCCCGAGCTCTTCGAGGGGAGCGTGGATGCGGATGGTCTCGAGGTCGAGCACCGAGATGCCGTCGAGGCGGCCCACGGCCGGGTCGACGTTGCGCGGCATGCCGAGGTCGATGATGAGCGTGGCCTCGGCGCATCCGGGCGCGAGTCGCGCGCCGAGCATGAGGTCGTAGTCGATGACCACCGTGTCGGCGCTCGAGCAGGTGACGACGAGGTCGGCGTTCGAGAGGTGCTCTGGGAGATTCTGGCCGTCGATGACGAAGACGCCGTCGCGCTCGGCGAACTTGTGGGCGCGACCCGAGGGGGAGTACACGCCGACGCGGGTCACGCCGCGGTCCTGCAGGGCCTTGAGCGAGGCTGCCGCGTACGAGCCGGTGCCGACGAGCACGACCTGCGCGGTGCTCCAGTCGGCGATCTGGGATGCGGCGAGCTCGAGCGAGAGGCGCACGAGCGATCGGCCAGCGCTCTGGAGCTTCGTGCCCGACTTGATGCCACGCGATGTGGTGGACGCCGACTGGAAGAGACGCTCGAGCTGCGAGGTCGACATGCCGGCCGCACGTGATTCCTCGAGCGCGCGGCGCACCTGACCGGAGATCTCGCCCTCGCCCACGACCACGGACTCGAGGCCGCTCGAGACGGCGAAGAGGTACTCGGGCACCTGCGTGTCGTGGATGACGGCCATGTTGGCGCGGAGCGTCTCGACGGAGACGTCGAGTGCCGTCGCGATGGTCGGCATGAGCTCGGGAGCGACCGGCTGCGCCGTGTCGATGTCGAGGTAGATCTCGAAGCGGTTGCAGGTGGCGAGCACAATGGCTCCGTCGACGCCTGGGGCGTCGCGGAGCGCGGACTCAAGTCCGCCATCTTCGCGGGCCGCGAGCTTTTCAAGGACTGGGAAGCTCGCGGTGCGGTGATTGGCACTCAGACACAGCAACACGATTACTTATTGTAGAAGTTCTCCGCGTTTTCGCTTCTGAGCCATACCTTCCCTTAAACCTCTTGCGATCCGGCACAGCCGGGAATTCGTCGTCGGATGCCCGCTGTACGGCCCCGCTCGGGTGCCGGGTGGAGAATGGGCGGGTGACCGAAACAGCTCCTGCACCCCTGCCGCTCAGCGACTCGCACCCCCTCTCCTCAGGCCTCACCGCCGATGCTCCGCTCATCCGCGCGGCACGCGGGGACCGGCCTGAGACGCTCCCGGTGTGGTTCATGCGACAGGCTGGCCGTTCGCTGCCCGAGTACCGCGAGCTGCGCAAGGGCATCGAGATGCTCGACTCCTGCCTGCGCCCGGAGCTCGCCGCGGAGATCACGCTGCAGCCCGTGCGCCGTCACGGCGTCGACGCGGCGGTCTTCTTCAGCGACATCGTGGTTCCGCTCAAGCTCATCGGCGAGGCCGTCGATATCGTTCCAGGCACAGGCCCGGTCTTCGACAACCCGGTGCGCTCCTCGCAGGAGGCACACGAGTTCGCTGCGCGCATCAGGGCCCGCATCAGCCCGGAGCTCTTCGCTCCCATCACCGAGGCCGTCTCGCTGACGGTGGCGGAGCTCGGCTCCACGCCGCTCATCGGCTTCGCCGGGGCGCCGTTCACGGTCGCCGCGTACGTCGTCGAGGGCGGTCCCTCGAAGGACCACCTCCGCACGCGCACGCTCATGCAGGCCGACCCCGAGGCGTGGGCCGACCTCTCCGGCGCGATCGCCGAGCTCTCGGCCGCGTTCCTGGAGGCGCAGGTGCGCGCGGGGGCGAGCATCGTGCAGCTCTTCGACTCGTGGGCTGGCTCGCTCAGTCGCGATCGCTACCAGAAGTCGATCGCCGCCTCGAGCGGCCTGGCGCTCGAGCGGGTACGGGCCCTGCGCACGCCGGGTGGCGAGCGGGTCCGCACGATCCACTTCGGCGTGGGCACTGCCGAGCTGCTGCCGGACATGCACGCGATCGGGGCCGACGTCATGGGGGTCGATGACCGCATCACGCTCGACGAGGCCTCGCGGCGCCTCGGCGGCGGAGTGCCGCTGCAGGGCAACGTCGACCCTGCTGTGCTCGGAGCGGGCGCCGCGGTGCTGCAGGAGCACGTGCGAGATGTCGTTCGCCGGGGGAACTCGGCGCCCGCGCACATCCTCAACCTCGGCCACGGCGTCCCGCCGTCCGCCGATCCAGCGGTGCTGACCGGCCTCGTGGAGTTCGCCCACTCGCTGCCGGACGGCGGTCGGGTCGAGTGAACCGATCGTCCCTCGGCCAGTCGACGCCCGATCTCGTCGTCGTCGGCGGGGGCATCGCGGGCATGCTCGCCGCCAGACGGGCAGCGGGCCGCGGTGCCAGCGTGGTGGTCGTCGAGGCGGGAGATCGGCTCGGCGGGATGATCTGCCGCGCAGACCTGGGCGGGCTGCCGATCGACATCGGTGCGGAGGCGTTCGCCACGCGCGGTGGCGCGTTCGCGGCCCTGCTGCACGAGCTCGGGATGCACGATGACATCGTCGAGCCGCGAGCACTGGGCTCCTGGGTCGTGACCGATGCGACTGCTGCTCCGATGCCGGCTGGGGGGATGCTCGGCATACCCGGGGAGGCGGCTCTGCGTGATGCGGAGTCCCGCGCCGCGGTGCACGCCGCGATCGGCGATGAGGGCATCGCGGAGCTCGAACGCGACCGGACGCTCGACCCGCGTGTCGGCGCCGACGCCTCCGACCTCGAGTCGCTGGTGCTCGCGCGCATGGGGCCGACGGTGCTCGGCCGGCTCGTCGCGCCGGTCACGCGGGGCGTGTACTCGCTCGACCCGGCGGAGCTCGACCACCGGGTGCTCATCCCCGGTCTCGCCGAGCGCGTCCACGAGCACGGCTCCCTGTCGGCCGCCGTCGCGGCGCTCAGGAAGAGCGCGCCCCCTGGCGCCGCAGTTCGCACCGTCGAGGGAGGCATGCACCGCGTGGTGGCGCGGCTCGAGCACGAGCTCGCCGAGCTCGGCGTCGATGTCCGGCTCTCCACTCGCGTCGCCTCAGTGCTCGAAGACGGCTCCGCCCTCGAGCAGGCCTGGCGCGTCGAGCTCGAGGGCGCTGGGTCGCTCTTCGCGAAGCGCATCCTGTCGACCGTCGCCGTGCCGCGCTCCGTCTCCGCCCGCGGTGACGACTCCGAGGGGCCATCCGGCGAGGCGGTTGCGATCGGCGGCGCTGCCGCAGTCCCCGCCGAGGTCGTCGCGCTGCTCGTGCGAGCCCCGCAGCTCGACGCTCACCCGCGAGGCACTGGCGTGCTCGTCGGCGACCCGAGTACGACCATCCGGGCGAAGGCCCTGACTCACGTCACCGCGAAATGGGCCTGGCAGGAGGCGGCAGCCGACGGGATGCACGTGCTCCGGCTCTCCTACGGTCCACACGCTCGCGGGGGCAGCGAGCCGCTCACGCATTCGCTCAGCGACGACGAGACGACCGAGCTCGCGCGCGGCGATGCCGGGCGCCTGCTCGGCACGACCATCGAGCGCGAGGACGTCATCGCGATGGCCAGGCACGTCTGGCGCATCCCGGCCCCGGCCGCGCGCATCGGACGATCCACAGAGCTCCGGGGTGCGCGGGACGAGGCGCGGCGGACGGCTGGGGTCGCGCTCGCCGGCACCTGGATCGACGGAACGGGGCTCGCGAGCGTCATCCCAGGGGTGCTGCGCGCCGTGGATGAGCTCTTCCCCGAGGACGCACAGGCTTAGCGCGAGTTGAGATGCCTCGCGGGGCTAGGCTTGCTCCGTGGCTTGATCGCGCCCGATTGACCGATCGCTGGCGTACCGGCGAACGATAGGAGTTTTCATGAAGAAGTTCGTGTTTGTGCTTGGCCTCGGTGCCGGGTACGTCCTTGGTGCTCGCGCGGGGCGCAAGCGCTACGAGCAGATCTCCTCCGTCGCGCAGACGGTGTGGGACACGAAGCTCGTCCGCTCCAAGCGCGCTGAGGTCGACGAGTTCTCCCGCAAGCTGGCTCCGAAGGTCGCCGACGCGGCCGTCAGCGGTGCGAAGCTCGTGACGGCCCAGGTCACGAAGGCGGTCAAGGACAACGGCAAGAAGAGCTCGTCCGGCAAGTCGAACCCGCCTGCTCCCTCCGGAACCGTCGGCAACCCGAGCAGCGACGCGTCCTAACCAGCACTCCCAGCAGAGAGCGACACACCCATGTCTGAGTCGTCAGAAAAGACGCCGATCCGCGGGCCCTTCCCCGGCATCGGCCGCACGAGGGCCAACCCGAAGTCACGGTCGAGCCTCGGCACGCTCGTGACCGACGTCCCCAAGCTCCTCACGAAGCTCGTGCGCGACGAGGTCGAGCAGGGCAAGCGAGAGCTCATCTCGACCGGCACGAAGTACGGCATCGCGGTCGGTCTCTTCGCCGCCGCGGCGTTCTTCGCGCTCACGCTGTGGGCTGTGCTCGTGACCGCCGCCGTCCTCGGACTCAACACGGTGTTCGCGCCGTGGCTCTCCGCGCTCATCGTGGCAGGCGCGTTCCTGCTGTTGGTCATCGTGCTCGGCCTCGCCGGCTACCTCGCGCTGAAGCGCGCGGGCAAGCTCGCGCCGGAGCGCACGATTGCCAGCGTCAAGCAGGATGTCAACGCAGTGAAGGGGCTCGGACAGTATGAGTGAGCAGAACGGCGAGGCGACTCTCGCGAAGAAGGAAGACAAGCGCAACGACGGCCAGCTGAAGGCCGACATCGAGCGCACCCGACGTGAGCTCGCGGCGACGCTCGACGCGATCGAGGTGAAGGTCGACCCGCGCATCCGCGGCCGCGAACTCCTCGAATCAACGCGTCACAGCATCCAGCGCCTGAAGGAAGACAATCCGCTCCTGCTCGCGGGCATCGCAACTGGTGCCGCGGTCGTCGTGGCCGGTGGCGTGACCGCCGCCGTCGCCCTGTACCGCCGCTCCCGCTGAGCTCGTGGTCGGCTGTGCGCCGCACCCCAAACACTCCTCGACATTTCGTAGAATAGGACCATGACCCACTCGAATGAGGTCCCGGCTTTCGCCGCCGAGCCCAACGCAACGTCCGCAGTCCCCGCAGAGCACGCATCGGCTGCTCAGCAGGGCGCCCCAGAGGCCCACCATGGCGCTGAGGAGCAGGGGGGAGGCGCGACGCTCACCGAGTACACGATGATCTCGGTCTTCCGACGAGAGACGCTCAACGAGCTCGTCCTGTCCGGGCGCGACGCCATCAAGGCCGTCGACGAACTCGACGGCATCGTCGCGGAGCTGGCGGAGAACGGCGTCAAGGTGCGCGGCTTCTACGACGTCTCCGGGTTCCGGCACGACGGCGAGCTCATGGTCTGGCTGCACGGTGAGGTGCCCGAGAGCCTGCAGTGGGGCCTGCGCCAGATCCGCCGAAGCGAGCTCATCGCGCCGCTCACGCCGTCCTGGCAGATCGTCGGGGTGCATCGCGCCGCCGAGTTCAGCGCGCGCCATATGCCGGCGTACATGCTCGGCAAGGAGCCGCGCCAGTGGGTCACCGTCTACCCGTTCGTGCGCTCCTACGAGTGGTACCTGCTCCCAGAGGACGAGCGTCGTCAGATGCTCGCCGAGCACGGCCGAGCCGGATCGGCGTACACGTCGACGCTCACCAACACCGTCGCATCCTTCGGCATCAGCGACTACGAGTGGCTCCTCGCGCTCGAGGACGACAACCTCCTCAACCTGGTCGACATGATGCGTGACCTGCGACAGACCGACGCTCGGCGCCACGTGCGCGAGGAGGTGCCGTTCTACACGGGTCGCTTCCTGCAGACCTCCGAGATCGTCGAGGTACTGCAGTGACCGACGTCGCCGCACAGCAGACCGGTTCGAAGCCGCAGGGCCGCAAGCCAGGCCCGGCGACCTTCACCCGCGTCGAGGTCAATGCTGCCGTGAGCGCCGCCTCCGATGCCGCCAAGTTCGGCCCCGAGCACACGACCGAGCCGGTCGCCTACGACGGCATCCTGCTCGCCTCCTTCGGCGGCCCGGAAGGACAGGACGAGGTCATCCCGTTCCTGCGCAACGTCACGGCAGGCCGTGGCATCCCCGACGAGCGGCTCGAGGAGGTGGCCCACCACTACCGGCACTACGGCGGCGTGAGCCCCATCAACGAGCAGAACCGTCAGCTGAAGGCCTCCATCGAGCGGGAGCTCGAGCGGCGCGGCATCGACCTGCCCGTCTTCTGGGGCAACCGCAACTCCGAGCCGTACTTCAACGACGTGCTGCTCGACGCCCGCGAAGCGGGCTGCTCGACGCTCATCGCAGTCGCCACGAGCGCCTACTCGTCGTTCTCCAGCTGCCGTCAGTACCGCGAGGACTTCGCTGACGCGCTCGAGGACACGGGGCTCGGCGGGCAGCTCACGATCGACAAGGTGCGCGCCTTCTTCGACCACCCTGGCTTCATCGCCCCCTTCATCGAGGGTGTTCGCGACGCCGTGCTCAGCCTCGCTCGAGAAGACGCCGAGCTCGACCTGGCCACCGAGGTCGAGGTGCTCTTCACGACGCACTCGGTGCCGATGGCGGACGCCGCGAACTCGGGCCCTCCTGGCGCGGGCTTCGGTGAGAGCGGCGCATACGCCGCCCAGCATCTCGCCGTCGCGGAAGTCGTGGCCCTCGCGGCCCTGCAGGAGCTCGCGGAGGACACGACCATCTCAGACCGAGTGCCAGAGCAGCTCTCCTGGCAGCTCGTCTACCAGTCGCGCTCCGGCCCGCCCTCGCAGCCGTGGCTCGAGCCCGACATCAACGACGTCATCGCCGAGCTCCCCTCGAAGGGCACCAAGGCGGTCGTCGTCGTGCCGATCGGCTTCGTCTCCGACCACATGGAGGTGCTCTGGGACCTCGACAACGAGGCGAAGGACTCGGCAGCGGATGCGGGACTCGCGTTCCGCCGCACTCCGACCCCCGGCATCCACGCCAAGTACGTCGAAGGTCTCGTCGACCTCGTACTGGAGCGCCGCGACGCGCTCCCCGTCGAAGAGCGTCCTGCGATGACCTCGATCGGACCGTGGTTCGACGTATGCCGCCCAGGGTGCTGCGCGAACAAGCGACTGGGCTTCAAGCCGGCGGTCTCCGGACTGCTGCCGTGACCCTGCGGATCGGCACGCGAGGCAGCGCGCTCGCGGTCGCGCAGACGTCGACGATGGCTCGGGAGCTCGAGCGCATCACGGGTGAGCAGACCGAGCTGGTGCGAGTGACGACCCATGGCGATGTGACGCGCGCCGCACTGTCGTCGCTCGGCGGCACCGGTGTGTTCGCGAGCGAGCTGCGGGATGCGCTGCTCGCGGGGGAGTGCGACCTCGTCGTGCATTCGCTCAAGGATCTCCCGACCGCGAAGGCTCCCGGCCTCACGGTGGCCGCGTACCCCGTGCGGGAAGATGCGCGTGACGCGCTCTGCTCGCTCGGCGGAGCCTCCGGACTCTCCCTCGCGGAGCTTCCGCACGGCGCGAAGGTCGGCACCGGTTCGCCACGGCGCGTGGCGCAGCTCCTGACGCTGCGGCCCGACCTCGAGATCCGCGATATCCGCGGCAACGTCGAGCGTCGTCTCCGCTTCGTCACGGACGGCGAGCTCGACGCCGTCGTGCTCGCTGCTGCCGGGCTCGAGCGGCTCGGCTTCGCGGATGCCATCACCGAGCGCTTCGACCTCGCCGACTTCCCCAACGCTCCCGGTCAGGGCTGCTTGGCCATCGAGGTGCGCGACGACGACGCACCTGCGGGCGTCGCCGAACTCGACGACCGAGAAGCGCGTGCGGCGGTGCTCGTCGAACGCGGCATTCTCGCGACGCTCGAAGCCGGATGCGCGGCTCCCGTCGGCGCTGCAGCCCGGTACGCCGACGGAAAACTCGAGGCGTGGGCTACCGTGTATGCAGTAGACGGATCTTCGCGGGTCTCCAGCAGGCGTGCCGTGGAGGTCTCCGACCCCGGCGCATTCGATGCCGCCCAGGCAGAACTGGTCTCGCTCATCTCGACGGACCTCTTCGATCAGGGTGCTGTCGCGCTGATGGCCTGAACGGAGGGTCCGGACGTGAACGGAGGAACCACGATGGATGCACCGCTGAAGGGCTGGAAGATCCTCGTACCCCGTGGAGGCGTCTGGGGTGGCGACGTCGCGGAGGCCGTTCGCGCCCGTTCGGCGTTCCCCATCACGGCCCCGCTCATCAACTTCGCGAGCCCGAACGAGGACGACTCCCGGGTGCTGAGCGACAAGATCCGCCTGCTCGAGAGCGGGCACTACAACTGGATCGCGGTCACGAGCGCCACGGCTGCCGATGTCATGCACTCGCTCGGCGTGAAGGTGCCGGACCACACGCTCATCGCGGCGGTCGGCGAGACGACCGCGGCCTCGCTGACGACGGCCGGGTACCGGGTGGACTTCGTTCCCACGCACGACAACTCCGCCAAGGGGCTGCTCCTGGAGTGGGCCGAGGCGGCTCGCCGCCAGCCGCCCATCTCGGTGCTGTGGCTGCGCTCGGAGGTCGCTCGACCGACGCTCGCGGAAGGGCTCGCCAGGCGCGGGCACCTCGTCGACTCGGTCGTCGCGTACCGCACGGTGGGTGTGCCGGCGGCGGAGAGCATCCAGTACGACATCCGCAACAGCCGGATCCGAGCGATCCTCGTGACGAGCGGCTCCGTGGCGGAGCAGGTGCACAAGCAGTTCTCGCCGATCCCTGATGAGATCTACATCGCCGCGATCGGCCCCCGGACCGCGAAGGACGCCAGGCAGCTGGGTCTCCGCGTCGACGTCGTCGCCAAGCAGCGCTCGGTCGCATCGCTGCTCGACGGCCTCGAGTGGCTTGCGAGCGGCAGCGACATGCCGGTGACCGAGGCCATCGATCTGAAGGCGCTTCGCGCGTTCGAGGCGAGCGAGCTGCAGGCCGAGCACGACAGTCGACCGGTGCCGAAGGAAGACATCCCTGCCCTCGACGAGGGACGCGGTCAAGCCCCCAATGACCGCTGAGTTCGCCGCCTGCTGGGCGGATCGGACCCACATGCCGACAAGCCGGGCCGCGTCCGCGACCGTCGGCGCAGAACTCCTGAGGAAGGACACGATCGCATGATCTCCCCGAGCCGCAGGCCTCGTCGCCTGCGCCAGAGCGACGCCGTGCGCCGCCAGGTCCGCGAGGTGCGCGTGCACCCGAACGACCTCATCCTGCCGCTGTTCGTCCGCGAGGGCGTGAGCGAGCCGATCGCGATCTCGTCGATGCCCGGCGTGCAGCAGCACTCGCTCGACTCGCTGCGCCGCGCGGTCGAGGAGGCGGCGACGCTCGGAGTCGGCGGGGTGATGCTCTTCGGCGTGCCGGAGACTCGCGACGCCGTGGGCTCGGGCGCGACCGATCCGAACGGCATCCTCAACGTCGCGGCCCGCAAGCTCGCGGAGGAATTCGGCGAGGACATCGTCGTGCAGACCGACCTCTGCCTCGACGAGTTCACCGACCACGGCCACTGCGGCGTGCTGGATGCGGCCGGTCGTGTCGACAACGACGCGACGCTCGAGCGGTACGACGCGATGGCGATCGCCCAAGCCGACTCCGGTGCTGCGATGCTCGGGATGTCGGGGATGATGGACGGCCAGGTCGCGAGTGCGAGGGCCGCCCTCGACGCAGCCGGGCACACCGACGTCGCGATCGTCGCCTACTCCGCGAAGTACGCGTCGGCGTTCTACGGCCCGTTCCGGGAGGCTGTGGACTCGCAGCTCCAGGGAGACCGTCGCACCTACCAGCTCGACCCGGCCAACCGCCGCGAGGGCATGCGGGAGGCGCTCATCGACATCGATGAGGGCGCCGACGTCGTCATGGTGAAGCCGGCTGGCTCGTACCTCGACGTGCTCGCCGATGTCGCCGCGGAGTCGATCGTTCCCGTGTGGGCCTACCAGGTCAGCGGCGAGTACGCCATGATCGAGGCCGCCGCGGCGAACGGCTGGATCGACCGCGATCGCGCGATCGCGGAGTCCATCACGTCGATTCGACGCGCTGGCGCCGATGCCGTGCTGACCTACTACGCGAGTGAGCTCGCGCGCACCCTGGCGTCGCAGTCGGGCACGCCAGTGTCGGCGGCCCATGGCAGAGTGGATGCACGATGAACCACGACGTCTCCGCCTCGCTCTTCGCCCGCTCGCTCGAGGTCACGCCCGGGGGTGTGAACTCGCCGGTCCGCGCGTACGGCTCGGTTGGGGGCACGCCTCCCTTCGCTGCCTCCGCGACGGGTCCGTACCTGACCGACGTCGACGGCAACGAGTACGTCGACCTCGTCAGCGGGTGGGGCCCCATGCTGCTCGGGCACGCGCATCCCGCCGTCGTCGAGGCAGTCCAAGACGCGGCGGCTCGCGGACTCTCGTTCGGAGCCCCCACCCCCGCTGAGACGCAGCTCGCGGAGCTCGTCGTCGATCGCATCGCCCCCATCGAGCAGGTGCGCCTCGTCTCCACGGGAACCGAGGCGACCATGACGGCCCTGCGGCTCGCACGCGGCTACACGGGCCGCGACCTCATCGTGAAGTTCGCGGGCTGCTACCACGGCCACTCCGACGGCCTCCTCGCGGCCGCGGGCTCGGGCCTCGCCACGCTCGCGCTCCCGGGCTCTGCCGGTGTGCCGGAAGCCATCACCTCGCAGACCATCGTCGTCCCGTTCAACGACCTCGACGCCGTGCGCGCCGCGTTCGCCGAGCATCCCGGCGAGATCGCCGCTGTCATTACCGAGGCGTCACCCGCGAACATGGGCGTCGTCCCTCCCGAGCCTGGCTTCAATCGCGAGCTCGCCCAGCTGTGCTCGTCCGAGGGTGCCCTGCTCGTCTGCGACGAGGTGCTCACCGGGTTCCGCACCGGGCCAGCAGGTTGGTGGGGCGAGGAGCAGAAGACCGAGTCCTCGAGCGGATGGCAGGCCGACCTGTACACGTTCGGCAAGGTCATCGGCGGCGGCATGCCCGTCGCGGCCCTGGGCGGTCCGCGCGAGATCATGAGCCACCTCGCCCCGCAGGGCCCCGTCTACCAGGCTGGCACGCTCTCGGGGAACCCCGTCGCGGTCGCCGCCGGCATCGCGACGCTCTCGCACGCCGACGACGCCGTCTACGCTCGCGTCGACGCGGCTGCCGAGCGCATCCGCACCGCGACCTCCGAGGCGCTCACCGCCGCGGGCGTCGCCCACTCGGTGCAGAACGTCGGCAACCTCTTCAGCTTCACCTTCGGCGATGGCGCGGCGCTCGGCTGGACCGGAACCGGCGGCGGGCCGCGGAACGAGGACGAGGTCAAGCGCCAGGAGGCCTGGCGCTACCCGCCGTTCTTCGCCGCGATGCTCGACGCCGGTGTCAACCTGCCGCCGAGCGTCTTCGAGGCCTGGTTCGTCTCGGCTGCCCACGACGATGCGGCCATCGACCGCGTTCTCGCGGCGCTCCCCGCAGCAGCCCGGGCCGCGGCCAACGCCTCGGCACCCGAGTAGGGCCGCGTTGGAACGCCGAGCCGTCGACGAAAGGGCCTAGAAGCCACGTGGAGGAACTCACCAACTGGGTGCTCGACCTGAGGGGCTCCGGCTGGAGCTTCGCGGTCGTGGCGCTCGTGCTGCTCGTCGGCGGCGTCGTCACCTTCCTGCCGAGTCAATCGCTGGTCGTGGCGATCTCCGCCCTCACCGCCGGAGATCAGGGGTGGACGGCCCTCATCAACCTCTTCGGACTCTTCGCGTTCTGCGTCGTCGGCATGGTGCTCGGCGACATCGGCACGTACTGGCTCGCCAGGGGCGTCGGGTTCGGCAAGTGGAGCTGGATGAACGGGCGCCGGCTCACCGCCGTGCGCACGCGAGTCGGCGATCAGCTGAAGACCCGTCCGAAGTGGGTCATGGTCACCGTGCGGCTGCTGCCGCTTGGGCGCATCGCGACGGTGCTCGCCGCATCCGACGCCCGGATGCCGATGCCCACCTTCCTTCCGCTTTCCGTGCTCGCGAGTGCCGTGTGGGTTGGCTACGCGGTGGTGATCGGCGCCGTGTTCGGCTCGTTCAGCACGGACAACCCGCTGCTCATGATGGTGCTCGCCGTGGTCACGGCCATCGCTCTTGGCCTTCTCGCGCAGGTGGTGAACGGCTGGTTCGAGAAGCTCACGGACCGCCGGAAGGCCGACGTCGCAAGCTAGGGCACCCCGCCCACGGAGTCGGAGAGTCTGCGGGATGCAGAACGCGCTTCGCTGAGAGGCGTTCCCCTCGAGGAAGCGAGTTCCGTATCCCGAGACTGCCCGGCTGTCGACGGTCGGAGCGGTGGAGCTGGGCTCCGCCTGCCTACGCGGCGTCGGTCTTGCCGCGGAGCTCGGCGAGCTCGCGGCCGGACTCCGCCGCCTTCGTCTCGGCTTCGGACTTGAGGTCGGCGGCGAGGTCGGCGAACTGGTCGAGTGCCGGGTTGACGCCCACGAGCGTGAAGGGACGCTGCACGACGCGGAGGTCGAGGCCCCATGCGTCCTGGAGCAGACGGGTCAGGTACGGCGTGGAGTGGTCCCAGCCTTCCTTCGGGGTGCCCTCGTCGTAGTTGCCACCGAGGACGGTCGCGAGGGTTGCGGGCTTCCCGGCGAGCGTCGTGCTTCCAGCGTTGGTGCGCGGGTCGGTGTAGGCGAGGTCGAACCAGAGCTTGAAGTGCTGCGAGATGCCGTAGTTGTAGAGCGGCACGGTGAAGAGCAGGGCGTCGGCCGCGATGATCTCGTCGGCCAGCTGCGCTGCGAGGGCGACGGCGGCGCGCTGCTCCTCGGTGCGGTCGTCCTCGGGCGTGAAGCCAGCGTAGACGGCGTTCTGCCAGGCGTCGGCGGGGATGGGCGACTCGATGAGGTTGCGGCGTGTGACAACCGAGTCGGGGTGTGCCTGGGTCCACTCGGCCTCGACGAGGTCGCCGAGCGCGCGGCTGGCGGAGGTGGCGGGGAGCAGGCTGGCATCGATACGGAGAAGGGACATGCGGGGCTCCTTGAAATTTCACAGAGTCGCTATGAAAACCAGAGCGACTCTGTGCAGATTAGCACGGGTACACTGGCGGCATGGCAGAGAAAGCGCAGGAGCACGGCGCCGCGGAATGCGACGGCGCCATCTCGCTCGCCTTCACGCTGCTGGGCAAGCGCTGGAACGGCATGATCATCGATGTGCTCGGCTCGCAGCCCCTCACCTTCGTCGCCCTGCGCCGCGCGGTGACGGGCATCAGCGACGCGGTCCTCTCCGACCGCCTGACCGAGCTCGCCGGGGCCGGACTCGTCGCGCGCACCGTCAACGATGGCCCGCCGATCTCGGTCAGCTACGAGCTCACGACGGCCGGTCAGCGCCTCATCCCGGTGCTCAAGCAGCTCGGCACGTGGGCATCGGAGAACCTCGAGCACGCCCCGCTGACCTGATCCAGCGTCAGTCGCCCTCGAATCAGGCGTCACCCCGCACGCGCACGACCGTTCGCCCGCGCACCGCCCCATCGAGGATGGGCTGCGCGACCTCGACCGCCTCCTCGAGGGCGACGACCTCGGTCATCGACTCGAGCAGTTCGCTGTCGAGCTCGAGGAGCCTGTTCCAGGCCTCGGCCCGCACCTCCAGGCTCTGCACGACCGAGTTGATGCCGCGCAGCGTCACGCCGCGCAGGATGAACGGCAGGACCGTCGTCGGCAGGTCGGTACCCTGCGCTAGCCCGCACGCCGTCACCAGCCCTTCTCGTCTCGTCTGCGCGATCACGTTCGCGAGGGTCGTCGAGCCGACCGCGTCGATGGCCCCGGCCCAGCGCTCCGTCTGCAGTCCCTTGCCCGGCGCATCGGAGAGCACGTGCCGGTCGATGATCTCGGCCGCGCCGAGGCGGCGCAGGTAGTCACCCTCCTCGTCACCGCGGCCAGTGGATGCGACGACCCGGTAGCCGAGTCCCGCCAGCAGGGCGATCGCGACGCTGCCGACGCCACCCGCCGCACCCGTCACGAGCACATCGCCGTCGCCGGGCGCGACCTGCTTCTCGAGCGCCAGCACCGACAGCATCGCCGTGTACCCGGCAGTGCCGATGGCGGCCCCCTGCATGAGGGACATCTCCTCGGGTAGGTGGATGAGCGACTCGTCGTCGACGAGGCACAGCTCGGCGAGGCCGCCGTGCCTGCTCTCGCCGAGCCCCGCACCGTTCAGCACGACGCGGTCGCCTGGCACGAAGTTCGGCGTGCGCGACTCCCGAACGACGCCGACGACGTCGATGCCCGGGACGAGCACATCCGCTCGACTCACGCCGGGCCTGCCGGCGAGCAGCAGGGCGTCCTTGTAGTTGAGGCTCGAGTAGGCCACGTCGACGAGCACCTGGCCGCGATGGAGGCGGCCGTCGCCGAACAGCTCGTCGCCGAGCTCATCGAACGCGACGTCGATGCGAGGCTTCCCCGCGTCGTCGGTGGACTTCGTCGTCAGGTATCCGCGAACCATGGCGCCATCGTAGGGGGCGCGGATCAGAGCTCCCCAGGATCCGCTGCACGGAGCCGACCGCTCGCCGCTCGCTGCTCTGCTGCGCTGCCGCTCTGCAAGACTGGCTGGCATGATCACGGTCCGCACCTTCACCGAACTCAGTGCCGCCGAGCTCTGGGGCATCCTGCACCTGCGCTCGAGCATCTTCGTCGTCGAGCAGGACTGCGTGTACCTCGACCCGGACACGGCCGACTTCGCCGACGGCACCCTGCATGCGTTCATCGGCGACGACCCCCTCTACCCGCACAGCTACGCGAGACTCCTCCCCATCGGCTGGCCGGACGAGCACCTGCCGACGCACCTGTCACGCCCCATCGGCAGGGTCGTGACGGCCGAGAGCTCCCGCGGCCTCGGATACTCGGCTCAGATCATCCGCCACCTCGTCGAGATCGCCGAGAGTGAAGGCCTCTCGACCTCCCTCAACGGGCAGGCCCACCTCGAATCCTGGTACGCGAGATTCGGGTTCGAACGATGCGGTGAGAACTTCATGGAGGACGACATTCCCCACGTGCCGATGGTGAAATACACATCGAGCCCTGACTCATGATTTACTCGCTCGTAACAAGCATGAATCAGTTGGTCGCAGTGCCGCGGCTAGCTTGAGATCCGGGCGCCGCTGCGCGGCGCTCGCTCTCTGCTTACGTATAAAGGAGCACCATGAGTAACTTTGCCAAGTCGTCTCCCTCCAGGAAGTTGCGCATCACCACAGGAATCGCCGCCATGAGCGTCGGCGTCTTCATGCTGGCTGCGTGCTCGTCGACGACCGAAGGTGGCAGTCCAGATGCGGAGGGCGATGCTGCCGCTGCCGTCTGTGGGCCCGACACGGCTGCATCCGTAGCCGACGTCACGCCCGTCGACGCACCGACCGCTCAGGAGCGCTCCGAGGCGCTCAAGATCGGCTCGCTGCTTCCGCAGACCGGAACCCTCGCCTTCCTCGGCCCGCCCGAGATCGCGGGTGTCGACCTCGCAGTCGCCGAGATCAACGCCTCGCCGTCCGGTGTGCTCGGCGGCAACATCACCGTCGTCCACCGTGACTCGGGCGACACGTCGACCGACATCGCGACGCAGTCGGTCACCGACCTGCTGAGCCAGAACGTGTCCGCCATCGTCGGCGCGGCATCCTCGGGCGTCTCGATGACGGTCATCGACCAGATCACCGGTGCAGGCGTCGTGCAGATCTCGCCGGCGAACACCTCGGCCGAGTTCTCCACCTACGCCGACAACGGCTTCTACTTCCGCACGGCCCCCTCGGACATCCTCCAGGGACGCGTCAACGGAAACACGATCGTCAACGACGGCAACGCATCCGTCGGCATCATCTACCTGAATGACGCCTACGGCTCGGGCCTCTCCGAGAGCATCACCACAGCAGTCGAGGCTGCTGGCGGCGAGGTCGTCGCGTCTGAAGCCTTCAACGAGGGCGACAGCCAGTTCTCCGCGCAGATCGACGCCGTCACGGCCGCCGACCCCGACGCGATCGCGCTCGTCGCGTTCGACCAGACGGCGACCATCGTTCCGCAGCTCATCGGCACCAAGGGCTTCCCCGCCGACAAGCTCTACATGGTGGACGGCAACATGGCCGACTACTCCGCTGACTTCGAAGAGGGCACGCTGAACTGCGCCAAGGGCACCATCCCCGGTGTCGTCGCCTCCGACGACTTCCGCGCCCAGCTGCTCGGTATCGACCCGGACCTGAAGGACTTCACGTACGGCGCTGAGTCGTACGACGCGGTCATCCTGGCAGCCCTCGCCGCACAGGCCGGCGGTGCCGCTGACCCGGCGACGATCAAGGACAACATGCAGAAGGTTTCCGTAGAGGGTGAGAAGTGCACCACCTACGCCGACTGCGTCGCGCTCCTCGAAGCTGGAACCGACATCGACTACGACGGCGTCTCCGGACCGATCTCGTTCGACGAGAACGGCGACCCGTCAGAGGCCACGATCGGCATCTACCAGTACGGCAACGGCAACACCTACTCCAACATCGGAGAAGAGGCTGGCCAGCTCTAAGCTGACCCGCTGAGCGAAGGGCCCGGGATGCACGCATCCCGGGCCCTTTCGCGTGCCCTGGCGGGGCTGGGCTTGGCCCTATCGCATGCCCGAGCCGAGCATCCGCCCGCCCCGCTGCCGTCCTCTCCCTCCCC
>NZ_PSTU01000024.1:0-51896 GCF_002931215.1 Pseudoclavibacter sp. Z016
AACCCACGCGGACCCGACCGACCCCCGCGGCCCCCGCGAGCAGTCTCCGGGTGGGTTCCACGCTTCGGGATGGCTTGCACCCCATCCCGAAGCGTCAAAGCCATCCCGAACACGGCAGGAGAGCGCACGCAGCGCGAGCCCGCCCGCCGGAACCCACGCGGACCCGACCGACCCCCGCGGCCCCCGCGAGCAGTCTCCGGGTGGGTTCCACGCTTCGGGATGGCTTGCACCCCATCCCGAAGCGTCAAACCCATCCCGAACACGGTAGGAGAGCGGACGAGACGCTCGCCCGCCGACAACTACCGAACCGCAACCGGCTCCGAAACCGCCGACGGAGCCGCCGCTGGCTTGAGCCGCTCCCGGCGCCGCTTGAGCGCGATCGACAGGGTGGTGAGCGCGAGGGCGGCGACGAGCCAGACGGTGAGCATCCCGTA
Source organism: Pseudoclavibacter sp. Z016 (assembly GCF_002931215.1). NCBI lineage: Bacteria > Bacillati > Actinomycetota > Actinomycetes > Micrococcales > Microbacteriaceae > Pseudoclavibacter > Pseudoclavibacter sp. Z016. The sequence goes on from NZ_PSTU01000024.1 coordinate 435, forward strand.
TGCCTCGCCGATGCCGATCGACCCGCCGGCCACGAGTGAGCGGAACGCCGTGACGGCGTAGTTCAGCGGCAGCCAGGAGTGGATCAGCTGGAAGAACGCGGGCGCCGTCTCGACCGGGTAGGTGCCGCCGGCCGAAGAGAGCTGGAGCACGATCATGACGAGCGCGAGGAATCGACCGGGAGGGCCGAGCAGCGCGTTGAAGGCCTGGTTGACGGCGACGAACGTGACGCTCGTGAGCAGCGCGAGCGCGACGAGCCCGAGCATGTTCGCCGGCTCGAGGCCGAGACCGAACCGCACGATCGTGAGCATGAGGAGGCTCTGGGCCGCGCCGAGCATCGCACCGGGTGCGAAGCTGCGCAGCGCCACGACGATCGCCGGCTGGCGGCCGAGCACGAGCCGCTCCCGCAGCGGCGGGAACATCAGGTAGAAGGCGAGCGCGCCGACCCAGAGGCCGAGCGTCATGAAGTACGGCGCGAGACCGTAGCCGTATGCCGGCACCTCGTTGAGGCGGGTCTTCGTGATCTCCACGGGCGTCGACGTGACCCCGGCGAGGTGGTCGGCCTGCGCATCCGTGTAGCTGGGGATGTCGGAGACCCCGTCGTCGAGGCCGTCGGCGAGGGTCTTGCTGCCGTCCGCGAGCTGCGTGATGCCGTCGTTCAGCTCGGTGCCGCCCGACTCCGCGTCGGCCGTCCCGTCGGCGAGCGTCGTCGCGCCCTGCTCGAGCTGCGTCGCGCCGGAGGCAAGCTGCGGCGTCGACTGCGCGAGGGTGGATGCACCAGCCGAGAGCGTCTGCGTTCCCGTCGAAAGCGTGGATGCGCCATCGGCGAGGGACTGCGTGCCCGTCGCCAAAGTGGCTGCGCCGTCGGCGAGGGACTGCGTGCCCGTCGCGAGGGTCGACGCGCCGGTTGAGAGCTGCGAAGCGCCAGCCGCGAGTTCTGCGGACTTCGTCGAAGCCGTCGAGATAGCCGCGACGAGCTCGTCGGCCTTGCCGCTGAGCGGCGCGACGGATTCGGAGAGCTGGGTTGCACCGGCCGCGAGGTCTGCCGACTTCGACTGGAGGAAGCTGAGCCCCGTACCGGCCGCCGCGTCGCCGACCAGGCCCGTCATGCCGGCGCTGAGCCCCGCGGCTTGCGTGTCGGCGGCTTGTGCGGATTCGGAGAGCTGCGTGATCTGCTCCTTGCGCTGCTCGTCCGAGAGCGTGTCCCAGCTCGAGAGCAGCGAGTCGACGTCACCCGAGAGCTCGCTGGTGCTCGACGCCAGCTGCGACGCCCCGCCGTTGAGTGTCTCGGCTCCGGTCAAGGCGGTGTCCACTCCGCCAGCAAGAGCTGTCGCCCCTGTGTCGAGCGCCGTGGCACCGGATGTGAGGGCGGTGACGTTCCCTGGCAGGTCGGTGGCGGCCGTGGACAGCTCTGCGAGTCCATCGCTGAGGAGCTGCGCGCCGGAGCTCGCCGTGCCCAGCCCCGTGCTGAGCTCCTGCGCGCCGCCGTTCGCGCTGGCCGCGCCCGCGCTGAGCTGCTGCGCGCCCGTGTTCGCGTCCGCGGCGCCGGAGCTGAGCTGCTGGGCACCCGAGCTGGCGGTGACGAGGCCGGTGTTGAGCTGCTGCACCCCCGCATCCACCTGGGTCGCCCCATCGGCGAGGGTCGCGCTGCCGTCGGCAAGTGCGATGCCGCCTTCCCGTAGCTGCCCGAGGCCGACCACCAGCTCACCGGACCCCGAGCGCGCCTGCTCGGCGCCGTCGTTGAGCTCGGTCGCCCCGTCGGCAGCCTCCGAGACGCTCTCGTGGATGTCGGTGAAGCCCACGTAGACGTTGCGGAGGTACTCGTCGGAGACCTCGGCGGCGAGCTCGTCTGCGACCGTGGTGCCGACCGTCGACGCGATGTTGCCGACGATGATGTTCGCGCCGTCGTTGGTGGTGATGGAGAGGCGGGCGATCGCCGCATCGAGCGGGTCGTCGCCGCCCGCCGAGACAGCTGCCGCCGAGAAGCCCGCCGGAATGTCGAGCACGGCGAGCACCTGGCCGGACTCGAGCGCGCTCTGCGCCTCGTCCGCCGACATCTCGTGCCAGCTGAAGTTGTTCGACTCGGTGCTGTCGACGAGCTTCTCGGTGAGCGTCGCGCCGAGGTCGACGGGCTCGGCGGGCTCGCCGTCGGTCGTCGTTGCGGGCGTCGCAGCCTGGTCGCTGTTCACGATCGCCGCGTTGATGTGGTCGAGGCGGTGCGTCGGGTCCTCGTTCGACCAGATCAGCGAGCCCGCGTAGATGAGGGGGATGAGCATGATGCCGACGATGACGACGAGCGTCCGCCGGTGCGTGCGCACGAAGTCGGGGAGGGAAAAGGAACGCATGGGCGTGGGGAGTCCTATGAGCGAGCGTGCTCGACGCGGAGGGCGTCAAGCTCGGCGACAGTCGCGCCGGAGGATGCGAGAAGCAGGGAGGAGAGGCGTTCGACGAGCTCGTCGATGGATGCGCGTGCATCCGCTGCCGTGCCGGCTGCCGTGGCCGCCTCGGCCGGGGTCGCGACCTCAGCGGCGGCGAAGAGCCACCTCGTGACGTGCCACATCGCGCCGGCCGCGAGGAACTCGGCGCGATCCTGCGGGGTGTCGGGACCGCGGCGGCGGCGGATGACGGGGCCGAGCGGCGACGAGTCGAGCAGGCGCGTCGCGAGGTAGGCGATGATGTCGCCCGTGAGGAGACCGAAGCTGCTCTCGAGCGCCGCCCGGTAGAAGGGCGCGTCGGCGGCGAGCTCGCCGAGCAGGGCGCGCAGCGTGCCCCGCACGAAGGTCGGCCACGAGGGGTCGTCGCCGACGCTCGGGATGCGGTCGAAAGCCGACTGCAGACGCCGCAGCGCGGCCTCGCGGATGAGGGCGGCGGTGTCGTCGAAGTGCTTGTAGAAGGTGGGGCGGCTCACTCCTGCGCGACCGACGATGTCGGTGATGCTGAGCTGCGCCGCATCCGTCCCCTCATCCAGCAGTTCGACGACGGCTGCGACGAGCGCCGCCCGCGAACGGACGAACCTCGCATCTTCCTGGCTCACGGCACTCCTCGATCAGATCTAATTTACAAATGTAAATTAGCACGATCGAGTGAGAACGCAAGGGCCAGACCGGAGATGGCCAGGGTAAGGCCAGGCCAGGCCAGAGCGGACCGGGGTCGAACCAGGGACGGACGCCAGATGCCCGCAAGCCCTGACCAACATCAGTGCAGAAACCTGCAGATTCGGGCGCGGGGCCGCGAAACGAAGCCGAATTGCACTGAAGTTGGTCAGGCGTCGCGGCGAGCGGCCCCCGGCGCACCGCCAGCGCGCGGGCCGCCGCGCTACCGCAGCACGCGCCGCGTGAAGTCGTTCGCGAAGACGCCGCTGGGGTCGTAGCGTTCGACGAGCTTCCGGAAGTCGGCGAAGCGCGGGTACAGTTCCGAGGCCCTCACGCGCTCGTCGAACACCTTGCCCCAGTGGGGGCGCCCTCCGAGCGGCGCGAAGATCTCGTCGAGCAGGGGCAGCAGCTCGGCGACCTCCGGGTCCTGCTTCCACGTGAAGTGCAGGCCGACGACGTCGTTGCCGTGCATGGGGCTCAGCCACAGCGAGTCGCGCGCGACCGTCCGCACCTCGTTGACCAGCAGGTGGGGGCGGATGCGGTCGGCGATGCCCGCAAGCGCGAGCAGCGCATCCTGCGCCCGAAGCCGTGGGATGAGGTACTCGCTCTGCAGCTCGGCGCCGTTGGAGGGCTGGAACTCGAGCTTGAAGTGCGGCAGGCGCTCGTACCAGGGGCCGGCGACGCCGAACTGCTCGCTGCAGGCCACGGCGGAGACGCCGCGGATGGGGTGCATCGCCTCGGTGGCGGGTGTTGCGCCGAAGAAGTCGCCAGGTGCCACCTCGCTCGCGAGCTGTTTCACCCACACCTGGTCGATGAGCTCGGGCTCCGCCCACGTCGTGAAGGCGCTCACGCTGTACCCGGCACCCGTGATCTCGTCGAAGTTCTCGAGCAGCGCCGCGAACGGCAGGTTCTCGAAGACGCGCTGCCGCACCTCGAAGTGGGGCACGACGTCGAGGCGGATGCGCGTGACGACGCCGAGAGCGCCAAGCGACACGACGGCCCCGTCGAACCCCTCGTCTCCCCGCTCGAGCACGACGACATCCCCATCGCCGGCGACGAACTCGATGGCGGCGACGGCTGCCGCGAGGCTCCGGTTGGTGTTGCCGGAGCCGTGCGTTCCCGTGGCGACCGCACCCGCGATGGAGATGTGCGGGAGGGAGGCGAGGTTCGCGAGCGCCAGGCCGTGTTCGGCGAGGTCGATCGCGAGCTCGCCGTAGCGGGTGCCCGCTCCGATGGACACCCACCGCCGGTCCTCGTCGATGCGGAGCGGGCTGCGCAGGCCGCGCGTCGAGACCTGCACGCCGCCCGTGTCCGCTATGCGGTTGAACGAGTGCCCACTGCCGAGCGCGCGCACCGAGTGCCCGCCGGCCACCGCAGCCCGCACCACCTCGCTGACCTCGGCCGTGCTCGTGGGGGTGGCGATCTGCTCCGCCTCGAAGGTGATGTTCCCGGCCCAGTTGGAGGTCACTGCGGTCCTGCTTTCTGCGACGTTGCGAAGTGGATGCACCCGGCGGAGCCAGGCCAGAGAGTCAGGCCCGAAGCTCCACCGCCGACCACCATACGGGGGCAAGGCGGGTTGATCAGTCGCTGGCCGACTTCCGCGACCAAACCCGCACGTCCGACTCGGGCAGCACGCTGGCCCGCCTGACCAACATGAGTGCGATTTCGCGCCGAACCGCCGCAGGACACCGGCAACGCGCTGTCTTCGCACTGATGTTGGCCAGCCGAGCGCGAGCTCGCGGACCCGCCCCCTGGCGGTGAAGCCGCGCACCACCTAGGCTCGCCTGCCATGCGGATCGTCGTGTCGGGAACCCACGCAAGCGGCAAGAGCACGCTCATCGGCGACTTCGTGGCCGCGCATCCGGAGTACCGCGTCCTCCCCGACCCCTTCGAGGAGCTCCTCGACGACCGCTTCGACGACCTCGACGCGGCCCTCTTCAGCCGCCAGCTCGACATCGCCGCCCACCGGCTTGCCGAGCTGCCGGAAGGCTCGGACGTCATCGCGGAGCGCGGCCCTCTCGACTTCCTCGCCTACCTGCACGCGCTCGAGGCGCTCGGCAGGCCCGGGCGCTCGCGCGCAGCGATCCGGCGCGGTGCAGCGCTCACCCGGCACGCGGCCGAGCGGGTGGATCTCCTGGTGCTGCTCCCCCTCGCCTACCGCGACCAGATCTCGGTGAGCGATGACGAGGACCTCGAACTCCGGGATGCCATGAACGACGCGCTCCTGGACCTCGCCGCCGAGCCGGAGCTCAGCGGCCCACGCGTCGTGGAGCTCACGGGCGACCGAGCCGAGCGCCTCGCGGGGCTCGAGGCGGCCGGCCTGGAGCGCTGACCAGCCTCCGTGACAAGACCCCCAGCTCCGGGGCTTCAAGGCCGGGAGGTGGGGGTCTCGTCACGGAAGTCGGTCAGGCGGCGTCGGTGGCCGCAAACCGGCCGTCGCCCTAGTACTGCTTGCCGGGGATCCAGCTCGTGCCGGCGAGCGGCACGTTCGCCATCGCGGCCGACTCGACGGTCAGCGCGACGAGGTCCTCCGGCTCGAGGTTGCGGATGTGCGACTTGCCGCACGCGCGGGCGATGGTCTGCGCCTCCATGGTGAGCACGCGCAGGTAGTTCGCGAGGCGACGCCCTCCCTCGACGGGGTTGAGGCGGGAGGCGAGCTCCGGGTCCTGCGTCGAGATGCCGGCCGGGTCGCGCCCGTCCTGGAAGTCGTCGTAGAAGCCGGCGGCCGAGCCGATGTCGGCGTACTCCTGCTGGTAGCGGGGGTCGTTGTCGCCGAGCGCGATGAGCGCGGCCGTGCCGATCGCGACGGCGTCGGCGCCGAGCGCCATGGCCTTCGCGACGTCGGCTCCCGTGCGGATGCCGCCGGACACGATGAGCTGCACCTTGCGGTGCATGCCGAGCTCCTGGAGCGCCGCGACGGCCTGCGGGATCGCGGCGAGCGTCGGGATGCCGACGTTCTCGATGAACACCTGCTGCGTCGCAGCCGTGCCTCCCTGCATGCCGTCGAGCACCACCACGTCGGCACCGGCCTTCACGGCGAGCGCCGTGTCGTAGTAGGGGCGGGATGCCCCGATCTTCACGTAGATCGGCTTCTCCCAGCCGGTGATCTCGCGAAGCTCGGCGATCTTGATGGTCAGGTCGTCCGGGCCCGTCCAGTCGGGGTGGCGGCTCGCGGATCGCTGGTCGATGCCGATCGGCAGGGTCCGCATCCCGGCGACGCGCTCGGTGATCTTCTGCCCGAGCAGCATGCCGCCGCCGCCAGGCTTCGCGCCCTGGCCGAGGACGATCTCGATCGCATCCGCCTTGCGCAGATCGTCGGGGTTCATGCCGTACCGGGAGGGCAGGTACTGGTAGACGAGGTGCTTCGACTGTCCACGCTCCTCCGGCGTCATGCCGCCGTCGCCCGTCGTCGTCGAGGTGCCGACCTCGGAGGCGCCGCGCCCGAGGGCCTCCTTGGCGTTCGCGGAGAGAGCGCCGAAGCTCATCCCGGCGATCGTGACCGGAATGTCGAGGTGCAGGGGCTTCGAGGCGAAGCGATCGCCGAGCACGACGTCGGTGCCGCAGCGCTCGCGGTACCCCTCGAGCGGGTAGCGCGACATGGATGCGCCGAGGAACAGCAGGTCGTCGAAGTGCGGCAGCTGCCGCTTCGCGCCCCACCCGCGGATGTCGTAGATGCCCGTGCGGGCGGCGCGCTGGATGTCGGAGATCGTCGCGCGGTCGAACGTCGCGGACTCGCGGAGGCCGAGCTCGGCGAGGCGAGCGGGTGACTGCGGTGCGCCGACGGTGGACGTGGGCTGGTCGATGAGAGTCATGATTGGCGCTTCCTGCTCGGCCTAGTAGGCGTTGTCGACGTTGAAGTGGTAGAGCTTGCGGGCCGAGCCGTAGCGCTTGAACGCGGCCGGGTCGTCGTCGCGGCCGGCTGCGATGAGCAGCTCGGCGAGCTCGGCGAGGTGCTCCTCGCGCATGGGCTTCTCGATGCAGTCGGCGCCGAGCGATTCGACGGCACCCTGCACGTAGATGCGGGTCTCGTAGATGGAGTCGCCGAGCGCCTCCCCGGCGTCGCCGCACACGACGAGGCGTCCGGCCTGCGCCATGAACGCCGACATGTGCCCGATGCTGCCACCCACGACGATGTCGACGCCCTTCATGGAGATGCCGCAGCGGGCTCCGGCGTTGCCGTCGATGACGACGAGGCCGCCGTGGCCGGTCGCGGCGGCGGACTGGGAGGCGTCGCCCGTGACGTGCACGCTGCCGCTCATGATGTTCTCGGCGAGCCCGACTCCGGCGTTGCCGTTGATGGTGACGGCGCCCCGCTGGTGCATTCCGGCGGCGTAGTAGCCGACGTGCCCGTCGATCGTGACGTCGATGGCCGAGCTGATGCCGACGGCCACGTTGTGCTTGCCGGCGGGGTGCTGGATGCTCCACCTGGTTCCGTCTTCCGCCGCCTGGACGGCTGCGTTCACGACTCGCACATCCTGGCCGGCGAGGTCGATCGTGGTGGGGCTGGCCGCAGCCGTGGCGGACGACGAGGGGGCCGCCGCGGGAGCAGCGGCGCGAGGAGCTGCGGGGGCGGGTGCGGGGGCTGCCGCGTACTGGGTGCTGTCTAGAGTGACCACGTGTAGACCTTTCCGGGGACTGGTTCGAAGATGTCGGCGGACTCGATGCCGGGGAGCTGCGCGAGGGCGCGGTACTCGGAGGCCATGGCCACGTAGTCGTCGGTGACGGCCACGATGGCGGGCTTGCAGGCGATGGGGTCGCGCACGATGGCCATGCTGTCGGCGGTCGTGACGACAAGCGTGTAGAAGCCGTCGAAGACGTCGCCGAGGTTGATGAGCGCCTCCTCGAGGGTGTCGCCCTGCTCGAGGCGGGAGGCGATGTAGCGCGCACCGACCTCGGTGTCGTTCTCGGAGTCGAACTGCACGCCCGTGCGCTTCAGCTCGCGACGGATGGAGGCGTGGTTCGAGAAGGACCCGTTGTGCACGAGGCAGAGGTCGTCGGCGACGGCGAAGGGGTGCGTGCCGCCCGCGGTCACGGCCGATTCGGTGGCCATGCGGGTGTGCGAGACGCCCTGGCTCCCCGACATGGACTCGAGGCCGTGGTTGGAGGCGACGTCCATGGGATTGCCGACGCTCTTCATGACGGCGAGGTGGCCGCCGCGGCCGATGATCGTGGCGGTGGGGAGGGCCGCGCTGACCGCATCCGCGAGGATGCTCGTCGACAGCTCGCCGCTCACGAGCGTCGTGTCGCCCACGACGGACACCTTCGGCGCCGCCCCGGCTGGGAGGGTGCGCTCGAGTTCGGCGGTGAGCTCCTCCACGGTGAGCAGCTGCGTGCCGCCGAGGAGGCTGAGCGTCGACGCGGCGCTACCCGTGAGGTCGGGGTTGTCGTACACGGCGAGGCCCGCGGAGTCGGGTCCGCGGTCGACCATCTCGCAGAGCATGGTCTGGAGCAGGTCGCCCATCTGCGGCCTGAGCTGGGGGTTGCGCAACTGCAGCGCGGCGATTCCACACACGGGCGTGGTCCTTTCGGGGTGGTCTTGTCTGGTCTCTGGATGCGGGTGGGTCAGAAGGCGGTGAGGTAGGTGTCGAGCTCCCAGTCGCTGACCTGCGCGTGCCAGGTGAGGAACTCGGTCTCCTTCGCGTCGGCGAAGTAGCGGCCGGTGGCCTCGTCGCCGCTGAGGCTGGCGAGGATCACGGGATCGCGGCGCAGCGCCTCGACGGCGTGGAGGAGCGTCGCGGGCAGCACGGCCGCGCCTTCGGGCGCCTGGCCTGGGCCGGAGGGGTTGCCTGGGTCGATGCTGTTGTCGATGCCATCGAGGCCGGCCATGATCGAGGTCGCGACCGCCAGGTAGGGGTTCGCTGCACCGTCCCCCGAGCGGAGCTCGACGCGCTTGTTGTCCGGGACCCGCACCATGTGCGTGCGGTCGTTGCCACCGTACGACGCCTTTCGCGGCGACCAGGTCGCGCCCGAGCTGGACGTGGCCGTGCCGATCCGCTTGTACGAGTTCACCGAGGGAGCGAGGAACGCCTGCAGGGCGGGCGCGTGCTCGAGGAGCCCCGCCACGAAGCCGTACGCGACGGGCGAGAGGCCGAGGCCCCGCGCATCCGGTGCCGACTCGCTCGCGGCGTCATCGGTGGATGCGGCGGATGCGGCGGCGCCGCTCGCGCTCGGGCCCGCCGGGAAGAGCGGCTCGTCCTGCTCGCTCCATAGCGACAGGTGGAGGTGCAGGCCCGTGCCCGTGCGGTTCGTGAAGGGCTTCGGCATGAACGTCGCCGTCATGCCGCGCTCTTCGGCGAGCACGTTGAGGATGTAGCGGAGCGTGATGACGCGGTCGGCGGTCGTGAGCGCGTCGGCGTAGTCGAAGTTCTGCTCGAATTGGCCGGCGCCGTCTTCGTGGTCGTTGGCGTAGTTGCCCCAGCCGAGCGAGTTGATGGCGGTCGAGACGGAGGCGAGGTGGTCGTACATGCGAGTCACGCCGCGGGCGTCGTAGCAGGGGCGAGGGCCGTTGTCGCGCTTGTCGGCGGGGGCGAGGGTGCCGTCTTCGGCGCGGTCGACGAGGAAGTACTCCACCTCGGCGCCGACCTTGGCGGTCATGCCGCGCGTTGCGAGCTCGGCGATGGCGCGCTTCAGGATGTTGCGGGGCGCGTACGGCCACGGCTCCCCGTTGACGTGCGGGTCGCAGTGCACGAGCGCGAGGCCCTCGCGGACGAACGGCAGAGGGGTGAACGAGTCGAGGTCGGGGATCGCGATGAGGTCGGGGTCGTGCTGCTCCTGGCCGATGAGGCCGGCGGCGAAGCCCGCGAAGCCGAGGGCGCCCGCCTCGAGCTCGTCGGCGGCCGAGGTCGGCACGAGCTTCGCGCACGGCTTGCCGTTGAGGTCGACGAACGTGGCGAGGATGAACTGCACGCCGTGCGCCTGGGCGAGGTCGCGGAGCGTGATGCGGTCGCCTGCCGCGAGCTCTCCTTCGACCAGCTTGGGGGCTAGTTGTGTCATGGTCGTCTCCCGCATGGTGTTGATGTTACCTGACATGAAACCTTGTTCGCCAATAGTAGACAGACGGATGTTTCCACAGCGTTCGCCCCTGTAAACACTGGGTTACGGGAAGCGGGGTGAGGGTGAGGGCGCATCCGCATCCGCAGACCTCGCGCATCCGCAGACCTCGCGCATGCGCACCCCTGCGCACCGCCAGACGTGCGCAACCCCCAAGTCTCGCGAAGCCCCACCCGCAGACCCCGCACTTGCGCACCCCCGCACACCCAAAGACGTACACAACCCCCAGGTCTCGCAAAGCCGCGTCCGCAGACCCCGCGCATGCGCAGACCCCGCACTTGCGCACCCCCGCACACCAAAAGGCGTGCACAACCCCCAGGTCTCGCCAAGCCCCACCCGCAGACCCCGCACTTGCGCAGACCCCGCACTTGCGCACCCCAGCACACCCAAAGACGTACACAACCCCCAGGTCTCGCAAAGCCCCACCCGCAGACCTCGCGCATCCGCACCCCTCCGCACCAACAGACGTGCACAACCCCCAGGTCTCGCAAAGCCCCATCCGCAGACCCCGCGCATGCTCAGACCTCGCACTTGCGCACCCCTGCGCCCGGAAAGGCGTGCACAACCCCCAGGTGTAGCGAAGCCGCATCCGCAGCCCCCACGCATCCGCAGACCTCGCACTTGCGCACCCCAGCTGGCACCTCCTGGTGCCCTAGCCCCAGGTCTGGCGAAGCCGCATCCGCAGACCTCGCGCCTGCGCACCCCTGCGCCCGGAAAGGCGTGCACAACCCCCAGGTGTAGCGAAACCGCATCCGCAGCCCCCACGCATCCGCAGACCTCGCGCCTGCGCACCTCAGCTGGCGCCTTCCGGTGCCCTAGCCCCAGGTCTGCAGCCGACAGGCCAGGCCACAGGGCGCGGGGCAGGGCAGGGCGCAGCGCAGGCCAGGGCGCAGGGCAGGGCAGGGCGCGAAGCAGGGGGCACTGCCAGGGCCTCCCTGGTGTCGGTGGTGCGACATACGCTCCTGGCATGGAGTACACGAACCTCGGCCGCACCGGCCTCCGCGTCAGCCGCCTCGCACTCGGCTGCATGAGCTTCGGCGACCCGACACGCGGCCTGCACAGCTGGACCCTCGACGACGACGCGGCAGCACCGCTGCTCCGCCAGGCGGTCGAGCTCGGCATCACCTTCTGGGACACGGCGAACGTGTACCAGCAGGGCACGAGCGAGGAGATCATCGGGCGCGCGATGCGTCGCTTCAGCCGCCGGGAGGAGATCGTGCTCGCGACGAAGCTCTCCGGCAAGATGCACGACGGCCCCGGCGGCTCCGGCCTGTCCCGCACGGCGATCCTCGAACAGGCGAACGCGTCCCTCGAGCGACTCGGCACCGACCACATCGACGTGCTCTACATCCACCGCTTCGACGACAGCACCCCCGTGGAGGAGACCATGCAGGCCCTCGACGACCTCGTGCGCTCCGGCAAGGTGCGCTATCTCGGCGCATCGTCGATGTACGCGTGGCAGTTCGCGAAGCTGCAGCAGGCCGCGGCGGTGGGCGGATGGACCCCGTTCGTCGCCATGCAGGACCAGTACAACCTGCTGAAGCGCGAGGAGGAGCGGGAGATGATCCCCATGTGCGCCGACATGGGCGTCGGCCTCGTCCCGTACTCGCCGAACGGCAAGGGGCGCCTGACCCGGCCGCGCGGCGAATCGACGGCACGCGCCGAACTTGACTCTGTCGCGAAGGCGTTCGATGCCGAGGCCGACGGCCCCATCATCGACGTCGTCGAGCAGATCGCGGCCGAGCGCGAGGTCCCGATGGCACGAGTCGCACTGGCGTGGGTGCTGCGCAACCCGACGGTCGCAGCGCCCATCGTCGGGGCGACCAAGGCGAAGCACCTCGATGACGCCGTCGCGGCCCTCGAGCTGACGCTCACCGAGGACGAGGTCGCGCGACTCGAGGCGCCGTACGTGACCCAGCCTCCATTCTGGTGGTGACCCGACGCCCCTGGCGGTGATCGAGCGGCGGGCGTAAACACTGCGTTAAGAGCGGTCGCAGGCAGGTTTCCGGAGGGGCATCGCGCCCTTCCGGGGCGATGGAATGGGCGCATCCACCCCATTCGCGAAAGGCGCACCATGCCAGCTGCTCCCCTGTTCGACCTCTCCGACACTCGCGTCGTCGTCACCGGCGGCACGAAGGGCATCGGCTTCGGCATCGCCAGCGTGTTCGCGCAGGCGGGCGCGCGGGTCGCGGTCGCTGGTCGCTCGCAGGCGGGGGTGGATACGGCCGTCGCCGCGCTCTCGCTCGTCGCCGACGCGGACGCGAACGCGGACACTCGAGCCCAGATCTCGGGGTTCACGGTTGACGTCACCGACCCCGAGTCGTGCCGCGCGCTTGCGGCGTCGACCGCGGCGGCGTTCGGCGGCATCGACGTGCTCTGCGCCAACGCGGGGATCTTCCCGCAGGCGGACCTCGCGACGATGACGCCGGCACAGCTCGACGAAGTGCTCGACACGAACGTGAAGGGCACCATCTACGCCGTGCAGGCCTGCCTGCCAGCCCTACAGGAATCAGGCCGCGGCCGGGTCGTGCTGACCTCATCCATCACGGGCCCGACGACCGGCTACCCGGGCTGGTCGCACTACGGGGCCTCCAAGGCCGCGCAGCTGGGCTTCATGCGCACGGCCGCGATCGAGCTCGCGAAGCACGCCATCACCGTGAACGCAGTCCTGCCCGGCAATGTCGAATCCGCTGGACTCGACGAGATGGGCGAGGACTACCTCGCGTCGATGACCTCCGCAGTCCCGCTGCGGAGACTTGGCCGCGCCGAGGAGATCGGCTACGCCGCGGCGTTCCTCGCCAGCCGCGAGGCGGGATACATCACGGGTCAGACGATCGTCGTCGACGGCGGCCAGACGCTCCCCGAGTCTCCGGATGCACTGGGCTGACCCGAGCAGCACCGCGTCCAGCGAACCCTGTGCCGACTCTCAGGATTAGCTAGCTAACCTAACTATCCGATCATCCACTCTTGAACCGAGGAACCCCATGAGCCTGCTCGAGATCCCCCGCGAGTCCACGACCCGAGCGGTCGTCGATTCCGCTCCTCGACAGCTCCGCTGGCTCTCCCCCGCGAACGGACTCTGGGTCGCGATGCGGGAGACGGCCTCCGGCGACGACTTCGCCGGGTTCGTGGAGCTCGTGCACGGAGAGTTTCGCGCACACGACGGGCAGGGCACCTTCCTCGGCGCCTTCGCGACCCGCGAGGCCGGGCGAGACGCCATCGAGGGCGCAGTCCGCAGCTGAACAGGCGCACCGGGCGGCCGGAGGCCGGAACCGACCAGCTGGTAAAGTTGGGTTCACCAGACACCAACGACCAGCGACGCTTCCGTCGCCGGCCGTCGCGCGCCAGGGCTGAGCCCGCGCGAAGCGGTCCGCCGAGGACGCTGCTGGCCTACCGCGAGATTGGATCCCATCCCGCATGCCTCTCCTCACCATCCTCATCGGTGCCGCCCTCGTCGTGACGGGCGCGGTCGCCTATTTCGTCAGCGACACCGGCAGCCTCACGGCCCTCATCCCGGCCGCCGTCGGCCTCCTGCTCGTCATCGCCGGCCTCATCGCCCGCAACCCGAAGCTCCGCAAGCACGCCATCCACGGCGCGCTCGCCGTCGCGCTCCTCGGCGCGCTCGGGTCGCTCATGAACGTCGCCCAGCTGGGGGACCTCTTCGCCGGCACCGCCGAGCGCCCCGGCGCGGTCATCAGCAGCACCGTCATGCTGGTCCTGCTCGTCGCCCTCATCACGGCCGGCGTGCGCTCGTTCATCGCCGCCCGCCGCAGCCGCCAGACGTCAGCCGTCACGAGCTAGCTGGCAGCTCTCCGCCCCAGGCTCGCCTGGAAGCGGATCAAGTACCCGTCGGGGTCCGTCACAAGGAATTGGCGGACCCCGACTTCGTCCCCACCCGCCCGGTACCACTTCGTCTCTGGCGGCATGAAGAGCTCCCGACCGGTCGCGAGGACAGCCGCCGCGACCTCGTCAGCATCGGCCACGGAGATCTGGAAGTTGATGCCCCTCCCGAGCGGCGGCTCGAGCGGCCCGGTTACCCAGTTCCGGCCGACGCCGCGCTGTTCGAGCATGAGATGAGCGTTGCCACGGGTCAGATACGCGAACCCCTCCTCGAGTCGGTCATACTTCACCTCGAAACCGCATCCATCGACCCAGAACGCAAGGCTGATTCGGACGTCGGTGACGAGCAGCTCGGGTACGAGGTCGGGCAGATACTCGGATGGGGCGAGAGCACTCATGTCCGCATCGTCGCACGTCGATGCAGCCATGTTCCCGTCGTGTCGCCGAGCTACGGCGTGACCCGCATCCGCCGCCCGCTTCCACTGACCCGACGCCCAGTCTCGCGACGTACCGTCGATCGATGATCGGACTCAACCCAATGCACACCGTCGTGATGGTCGCCTACTTCGCGGTCATCCTTGCGATCCTGGTCCTCACCATCTGGGCACTGATCCTCGCCATCAAAGCCCTTCGCAAGTACCTGCGCACCCCGGATGCGCAGCAGCGGCTGCAGCCGCCAGCTCCGCCCGAGATCGACTGAGATCGACTGAACCCGGACTCGGGACTCCGACCTGCCCCGAGGTCCCGCGCGTCGAGGCCTAGACCCGGGTGAGCACGCGGAGCCCGGCGATCGCGCAGTCGGTGCTCCCGTAGCCGTCGAGGTCGCGCACCGAATCTCCCGGCGCGAGCCGCGATTCGGTGGATGCGAGCACGCGCTGGGCTGCGTTCACGACGCTCACGTCGCCGAACTCACGCAGCGCCGGGAGCAGCTCTCGTTCGACGTCGTCGACGAGGAGGTCCATGGCGACGACGCCGAGGAATCGCCGCCCGTTCCAGACGGGCATGCTGACGGTGAGCGTGTACTCGTCGCTGCACAGGTAGTCGACGTGCGGGCCCGCGACATGACCCTCGCCGGTCTCCCGGGGCACGCGGAACCATTCGAATCCGCTGTAGTCGATGTGCTCTCGGCTTGGCGTCTGCGCTGCGAGCCGCAGCTGCGAGCGCATCGGGCCCTGCCACCAGGACAGGTGGCCGCGGGACGGGCCGCGAAGGTCGAGGGATGCGACGAATCCGGCCCCGAACGCGGCCGGCCAGGTACGAGTGAAGACCGCGAGCGCGAGCGGCTCGACCAGCTCGTCGAGGCGACGGTCGCTGAGTTCGCCCCGCGACTCGAGGTCGCCGAGCACGGCACCGAGGTCGCGGCTGAGCGTTTCGAGCACGTTGAGTGTCGATCGGAAGTAGTCGTCGAGGAGCGCAGCTGGGCCGCGTCGAACTGCGGTGGCGTCGATCGTCATGGAGCGGCTCCTCTGCCTCGGTGTTGGCCGATGGTACACAGCGGAGGGCCGCTTTCACTGGGTCGACCGGCGAAGATCGGCGAGAGCCCGTTCCGCGTCACCAGGCGAGCGGCGACATGCGACCATTCAACAGCACCCGCAGCGCCGCGTGCACCTCGAGCGCGTTCCTTCGGTGGTCGTCGGGTGCGACGTCCCGCGCCGCACGGAGGCACACTCCCTCGAGGTCTCGTTCCGTGACCCCGTCGGGGAGGCACAGCATCCACTGCACCGCCCGCGGGGGCGCCGGCACCCCAGCATCTGCGAGGTACTGGACCATGTCGTCGTGGATCCCGCTGATGTCCTCCTCACTTGAGAAGGTACCGTCGGCTGGCCCGCCGACACGCTGGCCACCGCCGTCCGTCTCGACGACGGGGTCGTACCGCGCCGGCTCCTGATACACCCAGCTGGGGCCGGCGAGGTAGGCGATGAGCGCCAGCCACCCGTTCGGCTCCAGCCTCATGAGGTTGGTGGTCTGCATCACGTTCTCCGTGAAGTCGCTCCAAGACCAGTTCGGCAGCCCCGCGAGTGCGGCGATCCTCACCTCGTTGTCGTTGATCGGCATACGTTGGCCCCCCAGCCATAGTCGTTCCCCGGCACCCGGCACCATCACGGCGCCGGCGCGCCTACCGCTCGAGCAGCGACCTGCGCTTTGCCTCGAGCCGTTCGACGACGTCGCTCACCGTCGCGCGCAGAGTCTCGCGCGCGCCAGCGGTGTCCCCCCGAGCGACATCATCGACGAGTCCAAGTATCTCGCCTCGCTGCGCCTCCCGCTCGGCGTCGTCCACAGCGAGCAGCCCGAGCAGCGGGGAGAGCTCGGATTGCACGCGCATCTGCTCCTTGGTGAGCCGCACCGACTGCCCGAGTGCGCACAGTTCGACGACGATGTCGTCGGCGACGTGTCGCCAGAGCGCGGGCGTCGGCTGAGCCTGCCGCCCGGAGATCGCGGCGTCGCCGAACGCCGTGAGCCGAGCGCGGATCGCGTCGACCTCGCTCGGCGCAGCCCTGGAGGCTGCGAGTTCGAGGCAGCCAGCGGTGACGGCGAAGTAATGGGCGGCGAGGTCACGCAGCGCCGTGCGGGAGATGGATGCGAGCTCGGCGGCGGCGTGTGAGGCAGGGTCGGCGCCCGCGGTGACGAAGCTGCCGCCTCCGCGTCCTCGTTTCGTCGTGACGAGGCCGCGTTGCCGCAGGAGGACCAGCGCTTCGCGAACGGTGACCGGCGAGACCCCGAGCGACTTGGCGAGCTCGCTCTCCGGGGGCAGCCGCTCCCCTGCCTGCAGAACGCCGCGGTTGATGGCGACGCTCAGGCGACGCTCGACGAGCGCGGCCTTGCCCTGGTCGGCGACGGACCGAAACACCGCGTTGCGCAGGCGCGACGGCACCCCGGCTTCGGGGTTTGTCCGCTGCGGCGTTGGCACCCCGCCATTGTCGCCCATCCGCCCCTGTACTGGCAGGGTGCAGATGAGACGCGGCGGGCGCGGCGGCCCCTGTCCAACATGAGTGCAGAATCGGCCCCTGAATCGCCAGTGACGTCCAGAGGCGACGAGTCTGCACTGAAGATGGTCAGCCCCGCAGGCGCGGACTGAAGAACGGCAGCGCGATGGGGGCGAACACCACTCCGCGCGAGGCCTTCACGCTGCCCACGATCGAGAACACGATGTGCGTCACGGAGACGGCGAACCAGAGCGTGATGGGGATGCCGATGGGGAAGAACGACCCCGAGTAGGTGTCGTCGAGGACGAAGAGGAACGCGATGTGCAGGGCGATGAGGATGATCGAGGAGAGCAGGTAGGTGAGCCCCCAGTTGGCGGCGTTGGTGCGGTTTCGCTCGCCTTCCTCGGTGGCGGGCGCGCGCGACCGGCCGGCCGCGATCATCACGATGCCTGCCGTGATGGCGGTCACGAACGGGAACGGGATGACCGCGATCAGCCCGAGGCTCCACTGTGTCGCGCCGTTCGCCAGCGGCCGCGTCAGGAAGACCGGCGAAGCCGACGCACCGGTGGGCGGGGCGAACTGCGGTGCGTTCGGGCTCGTCGGCGGGGCGCTCTGGGAGGGCAGGCTCGTCGCAGGGATATTCGGCGCCGCCTGGACCGGTGCCGCCTGGGCCGGCGGCTGCGGCTCTCCGGACGGCTCGAAGTAGAGGTTGCTCGCCCACGCCCCGGAGCCCGTCAGCTCCTGCAGCCGCTCCGGCGGCAGCTCGAGTGCTGTGCGGATGAGCGCGTCCACGTGCTGCTCGGTGTCGCAGACCATCCCCTGCGCCTCCCGGAGCATCTCGGGGTGCGGGTTCTCGTCGTCCGTGGCGCTGAGCGCGTGGATCTCCGCGACCTCGAGCAGCAGGTAGCGTCCACGGTTCGCGGGGTCGCGCAGCACGCTGCGCGCCTCGGCGATCTGCCGCTGCGTCTCCTGGTCCTGCGGGAGCCGAGCGAAGAGGCGCTCGAGGTTGGCGACGCCCTGGTCGTAGTCGCCGAGGATCGCTGCCGCCGGCGCATCCCAGATCGTCGACGGCACCAGCCGACCAGACCCCGAGACGAGCAGCTCGTGCACGAGCGGCACATCCCAGTTCCACTCCGACAGCCCGGAGACACGAGTGAGCGGAGCCCCCTGCCCCGGAACCTCGTCGACAACGTAGAGATAGCTGCGGTTCGCCATCACGCGAGCCTAACGGGAGACGC
Organism: Pseudoclavibacter sp. Z016; assembly: GCF_002931215.1. Classification (NCBI taxonomy): domain Bacteria; kingdom Bacillati; phylum Actinomycetota; class Actinomycetes; order Micrococcales; family Microbacteriaceae; genus Pseudoclavibacter; species Pseudoclavibacter sp. Z016. The sequence goes on from NZ_PSTU01000024.1 coordinate 18,577, forward strand.
CCGCACGCCGAGATCGCTCGCGGCGATCCGGGGTGCGGGCGTCGAGATCGACCCGGTCAGTCTTCGTCCTCATCCTCCAGCTCGGCCTTCTTCTCCACCTTCGGGAGGCAGTTGAAGAGGGCGTAGCCGATGAGGCCGACGACGATGGCCGAGATGATGGCCGGATGGAGGAGCGTCTCCGAGGCTCCCTCGATGAGCCAGGGCTGCGCGAAGATGAGCCCGATGACCTGGGCGAAGACGAGCACGAACGCCAGCAGCAGGAAGACGATCATCGCGATGCCGAAGAGCGGATGCAGGATGCGGTGCAGTGAGGTGCGCATGATTTCAGACTCCTATCCGCCGGGGACCGGGACGATCCCGAGCGCGATCAGGACGCCGAGCGCGAAGAACGGCACGACGTAGTAGATGATGAGCGGCACGAACGTGGACTCCGGTTTGGCTCCCGTGAGGCCGCTCGCGACGAAGATGGCGCCGGAGGCGGGCGGGGAGGCGCCCTCCGTCGAGGCGAACACGAGGATCGCGATGACGGCGAGCAGCGGGTCGATGCCCGCGGCGATGAGCGTGAACAGCGACACCTGACCGACGGCGGTGAGGGTTGCCGTCGACGACAGCGGGCCCGCAACCAGCACGATCAGCAGCCCGATGAACGTCACGAGCAGCCACAGCGGGATGTCGACGCCGCTCAGCAGGTTGTCGACGTCCTCCGCGAGGCCGAGCTCGGCGAGCACCTCGCTCGCGACGACGGCGAAGAAGAGGAGCGCGACGATCGTGTAGAACTTCGGCGCCCCGCTCGTGATGAGCTCCCACCATCCGCGCGGCGAGCGCGGCAGGTCCTTCCAGGCGACGAGCGCGGCGAAGAACATGATGAGGACCGGGATCCACACGATGAGCGAGATCGATCCCATGGCTTCGGAGAGCACCGGCGACGCCTTGAGGGCGTCGGCGAGGGGCCCGACCGAGATCGCGATCGGGATGATCGCGCCAAGGAAGATGAGGGTCGACGTTCCGCCGCGCTTCATCGCGCTGCGCCACGGCAGGATCTCGGGTCCCGAGGCTGCCGTGATCTTGTCGCGCTTCACGAACCAGCCGATGAGGCCCATCCGGAACACGAACTGGTAGATGCCGGCGACGAGCAGCGCCAGGTAGACCTCGCTGGTCGTCACGAGCGTGCCGGCGAATCCGATCATGATGACCATGGACGCGCTCGGAGGAAGCGCGGTGCCGAGGCCCGCGTTGCCGGCGATGACGGTCGCGGCGCGCGAGCGCTTCCATCCGGTGCGCACCATCCACGGACCGGTGATCGCTCCGGAGGAGGCCGCGTTGCCCGTGTTGGAGCCGCCCGCGACGGCTCCCATGGCACCGGATGCGAGCGTGTCGACGATCGCGGGGCCGCCCGGCAGCTTGCCGAAGAGCGAGGAGAGGATGGCGATGAGGCGATCGATGACGCCGGTGCGCTCGACGAAGTGCGTCATGAAGACGAACGCGACGGCGGCGTAGAGGACCTGGTTCTCGGATGCTTCGACGACGGCGGTCACGGCGTACTCGGGGGCGTTGAACCCGGCGAAGGCGAGCGTGACGAGGAAGCCGAGGATCATGGCTTCCGCCATGTTGCGCTTGACGACGACGTTCCAGGTGACGATCGTCGCGATGAAGGCGACGAGGGCGATCAGTGCGACAGGCATGACCCTCCCCTACGTCGGCGGGGCGGGTGCCCCTGGTCGGTGATGCTCATGGCAGCTCCTTTGCTGTCTATGGTCTGGTGCGCCGGATCAGGCGCTGGGATTCGCTTCGGCGCGCTGGCGCAGGATCTCGACACGGCGGCCCGCCTCATCGGCGAGCACCGCCCGGCCTGCCCTGAGCGCGGCAACCGCGCGGTCGATCGGGAGGACGAGCACGCCATCCTCGTCGGCGACCACGTAGTCGCCGGTCGAGCAGATGGCGCCTCCGAGCGAGATGGTCTCGCCGACCCGCCCGGGGCCGGACTTGTAGGGGCCCGCCGGGGAGACTGCGACAGCCCAGACGGGTAGTCCGATCTCGGCGATGGCGGAGACGTCGCGCACTGCGCCGTCGACGATGATGCCGCGCACCCCCGCGTTGACCGCGCGCTCCGCGATGAGCTCGCCGAGCAGCGCACGCTCGGCGTACCCGCCACCCGCGATGACGAGCACCTCGCCGGGCCGGACCACCTTGAGCGCCTCGTGCAGGGCCCGGTTGTCGCCTGGATTGACGAGCACGGTGCGTGCGCGTCCGGCGATCGGGCCGGAGGGCCAGATGGGCTTGATGCTCGAGTGCGCGAATCCGAGCCGGTCCCCGCCATCGCCGAGCGCCGCCGTCGGCACCGACTCGAGTTCCGCCGCGAAGTCGGGCTTCGCCTCGAAGGCGAGGTCGACGTGTCGGCGCCTGGCGCCTTCGGTGACGGGCCAGTTCCCCGGAAGCGCGCTCAGCAGCTCCAGACTGTCGCCGAGCTCGTGGCTTCGCCGGTCTGCGTGGATGCGCGTGCCCTCGTCGAGACGCGTGACGGCGGCCTCTCCGTCGACCAGGGTCTCGACGATCTGGGCGCGCATCCACGCTTCCTCGCCAGCAGCACGGCCGGCGGACATGGCCTCGCTGATGAGCGCGCCGAGTCCCTTCATGTACACGCTGCGCAGGAGCTTGCGGCCGGATGCGTCCCCGATGGTGTCGCTGACGACGTCCGCAGTGGCGCCGATGGAGCGCAGTACGTCGGCGGCCGAGTCCGCGTCGGGGCCGGAGAGGATGACGCGCACCTGCGCGCCGAACTTCTTCACCGAGCCGATCACGGCCCCGTCGACGACCTTGGCGCGTTCGCCGATCTCGTCGGCGACGGCCCGCTTCAGCTGCGGGGATCCGGCGTTGAGGTCGAGGAACACCGCGGTCGGCTCGAGGTGCGGTACCGCGTCTCGCGCTGCCCCTGCGGCGTGGGCCGCCGTGGTGAGGCCGAGCACCGCGTCGGCGCCGGCGACCGCCTCGGCGATCGAGGTGGCGCTGGTCATTCCGGGGATCTCGACGCTCCTGGGGTCGAAGCCGACGACCTCCCAGGAGGCTTCGACGAACGCCTTCGCGTACATGCTTCCGGCTTCACCGAGGCCGAGGACAGCGATTCTCATGAACGACTCCGTTGTCATCAGGCAGAGTTTTCTATCACCCTGCGCAAGTTGATTTCGCGTAACGATAGCAGGCGTCCACGTTCGCGGCCAGGGACGGGACCAAGCAGGGTCTCGTTGCACCCGGTGGTACGTTGAGGAATCACCTGGCACGGAGGGGAAAACGCAGTGAGCGTTGAGCGCGTCAATCAAGGCCGGACGCTCGAACGAGCGCTCGACGTCATCGAGTGCGTCGAGGCATCACGGACGCCGCTGAAGCTGACGCAGATCTCCAAGGCCACCGGCCTGCACATCACGACCACGCAGCGCATCACCACGACCCTCGCGCGGCGCGGGTACCTCAACTCGACCGAGGCCGGCTACACGCTCGGTCCCGTCGTCCTCGCGCACGCGCACGCGTTCATGCTCCAGGATCGGCTCGCCTCCGTCTCGCATCCGGTGCTGCAGAACCTCACCGAGACGACCGGATTCACGTCGTCCGTCTACGTGCGCTCGGGCTGGTCGCGCATCCTCGTCGCGCGCGTCGAGCCACCCGAGTCGCTCCGCTACCGGTTCCCGATCGGGCAGCGCCTCGACCTCGACGTCGGTGGCGGCAAGGTGCTGCTCGCGGCCGTCGCACCGGAAGAACTCGACGAGTTCCTGAAGGACTACTCGGGGCTCGCACTCGCCAGCGGACGGCATCAGACCGCCGACTCGCTTCGATCTGAGCTCGCCGAAGCCGCGGCGACGGGCACCTACGAGAGCCATTCAGAGCGCTACCCGGGAACCGTGAGCCTCACGGCCGCCATCACGGACTCGCGCGGCACCGTCATCGGCGTCGTGAATCTCGTGACGACGGAAGAGACGATCAGCGAGGACGGGCTCGCGAGGTTCAGGTCCCGCGTCATCCAGGCAGCTCGCGTCATCGGCGAGCAGCTCTGACGGATCAGGCTCCCAGCGCCGGCCCTTCTCCCGGGTGCGCCAAGGCGTGCATCACTTGCCGAACAGGTCTCCGAGGCCGGGGATGTCGAAGCCGAAGTTGCCTGCCTGCTCCTCGACGCCGCCGAGGAACTGGTCGCCCGCGCCCGTGAGCTGGTCGCCGGCGCCCGCGAACTGGTCGCCGAATCCGCTGACCTGGTCGCCGAGCCCCGAGACGGCCTCACCGATCCCGCCGAACTCGCCGAGGTCGGCCGTGAGCCCCTCGAAGCCCTCGATCCCGGACGCGGCGATGCCGTCGAAGTCGATTCCGGATGCCATCGCGTCGCCGATCAGCGGAAGCGCGACGGAGCTGGCGACGGCACCGCCGACGACGCCGAGCGCGATGCCGCCGAGCGCACCAGCCCCGACACCCGCCGCAGCTGCACCGGCGACGCCCGCGCCACGGCCGAAGCGAGCGGACCCGCCACGACTCGAGCCGGGCGTGAAGTTGGAGCCACCGCGGGAGCCCGCGATGCGCTTGCCCGCCCCGAGCACCTTCGCCATGAACCCGGGTCGCTGCACCTCGCCGCGCGTCGCCGCACGTGCCAGGTCGTCAGGGGAGCTCGACTGCGGGCGGTCGTACGGACCGGACTCCGCGCTCAGGCGCTCACGCACCTGGTCGCGCTGCTCCGGCGTGAGTCGCTGGAACGCCTCACGGTGCGCCTGCTCGAGCTGGTCAGGCGCCGCGGTCTTGAGGAGGTAGTCGTACTTCGCAATGGCCGCCTTGTCCGCGGCAGTCCCTGAGCTCGGATTAGAGGCCGGGCGCGAGCCATAGCTCGGAGCGCTCGGCGGCTGCTGCCCGTACCGTGGGCCGGAGTCGCGGGCGGTGTACTGGTCAGACTGCTGGTACTGGTCGCGCTGCTGGTGCTGGTCACGCTGCTGCGCGGCGTCCCGGGCGGGGTAGCCCTGCTGGCCGCGTGGCTGCTGCCCATCCCCCGTCACCTGATCGGCGACCTTGCGGACCATGTCCTTCCAGTCCCCGGAGCCGCTCTTGCCGCCCCGGTTGCCCCCGGAATTGCCGGAGTTGCCGAGGGCCTTCGAGGCCGCGCCGAGGATCTTGTTGAAGTCAACCATGCGCCTATCGTCACCTATCGATCTATGGAGAACGTATGGAGCGCGTGCGCGTCCGCTCAGAGCGTCTTAGGCAGCATCCGGCAGAGTCCGACAACCGACCTCTTCTGCCCGACGCCCGCAGGCCGTATCGTTCGCAGAGCGGCGCCCCCACGCCGCAGACCGGAGCATCATGCCTTCCTTCCTCCCCTCGAGCCACACGACCGCAGAACGGCCTGCGCCTGGCCGCCCGTCCCGCCGAGCACTGCTCTCGACCGCGGCCTGGACCACCCCCGTCTTCGCCGCCGCCCTGGCAACTCCCCTCGCCGCCGCATCCACGGCCCTCTCCACGATCGAAGGCAACTTCACGCCCTTCGACACCGAGCTGGCAGTCGGCCAGAGCACGGAGGCGGTCATCGCCTTCATCGAGACCTCCGGCGTCGACTACACGGGCACCGTGTCGATCCTCATCTCCCCCTCCCGCGAGACGGATACGGTGATCGCCACCCTCTCCGCGTTCGGCCCGATCACCACCGACCCGGAGACGACCGGACAATGGAGCTACGCGCAGGAGGGCACCAAGCTGCGCGTCACCTACTCGGGCTACATGGAGGGCTCCGTCGGCATCCGCGGCTACCTGCAGTCGGACACGAATTCCGGGATCACGGTCGACACCGGCGGACAGTACCTGCTCACGGAGACCAGCCACACCATCGAGGTCGAGTCGGCGAAAGCCGTCGCCGACAACGTGCAGACGGTGTGGACGATGACCTACGGCACTGACGGCATCGGCGCCCCCTGATCTGGTGCGGGTAGCGTGACGCCATGAAGTTCACCGTCGAACCTGCATCCGTTCCCCGCCGATGAGCACGCGTGCTGTGCAGGCCGGTGCGGCCGCGGAGGTGCTCGGCCCGTATCTGGAGCGGCTCCGCACCGAGCTCGAGATCCCGGCCGACTACCCAGCCGACGCGCGAGCCGAGGCCGAGGTAGCCGCAGCCCACGAGTTCGGCTCGGACTCCGGGCGGCACGATCTCCGCGAGCTGCCGTTCGTGACCCTCGACCCTGTCGGCTCGCGTGACCTCGACCAGGCGTTCTTCCTTCGCCGCGTCGAGGCCACCGGCGAGGACGCTGACGGTTTCGAGGTGTTCTACGCGATCGCGGACGTCGCATCCTTCGTCGAGCCCGGTGGGGCGCTGGACGCGGAGACGCACCGCCGCGCCCTCACCGTCTACGGGCCGGACGGCCGATTCGGCCTGCACCCGGCCGTGCTCAGCGAGGGCGCCGCGAGCCTGCTCCCCGGGGTCGATCGGCCCGCCGTCGTGTGGCGGATGCGTCTCGACAGCTCGGGCGCGCTGCTCGATGACATCGAGGTGCGTCGATCCATGGTGCGTTCCCGGGCGCAACTCGACTACCCCTCGGTTCAGGCACGGCTCGACGCCGGAACCGCCGACGAGCTGCTCGGGCTGCTGGCGGAGATCGGCCGGCTGCGCATCGACGCCCAGTTCGCGCGCGGCGGCGCGACGCTCGAGGTGCCCGACCAGGAGATCGAGCGCAGCGACGACGACAAGCGCTACCGGCTCGTGCTGCGGGAGCCGCTCGCCTGCGAGGAGTTCAACGCGCAGCTGTCGCTGCTCACGGGAATCGCAGCCGCGACCCTGCAGCGACGGGCGGGAGTGGGAATCTGGCGCACCTTGGATCCCGCCCGCGACGAGGACGTCGAGCGCCTGCGTCGCGTCGCCGCCTCCCTCGGCTTCGACTGGGCACCGGAGGTCTCGTACGCCCAGTTCGTCAGGACCATCGACGTGGCCCGGCCCGAGTACGCGGCGTTCGCGACCGAAGCCACCCGCCTGTTCCGCGGAGCCGGGTACGCGGCCTTCGGCACGCCCGAGCATCCGGACGTGCCGAGCGCCGCATCCCACAGCGCCATCGCCGCCGAGTACGCGCACGTGACCGCCCCGCTGCGGCGCCTCGTCGACCGCTACGGCACCGAGATCGCGCTGGCGTTCTGCGCCGGAGAACCCGTGCCGTCGTGGGTCGTGGATGCGCTCGAGGCGCTGCCCGGCGAGATGGCCGAGGGCTCACGCCGTGCGAACGCGTACGAGCGGGCGGCGGTCGATCTGCTCGAGGCGGTCCTGCTCGCGCCCCGTGTGGGCGAGGAGCTCGACGGGATCGTCGTCGATTCGTCGCCCACCGGGCCCGCCGATGCGGGTCAGGCGAAGGCGACCGTGCTGTTGCGCGACCCCGCAGTGCGGGCGAGGGTCGTCGGCGGCGCCGCGGCCCTGGAGCTGGGCGCCGCCATACGAGTCCGCGTCGACTCGGCTGATCCGGAGAAGCGCGCCGTCACGCTGAGCGTCGCATGATCCGCCCCTGCCGCCGAGTAGGGCGCTTTCAGCCCGTCGCGGGGGCCCAGGTGGGGCGAAAGTGACCCGCTTGAGCCGCGCGAGCTCGCCTGAACCGCGCGACGCCGCGCTGCCACCCCCGCCGCCGCCTCCAAGTAGGCCACCTTCAGCCCATCCCGGGAGCCCAAGTGGGACGAAAGTGGCCCATCTGGACCGGATGAGCCCGCCTGGCCTGCGCGAGCCCGCCGAACCGCGCAGCGCCGCGGGCGCCGCGCTACCGCCGCCAAGAAGGCCACTTTCAGCCCATCCCGGCAGCCCAAGTGGGGCGAAAGTGGCCCGCCTGGCCCGCGCGACGCCGCTGCCGCCGCCGCCAAGTAGGCCACTTTCAGCCCATCCCGGCAGCCCGAGTGGGGCGAAAGTGACCCGCCTGAGCCGCATGAGCCCGCCTGGCCTGCGCGAGCCCGCTGAACCGCGCAGCGCCGCGGGCGCCGCGCTGCCGCTGCCGCTGCCGCTGCCGCTGCCGCTGCCGCTGCCAAGAAGGCCACTTTCAGCCCATCTCGGGAGCCCAGGTGGGGCGAAAGTGGCCCATCTGAACCGCGTGAGCCCGCTCTACCTGCGCGACGCCGCGGCGCCGCCCCTTACACCGCTGCCGCTGCCGGCGCCGAGTAGGCCACTTTCATCCCGTTGCGGGGCCCGGGTGGGGCGAAAGTGACCCGCTTGAGCCGCGTGAGCTTGCCGGATCCGCTTGAGCCCGGCTGAGCCGCATGAGCCCGCTTGAACCGCGCGACGCCGCGCCGCGTATCCGCCGCCGCCGAGTAGGCCACTTTCTGCCCGCTCCGGGAGCCCGGGTGGGGCGAAAGTGACCTTCTTGCCGCAGATGCGTTGCCCGGCGGTGCGCAGGCGACGCGCGCAGAAGGCGCGGTCAGGAGAAGCCGACCAGGGCGAACCAATCAGGCCAAACCGGTCAGGACAGAGCTATCAGGACGAACCAATCAGGCCGAACGGAGCATCCACGACCTCGCCGGAGACGCCTTAGAGCGAGGTCCAGGTGAACGAGTAGCCGTTGCCGTTGCGGTGGCAGGCCTCGGTGATCTTGGTCCACGAGCTGATGTAGGTGCGCTGCACGGCCTGGCAGTCGGCGAGCGATCCGCCGGTCCAGTACGACTGCGTGGTGCCGGCGCTTGCTATAGCGGGTGCTGAGACGGCGATGCCGACGGCGAAGAGGGCTGCGGTGACGGTCGAGACGATGCGACGCATGTTGACTCCTTCGACAGGCCCGGCTGGTCCGGGGTGTCGGCGAGCGTAGTCCCGCGGATTGGGGCGGGCTGGTGGATTCGCGCTCCGAGATGGGGCGGGGAGAACTCCCCTCCCCCGAACCGGCGGGCGAAGCGGCGCAGAGCTGGGCGTTTCCTTGGCGATCTCGCCGGGTCTTGGAGCAGAGAGTGCTATCCACCCGGAGGAGAAACAGGATCAGCCGGACCATGTGAGCAGTTCAGCAGGGCCCGCCTCCATTTGCCGGTCGAGGAAGCGCCATGTCCGGATCCCGCTCGGCACCGCGGTCGGCCAAGGCGAAGTCATCTCGGGTCAAGACGAGCAGCCGTTCGCTCTCGCGGCGGCTCAGCTCGTGGAATCCCAGACGCTCCGCGAGCCTGAGCGATCCGGTGTTGCGCGAATGCACGACCGCGAGGACCATCCGGGCATGCACAGCCTCGAATGCGAACTGGATGACGGCCTCCGCCGCCTCCCGCGCGTATCCATTGCCCTGAGCATCGGGATGCAGCACCCACCCGATCTCGACGCTGCGCACTTCGCTGGCAACGGCCCGCAGCTGCAGGGAGATATCACCGATGAGCCGCCCCTCGAGTTCGACGGCCAGCGCCATGAAGTCCTCGGCCCTGCAGAGCCTCGTGGACTGCGTGCGGACACGGAGGTGGCGCAGTGCCTGGCCGCGACTCCTCGGTGGCCAGTTCAGGAACTCGCGAACTCGCGCTTCCTCGTGGAGGAGGAACCACTCCTCAGCGCTCGCCAGAGTGTGGGCGCGCAGAAGGAGACGTCGAGTCTCGAGCGTCGGAGCGGAGACCGCTTCGCCGATGCCTTTCCCCCGGAGTCGCCCCACGCTCGCCCTCAGGAAAGCGCGGAAGCTCATGCTTTCCCATCACCTGATCCCGTCTCCCTCTGCCGGAATGCCGACCGCCGGCCGACGAAGGTCAGCAGCAACGCCACCGCCCCGAGCAGCATCATGGCAGCGGGCAGGATAAGGCCATCGAAGACTTCGAGGAGCCCTGCGCCGAGAATGCCGGCGCCGAAGATCGCGAGATTGAACGCGACGGGAAGGAATGAGTTCGCGACGTCCGAATTCTCGCCCCCGGCTCGCGTGAGCGCGTTCTGCAGCTGCGGCGAAGCCCCTCCGAAGCTCACACCCCACAGCGCCGCCGCCGCCAGGAGCGCGACGGGCGAGCCCTGCCCTGCCAGCAGCACGACCGCAGCGACGATGAAGGCCAGCACGCTGAGGTGGAGCAGCAGGCTCGGATACCTATCGAGGAGCAGGCCGGTCACCGCCACGCCGAGTAGAGAAGCGATCCCGTAGGCGAGCAGCATCAGGTCCGGGGTTATCGCGGTGCCCGTCTCACGGAGGTAGGGCGCGACGTACGTGTAGATCGTGCTGTGCGCGAGCATCCAGACGAAGATCACCGCGAGCACGACGGGGACCCCTCGCAGGCGGAGCACCCGCGCCATGGGCAGGCCCGCGAGCGCGGGACGGCCTGGCGCGTCCGGGACGACAAGTACAACCGCTATGGCGACCAGTGCTGCGAGCGCGGAGAGACCGGCGAACGACCATCTCCAGTCGGACACGGCTCCGATCCAAGCCCCAAGTGGCGTCCCGAACGCGAACCCGAGGGGCGCGCCGATCGCGACGATCGCGATCGCGGCCCCCAGCCGCGAGGGCGGACTGATTCGCACGGCGTAGGGCGCGAGCATCCCCCAGATCACTCCAGAGAATGCCCCGGCGATGAACCTCGTGACGAGTGACAGCGCGATGTCAGACGAGAACGCGGTCACGGTGTTGGCCGCAACCAACCCCGCGATGCTGACGAGCAGCAGGGGCTTTCGACGGAGGCGGCGCGTTAGCGAGATGGCGGGAATCGTGACGATGACCGTGCCAAGTGCGTAGGCGCTGACGAAGAGCCCCACGGTGCCCTCCGCGGCTTTCAGCCCGTCGGCGATCTCCGGCAGAAGACCGGCGGGCATGGTCTCCATCGCGACCAGGATGAATCCCATGAGTGCGAGGACGATGAGCGGTGCGAGGCGCAGCTGCGGAGCCCTCGCGCCTCCAGTGGACGCCGGCGCTTCGGATGTGCGCGATGAGGGTGAGGTCATTCGGCGGACACCGTTCCAGTCGCAGGCACAGCAGCACGCACTGACTCGACGTCTTCGAACGTGCCAATCGGGATGATCCCGGGGAAGTGACCGACGGAGTCGTAGTAGAGGACGAGCCCCTCATTGGGTGCGTAGTAGCCGATCGTCCCCGCTTCGGCGGCGCTTCCGGACGGCATGCCCTCGAGGGAGAGCGCCCTGGGGAGGGTCGCGATCTTCTCCTGACCGCCGAAGTCCTCGAACGACAGCTCGAGGGGCAGCTGCGTGAGGAGATCGGCGGAGGTCGCGGACTGGTTCAGCACGCCGCGGACGGTGACGTCCCCCATGCTGATCGTGATGTTCGTCGTGGTGGGCATCAGGTCTTCGCCCTCCGTTTCGCTCGCCGCCGATGGTGGTGTCGAGCTCGTGGCGCCAGTAGCGTGCGGTGCCGCCTCGCTCGCGCTCTCTCCGGAGGCATCCACACCCGTGCAGCCCGCCAGCAGGAGTCCTGCCGCGAGCAGGCCCGCGGCGGCAGCGCGCACCTTCCCTGCGCAGTCGATTGCGATGCTGCTCATGTTGTCCTCTCCGAGGGAGCGGTCGTCGTCCCTGTGTCGTCCAGCAGTCAACGCCTCACGCGAGGTGGGAGGGAGAGTCCCGCTGAAGGGGTTCCAGCAGAGGCACCCCAGAAGGCGGGCACTGGTCGTACCGTGGATCCATGGACAACCGGGGCGAAGTGCGAGCATTCATCAGCTCCCGCAGAGGCAGGCTGACCCCAGAGCAGGCGGGGATCGACCCGGGCACGACTCGACGGCGTGTGACCGGCCTCCGACGGGATGAGGTGGCACGGCTCGCGGGGGTGAGCGTGGAGTACTACACCCGCGTGGACCGGGGCAACCTGACGGGTGTCTCCGAGAACGTGCTCGATGCTGTGGCTCGGGCACTGCAGCTCACCCAGGCGGAGCACGACCACCTGAGGGATCTCGCTCGGACGGCCAACCTGGGCGCGAAGGTCCGCTCTCCCAAGCCGCGGGCGTCCGGGCTGCGCCCGACCGCGCAGCATCTGCTCGACTCGATCACGGGCGGTGCCGCGATCATCGGGAACAACCGCATGGATATCGTGGCCGCGAACGAGCTCGGCTTCGCGCTCTATTCGGAGATGTACCGGGGCACTGCGTGGCCCGCGAACCACTCCCGATTCATCTTCCTCGACCCTCGTGCGCGCGACTTCTACCCTGACTGGGAGCGGGCAGCCAACGTCAACGTCGAGATCCTCCGGCGGGAGGCCGGCCGTTCGCCATTCGACAGGCAGCTCACGGACCTGGTCGGAGAGCTGTCTGTGCGCAGCGACGAGTTCCGCATCCGATGGGCAGCCCACGATGTCCGCCGACATTACTCCGGCGCGAAGCATTTCCGACACTCGACGGTCGGCGCACTCGAGCTGGTGTACCACGCGATGGACCTCGAAGACGACCCCGGCCACACCATGACGGTCTACACCGCCGTGCCAGGCAGCTCTTCCGAGGAAGGCCTGCGTCTGCTCTCGTCCTGGGCCGCCACGGAGAACATCGCGGGCATCGCCCGCGAAGGAGCGGCGCGGAGCATCGGGCAGGCTGACCGCGCTGACGTATAGCAGCGTCGCGTCGGTCGAGGGCTACCTGCCGGGTCCGTCGAGCTCATACTACGATCGATCGCGTGCATTTCTCGAGCTCCCTTAAGCAGGCAGGCGCCGTCACGCAGTCGAGGTCGATCCGATGAGGCTCGCCGTCATCGGTGCCGGCCAGATCGTCGCAGACTTCCTGCCGCACGTCGTGAACGTACCCGGGCTGGAGCTGGCGGCGATCTACGGTCGCCCGCCGCGTCTCCAGCACCTGGAGGAACTGCAGGAGCGGTTCGGCATCGAGCGCGTCTTCACCGACCTCGACGAGTGCCTCGCCGACCCGAGCGTCGACACGGTCTGGGTCGCCGTCCCGAACTCGCTGCATTTCGAGGTGTCGCGCAAGGCGCTCGAGGCGGGGAAGCACGTCATCTGCGAGAAGCCGTTCGTGCTCCAAGAACGGGAGCTGCAGGAGCTGCGCAGACTCGCGACGGCGCGTGAGCTGATCCTCATCGAGGCGATCACGACGCAGTACCTCGCGAACTACCGGTGGATCAAGGAGCATCTCGACCTCGTCGGCAGGATCAAGGTCGTCCAGTCGGACTACTCCCAGTACTCGTCCCGCTACGACGCCTTCCGCGAGGGCACGGTGCTGCCGGCGTTCGACCCCGCGCAGGGCGGCGGTGCGCTCATGGACCTCGGCATCTACGCCATCCACTTCGTCGTGGGGTTGCTCGGCCGGCCGAAGCGGGTCAGCTACACCGCGAACGTGCAGCGCGGCGTCGACACGTCCGGCGTCCTGATCCTCGACTACGGCGAGACCACGGCGGTCTGCGTGTGCGCGAAGGACTCGGATGGCCCCATCCGCAGCAAGATCCAGGGAGAGGACGGGTGGATCGTGGCCGACGGCTCCCCGAACGTCCTGCCATCGCTGAGCTACGCGACCCGCGGCGGCGAGGCCGAGCAGCTCGACCTCACGAAGTACCCGCACCGCATGGTGGAGGAGTTCCGCGAGTTCGAGCGCATCATCCGCGAGCACGACACCAACGAACGCGACCGGCGCCTCGACCACAGCGCCGACGTGCTCTCCGTCCTGACCATCGCCCGAGAGGGGCTCGCATGACCACACCACTCATCCTCGTCGCGAACGCAGGCGAAGGCTCGATCTCGGTCTTCCGCTTCGACGGCGCCTCCCTCGAGCGGACCTCGGTCGCGACGGACCTGCAGGGATGCTCGAACTTCGTCGTCGACGCCAGCCGCGACCTCGTCTACGCCGCCGTCAAGGGCAGCCCCGCGGCGATCGTCACGCTGCGCCTCGACCGCGAAGCGGGCGAGCTCACCCCGATCTCGCGTCGCGAGACGCCCCGCGGCGGTCTGAACTACGTCGCGCTCACACGGGACGGATCCGCGCTGCTCGGCGCGGCCTACTCCGCCAGCTACGGCCTCATCGCGCCGATCGACGAGGGCACGGTCGGCGAGCCGACGACGATCGTGGAGCATCTGCACCTGCACTCCGTCGTGGCGAGCAAGGACGGCCGTTTCGCGTACTTCGTGTCGCTCGGCGACGATCTCGTCGGGCAGTACGCCATCACCGATGACCTCGAGCTCGAGGCGCTCCACCCGGTGGGTGCGACCGCGCCGACCGGCAGCGGCCCGCGCCACATCGTGCTCAACGGTGCCCAGACGCAGGCCTACGTGATCACCGAGTTCAGCGGCGAGGTGCTGCGCTTCGAACGCGACACGAGCACCGGTGTGCTCTCGCTCCTCGATTCGGCGAGCTACGCGGACGCGCTGCAGGGCCTGCAGCGCGGAACCCTCGGCGCGAATCCGCTGGAGCCCCGCTCGATCTGGGGTGCCGACGTGCACTGGGGCGCGGATGAGCGGTTCCTGTGGACCTCGGAGCGCACGACGAGCACCCTCGCGCCGCTCGACGTCGCCGAGGACGGCTCCCTCGAGGATGCGCGGTCGTTCACCGTCACCCAGCAGCATCCCCGCGGGTTCGCGCTCAGCCCCGACGGCCGCTTCCTCGTCGCCGCGGGCGAAGGCGGGGCGCAGGTGTCGCTCTACGAAGTGCGCGGCGACCACCTCGCCGAGTTGCAGCAGGTCGAGACCGGCGCCGGCGCGAACTGGGTGCGGTGGGCGTGACGCCCGGCCTGGCTGTGAGCGTCGTGCCGTGACCGAGCCGATCATCCGCCCCGCCGTTCCCTCCGATGTCCCGCAGATCCTCGACCTCATCCGCGGCCTCGCCGTGTACGAGCGCGAACCGGATGCGGTGAAGACGACCGAGGCGCAGCTGCACAGGAGCTTCTTCGGCGAGCGGCCTGCGGTGTTCGCGACCGTCGCCGAGGCGGCGGGAGCGAGCACGAGCGAGTCCGGTGCCCCTCGCCTCGACGGCATGGCGCTCTGGTTCCTGAGCTACTCGACGTGGGAGGGCGAGCACGGCATCTGGCTCGAAGATCTCTACGTGCGCGAGGCTACGCGCGGCGGCGGCCTCGGGACGGCACTCCTCCGCTCGCTCGCGCAGGAGTGCGTCGCGGAGGGCTACCGGCGCCTCGAGTGGTCGGTCCTCAAGTGGAACGAGCCGTCCATCGGCTTCTACAGGAGCCTCGGCGCGTTCCCCATGGACGAGTGGGACACGTTCCGGCTCACGGGCGATCCGCTGCAGGCGCTGGGCGGCTGAGCAGGATCTCGCCGAGCCAGGCGGCGGCCGGTGGTGCGGCGCCCCGACGGGTGACGTACGACACGTGCCGCTCCCCCAGGTCCTGCACGGCGGGCCGAAGCACGACGTCGAAGTCGTGGTCGATGGCGGCGTCCGTCGAGAGGGCGAAGCCGAGCCCCTCGGCGACGAGGCCGTGGATCATGTAGAGGTCGTCCGTGCGCATGAGCTCACGCACCGGGTAGCCGAGCGATTGGCCGACGCGGCGCAGCACGCGGTCTGAGGCCTCGTCGTTGCTGCGGCTGAAGACCCACGGCACCTCCCGCAGGTCGGCGAAGTCGATGCTGTCGCGGCTCGCCCATTCGCTGTCGCGGGCGACCATCACGCCGTATGGCTCGGTGAGGAGACGCTGCAGCATGAGGTCCGGGACGGCGAAGGCGGGCTCGACGGACACGTCGAAGATGAGCCCCGCGTGCACCTCGCCGCTCCTGAGCATCCGCACGATCTCCGTCGGCTCCCCTTCGACCACCTCGACCCGCACCGACGTGCGCTTCTGCAGGCTGGCGATCGCTGAGGGAAGCAGGCGTGAGCCCATCGAGGCGAACGTGCCCACGCGCAGGGTGACGACGCCCGCGTCGCGCTGATCGGCGACCAGCTGCTCGGCCCGGTCGATACGCGTGATCGCCTGCTCGATCTCGGCGGCGAACGACACTCCGAGCGGGGTCAGCGACGTGCCCCGCCGCCCGCGGTCGACGAGGCGGGCGCCGAGGTGCGACTCGAGGCTGCGCAGATGGTGCGTCACCGTCGGCACCCCGTACTGCAGCGCCTTCGCAGCCCCCGTGAGGCTTCCGTGCTCCTGGACGGCGAGGAGCACGCGGAACTGCTGGAGGTTCATCACCCCTAGAACGTATGTCACTGACGGCAGGATCCTGCTATATCGCCGTCGTCAGTTCGTTCCTAACCTGAACGCATGTCCATCCTCCACGCACCCGTCCCGAGCAGCGCAGCTCAGGTCGACGGCATCACGACCCCCGCCGGGCACCGCATCCCGCGAGCGCAGTTCGAGACCCCGTACGCCGACGCTCTCCGCTCCCTCGCCACCCACGACTGGCAGCGGATGCACGTGCCGGCACATCACGCGAAGGCGGTGAATGCGCCCGGCGTCGCGAGCATCGTCGGGGCCGACGCGCTGAGCCTCGACTTCCCGATGCTGTTCAGCGGCGTCGACCAGGACACGTGGCGCCTCACGACGCCGGGCCGAGTCACCCCGCTCATGCGGGCGCAGGACCTCGCCGCCGATGCGTGGGGAGCGAGCCGCGTCTGGTTCACGACCAACGGAGCCTCCGGCGGCAACCACGTCGCGACGACCGTCGTGCGTGGCCTCGGCACCGAGTTCGCGGTGCAGCGCAGCGTGCACTCGAGCGTCATCGACGGCATCACGCACGCCAACCTGACCCCGCACTTCGTGCACGGCGCCGTCGACTCCGGCCTGGGTGCCGCGCACGGGGTGACTGCGGAGCAGGTCGCGGCGACCCTCGCCGAGCATCCCCGGTCCGCTGCCGTCTACATCGTCTCGCCGAGCTACTTCGGGGCGGTGGCCGATGTCGCGGCGATCGCGGCCGTCGCCCACGGGCACGGGGTGCCGCTCATCGTCGACGAGGCGTGGGGTTCGCACTTCGGGATGCACCCGGCGCTCCCCACGAACGCGGCACGCCTCGGCGCAGACCTCGTCATCTCCAGCACCCACAAGGGCGCGGGCTCGCTCACGCAGTCGGCCATGCTGCAACTCGGCCACGGGCCCCACGCCCGGCACCTGGAGTCGCTCGTCGACCGGGTCGTCCGCTCCTACCAGTCGACGAGCTGCAGCGCCCTGTTGCTCGCCTCGCTCGACGAGGCGAGGAGGCATCTCGTGACGCGGCCAGACGCGGTCGAAGAGGCCCTGGCATCCGCCCAGCGCATCCGCCGACTCGTGCACGACGACCGCAGGTACCGCGACGCGACTCCCGACATCCTCGCCAGCCCCGATGCCATCGCGAACGACCCCTTCAAGATCGCCATCGACACTCGAGGCGCCGGCATCACCGGCACGGATGCGCACTACCAGCTGCTCCGCGACCATCGTGTCTACTGCGAGCTGTCGACCCCCTCCGCGTTGCTGGTGCTGGTCGGCGCGACGGCTCGGGTGGATGTCGAGCGCCTGTGGGGCGCACTGCAGGCGCTCCCCGAGGCGGAGGTCGAGCCGATCCGCCCCGTCTCGCTCCCCGCGAGCTGCGAGCGCGCGATGGGCCTCTCGGACGCGTTCTTCAGCCCCGTCGAGACGGTGCCGCACACGGAGGCGGTCGGCCGCATCTCCGCCGACTCACTCGCCGCCTACCCGCCAGGTGTGCCCAACGTGCTGCCAGGCGAGGTGCTCAGCCAGGAGGTCGTCGACTTCCTGCGGCACACGGGCGCAGCGCCGTCCGGCTACGTGCGCGGCGCGAACGACCCGGCGCTCTCCACGTTCCGCGTCGTCGCCTGAACCTCGATCCTGCCAACGACCACCAGCGCGCACACAGCGCCCCGCCTCAGCACCACGACATCAGCACAAGGGAGTGTCATGTCCACGACAACCACCGCACATCCGCCTCAAGGCGAGATGCAGCGCGGCCTCAAGAACCGCCACCTGCAGCTCATCGCCATCGGCGGCGCCATCGGAACGGGGCTGTTCCTCGGCTCCGGCAAGCTCATCAGCGTCTCCGGGCCGTCGATCATCTTCGTCTACATGGTGATCGGGTTCTTCGTCTTCTTCATCATGCGCGCCCTCGGCGAGCTGCTGCTCTCGAACCTGCACTACAAGACCTTCGGCGACATCGCGAAGGACATGCTCGGGCCGTGGGCGGGCTTCTTCGTCTCCTGGAACTACTGGTTCTCGTGGGTGATCGCGTGCGTCGCCGACATCGTCGCCATCACCGCCTACGTGCAGTGGTTCAACGCCGACATCCCCAACTGGCTGCCCGCGCTCATCGCCGTCGTCGTGCTCACCGTCCTGAACCTCCAGCCCGTGAAGTGGTTCGGGGAGACCGAGTTCTGGTTCGCGATCATCAAGATCGTCGCCATCCTCGGCCTCATCGCCGTGGGCATCTTGCTCATCCTCACCCGGTTCCAGAGCCCAGACGGTGACACCGCCACGCTCGCGAACCTCTGGGAGCACGGCGGGATGTTCCCCATGGGCGCGAGCGGGTTCGTGCTCGGCTTCCAGATGGGCATCTTCTCGTTCATCGGCGTCGAGCTCGTCGGCACGGCCGCCGCAGAGACCGAGAACCCGCGCAAGACGCTGCCGAAGGCCATCAACTCGATCGTCGCTCGCATCCTCATCTTCTACGTGGGCGCCCTCATCGTCATCATGAGCGTCACGCCGTGGGACAAGATCGAGCCGGGCAAGAGCCCGTTCGTGTCGACCCTCGCGATCGCCGGGTTCGGCCTCGCCGCGTTCGCGATCCAGCTGGTGGTGCTCAGCTCGGCCGCGTCGAGCGCCAACTCCGGCCTGTACTCGGGCACGCGGATGCTGTTCGGGCTCTCGAAGGACGGCCACGCCCCGAAGGCGTTCGCGATGACCAGCAGCCAGGGCGTGCCGACGAAGGCCGTCTTCTTCACCTGCGTCTTCCTGTTCTCCGCCATCCCGCTGCTCTTCGCGGGCGACGAGGTCATCGCCGCCTTCACGTTCGTCTCCTCGATGTGCGCGACCCTCATCCTCTTCACCTGGGGCTCCATCGTGGTGAGCTACATCGTGTACCTGCGCCGCTTCCCCGAGAAGCACCGAGCATCGAAGTTCAAGATGCCGATGGCGCGCGTCGCACCCTGGCTCGTGCTCGCCTTCTTCGTCTTCATCGCGGGCACGCTGCTGTACGGCGACGACACCCGGCTGCCGTTCCTCGCGGCCCCGGTCTGGTTCGTCATCCTCACCGTCCTGTGGCGGCTGCGGAAGCGGAAGCTGCAGCGGGAGGGTCGTCCGCTGACCGCCCCGATCCCGACCATCCCGCATCCGCTCGACGAGCGGGACTGACCGGGTGGAGGTGCGGCATGCGCGTCGCACCTCCACCCTCCGCCCAGGACGGCCGGGCATGCTCTGCGCATGAGGAAGCTGATGCTGAACACGTACATGTGGGTGGCGGTCGCCTTCTACGTCATCGCCCTCGCCGATCTCGCGAACGACGGCAGCATCTGGATCGTCTGGTTCGCCCTCGGCGTGGTGTTCACGATCGTCGCCTTCCGGAGGCCGAAGGCCGAGCCTCACCCCGAGACCGCCGAGCAGGAGGAGAGACCGTGACCGCAGATCTGAGCAAGGGCGACCGCGTGAGCTGGAACACCCCGCAGGGCCGCACGCAGGGCGAGGTCGTCGAGAAGAAGACGAAGGACTTCCAGTTCGACAAGCAGAAGTTCACCGCCTCAGAAGACGAGCCGGCGTACATCATCGAGTCGGAGAAGTCTGGGGCGAGGGCCGCGCACAAGGGATCAGCGCTGCGCAAGCTCTCGTAGGCTGGAGCGCATGGCAGATACCGTTCTCGAGACCGCCGACCGCCACTACGAGTCCTCGCTCGAGGGCAACGACGTGCGCCTCGTCGTCGCCGACATGGACGGCACGCTGCTGCTCGACGACCACACGGTCCCCGACGCGTTCTGGGCTCTCCTGCAGCGGATGCGCGAGGCCGGCGTCGAGTTCACCCCCGCGAGCGGCCGACAGTACGCGACCCTCGCGAAGCTCTTCGAACGCGACTCCGACGGCATGTCGTTCATCGCCGAGAACGGCACGTTCGTGGTCCGAGATGGCCAGGAGGTCAGCTCGCTGACGCTCGATGAGTCGTTCATCCGGCAGGCGATCGCGCTGCTGCGCGGACTCATCGAGAGAGGTCACGACCTCGGGGTCGTGCTGTGCGGCAAGAAGTCTGCGTACATTGAGCGCGGCGACGACGTGTTCATCGCCGAGGCCCGCAACTACTACGAGGCGCTCACGGTCGTCGACGACATGCTCGACACCGATGACGAGTACGTGAAGATCGCCGTCTACGACTTCGCCGAGGTCGAGACCGGGGCGGCCGCCGAGGTGGACGAGCTGCGCGAGTCCCACCGGGTCGTCGTGTCGGGCCACCACTGGATGGACATCATGCCGCCTGAGGCCAACAAGGGCCTCGCGGTGCGACAGCTGCAGGAGCGCCTCGGAGTGACTGCGGCGCAGACAGCGGTCTTCGGCGACTTCTTCAACGACGTCGAGATGTTCGCCGAGGCCGAGCGCTCCTACGCGATGGCTGGCGCGCATCCCGAGGTCAAGGAACTCGCGAAGTACCTCGCCCCCTCCAACCAGGAGCAGGGCGTCGTCACCGTCGTGAGCGCGCTCCTCGACGCGCAGGCGTAGCGCTCCGGACCAGTTGTTCCCGCGCCCCGGGATGCGACCGTGATGGGTTTCGGCGACCGTGATGGGTTTTCGCGCGGCCTCGTGATGGGTTTTCGTGACCGTGATGGGTTTTCGCGCGGCCTCGTGATGGGTTTTCGCGACTGGTGATGGGTTAATTCCCATCACGGTCACCGAAACCCATCACGGCCACCGCTCGGGGCACCGGCAGAGCACCCAGGGCCCGCGCGAGGGGCTCCACAGGCAAGGTCGGCGCCACAGACAGTTGTGGGCTGACGCTGCCGCGGACAGTTGTGGCCTGGTGCTGTTCCACGGAGAGGGAACGACATCAGGCCACAACTCTGCCGCGGAGGAGTGGGCCGGGGCTGTCGCGCAGAGTCGTGGGCCGGCAGTGTCGCGCGGAGTGGTGGGCTGGCACTGCCGCGGAGCAGTGGGCCGACGCTGCCGCGGACAGTTGTGGGCCGACGCTGTTCCACGGAGAGGGAACGGCACCAGGCCACAACTCTGCCGCGGAGTGGTGGGCTGGCACTGCCGCGGACAGTTGTGGGCTGACGCTGTTCCACGGAGAGGGAACGGCACCAGGCCACAACTCTGCCGCGGAGGAGTAGGCCGAGGCTGTCGCGCGGAGTGGTGGGCTGACAGTGTCGCGCGGAGTGGTGGGCTGACGCTGCCGCGCGGGCCGACGCTGCCGCAGACAGTTGTGGCCTAGTGCTGTTCCACGGAGAGGGAACGACACCAGGCCACAACTCTGCCGCGTGGATGCGCGCGGCCGGCGGGCGCATCCGCCGGCCGCGCGAGACCCCGCCAGCCTCAGCCCTCGCGGGCGCGAGCACGCGAGGCCTGACCGGGCGGACTCGCGCGGGCTACACGCGGTCGGGGGCCGCTTCGATGAACGTCGTCGGCACGTAGCGCTTCAACTGCGTGACGTGCGACGGGTTCAGCTCCTCGAGGGAGTGCGCACCGAGCAGCTTCATGGTGCGGATGATCTCGTCGGAGAGGATCGCGATGGTGCGGTCGACACCCTCGCGCCCGCCGGCCATGAGGCCGTACAGGTAGGCGCGGCCGATCATCGTGAAGTTCGCGCCGAGTGCGACGGACGCGACGATGTCGGCGCCGTTCATGATGCCCGTGTCGACGCCGATCTCGAGATCTTTGCCGACCTCGCGTGCAACGGCGGGGAGCAGGTGGAAGGGGATCGGAGCCCGATCCAGCTGCCGCCCGCCGTGGTTGGAGAGGACGATGCCGTCGACGCCGAGGTCGGCGAACGTCTTGGAGTCCTCCAGGTTCTGGACGCCCTTGATGACGATCTTGCCCGGCCACATCTCGCGGATGACCTTGAGGTCCTCGAAGTTGATCGTCGGGTCCATCGCCGAGTCGAGCAGCTCGCCGACCGTGCCGCCCGTCGTCGCGAGCGACGCGAACTCGAGCTTCGGGGTCGTGAGGAAGTCGATCCACCACCAGGGGCGCGGGATGGCGTTGATGATCGTGCCGACGGTCAGCTGCGGCGGGATCGAGAAGCCGTTGCGCTTGTCGCGCAGGCGGGCGCCGGCGACGGGGGTGTCGACCGTGAAGTGCAGCGTGTCGAAGCCCGCCTTCGCGGCGCGCTCCACGAGGCCGTAGGAGATCGAGCGGTCCTTCATGACGTACAGCTGGAACCAGTTGCGGCCGTTCGGGTTGACCTTCGCGACCTCTTCGATCGTCGTCGTGCCGAGCGTCGACAGGGTGAAGGGGATGCCCGCGGCGGCGGCGGCGCCGGCACCGGCGGTCTCGCCCTCGGTCTGCATGAGGCGTGTGAACCCGGTCGGGGCGATCGCGAACGGCATCGCCATCGGCCCGCCGAGCACAGTGCTCGACGTGTCGACGTTCGCGACGTCGCGCAGCACGGACGGGTTGAACTCCACATCCCGGAACGCGGTGCGCGCGCGACGCAGCGACAGCTCTCCCTCGGCGGCGCCGTCGGTGTAGTCGAACGCCGCCTTCGGGGTGCGGCGCTTCGCGATGCGCCGCAGGTCCTCGATCGTGAGCGCCGAGTTGAGGCGGCGGCGACGGCCGTTGAGGTCGGGCTTCTTGAACTGCATGAGCTCGAGCAGCTCGAGGGGCTTGGGGGCTTGACGTTTCACCATGGGGCAGCTGCCTTTGCTTCTATCGGGTGATCTTCGGGTCGTAGCGGATGATCTGCGTCGATCTGGCGACGATGGAGCGGATCTCAGAGAGACTGTCGGGGATCCAGCCGTGCGCGCGCGCCTGCACAAGCAGGTTACCCATCGCGGTCGCCTCGACGGGGCCGGCGAGCACGGGCATCCCGGATCGGTCGGCCGTCGCCTGGCAGAGGAGCGCGTTCTGCGATCCGCCGCCGACGATGTGGATGACGCTCACCGGATGCTCGGCGAGGGCCGCGGCTGTCGTGACGGCCTCGGCGAATGCCTGCGCGAGGCTCTCCACGATCGAGCGGACGATGCCGGCTGGTGTCGTCGGCGCCTCGAGGCCGCGCTGGGTGAGCCAGTCGGCGATGCGCCCTGGGATGTCGCCTGGCGCCATGAAGACGGGGTCGTTCACGTCGAAGATCGGCACGTCGCCGCCCACCTGGGCGGCGTCGGCGAGCAGCTGCTGGAGGGTGCTCGAGCGCTGCGCGTCCGTCGCCGCCGGCTCCCAGTGACGCTGCGATTCCGACAGCAGCCAGAGGCCCATGACGTTGTGCAGGAATCGCACGCGGCCGTCGACGCCGCCCTCGTTCGTGAAGTTCGCCTCGCGGGCGGCGTCGGTGACGACCGCCTCGTCGAGCTCGAGGCCCACGAGACCCCACGTGCCGCACGAGATGTACGCGAAGTCGCGCCCCTCGTTGGGGATGGCGACGATCGCGGAGGCCGTGTCGTGGGAGCCGACCGCGACGACGTCGATGTCACGCCCGACGATGCGGGCCGCCTCGCCCTCGAGCGAGCCGAGCACGGCACCAGGGTCGACGAGGTGCGGCAGGATGCGGGCGGGAACCCCCACGCGCTCGGCGAGCTCCGCATCCCACTCACGCGTGTCGGCGCGAAGCAGACCCGTCGTGGAGGCGTTGGTGCGCTCGGCGACCTGCGCCCCCGTCAGCCAGTAGGCGAGCAGGTCGGGCAGGAGCAGCAGCTGGTCGGCAAGGCCCAGCAGCTCACCGTCGGTCGCGAGCTGGAAGACCGTGTTGAAGGGCAGGTGCTGGAGGCCGTTGCGGCGGTAGAGCTCCTCGGCGGAGGCGATGGCGTGCACGGCTTCGACGCCCCTGGCGGTCCGCTCGTCGCGGTACGCGTAGGGGACCCCGAGGACGCGCCCCTCGCGCAGCAGCGCGTAGTCGACCGCCCATGAGTCGATGCCGATGCTCGCGATCTGGCCAGGCGCGTCCCGCTCCGCAGCGGCCAGCCCGTCGAGGACGTGCTGGTAGAGGCCGAGGAGGTTCCAGTGCAGCCCGTCGCGTGTGCGGACGGGGTTGTTCGGGAAGCGCGCCTCGTGGCGCATCGTGAGCACGCCGTCCGTGATCGTGCCCGTGATGACGCGACCGCTCGTGGCTCCGAGGTCGACCGCCGCGACCGTGCGGGGCGCATCCGCCCCGCCCCGGCCCGCGGCGCCCGATCCCTGCGCAGCAGACTCGGTCATCGCAGGAAGGCCGCCGCGACGCCCGAGTCGACGGGGATGTGCAGGCCGGTCGTGCGCGTGAGCTCCGGGCCCGTGAGCACGTACACCGCGTCGGCGACGTTCTCCGGCACGACCTCGCGCTTGAGGATGGTGCGGTTCGCGTAGTACTGGCCGAGGTCCTCTTCCTTGACGCCGTAGGTCGCGGCGCGGTTGGCGCCCCAGCCTGCCGCGAAGATGCCGGAGCCGCGGACGACGCCGTCGGGGTTGATGCCGTTGACGCGGATGCCGTGCTCGCCGAGCTCGACCGCGAGGAGGCGGACCTGGTGGGCCTGGTCGGCCTTCGTCGCCGAGTACGCGATGTTGTTCGGGCCAGCGAAGACGGAGTTCTTCGAGGAGATGTAGATGACGTCGCCGCCGAGCTTCTGCTCGATGAGCGCCTTGGCGGCGGCCTTCGACACGAGGAAGGAGCCCTTCGCCATGACGTCGTGCTGCAGGTCCCAGTCCTTCTCGGTCGTCTCGAGGAGCGGCTTCGAGAGGGAGAGGCCCGCGTTGTTGACGACGAGGTCGATGCCGCCGAACGCGAGGAGGGTCGCGTCGATGGCGGCCTGCACGCCGGCGGCGTCCGCGACGTTCGCTGCGACGCCGATCGCGACGTCGGTGCCACCGAGCTCGGCGGCGGCGGCCTGTGCCTTCTCGAGGTCGAGGTCGGCGACGACGACGCACGCGCCTTCGGCTGCGAGGCGGGTCGCGATGGCCTTGCCGATACCGGATGCGGCACCCGTGACGAAGGCGATGCGGCCCTGGTGCGTCTTGGGCTTCGGCATGCGCTGCAGCTTCGCCTCCTCGAGCGCCCAGTACTCGATGCGGAACTTCTCCTCGTCGGAGATCGGGGAGTAGCTCGAGAGCGCCTCCGCACCGCGCATCACGTTGATCGCGTTCAAGTAGAACTCACCGGCGACGCGGGCGGTCTGCTTGTTCTTGCCGAAGGAGAACATGCCGACGCCGGGGACGAGCACGATGAGCGGGTCGGCGCCACGGATGGCGGGCGACTCGGCCGTCGCGAACTTGTCGTAGTAGGCCTTGTAGTCGGCGCGGTACGCCGCGTGCAGCTCCTCGAGGCGAGCGCGCAGCTCCTCGACGGATGCCGTGGTCGGCAGGTCGAGCACGAGCGGCTTGACCTTGGTGCGCAGGAAGTGGTCGGGGCAGCTCGTGCCGAGGGCGGCGAGCTCGGTGAGCTTCTCGCTCGCGAGGAAGTCGAGCACGCGCTCATCGTCGGTGAAGTGACCGATCATGGGGGCGTCGTGCGAGGCGACGGCGCGGATCGACGGCGCGAGGGCCGCCGCGCGTGCACGGCGCTCGTCGGCGGGGAGCGCCTCGAAGCCGCTCACGACGCCGCCGAAGGGGTCGGCCTTGCCGTGTGCATCGATGTACGCCGATGCGGTCTCGATGATCCAGAGCGAGTTGCGCTCCGACTCCTCGGAGGTGTCGCCCCACGCGGTGATGCCGTGCCCGCCGAGGATGCAGCCGATGGCCTGCGGGTTCTCGTCCTTGATGTTGGCGATGTCGAGGCCGAGCTGGAAGCCGGGGCGGCGCCAGGGCACCCAGACGACCTTGTCGCCGAAGATCTTCGCCGTCAGCTCCTCGCCGTCGGCCGCTGTCGCGATCGCGATGCCCGAGTCGGGGTGCAGGTGGTCGACGTGCGCCGCATCCACGAGACCGTGCATGGCCGTGTCGATCGACGGGGCCGCGCCTCCCTTGCCGTGCAGGCAGAAGTCGAAGGCCGCGACCATCTCGTCCTCGCGCTCGACGCCCGGGTAGACGTTCGTGAGCGCGCGGAAGCGGTCGAGGCGGAGCACGGCGAGGCCCTGCTCGGTGAGCGTTCCGAGGTCTCCCCCGGAGCCCTTCACCCAGAGCAGCTCGACGGGCTCGCCCGTCACGGGGTCGGTCTCGGTGCCCTTCGCGGAGGTGTTCCCACCCGCGTAGTTCGTGTTCTTCGGGTCTTCGCCGAGGCGGTTGCTGCGCGAGATGAGATCGGCTGCTGCTGGGTTCGTCATGTCAGTTCCTTCGAAGCTCGTGAGGTCGGTGAGGGGTGACGCTTACGCGCCCCAGCTGGCCTGGACGCCGCCGACGCGCTCCTCGGCGACCTGCTGCTCGTACCCGGATGCGCGGAACGCGGCGAGCGGGTTCGCGGGCAGGCCGCGCGACTCGCGCCACTCGGCGAGGGCGGGGCGCACGTCGGTCGAGAACGCGTCCATGTAGATCTCGTGCGCGACGAGCACGTCGCCGGACTTCTGCGCCGCAGTGAGGGCGTCCTTGTCGATGAGCAGCGCGCGGGCCGTCATCTCCTGCACGTTGAGGACGGAGCGCATCTGGCCCTGGATCTTCGACTCCACGTTGTGGCACTGGTCGAGCATGAAGGCCACGTCGGGGTTGTTGAGCCCACCGCCGCGGATGACCTCAGCGAGGATGCGGAACAGCTGGAACGGGTCGGCCGAGCCGACGATGAGGTCGTCGTCGGCGTAGAAGCGCGAGTTGAAGTCGAAGGAGCCGAGGCGTCCGAGGCGCAGCAGCTGCATGACGATGAACTCGATGTTCGTGCCGGGCGCGTGGTGGCCGGTGTCGAGGCAGACCATGGCCTTGTCGCCGAGGGCCGCGACCTGCACGTAGCTCGTGCCCCAGTCCGGAACGTCGGTGTGGTAGAACGCCGGCTCGAAGAACTTGTACTCGAGCACGAGGCGCTGGTCGTCGCCGATGCGGGCGTAGATCTCCTGCAGCGAGTCGTGCAGGCGGTCCTGACGGCCGCGCAGATCGGCCTGGCCGGGGTAGTTGGAGCCCTCGGCGAGCCAGATCTTCAGGTCGCGCGATCCGGTCTCGTCCATGACGTCGATGCAGCGGAGGTGGTGGTCGATGGCCTTGCGGCGCACCGCTGCGTCCTCGTGCGTGAGGGCGCCGAACTTGTAGTCGTCGTCCTGGAACGTGTTGGAGTTGATCGTGCCGAGCTCGACGCCGAGGTCTTCGGCGTGCTTGCGGAGCGCGCCGAAGTCGTCGACGACGTCCCACGGGATGTGCAGGGCCACGCTCGGGGCGAGCGCGGTGTACGTGTTGACCTGGGCTGCGTCGGAGATCTTCTCGAACGGGTCGCGCGGCGTGCCTGCCGTCTGGAACACCTTGAATCGGGTGCCTGAGTTGCCGAACGCCCAGGACGGGAGCTCGATGCCCTGTCCTTCGAGCGCTGCAAGCTGGTCTGCGGAGAGGATGCTCACGGTTCGTCGCCTTCGTTGGTCGGTTGCGGATGCGCTCCCGGGCCGAACGACGTCGTCCACGGCTTCGGGAACTCGATTCACGGTGTGCGGGCGAGAGCGGATGCCTGTTCGCGCCGAACCGTATTGAATCGTTTCAGTGATCTCAGATTACGAGCCGGAGTGAATCGTGTCAAGCACGTGCGGCGGTTCACGTCCGCCCACCGGGGTGAGCCGGGCGGGACATCCGCGTGAACACGGGCGAAACCCGCATCCACTACCCTCGGAAAGCGCATTCCAGGACACCGCACGAGCAGGGACCATCGCACGCACATGACACGAACCCACCCGATGGCCGAGCTGCCACACCCCCGCCGCCTCTTCGACCTCGGCCCCCACAACGGCGCCCACCGTGTCGCGATCCGCGCCGGCATCTCCGTGGGCGTCCCCCTCCTGATCCTGTGGAGCATCGGGCACGTCGAGCTCGCGCTCTACTCGACCTTCGGCGCCTTCGTCTCGTTCTACGGGCGCAGCCACTCGCACGTGATCCGCGCTCGCCTGCAGAGCGGCGTGGCCATCGGCATGGTCGGCGCTGTCAGCGTCGGCGCCGCAGTGAGCCTCTCCGAGCAGCGCGAGTGGCTCGTCCTCCCGGCGACCGCCGCCTACGCGGCGGTCATCACGGGCGCCGCCCAGCGGTTCGGATGGAAGCCGACTGGCGCGCTCTTTCCCGTCTTCGCGCTCTCCGCGACGGCCTCCATCCCGGGAGGCGAGGCGGATGCGCTCCTCGCGGCCGGCACGGCGGCCGCGTCGGCGGCCTTCGCCCTGATCGTCTGCCTCTCGGGCCTGGTCCGCCCAGCCGCCCGCGAGTTCGAGCGCCGGGCACGAGCATCCGCCGCCCCGACCAGACCCGAGAGACTGCGCATCAGCGCGGCAGTGGGGGCCGGCCTCGTCGTCGGCGTCGCGGGGCTCATCCCCACATCTCTCGGGCTCGACTACCCCTACTGGGCCATGGTCGCGGCCGCCGCCGCGCTCGCGACCTCGGGCCCCGACGAGCAGCTGGTGCGGGCCGGCCACCGCCTCACGGGGACCATCGCCGGAGTGGGCGTCGCGTGGCTGATCATGGCCGTCGACCTGCCTCCGCTGGTGACGATCGCCATCATCTGCGTGCTGCAGATGTGCGCGGAGCTGTTCGTCGTGCGCAACTACGGACTCGCCCTCGTCTTCGTCACCCCGCTGGCGCTGGTCATGCTCGACTTCGCGCACCCGCAGCCCAATCTCACCCTGCTCCTGGCCAGGATCCTGGAGACGGCCATCGGCGTCGCCGTCGTGATCGCGGCCGCCCTGGCCTGGCGCTGGACGGAGCGCTCGCGGGAGCCGACGGCGGGTTGAGACCTTCGTCGCGATCTCGCTTGACACGTTTCAGAGCGAGTGGCAAAGTGGAAAGCGCTTACCCGCTCCGAGTGGGATATCGACCACGGTCAAAGATGACGAGGATTTTCAATGACGAGAACACAGAGTGACACTGGTGCGGTGTCACAGGAGAACGAGGGCAAGACGCCCCGCAAGGCCGCGCTCAGCGGATGGATCGGCAGCGTCCTCGAGTACTACGACTTCACGCTCTACTCGCAGGCGGCGGCGCTGGTCTTCCCCGTCGTCTTCTTCCCGACCGGCGACCCCACCGTCGCCCTCATCTCCTCGCTCGCGACCTACGCCGTCGGCTACGTCGCGCGCCCCATCGGCGCCATCGTGCTCGGCAACTGGGGAGACAAGCACGGCCGCAAGAACGTGCTCGTCATCGCGATGCTCCTCATGGGCCTCTCGACGCTCGCCGTCGGGTTCCTCCCCACCTACGACCAGATCGGCCTCTGGGCGCCCCTGATCCTCGTGTTCCTGCGCCTCATCCAAGGCTTCGCCGTCGCCGGCGAGCTCGGCGGTGCGAGCGCCATGATCGTCGAGCACGCCCCAGCAGGCAGACGAGGGTTCTTCGCGAGCTTCGGCCTGCAGGGCACCCAGGCCGGCTCGATCATCGCGACCGCAGTCTTCATCCCCCTCACCGCGGTCCTCACGGACGAAGCCTTCATCGAGTGGGGCTGGCGCATCCCGTTCATGCTGAGTGCCGTCGTCGTCCTCGCCGGCTTCCTCATCCGCAAGCACGTCGAAGAGCCGCCGGCCTACACCCGCTCGCTCGCGGTCCAGCAGGCCCAGGAACGCCAGGCGCCCGTCATCGAGCTCTTCAAGAACAACGGCTGGACGGTCTTCCGCGCCATCCTCATGACCCTCGCCAACGTCGCCGGCGTCACGACCCTCGTCTTCGGAACGAGCTTCGCGACGCAGGAGGCCTACGGCGTCGCGATGCCCGCCTCCACGTTCCTGTGGGTGCCGCTCATCGCCAACGTGGCGGCCGTCATCGTCATCCCCGTCTTCGGCATGCTCTCCGACAAGATCGGACGCCGCACGCTCATGATCGTCGGTTCCTTCGGCTCCGGGCTCGTCGCGATCGGCTACCTCACCGCCATCCAGTCCGGCAACCTCGTGCTCACGATCGTGCTCGCGATCCTCATGATGGGCGTGCTCTTCCAGATGTGGAACGCCACCTTCGCGACGTTCTTCCAGGAGCTGTTCCCGACGCAGACTCGAGTGACCGGCTTCGCGATCTCCCAGAACGTCGGCCTCATGATCGTGGCCTTCCTGCCATCGATCTTCACGTTCGTGGCCCCTCCGGGCTCGGACAACGTGCCGCTCGTCGTCGGTGGCCTCACCCTCGCAATCGCCACCGTCTCAGCCCTCGCGACCCTCCTCACCCCGGAGACGCGCGGCAAGGACATCGAGAACCACGACTGAAGCGACCCGAACGGGCGTTGACCGAGGCCGTCCCCGCGCGGGGGCGGCCTCGACCGGCATCGAGGACACCGCACGCGTCGACATCGGCGAGACTGCATCACGACGGAACGAGGACACCATGACGAGAATGCGAGCAGCCATCGTGGGCACCGGCGACGTCGCTCGACTGCACGCCGAGGCGATCGCGGCCAGGGACGACGCGGAGGTCGTGGTCGCCGTGGACGTCGACGCGGACCGGGCAGCCGCCTTCGCCCAGAAGTACGGCATCCCGCGCTCCGCGACCTCGCTGCCAGACGGGCACCTCGACGTCGTGCACCTCTGCACCCCTCCGGCAGGCCACGCGGCCCAGGCCGAAGAAGCCTTCGCGCGCGGAGCTCACGTCGTCGTCGAGAAGCCACCGGCGCTCACCCTCCACGACGTCGACCGGATGGTCGCAGCCGGCGAGGCCGCAGGCAGGCACCTCGCCGTGGTCTTCCAGCAGCGCACCGGCACCGCGACGGCGCACGTCAAGCGCCTCCTCGACGACGGCCACCTCGGGCGCCCGCTCCTCGCCCGCTGCGACACCTTCTGGTTCAGGGACGACACGTACTTCGCCGCGCCCTGGCGAGGCACGTGGGCGAACGAAGGCGGCGGGACGACCCTCGGCCACGGCATCCACCAGCTCGACCTGCTCGCCTACCTCCTCGGCGAGGTGGATGAGGTGCACGGCCAGACCTGGCGCCTCGCGCGCGACATCGAGACGGAGGACGTCTCGACGGCGGTGCTGCGCTTCGAGTCCGGCGTCGTCGCGACGGCGATGACCAGCGCCGTCTCGCCTAGGCAGGCGAGCTCCATCCGCATCGACACCGAGCTCGCGACGGTCGAGCTCGAGCACCTCTACGGGCACGGGCACGCCAACTGGCGCATCACCCCACGCCCGGGGGCGGATGCGCCGAGCAGCTGGGCGTTCCCCGCGGCCGAGCGGGCGAGCGGGCACGACGCCTACATCGACGCCGTCTACCCCGCCCTCGCGGCAGGTGCCGCGCTGCCGGACATCGCCTCCGCGCCCGCCAGGTCCATGGAGATCGTGGCCGCCCTCTACGCGTCGAGCGAGCGCTCGGCCGCCGTCGCCCTCCGTGAGGTCAGGGAGTCGGGCGAGCTGCGCGGACAGATGTCCGCGCGGGTGCGCGACGAGCGCCGGTCATGAGCTCCACCTCCCGCGAAGAGCTGCCCTTCGGCCTCGGCACGGTCGTGCACCGCGACCCGAGCGCGCTGCCGATCGAGTCGCCCCGCCCCTACGTGCATCCGCTGCGCACCCCCGCGGGCGCCGTCGTGAGCGACTTCCGGCCCGCCGACCACACCTGGCACTGGGGCCTCTCCGTGACCGTCGCGAACATCCGCATCGACGACGCCGCTTACGACGTCAACCTGTGGGGCGGCGTGACCTGGGTGGCTGGTCGAGGCTACGTGCAGCTCGACAACAACGGCTCGCAGACGGTCGACGAGACGCAGCCGGCCGACGGCACGCGGCTCACGTGGCGCGAGGCCGACGGCTCCGCGTTCCTGCGGGAAGAGCGGATGCTCGACGCGAGCATCCGCGACGACGACGGGCGCAGCATCGGCGTCCTCGATGTCAGCAGCCGCTGGACGAACCTCCGCGACGTCGAGCTCGCGTTCGGCTCACCCACGACCGCCGGACGCCCGGACGCCGGCTACGGCGGACTGTTCCTTCGACTGCACCCCAGCTTCTCGGGCGCGCGCCCGCTGTCGCCGCTGCTGCCCGCCGACCCGGACGCCACCCTGCACGGCGCGGAAGCCGCCTGGCTGGGTCTCGAGAGCGGACTCGCGACCGTCGTCATGGGCGCGCATCCGGCGAACCCGGTCTCCCCCACCCCGTGGTTCATGCGGAACGACACCACCCCCATGCTCTGCGCGGCCCCGTTCTTCCACGAGGAGTGGAGGCTGGGGCCCGGCGAGAGCGCGACGTGGCGCTGGCGCATCCTCCTCTCCGACTCGCCGCTCCGCGCCGAACGCATCACCCACCTGCTCGACGAGGCCTGAGCGGCGAGCCTCCGTGGCCTTCGGAGTTGCCGCCCACGAGCGAGGCACCCGCCCCGCAGACCCCGCGTGCCCTAGCATCGCTGTACACCGAAGGAGGCCCATGGCAGTCAGCGTGCGCGACGTCGCGACACTCGCAGGCGTCTCCGTTGGCACGGTCTCGAACGTGCTGAACCACCCAGAGAAGGTCTCGAAGGCCACCGTCGACAAGGTGCAGTCGGCCATCGAGGAGCTCGGCTTCGTGCGCAACGACGCCGCCAGGCAGCTGCGCGCAGGCGAGAGCCGCACCGTCGGCCTCATCGTCCTCGACCTCCGCAACCCGTTCTTCACCGAGGTCGCGCGAGGCGCCGAAGAGCGCGCCGCGGAGCTCGGCTTCTCCGTCCTCGTCGCCAACAGCGACGAGCAGGAGGAACGCGAGCGCACCCACCTCGGCCTCTTCGAGGAGCAGCGGGTCTTCGGCGTGCTCGTCACCCCCATGGCCGCCAACATGCCCCAGCTCGAGCGGCTCCACAAGCGCGGAACCCCCGTCGTGCTCGTCGACCGTGAGAGCGCCGACGAACGCTACCCGTCCGTCGCCGTGGACGACCGCACCGGCGGCCGCATCGCCGTCGAGCATCTCCTCGAGACAGGGCACCGCCGCGTCGCGTTCCTCGGCGGGCCGATGGAGATCCAGCAGGTCACCGACCGCTTCGAGGGCGCCCGCGACGCGGTGCGCGAGGTCCCGGACGCGACGCTCGAGGTACTGACGACGGATGCGCTCTCCATGTCCGAGGGCAGGCGGGCGGGGCTGCTCCTCGCCGAGCGCGACGGCGCCGATCTCCCCGACGCGGTCTTCGCGGCCAACGACATGCTCGCGCTCGGGCTCCTGCAGAGCCTCCAGGGCACCAGCCACGCGACGGTGCCCGAGAGCATCGCGCTCATCGGCTACGACGACATCGACTTCGCGGCTTTCGCCTCGACCTCGCTCAGCTCCATCCACCAGCCGGCGCACCTCATCGGCTCGAAGGCCATGGACCTGCTCGTCGCCGCGGCCCGGGACCCGAAGTCGACCCCCGAGCACATCCGCTTCACCCCCGAGCTCGTCGCCCGCGCCTCGACCGCACCCCGCGCCGGACCGACCGGTGGTCCTCGCCGCGCTCGGC
>NZ_PSTU01000021.1:0-40737 GCF_002931215.1 Pseudoclavibacter sp. Z016
GCCCCGCCGCGCAGGCCCGCCCATCCACCTTCCCAATCTGGCGCACCCCCTCCGCTGCCCAGGGCTGACTTGTGGTCGTTTCGGGCCCGGAATGACGACCACAAGTCAGCCCTGGGCGCCGGAGGGGGCAGCGAGGGCCAGCGCGAGGGCGAGGGCGAGCGCGAGGGCGAGGGCGAGGGGGCTGGAGGCAGGGCGGCGGCTGAGGCGTCGAGTCGGTCGCGGGTCGAGAGGCGCGAGTCGAGAGGCGGGAGTTGAGAGCCGCGGGTCGAGAGGCGCGAGTCGAGAGGCGCGGGTCGGGAGGTCGGATTCGGGGTTCGCTAGCTGGGAATCGGGATCGGGATTCCGGATTCGGGGTTCGCGAGACGGGATTCGGGAACGCGGGTCCGGGCTCGGGAGACTGCAGCGGTATGGCCGTGGACGCAGGCGGTCGGGCCGTCGAAGATCGGGGTCTGCCGTGTCGAAGCTCTGGGGTCAGCCGCGCCGAAGCTCAGGCGTCTGCTGCGCGGAAGATCAGGCGTCTGCCGCGTCGAGGCCGTCGAGGTAGGCGTCGGTGGTGCGTTTCTGCGCGGCGCGAGCGTCTGCCTCGTCCGAGCCGGCAGCGATGGAGGCATCCGCCCACGATTCGGCGCTCAGCATGAGGAAGCTCCGCGCGTCGTCGCCCCGCACCCACGAGGTTGTCTCGAGGGGAACGGTCGCGCCAGCCTCGAGGTGGTGGGCGAGGCTCGCGAAGCTCAGATCCCAGCCGACTCCGGTCGCGCCGACGCCGAACTTGGGCCACGTCTCCTCGTCGGTCGGGGAGTGGTGTTCGAGGGTGAGCGTGGCGTGGGCCTCGTCGACCTTCGTGAAGTGGGCCTCGATGTGCGTGTGCTCGCCGTCGTACTCCCAGGTCAGCGTGAACGAGTCCGGGGCGTGGCAGCCGGTGATGTGCCCGTGCGCGTTGTCCTGGATCTGGTAGGTGCCGCCCTGGCGCAGGCTGCCGTCGACGGGCGCGAACCATTGGGCGAGGCGGGCGATCTCGGTGGCCGCCGACCACAGCGAGCTGCGCTTCGCGGCGAACGTCTGCGTGAGGGTGATGACGAAGCCGTCGTGGCCGTCGAGTTCCTGCATCCGCACCGAACGGGTGACGGCGGCCAGCTGGGTGGCGCTGTCGAAGGTCGATGTGCTGGTAGAGGTGGGCGCCTTCGTCATGTGCCCTCCTTCTGTGTCGGTGCTGGGTTGGGATGCGGTGCTTGGGCAGCGTGCCGGTGCCGCGTGCGTGGGGCGGCGTGTGCGCGCGTTCCTAGCGTCGCACTTCGGCGTTCACCTTGGCAGGCCCCGCGCGGGGTTGCCTGTGACGATTACGTGAAGTTGCGGTTGCGGACGTGCGACGACGCTGCGCGTTGGCGGGTCAGGGGACGCGAACCGCCTGGGTGGCGGCGGTCTCACCCTTCCAGGGGAGCAGGAAGAGGGCGAGGAGCCCGGCGATGATGGTGAGGCCACCGACCATCCAGATGACGCCCGGCCAGTCGAAGTGCTGGAAGAAGACGCCGCCGAGGAACCCGAAGAGGCTTGAACCGCCGTAGTAGCCGAGGTTGTAGAGCGCGGTTGCCTGGGCGCGGCCGCGGGTCGGGTAGGCGCCTGCCCAGCCGACGGCGACGGAGTGCGCGCCGAAGAAGGCGGCCGTGAAGATCGCGAGGCCGGTGATGACGAGCCACAGCTGCGGCGCGAGGGTGAGCGCGAGGCCGCCGAGGGAGACGGCCGTGGATGCGAGGAGCACGACCTTGCGTCCGTGACGGCCGGCGAGGCGCGCGATGAAGGGCGAGGAGAACGAGCCGGCGAGGTAGGTGACGAAGACGAGCGACACGAGCCAGACGGGGAGGAAGTAGGGCGACTGCGTGAGGTGGAAGCCGAGGAAGTTGTAGACGGCGACGAATCCGCCCATGAGGAAGAAGCCCTGCGCGAAGAGGCCGAGCATCCTGGTGCTGGAGAGGTGCGCGGCGATGGCCTTCCATGCGCGGCCGATGCTCGCGCCGAGGGTTCCGCCCGCGTGCTTGGCGAGCGGGGCGAACCCGCGCGGCTTGGGGATGAGCCAGATGAAGAGCACCGCCATGGCGACGGAGATGAGGGACACGGTGAGGAGGCCCAGCCGCCAGTCGAGGAGCTCGGCGACGGGGGTCGGCACGATGCGGCCACCGAGTCCACCGAGGGTGTTGCCGGCGACGAAGGTGCCGGCTGCTCCTGCAGCGGCAGTGGGGTGCAGCTCCTCGTTGAGGTAGGCGATGGCGCAGGCGGGGACGCCGCCGAGCGCGAGCCCCTCGAGGAGGCGCAGCGCGAGCGCCAGCTCGAAGCTCGGCATGAGGATCATGAGCAGACCGAGCACGGTGGCGCTCGAGATGGAGATCGTGATGGCCCGGACGCGCCCCATCCGGTCGGCTGCTATCGACCAGGGCAGGACGGAGATGGCGACGCCGAGGGTGCCCATCGACACCATGAGCGCCGCCGTCGCGGGGTCGATCGCGAAGGTCGTCGAGATCTCGGGCAGCAGCGCCTGTGGGGCGTAGAGCTGCGCGAACGTCGCGAACCCCGCGCAGAGCATCGCGAGTTGAATGCGTCGGTAGTCGCGGGACCCGCCGAGGTGTCCGAGCCAGGGGTTGCCGGTGGATGGGGGCTTCGGGGTGCTGGCGCGGTCAGGGGTCACTCGTTCGAGGGTACTCCGGGGGTTTCGTCCGAGCATTGTGCGTCTGCATGGGTGCGCGCGGATCGTTCGTGGTCTTGCCCGAAATGACGGGCGACCCGCCGGGTTTGCGGTGCGCCAGGGTCGTGTGTAAGCTATCCCCTGGTCAATCGCGCAAGCGAAAGACTGGGCGCCCGTAGCTCAACGGATAGAGCATCTGACTACGGATCAGAAGGTTAGGGGTTCGAATCCCTTCGGGCGCACGGTACCAGAGCTTCCAGGCTCGAGTACGAAGCTCTGTGTTGAGACAGATGCAGGAAAGGCTCGCGAAAGCGGGCCTTTTTTGTTTGCCGTCGTGGGGCCGTCTCAGTCGCTCGAGGACGGAGAGCGTCGTGCGGCCCGGTTGGCTCACGCGTCCGCGCGTGCGATGCGCACGAGGGCGATCAGGCCAAGGACAAGCAGCACGAGCGCGCTCGCGGGCACCAGCATGAGGCCGGCGTAGCCGAGGCCCACGAGGAACTCGGCAGTGCCCGGGTCGGCCGTGTCCGGGTGGCCAGCTGCGAGGGCGCCGGCAGGACCGAAGGCGGCGGCAGCCGCGAAGGCGGCGAGGCTGAGCCCCAGCACGACGGTGACGATGGCGAGCGCACGCTTCATGCTCTCGAGCCTCCCACACGAGCGTCCCAAGCGAGCCGCCGAGCGCCCCCGAGCCTCCCAAGCGAGCCTTCCGCTCGAGCCGGAGGAGGTGTCCGAGGACTTCCCGTGGTGCCCCGGATTCGGTAGCGTTCCCTCATGATCATCGTGACGACCAATGACGTTCCCGGCACATCCATCTCGAGCGTCATCGGCGAGGTCTCGGGCCTCACTGTGCGCTCGCGGAACATCGGTGCGCAGTTCGCGGCCGGTTTCAAGTCGCTCGGCGGCGGTGAGCTGAAGGGCCTCACGACGCAGCTCGAGCAGGCCCGGGCGGAAGCCGTCGCTCGCCTCAAGGCGGCAGCGGAGGCGGCCGGAGCGAACGCCGTCGTCGCGATGCGCTACGACTCGAACGAGATCGACCAGAACTACCAGGAGATCGTCGCCTACGGCACGGCCGTCGTCATCGCCTGAGCCTGAGCCTGAGCCTGAGTGAAACCCGGCCAGCACCTCTCGCGAATCGCCTCACGCTACGCGCGGCCCTTGAGGATGAGGTTCCAGTAGACCCACGGCAGCACGCGTCGGTCGAAGACCCAGGTGAGCCGACGCTCGCGCGCGAGTCCCTTCCAGAAGGGGATACTCGGGCGCGGCTGCCCATCGGCGTCGAACTCCGCGAAGACCACGCGCGAGCGTGAGACCGTGAACGGAGCGACGGTGTAGCCGTCGTACTCGCTCCGCGCGCCGTTTCCGCCGAGCACGCCGACGAGGTTCTCGGCGAGGGCCTTCGTCTGCTTCCGCAGTGCCCCGCCGGAGCGCTGGCTCCCCGAGACGGCGGCGTCGCCGAGCGACCACACGTTCGGGTAGCGCCGGTGCTGCAGGGTGCGCCCGTCCACGTCGACGAATCCACCCTCGCTGCCAGTCAGCGGCACCGCCGCGGCGAGACCCGCCTCGGCGATCCAGGCGGGAGCCCGTTGCGGGGGTTCCACGACGAGGGCGTCGTAGTGGATGCGCTCGGGCTCGCCTTTGGGCTCGCCTTCGACGTCGGCCGTGGTACCGACAGTCGCCTTGCCGATGACCGCGGTGCTGCTGTCGGCGATCACCTCGCTGAGCCGCGATTCGCGGCGCACCTCGATGCCGTATTCGTCGACCTTGCGCTCGAGTTCCGCGTCGATCTCCGGCACACCGAGCGGCGTGGCGTCCGGCAGCACCAGCACGACCCGAATGCGGTCGAGCACGCCCCGTGCGCGCCAGTAGTCGCACGCCAGGTACATGGGCTTCTGGATGGCGCCGGCGAACGAGGCAGGCTCGGGGGCCTGCACGAACACGGCGGTGCCGTCCCGCAGGTCGCGGAGAAGGTGCGAGGTCTTGTCGGCGAGCCTGATCTCATAGCTGGATGCGACGCGCGGCGACTGCAGGGCTGCGCGCAGGCCGGGGATCGCATCCCAGTCCTGCACGATGCCCGGGCAGACGATGAGGTGCTCGTAGCCGACTCGTCGGCCGGATTCGAGGACCAGCGATGAGGTCTCGGGGTCGACGGAGGCGACGGCGTCGCGGAGGAGCGTCACTCCCGTCGGCATGACGTCGGCCTGCGGTCGAGTCGCCTGGCTCGCCTTCGCGGTGCCGCCGGCGACGTGCGAGAGCATGGGCTGGTAGACGTGGTTGACGCGCGGCTCGATGACGGTGATGTCGGGGATGCCGGCTCGCTGCAGTCGGCCCGCGACGGAGAGGCCCGCGTTTCCGCCGCCGATGACGAGCACGCGGTACGTGGTGAGCGTGGGCTGCTGTGTCGGCTGTTTCGCTGCCTGCTGCGCAGACTGCTTCGTTGGCTGGGCGTCGCCGTTCGAGGTGGTGGTCATCAGAGCGACGCTAGCCGCCGGACGGCGTCGCGGACCCGTGACCGGGGCATGGTCACGCAACTCCCAGCCTGCTGCCACGCTCAGGAAACAGCATCGTCAAAACATGCGGGTCGCTGCCGGGCGCCGGCCGCCGGCCCACCCCAGCCCACTCCAGGCCTACGCCCGGCCGAGCCACCAATCGGGGGAGGCGGCGATGATCGTGCGGGCTGCCGCATCCACGTCGTCGACCTCCCCGGACCGGAGCCACTCCTCGATGGCGCTGACGGTGCCTCCGCCGGCGTAGGCGATGAGGAGGCGCGCGTGGCGTTCGCGGTCGATGCCGGGCTGGGCTGTCGGCGCGATCTCGGGGTGGCGGTCGAGGTGCGTGCGGAGGCCGGTCTCGATGCGGTCGACGAGGGTGTCGCGGACGGCCCCGGTGAGTCGCGGCGACATGGCGTTGCGGTAGATCTTCGCGTGGCGAGCAACGTGCCGCAGGAGCTCGCGCTCCGGTTCGTCGAAGACGCTGAGCTCGCTGCCGCTGCTGGCTGGCAGTGATTCGAGGGGTGCCATGAGGGTGTCGATCTCCTCGCCAAGGAACGCCGCGAGGAGGTGCTCTGGCGTGGGTGCGTGCCGGTAGAAGGTGTCGCGGGTGATGCTGGCGGCTCTGGCGACCTGCGCCACGGTGACATCGGCGATGGGCTGCGCGGCCGCGAGCTCGTAGATCGCCGCGCGGAGGGCGGTGCGTGTTCGTGCCTGACGCGGATCCATCCGCCCACCCTATGGGCTGCGGGGTGGGTCCACAGCAAACTATCTGACAGGTGCCTGATAACCGGCGTACGCTAGGACGGCACGCCAACGACGGCGGGCAGAACGGAGTGAGCAATGTCGCAAGCAGCAGACACGACCGCAACCGGCCCAGGCCGATTCGCCGGCAAGGTCGCGATCGTCACGGGAGGCGTCTCGGGCATCGGGGCCAAGATCACGGAGCGCCTCGTCGCCGAAGGCGCCAGTGTCGTCGTCGCCGACATCAACGCCGAGCTCGTCGCCGCAGCAGGCGAGACCTTCGGTGGCGACGTCATCGGCCGCCGCACCGACGTGACCGACGAGGACGACTTCGCAGGTCTGATCGCCGAGACGGTCGAGAAATTCGGCACGCTGGACGCGCTCTTCAACGTCGCGGGAGGGTCCCGCTCGGGCACGCTCACCGACATCTCGTTCGCCGACTGGGACTTCACGGTCCGCCTCAACCTCTACAGCGCCTTCAACGGCACCCGCCTCGCGGCCCGCCAGTTCCTCGCCGAGGGCAAGGCTGGGGCGATCGTCAACGTCGCCTCCCTCAACTCGCTCGTGCCGATGCACTTCGGTGTCGGCTACACGGCTTCCAAGGCCGCGGCTGTCATGCTCACGAAGCAGGCGGCGCTCGAGCTCGGCGAGCACGGCATCCGCGTGAACGCCGTCTCGCCCGGCCTCGTCGCGACCCCGCTCACGAAGGGCCTCACCGACATTCCCGGCGTGCAGGAGGCGTACGACGAGCGCATCCCCTTCCGCCGCGCGGCGCAGCCGGAGGAGATCGCATCGGCCGCGCTGTTCCTCGCGAGCGACGACGCTTCCTACATCTCCGGCGACAACCTGGTCGTCGACGGTGCCTGGTCGACGACCGGCTACCCCGACCTGCGGAAGTTCCTCGCATGAAGGCCGCGGTGTTCCACGGCAAGGAGGACGTGCGCGTCGAGGAGGTCGCCGAACCCACGCCCGGCCCGGGCCAGGTGAAGCTGCGCAACGCGTACGCCGGCATCTGCGGCTCCGATCTGCACGTCTACTACGCGCCGGAGAGCTCGGGCCTCGACTTCGAGCATCCGCACCCCGTCACGGGTTCGCTGCCGCCGCAGATCCTGGGCCACGAGTTCTCCGGAACCGTCGTCGAGCTCGGCGAGGGCGTCGACTCGGTGCAGCTCGGCGACCGCGTCGCGGTGTGGCCGATCTACGCGTGCGGCGAGTGCGCGGCCTGCCGTCGCGGCAAGCCGAACGTGTGCACGAAGATCGGCTTCCACGGCCTCTCCTCGCACGGTGGGGGCATGGCCGAATTCACGACGGTGGATGCGAGCAAGCTGCACGTGCTGCCCGAGAACGTCGACCTGCGCCTGGGGGCGCTCGTCGAGCCGATGGCGGTCGCATGGCACGCGGTCGAGCAGAGCGGCGTGCAGGCCGGGCAGACGGCGCTCATCTCGGGTGCCGGCCCGATCGGCATCGGCGTGTGGTTCGCGTTGCGCGCCAAGGGCGTCGAGACGGTCATCGTGTCCGAGCCGAGCGAGGGTCGCCGGTCTGCGATCGCCGGCGTCGGAGCGGCGAACCTCGTCGACCCGACGACGGAGGACCTCTCGGCTCGGGTCGCTGAGATCACTGGCGGGGACGGCGTGGATGTCGCCTTCGACGCTGCCGGAGTCGGGCCAGCTGTCGCGGCCTCGCTCGCGAACCTGACTCCCGGTGGGCGCGTCGTGGTCGTCGCCATCCACGAGCGGCCCATGGATTTCCTGCCGACGCAGCTCGTCATGGGCGAGACGGCGATCGTGGGCACCCTCGCCTACCTGCAGAGCGACTTCGACGCGGTCATCGCCGCGATGGCGGCTGGCGGATACACGGCTGACGGCTGGGTCGACGACGTCGCCGTCGACGACGTGGTCGGGGCGATCGAGAGCCTCCGCGCGGGCAAGGGCATGAAGGTGCTCGTGCGGGCTTAGCGTTCGTGCGGGCCTGATCTGCGTGTTGGCCTGGCCGGAGCGCCGGGAGCCGCGTCGCTACCCGCCGTGCACCCGAACGGTGCTCGGCGGGTTCGCGGCGAGCTTCGAGGCCGGGCGCACGGGGCGACGCTCGAGGTTGCCGCCGCAGTTCGGGCACGCCCGACCCTCGAACGTGGCCGCGCAGTCGCCGCACCACGTGCACTCGAAGGTGCAGATGTAGGCCTCAGCGTGCGGGGGCAGGTCGATGTCGCAGCGTTCGCAGTTCGGGCGCAGCTCGAGGGCCATCAGGCGAGTCCGTTCTTCTCGGCGAACGGGTCCCAGCTCGCGTCCGTGTGCACGTCGAGTTCGGCGGCGTCGCTGACCCTCGCCGCGACGTCAGCGCCGTGGATCGAGGCGATGATGGCGGCGGTCATGTCCATCCCCGCGGCCACCCCGGAGGAAGTCCACCGGTTTCCGTCCTCGACCCAACGCGCCTGCGGGATCCACTCGACCGAGGTGCCGTGCGACGCCGCCCAGGCGAACGCCCGCTTGTTGGAGGTGGCCCGGAGCCCGTCGAGCAGACCGGCCGCCGCGAGCAGCGCGGAACCCGTGCAGACGGACGTCACGAGGCGCGCATCCGCCGCCCACTCAGCGAGCCAGCCGAGGAACCCGGCGTCGACGGCGAGGGCGCGCGTGCCCTGCCCACCGGGGACGAGCACGATGTCGGGCCGCGTGGCGTCGGCGAAGCCGCTGGTCGCGATGACCTCGGGTCCCTGCGAGCTGCGCACCGGCCCAGCGTGCGGTGCGATCAGCTCGACGTCGAAGAGCGACGGGTCGAGCCGGAACAGCTCCACCGGGCCGAACACGTCGAGGAGCTCGAACCCCTCGAACAGGACAACGGAGATGCGACGCTTCGCTTCAGGCATGTCCGCATTCTCGCAGGAGGACGATCGTTCTGCGCTGGATTGCGGCGTTCCGCGATGGTTGCCCTGTGACGAGCCGCCTGCGAGGGAAATGTCCGAGTCGGGATATCTCCGAGACGGGGCCGCCGAGCGTGGACTCCTCCGAGCAGGTTCGTCTCTGAGCAGGTTCGTCTACGAGAAGAGCGGTGACGCTGGGCTTTCGCTGACACTCGCGACGAAGCTGGTGAGCAGCTCGCGGTCGCTCGCTGCGCTGCGATTCGCGTGGTCCGCCCCGAAGAGCAGATGCAGGGTGCGCACCTCGCGTCCCGTCTGCTCGTCGAACTTGATCTCGTCGACCGCTTCCCGCACGGACCAGCTCGTGGACCGCGCCGACATGTGGCCCGCGCGGCCGAACGTGTACGCGGCCGCGAGGTTCGCGAAGAACAGCCAGTCGTCGCCGGCCACCTTCACCGCGTACCCGCGCTCACGCGTCCACGTGTCTCCGGACCTCGGCCTCGGCAGAGAGTCGGCCTCCACGATGTGGTCGTAGTCGGCTTCGGATGTGCGGCTTCCGCCTGCAACTCGGCACATGGGACCCCCCCCCGGAATCGATGTCGATGCCGTGGACTCTATGCTCCTCGCGAGCCTTCCGGAACGTGCTGCCGGGTCTCTCCCGCATAGCCTGCGCAACAACGCGAAAGCGGC
This sequence comes from Pseudoclavibacter sp. Z016, assembly GCF_002931215.1. NCBI lineage: Bacteria > Bacillati > Actinomycetota > Actinomycetes > Micrococcales > Microbacteriaceae > Pseudoclavibacter > Pseudoclavibacter sp. Z016. Next base: position 9,443 of record NZ_PSTU01000021.1, read on the forward strand.
CAGGCCCGGTGCCCGCGTGCCTCCCCCTCCACGCCCCGCTCGCCGAGTCGCCTCACGCCCCGCTCGCCGAGTCGAGAAGTGAGTTGTGGTCGTCAAGCGATGGCCTGAGCGACCACAATTCGGCCCTGGGCATCTCGGCGGACGCTCAAGTGCTTCCGCCAGCATGGCCCGCATGAGCGATTCCACCAAGACCCAGCCCGCCGGCGACCTGCCCAGCGAGGCGATCGACTTCGCCGACCTCAACTTCAAGCTCGCCGTCATCCAGGAGCTGATGTACGAGCAGGAGCTGCTGACCCCGCAGTTCGTGCTCGCGGATTTTCTCGAAGAGCACGTCGACCGCGAGATCGACCTCTCGCAGGAGATCACCGAGCCGATCCCCGAGGTGCTCGAGTACTTCCGCTCGCTGCCCGTGCCCAGTGAATATGCGCCGAGCGTCGAGGAGCTCTTCCAGGATGGCGGGAACGACATCTACCTGGAGATCGCCCCGCAGTGGGGCGGCGACGACTCCACCTTCGATATCGCCGACTTCACCGACACGCGCCACTTCCCGAACCTCACGTCGATGACCCTGCTCGGGGTCGACGACGAGGTCATCGAGGGGCTCCGTCGGAAGGGCATCGACGCGCAGCTGCTCTGAGGGGCAGGCGGTGCGCGCCGGTGGATGAGCCCAGGCCTGCGCGCACCGGTGGATGAGCGTCGGTCGGCGGGTGTCCGCCAGCGCGCGTCTGCCGCTTTGCATCGGTCGGTGAGGGCCACCCGGTGCGCACGGGCGGATCAGCCTCGGGTCCTGCGCGCCGGTCAGCGCACGGCGAGGAGGATCTTGCCGATGTGCTCGCCGGACTCCATGCGCTGGTGTGCTCGATGCGTGAAGTCGAGGGTCTCGACGGTGTCGAGGAGGGGGCGCACCTTGCCGGCCTCGACGAGCGGCCACACGTGCTCGCGCACCTGGGCGATGACCGCACGCCGCTCTTCCAGGGGGCGGGCGCGCAGGGTCGTGCCCCAGATGCGGCCGCGCTTCTGCATGAGGCGGCCGACGTTGATGGTCGCTTCGTTGCCGCCCTGCGCCGCGATGACCATGATCCGGCCGCCGGTGGCGAGCGCGTTGACGTCGCGGGCGAGGTAGTCGCCGCCGATCATGTCGAGCACGACGTCGACGCCGCGGCCTCCCGTGGCTTGCGCGATGACGTCGACGAAGTCCTCGTCGCGGTAGTTGATGCCTCGGGTCGCGCCGAGCTGCTCCGTCATGGCGACCTTCTCTGGCGTGCCGGCGGTGGCGTAGACGGTCACTCCGAGGGCGGTCGCGAGCTGGATGGCGATCGTGCCGACCCCGCTCGTGCCGCCGTGCACGAGGAGCGTCTCGCCCGCTTCGAGGCCAGCGCTCATGAAGAGGTTCGACCAGACGGTCGCGACGGCTTCCGGGAGGCCGGCGGCTTCGACGAGGTCGACTCGCCGCGGCTTGGGGAGCACGAGGCCCTCGTCGACCGCGACCCGGTCGGCGTAGCCGCCGCCGGGGAGGAGCGCGACGACGTAGTCTCCGACCTTCCAGGCGGTCACGGATGCTCCGATCTCGACGACGGTTCCGCTCACCTCGAGACCTGGCCAGGCCGGGGCGCCATCGGGGGAGGGGTACTTGCCTTCGCGTTGCGCGACGTCGGCGCGATTCACGCCGGCAGCCGCGACATCGATGATGACCTCGAACGGCCCTGGGGTCGGCTCGTCGACGTCGGAGAGGACGAGGGCGTCTGGCCCGCCGGGGGTAGGAACCGTGATTGCACGCATGCTGGTCAGTGTTTCACGCGGACGTGTACCCTCCGTCTCATGTCAGGGCCAGTGCACGATCCAGAGCGGCTGCGGGGCGTGACGCGCCCGGAGCTGAGCGTGCTCGCCCGCGTGCGCGCCGCATCCGCCGCCCTCGGCCCGAGTGAGCGCAAGGTCGCGCACATGGTGCTCGCCAGGCCGGATGAGATCGTGGAGTGGTCGACGGCGGAGCTCGCGGACGCCGCGGGCACGTCGACGGCCACGGTCATCCGCGCCTGCCAGAGCCTCGGGTTCCGCGGCTTCCAGCATCTCCGCCTCGACCTCGCGCGATCGGCGCCGCTCGCCCCGCGGGAGCAGGGGACCGTGCGAGAGGCGAGCACGTTCGACGATGCGATCGACGCGGTCCGGCTCGCGCAGGAGAGCGTCGACCCTGAGCGCATCGTCGCGGCTGTCGCGGCGCTCCGGGGCGCCCGCCGCGTCGTGCTCGTCGGCAGCGGCTTCTCGGGGCCCCCGCTGCAGGACTTCGCGATGCGCCTGAGCACGCTCGGTCACTCCGTCGAGGCTCCCGTGGATGCGCTCGCGCAGCAGTTCGCGGTGCGCTCGCTCTCGAGCGGTGACGTGTGCCTCGCCCTCAGCTACTCCGGTGCGAACGTGCAGTCGCTGCGGGCAGCCGAGGCTGCGAGTGCGCAGGGCGCCACCGTGGTGCTGGTCACGAGCTACGCGCGCTCGCCGCTCGGACGGGTCGCCGACGTGGTCGTGACGACCGGACCCGCGGGCACCGCCCACGACATCGATCCGTTCCTCGCGCGGCTCGGCCACACGATCGTGCTCCACGCGTTCCACTCTGCGCTGTCGGAGCTCATCGGCGGCGACGAGGTCGTCGGCATGCGGCACGTCGTGGCCGACGCGCTCTCGGAAGACTGACCTCCGAGGTGTGGCCTCCGAGGCCTGGCCTGTGAGGCCTGATCTGCGACGACTGGCCTGCGAGGTGCCCTCGCACCCGCAATCCCGGCGCATGCCAGCCCTCTCGCGTCGCCGTCTCCTGCGCCGCGTCGTGCCGGCTGGGTCGTGGCGGCCGGGTCGTGCCGGCTGGGGCCCAAGGGGTGGAGTCGAAGCGTGGAGTCGCTTCGTGCGGGGTTTTCGCCACCGTGATGGGTTCTGCGGAGGCGCGTGCGGGGTTTCAGTGACTGGTGATGGGTAAAAACCCATCACGGATGCGAAAAGCCCGCACGGCCCGGGCGGCGGAGATGAGGACGCAGGCGGGGACGGGCGCGTAGAGCGGGACGGGACGGGGCTCAGGCCGCGCCGCGCCGGGTCGCGCCGGCTGGGTCATGGCGGCTGGGTCCCGAGGGGTGGAGTGGATGCGTGGAGTCAAGGCGTGCGGGGTTTTCGCCACCGTGATGGGTTCTGCGGAGGCGCGTGCGGGGTTTCGGTGACTGGTGATGGGTAAAAACCCATCACGGTTGCGAAAAGCCCGCACATCCCATTGGTTGTGGACGTGGACGTGGACGTGGACGTGGACGCAGACGGAAGCGGGGACGCGGACATGGACCTAGGCGGGGAGCAGCCCACGCCGCGCCGCCTGAAGCTGTGGAACCACGCCACGCCACGCCACGCCGCATCGCGCCGCGCCCGCATCGCGCCGCGCCCGCATCGCACCGCACCGCACCGAACCGCGCGCAACCTGACCGTTCTCTCACGCGTCCGCAGTCCAGCACCTGCGCGCGCGGCGATCTGGCTGGTCATCCTCAGCCCCTCAGTCCTTGCGCGCACTCGTCTCCCGGAGTTCATCCGCGCGCTCGACGCTCGTCACCGCGCGTTCACTCTCGCTCGTCACACTCCCGATGTAACAACGTTCCAGGCCCTGCGGAATCAATGTAACGGGCCGGATTCCACGCAACGGGAGGTGCTCGTGAGGGCAATCGAGATCGACGGGCTGTTCAACGCCCGCGCAGCCAGCACGACGTCACCCTGGATCGTGCGCGCCGGATCACCGGACGCGCTCGCCGCCGACGGCGAGGCCGCGCTGCGTGCCCTGGGCGTCTCGCTCATCCTCGACCTCCGCGAGCGCGCCGAGTCCGGCGAGCGCGAGCACGGTGTCCCGGTGCGCCAAGTGCCGCTGTACGGCAGCGAGCCCCCCGTCGCGGGACGCCTCGAGGACATCTACGAGACGCTCCTCCGGGGGCGGGGAGGTGCGCTCGCTGAGGCCGTCGCGGTGCTCGCCAACGCGGAACGCGGTGTGCTCGTCCACTGCACTGCCGGCAAGGACCGCACCGGGCTCGTCGTCGCCCTGGCCCAGCTCGTGGGCGGTGCGAGCGAGGCCGACGTGGTGGCCGACTACGTGCTCTCCGGTGTCGAGGTTCGCTCCGTGCGCGAGCCGTACGCGCTCGCCGTCGCCGCCGCCTACCCCGCAGCCCAGCGGGACGAGATCCTCCGCCTGCACCTCGACAGCCCGCCGGAAGCCCTCGAGCATGCGCTCACCATCATCCGCGAGCTCGGCGGCGCCGAAGCGTACCTGCGCCGCCACGGACTCACCGACGAGCAGGTGCTCGCCCTGCGCAGCAAGGCCGCCCAGGCAGCCTCGGTTCGGTCGTGAGCGCTGACGTGCACGCGAGCACTGCGGCGAACGTGAACACCGACGTGAACGCAGGCACCGCGACGAACGCAGGCGCAGGTGCCGAGGCGACCGCCGCGGCACCGAACCGCACCACGGTGCTCCACCTGAGCGACGTCCACGCCACGGTCGGCGCACCCCTCTACGGGGCGGTCGACGGCATTCGACGGATGCACGCGGCCAGCGACTACGCGAGAGCGGCAGGCGTCACCCCGGAGGTCATCGTGATCAGCGGCGACCTCATCGAACGGCGCAACGAGGGCGCCTACCCGGCGCTTCGCGAGGCGCTCCTCGAGCTCGAAGCGGCGTGGGGCGTGCCTGTGCTCACGGTGCTCGGCAACCACGACGACCGAGACGCGGCGCGCATCCTGCCCGGGCATGCCCTGCCCGACGACACCCTGGCCGACGACACCCTGCCCGACGGCACCCTTCCCACAACTGCCGTGCCGCGGGCCGTGCACGTCGGCGCGTGGCGCTTCGTGCTGCTCGACTCGTCCCCCGGGCGCCTGGGCTCGGAGCAGCTCGCGTGGCTCGACGCGGAGCTCGCGCAGCCGTTCGGCTCCGGCTCGATCATCGTCATGCACCACCCGCCGCTCGGGTCCCCGCTGCCGATGCTCGCCCGCGCCGGGCTCGGCGACGCAGCAGACTTCCTCGACATCGTCGAGGGCACCGACGTCCGGATGATCCTGTCCGGTCACTTCCACCATCCGCTCGCCGCCACGATGCGGGGCGTGCACGTCTCTGTCGGGCCTGCGCTCGCCTACCACCAGGTGATGGACGCAGAACCCGGCACGGTCAGCGGCTTCGACCGCTCGATGTTCTCGCTCGTGCACCTCACGCCGGATGGCGTCAGCGCCTCCAGCGTCACCGTCGAGCATCCCTCCCCGCTCTTCACCCTCAGCCCTTCCCCCGCAGACCCGCTCTCCCCTCGAACAGTTAGGTCATCATGAACTCCCTCCGCACCCCAGCCGCGCTCGCGGCCTTCGGCCTCGCCGGCGTCCTCCTCGCCGGCTGCGCGAGCTCCCCGAGCACCGCGGCGAGTGGCGACGCCAGCCCCGCGGCGGCATCCGCGCTCGAAGCCGCCACCATCACCCTCTACACGTCCGAGCCGCAGGAGAAGGCGGATGCGCTCGTCGCGGCGTTCACCGAGATCCACCCGGAGGTCACGGTGGAGGTGTTCCGTGCCGGCACTGGCGACCTCACGACGCGTGTCGCGACCGAGCAGGCCTCGGGTGGCGTGCAGGCCGACGTGTTCCTCGCCGCCGACGCGGGCACCTTCGAGGACTACGCCGCCGACGAGCTGCTGCTGCAGTACTCGCCGACCGACGTCGAGTCGCTCAACCAGGACGTCGTCGACCCCGAGGGCTACTACACGGGCACGCGCATCATCCCGACCGTCATCGCCTACAACACGGGCCTCGTCACCGAGCCGCCGACGTCGTGGGCTGAGCTCACCGACGCCGAGTACGCGAACAAGCTCGTCATGCCGAACCCCGACGTGTCGGGCGCGGCCGCGTACAACGCCGCCGTGTGGCTCGACGAGCCGGCGCTCGGCGAGCAGTGGCTGACGGACCTCGCCGCGAACGAGCCCGTGATCGCCGACAGCAACGGCCCCGTCTCCCAGGCCATCGCGACGGGCGCGCAGCCCGTCGGGATCGTCGTCGACTACCTGGCCCGCGAGCTCGCCGCCCAGGGGTCGCCCATCGCCGTCTCCTACCCGACGGAGGGCGTGCCGTACGTGTCGCAGCCCGTCGGCATCTTCGCGAACACCGAGGAGGAGGCCGCCTCGAAGGCGTTCGTCGACTTCCTCGTGAGCGCGGAGGGCCAGGAGCTCGCCGTCAGCCAGTCGTACCTGCCGGTGCGCGCCGACGTCGGAACCCCGGAGGGTGCCCCGGCGATGGATGAGATCACGATCCTCTCCCCGGAGCTCGAGACCATCCGCGCCAGCCAGGACGCCGCGGTCGAGAAGTTCCGCACGCTGTTCCTGTAGCGAGCACGCTGTCTCTCTCATGAGCACACTCGCAACAACACCCGGGAGCGGTGCCGCTGTCAGCAGCGGCACCGCCTCCGCGGCGCCCCGCAGCTCGGGCCGGGCCACGCTCGACGGGGTGCACGGGCTGTCGCTGGCGCTCTGGGTCGCCGTCGCCGCGGTTGTCCTCGTGCCCATCGGCGCGATCCTCGTGCTCGCGGCCGGCGGTTCCCAGCTGCACGTTCTCTGGCAGGCCGACGTCGTCGAGGCCGCGACGAACAGCCTCGTCTCGGCGGGCGCATCCGCGCTCGGTGCCGTCGCGGTCGGCACGGCGCTCGCGGTGCTGCTCGATCGCACCGACCTCGCCGGCCGTCGCGGCCTGCGTCTCCTCGCGCTCACGCCGCTGCTCGTGCCGCCGTTCGTGGGCGCGATCGCGTGGCTCGGCATCGCGGGCCCGACGAGCCCCGTGAACCTGTGGTGGACGCAGGCGTTCGGCGGCCCGCTCTGGTCGATCTACGGCGCCGACGGAGTGATCCTGCTCCTCACGGTGCACAGCTACCCGATCGCGATGCTCATCGTCTCGGCTGCCCTGCGCCGGGTGCCGTCCGACCTCGAGCAGGCGGCGCGCATCGCCGGGGCCAGCCCGGCACGCAGCGTCTTCACGATCACGGTGCCGCTCCTGCGGCCCGCACTGCTGTCGTCGTTCGTGCTCATCGCCGTCGGCAACCTCGCCGACTTCGGGATCCCCTCCATCATCGGCCTCCCCGAGCAGTACACGACCCTCGCGACGCTCGTCTACCGCTACCTGCAGTCGGGCACCGTGGATGAGCCGCTCGCGGTCGTCGCGACCATCGGGGTCGTCCTGCTGGTGCTCGCCCTCGCGGCGCTTGTCGTCGACTTCGTCATCGGCAGGAGTCGCTGGGAGCTCGACTCGTCGTCGTCGGCGCCGCAGCTCCTGCCGCTCGGGCGGGGGCGCGTCCCCACTTCCGTGGTGACGTGGGTGCTTGTGCTCACCGTCACGGTGCTGCCACTGCTCGCCCTGCTGCAGCAGTCGCTGCTCCGAGCGCCCGGCCTCGCCTTCACCCCGGAGAACCTGACGCTCGACAACGTCGTGAAGGCTGTGACTTCGGCCAACGCGGTCAAGGGGGCCACGAACTCGGTGATGCTGGCGGTGCTCGCGGGCCTCGTCTGCGGGCTCCTCGGCCTCGGCATCGCGGTGCTCGCCACCCGAACGCGGATGCGCGGCAGCGGCCCGCTTCGGGCGCTCGCCATGCTGCCGCAGGCGGTTCCCGGCATCGTCATCGCCGTCGCGTGGCTTGTCCTCGCACCGCACATCGGCCTGTTCAACACGCCGTGGCTCATCCTGTGCGCCTACATCACGTCGTTCACGGCGCTGGTCGTGCAGGCCGTGGCGGCGCCGCTCGCGAGCACCCCGGCGAGTGCCGAGGAGGCCGCGAGGATCGGCGGAGCCGGGCGGATGCGCGCCCTCTTCGACATCTCGAGCCGCATGGCGGCGCCCGCCGCGATCTCCGGGGCGGTGCTCGTCGCCGTCACCGCGGTGCGCGAGCTGACGCTCTCCGTGCTGCTCCTCTCACCGGGGTCGCAGACCCTCGGCGTCGCGATCTTCAACCTGCAGCAGGCGGGGGCATTCAACACGGCGGCTGCGTTGTCGCTCATCGTTGCGCTCCTCGGCGTCGCCGTCATCGGCATCGCCACGCGGGCGCCGAAGTAGCACCGCTCGGTCTCGCTGACTCCTGCCTCGATCGCGCCTGACTCGCTGGCCCCTGCCTCGCTCATCCCTTGCTCCAGTCCCGTGCCGGCTGCGCTCTCAGCACCAGCCGCTCTCCCGTCCCGTTCGATCTCCCAGAAGGGCACCCCGTGGCATCCGTCACCCTCGACTCAGTCTCCGTCCGCTTCCCGAGCGGCACCGTCGGCCTCGACGACATCGACCTCGCGCTGCGTGACGGCGAGTTCCTCGCGCTCGTCGGGCCCTCGGGGTCGGGCAAGACGACGCTCCTGCGCACGATCGCGGGGTTCCAGGCGCCCACCACGGGGCAGGTGAGCATCGGCGATCGGGTGGTTGCGGGGTCCGGGGCGACGGTGCCGCCGGAGGCCCGCGAGCTCGGCATGGTGTTCCAGCAGCACGCCGTGTGGCCGCACTGGAACGTCGGACGCAACGTCGACTATCCGCTGCGCCGCGCGCGAGTCGAGAAGGCGGAGCGCATCCGCCGCGTCGACGAGGTGCTCGACATGGTGGGGCTCACGGGGTTCGCGAAGCGCAACCCGGCGACGCTCTCCGGCGGGCAGCGGCAGCGTGTGGCGATCGCGCGCGCACTCGTGGCGCGACCGCGGGTGCTGCTGCTCGACGAGGCGCTGTCCGCGCTGGACGAGCCGCTGCGGGACAGTCTCCGGCTCGAGCTGCACACCCTCACGCGTGAGCTCGGCCTGACGGTGGTGCACGTCACCCACGACCGCTCCGAGGCCCTCGCCCTCGCCGACCGGGTGGCCGTGCTCGACGGTGGGCGCATCCAGCAGCTCGGCACGCCGGAGGAGCTCGTCATGCGGCCCGCCTCGCCGTTCATCGCGAAGTTCCTCTCCGACGCGACGATCGTCGACGGCGCGATGGTCTCTGGTGCGGCCGGGTTCGCTGCGGATGCACACCCGCTGCGCGTGGAACAGGCTCGGCTCGACTTCGGGGAGCGGGGCAGTGAGAGTGCGGTGCAGGCGGCCATCCTCCCGAGCGATGTCGAGGTAGAGGTGCAGGTCGAGGTCCAGGGGGCCGAGGCCGGCCGAGACGATGCTGCCCTCGCGACGGTCAGGTCGGCGCTCTTCACCACGGAAGGCAGCGACCTCGTGCTCGACTGGGCCGGCCTGCGGCTGCGTGCGCGGACGCGCGGAGTTCGCCCCAGGGTCGGCGACCTGGTCGTCGTGCGTATCGCGCGGGCCCGCGTCTACGGCGTAGCCCCGGAGCCTGCTGCCGCCGACCCCGGCGCCAGCACGGACGCTCGCTCGGTCTCTCGCACGGACGCTCGAACTTCCGCCGACGGCACGTTCGCCGGCACGTTCGCGCGGACCTCAGCGTGACGCTCGCCCTCGTGCGGCATGGCCGCACCGCCTGGAACCTGGAGCGTCGGCTGCAGGGGCGCAGCGATATCGCGCTCGACGCGCATGGCGAACTGCAGGCGCACGCCGCCGGTCGGCTCCTGGCGCGGGCGCGGTGGGGGAGCGTGATCACGTCTCCGCTGACGCGCGCGGCGCAGACGGCGGCGATCGTCGGCTCGCACCTCGGCGTTCCCGAACCCGCGGTCGAGCCCGGACTGCTCGAGCGCGACTTCGGTCGGGCTGAGGGGATGCGCGTGGCTGAGGCCGCCGAGCGCTGGCCGGGCGGGGACTACCCCGGTTCGGAGACGGCGGCGCAGCTCGCGGAACGGGCGGGCGAGGCCCTCACCGCCCTGCTCGGGGCTCCCGGCACTGCGGTTGTCGTGAGCCACGGCGTCTTCCTCCGGGCAGGGATCGAAGCTGTCACCGGGGCGACGTGCCCGCGCATCCTGAACGGGCAGGTGGTGCTGCTCGAGCCGGCGGCCGGTCGGCCGACGGCGCGCTTCCTCGGGGAATAGCTCGAACCTCGGCGACCGCTCGCCCCCGCCGCCCTGACGATCGGGTCGCGGCGCCCTGGTTACAGTGGAGCCCGTGGCCCCCGACTCTGCAGCGACCTCCGCCCGCGATCACATGCGGAAGCGCGTCGACGTCCGGTACATCCGCCACGGCGAGGTCCGCGCGCGCGTCTCGACGATCGGCGCCGACGGCGACCGCGCCTTCGTGCTCATCGCGGGCATCGGCGTCGCCTCGAACTACTACGAGAACCTCGCTCCCGGCCTCGGCGAGTTCGGCCCAGTCCACGCCCTCGACCTGCCGGGGTTCGCGGGCGTCCCGTACCCGAAGCGGCCCATGAGCATCCAGCGGTACGCCGCCGTGGTCGGTACCGTCATCGACGAGCTCGGACTCGAGGACCCCGTGCTCGTCGGCCACTCGATGGGAACGCAGGTGGTGTCCGAGCTGGCCTCGCAGCGGCCCGAGCTGAGCACGGTCGTGCTCATCGGGCCCGTCACGAACCCGCGCGAGCGGTCGCTCCCCAAGCTCGCGTTCCGCTTCCTCGAGTCGTCCGCGCGCGAGCCGTTCCGTGTGGCGATGCTCGCCACGGGCGCGTACCTGCTGTGCGGGTTCCGCTGGTTCTCCGCCGTGCTGCCGCGGATGATGCGCTACCGGATCGAGGACGTCCTGCCGCGCATCCAGGCCCACACGCTGCTCATCCGGGGCGAGCACGACTCGCTCGTGCCGCGCCAGTGGCTGCGCGACATGGAGGGCCTCCTGCCTCACGCCTCCACGTGGGAGATCGAGGGTGCCGCGCACTCCGTCATGTACGACCACGCGAAGGGCGTCGCTGAGCTCTGCGTCGACCATGCCAGGGACCCCTTCGACACCCGCGGAGCCGACGGAGCGGAGCGAAGCGGGACGGCAGCGCCCGCCGGTGAGGGTGACGCCGGTTCCGTCGTCGACGCCGAGGACGCCGCAGCGGCGGCCGCCGGCGAACTCGTGCAGCTCGCCGACGAGGATGCCCGCAACCGTCGAGTGCACGTCACTCCGCGCCTCGTGCTGCAGGTGCTGCGCTCGCGGTGGAACGAGTTCTTCGCGAGCGCGGACAACCGCCCGCGGGACATCGCGGAAGCCAAGACCGAACACTTCCGGGCGCAGGTGGAAGCGTTCCGCGACGCCGAGCTGCGCGAGGTGCGCGACGAGCGCGAGACTGGCCAGCCGACGCGTTGACCCGCGTTCCGGCGCCGGCGCCGGGCCTGGGGCTGGGGTCAGGCCTGGGGCTGGGTCTGGGCCGGGGGCTACGCGAGCGTCAGGCCCCGGTGCGCCCCGTCGGCTGGGCGGGTCCGAGCACGGCGTCCAGGAGTCGCTGGATGCTGGCCTCGCTCGACTCGGTCCTGCTCAGAGCTCGGAGCAGGAGCGCGCCGATGATGGCCTCGCCGATCTCCTCGAGGCGCGCATCCGGTGCCAGCTGGCCGTGCGCGATGGCGATCTGGAAGCGTTCCGTGAGGGATCGGCTGGCGCCGAGGCTCTCGTGGAGTCGCCTGCCGATGTCCTCGTTCTCGACGGATGCGGCGATGAGCGAGCGCACGAGCAGCTCGCCCTGTGGTTGGCCGAGGAGCGCGAGGACTGCGCCGAGCCAGGCGGTGAGGTCGTCCCGAAGCTCGCCCGTGTTGGGCACGGTGAAGCGGTTGGGGAAGAGCTGCCCCTGGAGGAGGCAGTCGGAGACGAGGGCTCCCTTGGAGGGCCACCAGCGGTAGATGGTCTGCTTCGAGACGCCGGCCTCCGAGGCGACTCCCTCCATGGTGAGGCGCTCGTAGCCGCGTTCGGCGAAGAGCTTCGACGTGGCTTCGAGTACCGCGACGCGGGCGGCCTCGCTGCGCACCGGGCCCTGCTTGTGGCCGGTGGTCGCGCGTTCCTCGACACCGGCGTCTCGCTCTGACATGACGGCCATCATATTCACAAACTGAGTAGACGAGACGTTGCGTATGATCTAGGGCGGCGCCCCTCGAGCAGTCGGGTCGGTTCGGGCGCCGCAACGAGCGTGCGCGCATGATCCTGCGCGTCGAGAGGATGCTGATGGCCGAACTGCTGTACCGCCTGGGGACCTTCGCGACCCGCCGTGTGTGGGTTGTCGTGGGGGCGTGGCTGGTGATCCTGGGGCTCGCCGTCGGCGGGTTCCTCATCGGCTTCAAGGGGCTCTCGTCGAGCTTCGACGTGCCTGGCACGGCCTCGGGCGAGGTCATCTCGGAACTCGAGGAGCAGCTGCCGGCGTTCGCAGGCGCATCCGGCACCGTCGTGTACTCCACGGAGGACGGGTCGGCGCTGACGGAGGCGCAGCGGGCTGACATCAGCTCCGTGATCGCCGACCGTGGCGACCTCACCGACGTGGCCGATGTCATCGACCCGTTCTCGGCGACGGCCGAGCTGGAGGGCCAGGCGGCGCAGGTCGAGAGCGGCCGCACGCAGATCGCCGACGGGCAGGCGCAGCTCGACGCGGGCCAGGCGCAGCTCGACGGCGGCAAGGCGCAGCTCGAAGCGGCCCAGGCGCAGCTGGATGCGGCGAAGCAGCAGCTCGAGGCGGCCGGGAACCCGGCGGCGCAGCTCGAGGCGCTCGAGGCTCAGCAGGCGCAGCTCGACACGCAGGTGCAGGCGATCGCCGATCAGCAGGCCACTCTGGATGCGTCGCAGGCTGAGATCGACACGCAGCTGCAGCAGCTGGAGAACGGCGCGAAGCTCGTCGATCTCTCGGACGGCATCAGCCTCGTCTCGGAGGATGGCTCGACGGCGATCGTCAACGTCTCGTTCACGGAGCCGCGCCTCGAGTTGAGCGAGGACGCGAAGCAGGGCGTCATCGAGTACTTCGAAGCGCACCCCGTCGACGGGGTGAACGTGGCGTTCTCGACGGATATCGCGCAGAGCGTCCCGCAGATCTTCGGCATCGGCGAGGCGATCGGCCTCGTCTTCGCGGCCATCGTGCTGCTCGTGCTGCTCGGGTCGGCGCTCGCCGCATCCCTGCCGATCCTGACGGCGCTCGTGGGCGTCGCGATCGGCGTCGTCAGCGTGCTCGCGTTCTCCGGCGTCGTGCAGATGGCGTCGGTCACCCCTGTCCTCGGCATCATGCTGGGGCTCGCGGTCGGCATCGACTACTCGCTGTTCATCGTGAACCGGCACCGCAAGCAGCTCATGCAGGGCATGGACGTGCGTGAGTCGATCGGGCTCGCGAACGGCACCGCCGGCAACGCGGTCGTGTTCGCCGGGGCGACGGTCATCGTGGCCCTCCTCGCCTTGAACGTGACGGGCATCCCCTTCCTCGGACTCATGGGCACGGCCGGTGCGGTGTGCGTCCTGATCGCGGTGCTCATCGCCGTCACCCTCACGCCGGCGCTGCTGGGAAAGCTCGGGATGCGAGTGCTGAACAAGCGCAGGCGGGCGCACATCCGCAAGCTGCACGGCACCGGCCCGGAAGGGGCAGCGACCGGCGGTGTCGGCGTCGTGACGGGTCAGGTGCGGGCAGCTCACGCCCAACCGTTGAAGGCCATGCCGACGTGGCGGGCCATCGTGACGGTGCTCGCCGGGGTTGCGGTGCTGCTGACGGTCGCGATTCCCGCGCTGTCGATGCGGGTCGGCCTGCCCGACGGTTCGTCGGAGCCTGAGGAGTCGGCGTCGTACCAGGCGTTCACGATCACCGAGGAGCAGTTCGGGGCCGGCGCGACCGGTCCGCTGCTGGTCACGGCCACGCTTCCCGAGGGGCTCGACGATGCTGGCGTGCTCGACAAGCAGGTGCTCGTCGGCGAGAAGCTCGCCTCGCTCGACGACGTCACCGCGGTCGCCCCGATCGGCGTCTCGGACAACAAGAGCCTCACGGCGTTCCAGGTGATCCCGGCGGAGGGGCCGAACAGCGTCTCCACCGAGCAGCTCGTCGGCGAGCTCCGCGCTCTGCCCGAGATCGAAGACGGCATCACGCTCGGCGTCGCCGGGCAGGCGGCCATCAACATCGACATCTCCGAGGGACTCAACTCGGTGCTGCCCCTCTACATCGCGCTCGTCGTGGGCCTGTCGCTGCTCATCATGATTCTCGTGTTCCGGTCGATCCTCGTGCCGCTCATCGCGACGGGCGGGTTCATCCTGTCGCTGTTCGCGACCTACGGGGCCGTGGTCGCGGTCTTCCAGTGGGGGTGGTTCGCGGACCTCATCGGCTTGCACGCGACGGGGCCGATCCTGAGCTTCCTGCCGGTCATCCTCGTCGGCATCCTCTTCGGACTCGCCATGGACTACCAGCTGTTCCTCGCCTCCGGGATGCGTGAGGCGTACGTGCACGGGGCGGAGGCACGGGTGGCTGTCGTGCAGGGCTTCCGAGCCGGCCGAGCCGTCGTGGTCGCCGCGGCGCTCATCATGGTGTCCGTGTTCGGCGGGTTCGTGTTCGCCGAATCGACCATGATCCGGTCCATCGGGTTCGGGCTCGCGTTCGGTGTGCTCCTCGACGCGTTCATCGTGCGCATGCTCATCATGCCGTCGCTCATGCACCTCCTCGGGAAGTCAGCCTGGTGGCTGCCGAAGTGGCTCGACAAGATCATGCCCAACGTCGATGTCGAAGGCGCCGCGCTGGAACGCAAGCACCCCGCGCACTAGCGGGACAGGCGTGGCCCGCTCAGATCCATCAGCCAGCGTCGGGCGGCTCCATTCCGAATGGGGTCGCCCGGGTGATTGAGAAATCGCACGGGTATATCTGAGCGGGGCAAGACAACTACTATCTCCTTCAATCCCGAAGGAGTGAGATGGACTTCAACGAGCGACTCAGTGCGCTCGCGCTCAAGGTTTTCAACCAGCGCGAGGCAATCCAGACCGAAGAGGCCACGAAGAACGCATTTATCATGCCGTTCATCTCGACGATCCTCGGCTACGACGTCTTCAATCCTCTTGAGGTCGTGCCCGAATTCACTGCCGATGTGGGAGTGAAGAAGGGTGAGAAGATCGACTACGCCATCATGCGTGACGGCGAAGTCCAGATGCTCATCGAGTGCAAGAGCTCAACTGGGGCACTCAAGATCGAGCATGCCTCTCAGCTCTTTCGCTACTTCGCGGTCACGAACGCGCGCATCGCCGTTCTGACGAATGGTGAGGTCTACAACTTCTTCACTGACCTGGATGCGCCGAACAGGATGGACGAGAAGCCCTTCCTGGTTCTCGACCTCAGTGACATCGATGAGACCCTGATCCCGGAGCTCAAGAAGCTCACCAAGGAGGTCTTCGACCTCGACTCGATCATCAACGCGGCCGAGGAGCTCAAGTATGTCGGAGCGCTGAAGCGTGAGATAGCTGCGCAGTTCAGGGAACCCTCCGATGAGTGGATCAAGTTCTTCACGAGTCGTGTCTACGACGGTTCCTTTACGCAGAAGGTGCGCGAGCAATTCAGCCTGCTCGTCCCGAACGCCACCAAGCAGTTCCTCACCGAGCAGGTCAACGACCGACTCAAGACCGCCTTGGGTGCGTCAGCGCTGCCTGTTGCTGCACCTGCCGAGGCGCAGCATGAACTCGAAAGCCAGGCCGTGGCTGCTGATGACCTTGACCGTGATACCGAAATTGACACCACCCTGGAAGAGCTCGAGGGCTACCAGGTCGTGAAGGCAATTGCGTGTGCCCATGTCAAGCCGCAACGGGTGACGCATCGAGATGCGAAGTCCTACTTCGCTGTACTCATCGACGACAACAACCGGAAGCCCATCGCGCGCCTCTGGTTCAACGGCAAGAAACAGAAGTACCTGGGCGTCTTCGACGAAGCCAAGAACGAAACCAAGATTCCCATCGAAGAGATCCAAGACATCTACGAGCACGCCGATCTCATTCGAGCCTCAACAGCACGCTACGAGTAGTAGTCAATACGCGGTCACTGCTCCAGGGGCTCGACCCCAGGCCGAGAGCGGTGGGCGTGGGTATCAGCGCTCGCGCAGTGCCTCGTCCATGTCGGCCGTCTCAACGGGGCTGCCCGGGCCGTACTTGAGCAGCACGCATCCGCGCCCCGATGCGACGGGCGGTTCGAGGAGGCTCAGCCCGAGAGGTGGTCCATCGTCCGGGAAGAGTCGCTTTCCTGCGCCCAGGACCACCGGATACACCCACAGGTTCAGCACGTCGAAGAGCCCCTCCCGCACCAGCGTCTGGGCGAAGTCGACGCTCCCGATCACGTGGATGCTGTTGTGGCGGTCCCGGAGGGCGGACACCTCCGCCGCAAGATCGGCGCCCACACGATGCGATGCCGCCCAGGGCAAATCGGGGGTGCCGCGGGACGCCACGTACTTCGGGATCCTGTTGAAGACCGCGGCGATGCCATCGGACGGGCCATCCGCGTAGCGCGGCCAGTACGCCGCGAAGATGTCGTACGTCTTGCGGCCCAGCAGCAGCGCATCCATGGTCCGCACACCACTCTCGACCTGCTCGCCCTCCGCCTCGTCCATGAGCGGCGCCTGCCAACCCCCGAACCTGAACCCACCCTCCGGATCCTCCTCCGGCCCGCCCGGTGCCTGCTGCACCCCATCCAGGGTCGTGAAGAGGTCGATGATGATCTGACCGGCCATGGCGTCTCCTTTGATCGCAGGTGTGGTCGTCCTGAATTCGCTGAAGCCGTCGAGTTGGCTCAGCCCAGTGAGTTGACTGAGCTCAGTGAATTGACTCAGCTCAGTGAATTGACTCAGCCGTCTCCTTGGTCAACGTCGTCAGCCTGCTCGATCTTGCGGACGTTGGAGAAGCCGCGGGTGTCATCGCGCTCGTTTCTCCTTCAATGTACGACGAGCTCCAAAGCTCCTCCATGCGAGCCAGGTGGGAATCCGAGGGGCGCTCAGGGACAACAGATGGGATGGGCGCCTGGCTCGGTCACGAGGGATCGTCGGGTCTCAGGCGAGCCAGCCGGGCTCAGAAGGGCGGCGGATCGTCCGACGAGTCCGAACGTTCTCCCCGAGAGCTCTCGGCGCGCAGCTGGTCGCCACCTCCCTCGTCGCCCCGTTGCCCGGTTGGATGAAATTCAGGTTGATCCCGACGCGACGACCCCGACTCGATGGCCGCCTTCTTCGCCGCGCGCTCCCTCCTGAACTCCTCGAGGAAGCCAAGCTTCGGGAACCGCGACCGCAGGTCGTCCTCGTCCTCGCGCCTGGCCTTGTCCTCGTCCTCGTGCCTGTCCTCGTCCCTGTCTTCGCGCTCGCACTCGTGTTCCCCTGGGCAGTGCTCGTGGCGAGCGCGGATCGGGTCGCGAACGTCGCTGACGTCGCCCACTTGTGCTGCGTCGCCCGCGTCCTCAAGGTCGCCGCCACCGCCACCAACCTCCTCAAGGTCGCCGCCACCGACCGCGCGCTGAGCAGCGGCGGTGTCGTCGGCGCGGCCAGAGCTGCGTGAGTCGCCGAGGCCCGGAGCGGTCGACGGGAGGGCGACTTGGCCGCCGCTGTCGGTACTGGGTTGGGTGGCGCTCGACTGCTCGCCGCGGTCAGGGTTCGGAAGTGCGGTGAGCCGGCCGAACTGCACTGGGGCGTCGCGGAAGACGAAACCGCTGGGAGATCGCCACTCGTAGACGCCATCGGGCAGCTGTCGTACCTCCCAATCACCGTGGTGCTTGCCCGTGTGGTGGCCTCCACAGAGGTGGCCGAGGTTCGCAAGACTCGTCGGGCCGCCCTCCTCCCAGGCCTTCGTGTGGTCGATGTCACAGCGGCTCGCCGGCATCATGCATCCCACGAAACGGCAGCGACCATCGCGGACAGCGATTCGGCGGCGCATCGCACTCGTCGGCCGGTACGTATCGACCTCGACCAGCGTGCCCTTGAGGGGATCCGTGAAGATGCGCTCGAACTCGGGCGCCGCGTCGGTGAGGCGCCGCACCTCCGCAGTCGGAACAGGGGTGTAGCCGTTCAGAAGGGCAGGACCGGGGTTCCCCCGGCGTGCAGCATCTCCGCGGTCTCCGCGGTCTGTGCGGTCGGGGCTGCCTGGGCTGCCTGTCCGGGCTGCGCCGGCTGTGCCATCGGTGCCGGCTGTGCCATCGGTGCCGACCGTGCCGTCTGCGCCGTCCGTGCTGGCTGCGGCGTCTCTACCGACTCTGTACCCGGTGGGTGCGAGCAGCGTCTCAGCCGGAATGACGATCGAGATCTTCGCCTTGATCGGAGCCCTGCCCCGCAACTCCTCCGGCGTCGCGCGAAGGAAGCTGTCGGAGAGCACATCCGCGCGCACCTCGTCCAGCGAACGGGGCTCAGAATGCGGATCGTCGCCTCTGTTCCCGGCGTCCAGCGCACTGGCTGGCTCACTGTCGCAACCATCGGCGTGGCCGTTGGCAGGACCTTGGGGGTCTCCGTTGGCTCGTGCCTCGCCTTGATCGTCGGCTCGTGCCTCGCCTTGACCGTCGGCGTCGGCGTCGTTGCCGGTCGGGTGCGCGTCGGCGCGTTCCTTTGCGGCCCGTCGCTCGCCGTCGCTGATGACGAGCGCCTGCCTTGTCGTCCGGTCGAAGATCGCCACGAGCTTCGCGTAGGAGTCGATGACCGACAGCTCGCCGAGGCCGTCCTCGAGCTGCGAGAGCGTCACCCGTCGGGTACGGCGGGCCCTCTCGAAGCGCTCATCGAGTGACTCCTCGGTCAATTCCTCGGCGACCCGCTCCGCGAAGGACTTGATTCGACCGGGGGTCGTCGAGACGGCCTTCTCGAGCACCACGCGCGCAAAGTGCTCTCGGCGACGCTCGAGCTCAGCAGGGTCGGGATGCGTGATGCGCAGACCCGCGTCGACGATCACCAGTGCATGCGCGCGGCTGATGACCCCGGCCTTCATCGCCTCCTGAACGGGCTCGAAACGATTGGCGATCGCATCCGCTCGACCGAATTCGATCTGCATCGACCGCTGCGACCTGCCCGACACTGCCGCGATCTCGGACGCGAGCGACCGCACCTCCAGGGCGGGACTCGAGGTGCCAGCGAGCTCGTCGCCCCGGAGCCCCAGCTCGAGCGCCCGAGCATGCAGCTCTGTTTGCTCGCCGTGGAGCCGATTCAGGTGCCGCTGGTTGTCGGCGAGGGCGAGCACAAGCAGCGCTCGCCGCGCGCCGCGCGTGCGATCTTCGGCGCGCTGGCAGGCGTCGTCGACGACGCCCTGCTCGACACCGAGCCCGGCCGCGAGACGCCGGCGCATCTCACGAAGCCGAGCCGCGCGACCAGGCGCTGCGGCCCGCGGAGCCTCGTTGTCGATCGGTTCGTTCTGCATACCTGCATCGTCTCCCGAACCACCGACATTCTGTGATTGGCGTGTCACTTCTTTCGCCGCGCACCGCAGCGCACCGCAGCGCTCACTGCGCATCCCGCGGCGCCGTCCGCGACGAGCCGCGGCCAGAGCCGGCCCGCCGCGGCGCCGAACACAGCCTCCGTACGCTCGCTCCGGTTAGCGTTGCCGCATGACAACACCGGCGACGGCCCCGACGCTCGAGATCCAGCGGACGCTCTGGGTGTGGTGCGGCGTCTACGTGTCCGCCTGGATCAGCGGGTTGCTCGTCGGCGCCCCAGACATCACCCCGGCCGACAGCTCAGCCGCCGTCGCCGAGGCCTACGCGACCTCGCCGAGCGTGCTCGTCAACGCCGCCCTCGTGCACGGCCTAGCAGCCGTCGCCCTCTACGGCATGTCCACGCTGCTCGGCAGCCAGCGGCTGCGCAGGGCCACGCGAGGCGCGGGCCTCGCGACCCTCGTGCTCTCGCTCATCCAGCTCGCCGGCGAAGCACTCCTCACCTTCGGGCTCGCCTCCGACGGCTCCTCACCGCTGCTCGGGCTCGACTCCGGGCAGGTCTGGGCCACCATCCAGGTCGTCGACGGCGTCAAGATGCTCGCCCTCGCCGCGCTCGTGCTGGTCGTCCTGCTCGGCCAGGCCCGCCGCCCCGTCTGGGCGACGCTCGTCAGCGGAGCGACCATCCTCGCGCTCCTCGCCTCAGCCGCCGGCTTCCTCACCCTGAGCGCACCGCTCATGACCGCTGCCTACGTCGCGCTGCCGCTCCTCCTCATCTGGGCCGTCGTCGCCGCGCTCCGCTTCGGGACGCCCGCAGCCGTGCCAGGCGACGCGCAGCTGGTCTAGCGTCTGCCGGCACTTCACCCCAAGCCCGACGCCAGGTCAGAGCTGCAGCAAGGGCCCACGACACGAGGGCCCGGCGCAGCGCCCTACGACCGGATCGCGTCGATCACGTTGCTGCGCGTCGCGATGACCGCCGGGATGAACCCCGCGAGCAGGCCGACTCCGACGCTCACGACGATGCCGAGCACCGCCGCATCCACCGGGAACGGCACCGAATCGGTGAGACCCAGCCCGCCCGTGATCGCCCCCTGCACAAGCGGGTTCTGCAACGTCACGATCGCGCACCCGATGCCCACGATCCCCGCGAGCAGCGTGCCCACGACGCTCTCCAGCAGGATCGAGAAGAACACGCGGCCACCGGTGGCGCCGAACGACCTCCGGATGCCGATCTCCCGCACCCGCTGCTTCACCGTCACGATCGACAGGTTCACGAAGCCGATCGTGCCGACGAGCAGCACGATGCCGCCGACCGCGGTCACGAGGATCTGCACGGCAAGGAACGGGTCCTCACCCCAGGCCAGGTAGTCGGTGCGCTGCGCGTCGACCGCGCCTCCCTCTCCAAGCGCCGCCTTGAGATCGCGCACGATCTGGCTCGACAGCTCCTCGTGGTTCTCGAGTGGCAGCCAGAGCTCGTAGGTCGGGAACGTCGCGGTGGACCCCTCGTCGCCGCCCATCGACG
This sequence comes from Pseudoclavibacter sp. Z016, assembly GCF_002931215.1. Taxonomy (NCBI): domain Bacteria; kingdom Bacillati; phylum Actinomycetota; class Actinomycetes; order Micrococcales; family Microbacteriaceae; genus Pseudoclavibacter; species Pseudoclavibacter sp. Z016. The sequence continues at coordinate 30,126 of NZ_PSTU01000021.1, forward strand.
GCGGGGCGTAGGCGCCGCCCATCACCATCCCGCCCATCATGCCGCCGCCCGAGCTCGCCCCGAGGAGGTGCTGGGCGTCGCTCAGCACGTACATCTGCTCTGGGTAGTCCGGGTAGATGTTGGCGGAGACGCCGACGACCACGGCCGTCGTCGGCGCAGCTCCCGCGACCTGCAGCGTCGGATGCTCGGCCACAGACGGGTTGCCCAACCGGTTCCACATGGTCTCGTTGATGACGACCGCGGGAGCCAATCGGTCAGCGTCGTCCGACGTCAGCCACGACCCCTCGATGAGCTTCACCCGGTGCATCTCGCCGTACGCCGGATCGACGATCGTGGACTCGACGTCCGCGACACCGTCGACGAACTGGATGCGCGTCATGGCGGACCCCGATGTCGACTGGTAGGTGATGCCGTACCGCTCGATCGCAGCCTTGTAGGCCGCCTCGTAGATAGCGACCTTGTCGTCGGTCGCCGCACTGCTCACCATCAGCTGGTAGCTCGCGGGGCGCCCGCTGGATCGTTCGGAGATCTCGATCGACGACTGCCGTGTGATCGACCCGAGCCCGGTGACCGCGACGATCGCGAACACGGCGATGCCGATGCCGACCAGCGCGAGCGTCACCCGAACGCGGTGCACTCGCAGCTCGTCCCACGCTTCGATGAAGGCACCGGCGATCTGCGTGAACCAGCTCATGCGGGTGCTCCTTCCGCGGGCACGACGGCCGGTTTCGAGGGTGCGAGCAGGCCAGCGTCGAGGCGCAGCATCCGGTCGGCCCTGGCCGCGACGCTCTCATCGTGCGTGATCGTGACGAGCGCGGCCCCGGTCTCCTTGGAGATGTCGGCGAGCAACGTCATGACGCGGGCGCCGGTCTCGACGTCGAGCGCACCGGTCGGCTCGTCGGCGAGGATCACCCGCGGGCGCCGGACGATGGCGCGCGCGATCGCGACGCGCTGCTGCTCCCCGCCGGACAGCCGAGTCGGCAGCGAGTCGAGACGATGGTCGAGTCCCACATCGGTGAGCGCTTCCCTGGCGAGAGCGTCACGCCGCCAGAAGGAGCTGTCGCGCGCGTAGAGGAGGGGCATGGCCACGTTCTCCGTCGCCGTGCGCCCCTCGAGCAGGTTGAACTGCTGGAACACGAAGCCGATCTGAGCACCCCGCATCCGGTCGCGCGCCCGCAGGCGCAGGGCGGCGGTGGGTTTGCCGTCGAAGAGGAGCTCCCCGCTCGTCGGCGCGTCCAGCAGGCCCAGGATGTTCAGCAGCGTCGACTTGCCCGACCCGGACCGGCCGACGATCGAGAGGTGCTCGCCCTCCTCGATCTGCAGGTTCACGCCGCGCAGGATGTGGAGTTCGCTGTCGTCGGCGGCCCGCACCGACTTCGAGATTTCGCGGAGCTCGATGAACGCCACGTCAGCCGCCCAGCATCCCGCAGATCTCTGCGCCGCTCATCGGGTCGATGTAGCACTCATCCGGGCTCGCCTGGTCGGCGCCGGGCACGAACTCGAGCACGATGTCGGTCTCGGTGACGCCTTCAGCGATCTGCACGAGCGTGCCGTCGGTGAGGCCGAGCTTCACGGGCCGCTCCTCGATCGCACCGTCAGCGCCCTGCACGAAGACGACCCCGGTCTCCGCCTGCCCCTTCACCGCCGTGATCGGCAGGGTGAGCACGTTCTCGGCGACGCCGCCGTGCAGCACGACGTTCGCTTCGAGCCCCGGGAACACCGTGACCTCGGCGGGAACCTTGCACGTGACCGTCGTCGTGTCGGTCGTCTCAGCTGCACCGGATGCGCCGCTCGGGTCCTCCGCGGCGCTGCTGCTCTTCGCCGCGGCGCCAGAGGCGATGCGGAGCTCGGTGCACGTGAAGGGGGCTGGGCCCGCCGTGATCGTGACCTGCGCATCCGCTGGCGTCGTCGCCAGACGGTACAGCTGGGCCGGTGGGATGGTGCCCTTCACGATGAAGCTCGCCGGGGTGATCGAGACGGGAGCCTCGCCCACCGTCACCTGCTGCTGCTCGATGAGGTTGAGCTTCGTGATGGTGCCGGCCGTCGGGGCGACGATCTCGTTCCACTCGTACTCGGGCTCGACCGCGGGAGCCGCCTGCGGCTCGCCGCTCGCCTCCGGTGACGACGGTGCTGCTGCCGTCGGGGTCTTCTCGTTGCGGATGGCGGCGATCACATCGCCCGCCTCGACTCGCGCGCCCTGCGTCACGTACACCGTGTCGATCGTGCCCATCATGGGCACCTTCGCGTCGACGGCCGGCGACTCCTGCACGTTCGCCGTCAACGTGACGTCGTTCGTGATCGTGCCGAGCACGGGACTGATGACGGGTTCGACGACCTGACCCGTGGGCAGCGCTGCCGACTCCTCGGGGGCCGAGCTGAAGAACGCGATCTTGACGAGTGCGACGGCGATCACAGCCACGAGAGCGATCTTGATGCCGGGCCAGATCCATGACTTCCACACGCGCACGCCGATCCCCATTCTGTCCACGCCACCGAGTCGCGACGAGTTCTCCGAGATAAGGGTTGCCTTTCCCATGGCCGCCCCAGCGCACAACGTAGCAGGAGCCAACGACATCGCCCGCCCCCGTCCTGGACCCGGACCCGGCCCCCCTGCCACAATGAGACGTGACCACTTCACCCCAAGACCTCGGCCTGCTCCTCGACGTGGACGGCCCCATCGCGAGCCCCGTGACCCGCACGATCGCGATCCAGAGCATCCTCGACGACCTCGTCACCCTCGCCGCGGCGGGGGTTCCCATCGCGTTCATCACGGGACGCTCCGAGGAGTTCATCCGCGAACGCGTCATCGAGCCGCTCTTCGAGAACGGCCTCGCCGACGCGCTGCGTCAGCCGGGAGCCCGCATGTTCGGGGTCTACGAGAAGGGCGGAACATGGTCGGCGATTTCACCCGAAGGGATGAGCGAGCTGCAGATCGATGAGTCGGTCGTGCCGCCCTCCGCGTACATCGCCGCGATCCGCGAACTCGGCGAGGGCGAGTTCAGCGATGTCCTCTTCTTCGACGAGACGAAGAAGGCCATGATCTCTGTCGAGCAGCGCACCGATGTCAGCTCGGCCGCGTACCTCGAGCGGCAGAAGGCCTTCGACGATGCCGCGTTCGAGCTCGCCGTGCAGCAGGGTGTCGGCATGCGCCACGGCGACCGCGAGGCGCCGGATGCGCAGGGCCTCGTTCCGTTCCGCATCGACCCGACGATCATCTCCACCGACATCGAGTCCGTGAACCTCGACAAGGACCACGGTGCGCGGCGAGCGCTCGCCGAGTTCGCGGCGGCCGGTGCGCTGCCCAAGCGCTGGCGTTCGGTCGGCGACTCCCGCAGCGACTACAAGATGGCCGACGAGCTGCATGCGACGGGCTACGACACGGCGCACGTCGATGTCCGGCCCGCTGACGGGATCCTCGAGAAGGAGTACGACGTCGTGACGTTCGGCGACCTCATCCACGACGACGCCGGGGCAGCGTTCCTGCGCGAGTGCGTGCGCGAGCTGGGGCTCGACGGCTAGGCAGTGCGGAGCGCGCGTGCGCGGGCGCAGTCAGGCCTGGGCCTGGATCCGCCAGAGTGAGCGGATGCAGAATCTGGGAGAGCGAAAAGGCATTCGTCAAGCGGTCGCCGTGATCGGTGCGAGTGTCGTCCTGCTCGTCGTGACGACCGTCCTGCTCGTGCCGCACTCATGGACCAGCATCTGCATGTTGTCAGGCTCCGAGTCCGACGGCAGCTTCGACCTCGGTTCGCTCATCGGCTTCGGCGTGCAGCTCGGCAGCTGCTCGACGGCCTGGACGTCACTCGTCGGCATCCCCACCGGCTACGTGCTCTGGGGTGGCGTGCAGCTCGTGATCATCGCCGCGGCCCTCGCGGTGCAGGCGTCGCTGCTGAGTCGCCGGCGCTGAGCTGAGCACTCAGCTCAGCTCAGCTCAGCGTGATCCTCAGTGCCGCCGCGGCTTCCCGAGCCCGCTCTCGGGCCTGGTCGACGTCGGCACCGCGCACGAGAGCGACCGCCACCCGGCGCTTGCCCGCGACGTTCGGCTTCCCGAAGAGGCGCAGCTGCGATGTCGGGACCGCGAGCGCAGCATCCACGCCAGAGATCGTCGGCACACCGGTGCCCTCGGCGAGCACCGCGCACGATGCGGCAGCCGACTCCCCGGAACCAGCCCCGATCCGCAGCGGCTCCGACACCGGCAGGCCGAGGACGGCTCGTGCGTGCAGCGCGAACTCCGACACATCCTGCGACACCAGCGTGACGAGGCCCGTGTCGTGTGGGCGCGGAGACACCTCGGAGAAGAGCACGTCGTCGCCGACGATGAACAGCTCCACACCGAACAGGCCGAAGCCGCCGAGCGCATCCGTCACCGTCTTCGCGACGACCTTCGCCTTCTCCAGCGCCGCCGCGGGGAGCGCCGCCGGCTGCCACGACTCGCGGTAGTCGCCGTCGACCTGCGTGTGCCCGACCGGCTCGCAGAAGACGGTGCCGCCGACGTGACGCACCGTCAGCAGCGTGATCTCCGAATCGAACGGCACGAAGCCCTCGACGATGACGCGGCCGCGGCCCGTGCGACCACCCTCCTGCGCGTAGTCCCACGAGGCCTGGACATCGTCCGGCTCCCGGATCACCGACTGCCCCTTCCCCGACGAGGACATGACCGGCTTCACCACGCAGGGCAGGCCCACCGCCTCGATGGCCGCCGCGAACTCGGAGAACGTGTCCGCGAATCGGTACGGGGAGGTCGACAGGCCGAGCTCCTCGGCGGCAAGCCGGCGGATGCCCTCACGGTCCATCGTGAGCTGCGTCGCCCGGGCGGTCGGCACGACGCGGGTGCGTCCCTCCGCTTCGATCTCGGCGAGCACCTGCGTCGCGATCGCCTCCACCTCGGGGATCACGATGTCGGGCTGCTCCTGCGCCAGCACGGCGCGCAGGGCCACCGGGTCGAGCATGTCGACCACGTGGCTGCGGTGCGCGAGCTGCATCGCCGGGGCGTTCGCGTAGCGGTCGACGGCGATGACCTCGACGCCGAGGCGCTGCAGCTCGAGCGCGACCTCCTTGCCGAGCTCGCCCGCGCCGAGGAGGAGCGCGCGCGTCGAAGCGGGGGTGAGCGGGGTGCCGAGGGTGCCATCCGTCATGCAGGCATTCTCGCACCGTCGCGTTTCGGGCGGGCGCGTCGCAGCCCGGATGCGCGGAGATCAGCGGGGAGCAGCTGGTGGTGGTGGGGGTGGTGAGGCACGGGGTGGTCGGGCAGCGGGAGCAGTGCCAGCTCTCGCGCAGAGGTCACCGAGATGCAGGCGCGCGGCGCCGGGAGCCTGCATCTGGCTCATTCTTGCTGCGTCCGGTCACTCCAGCTGCGTGCGGGAGCAGGGAGGGCAGCTGGGGCAGGGGCTTCCGCCGCTGCGCCTTCCCATGCGCCCCACAGGCGGGCGTACTCGCCGCGGAGGCGGAGCAGTTCGCCGTGACTGCCCTGCTCCACGATGCGTCCACGCTGCATGACGACGATGCGGTCGGCGACGCGGGCCTGCGACAGCCGATGCGCAACGACCACCGAGGTGCGCCCGCGCGTCGCGGCCGTCAGGGCCGCGTCGAGGCTGAGCGGGTCGTCGCCTCCGCCCTCAGCCGTCGCCTCGTCGAGCACGACGATGGCCGGGTCGCGCAGCAGCACCCGCGCGAGCGCGAGCTGCTGCGCGGCGGCGCCATCGAGGGCGAGACCGGATGCGCCCACCCGCGTGTCGAGCCCCGCTTCCAGGTTGAGCAACCAGTCGGCCCCCACCGCCCGCACCGCCGACTCGAGGTCCTCAGCGCTCGCCGATGGCGCCCCGAGCCGCAGGTTCTCAGCGATCGTCGCCGCGAACACGTGGATCTCCTGCGTGACGAGCACGACGTTCGTGTCCCGCTCGCGTGACGCCGCGGGCCGCCCGTGCACCGTCACGCTGCCGCCCGTCGGATCGAACGCCCCGACGATGAGCTGCGCGAGGGTGCTCTTCCCCGATCCGCTCTCCCCGACCAGCGCCACCCGTTCGCCCGGCGCGACCCGCAGGCTCACGTCAGCGAGCTGCATCCGCTGCCCGTCGTAGCTGAAATCGACCGATTCGACGACGATCGCGGGGGAGTCCGCGGCGACGCCCGCGCCGTCTTCGTCTCCGTCTTCAGCCGCCCCGTCTTCACCCGCTTCGTCTCCGCCTCCGCGGAGCGCCCCCGATTCATCCCGTCCGTCGTGGTCGCGCGCGCCGACGACACCGACGAGCCTCGCGAGGCCGACCCCGGCGAGCTGCAGCTCGTCGATGCTCGAGAGCAGCGAGCCGATGGGGCCGAACAGGGCGAGGAAGTAGAGGGCCGCCGCCGTCGCGCCGCCGATGGACACCACGCCCGCGTGCACGAGCCAGAAGCTCACGGTGAGGATTGCCGCGACGCCCAGGTACTCGCCCGTGTTGAGGTGGGCGAAGAACGTCGTGCGGATGCGCGCCGCCTCGTACTGCAGGTCGATGGAACGCAGGCTGCGCGCATCCACCTCGGCGAGCTGGCGGCGTTGCCTGCGGTGGGCGCGGATCGTGTCCGCCCCGCTGACCCCCTCGATGATGACCTGCCCGCGCTCCGCCTCGGCGACCCGCATCTCCGTGTACACGGGGCGGGAGCGGCGGATGAACGAGCGCGTCGCGAGCACCTGCACGGGCACGGCGACGAGCGCCGCGAGGCCGAGCCACGGGTTGATGGCGGCGATCCCGGCGAGCGACAGCACGATCATGAACGACGACTGCGTCACCGCTGGCAGCACGCCGGAGGCGGCCTCGGTGACCGACTCGACGTCGCCGGTCACGCGCGAGACGATGTCCGATGAGTCAGAGCTCTCGGCCTGACCGGCCCGCATGCCCAGGACGACGCTCATCGCGTCCTCGCGAAGCCCGCTCACGAGCTCCTGCACGAGCGCCACGAGGAGGCGGATGCCCGCGTAGGCGAGCAGCGCAGAGACTGACGTCACGACGAGCAGCAGGACTCCGGGCAGCACCAGCGCCTGGACACCCGCGCTGCCGGTCACGAGGTCGACGAGCCAGCCCAGGAGCCGCGGGACGAGGAGCGTCGACGAGGAACCGCCGAGCAGCAGCAGGATCACGGCGAAGATCCGAGGACGGGATGCGCGCAGCCGGTCGGCGGTGGCGCGCGTCGTCTCGCGGCCCGACGCGATGGGGAGGAGCGTGGCGGTGGATGGGGCTGTTGCTGTTGCTGTTGCTGCTTGCGGTGCGTCGTGGCTCATCGGCGTGCCAGCTCCTCGTCGGGGCTCGTGGCTGGGGTGTCGGGGTCGGTGTCGCGCTGGGCCTGCGCCTTGGGCTGTGTCGGGGTCTCGGGCTGTGTCTGGCGCTGGGCCTGTGTCTCGTTCTGAGTCTCGGGCCGGGTCTGCGTGACCGCACCTGCGGCGGTGGATGCGTTCGGCGTTTCGGGCCGTCGAGTTTCGGCCGGTCGAGCGTCGCCCGTGCCGCAGGGCGAGTGCGCCTCGACGTCGATGACGCGGTCGCAGGCAGCGAGCAGGAGGGGGCTGCGAGTGACGAGCACCGTAGTCGTGGGGTGCGCGCGGAGGGAGTCCGCGATGCGCGCCTCGGTTGCCGGGTCGAGCGCGGAGGCCGGCTCGTCGAGTACCAGGACCCGCGCCTCGCTTGCGAACGCGCGGGCCAGGAGGACACGCTGACGCTGTCCGCCGGAGAGACGCCTGCCGCCCTCGCCGAGCTGGCGGTGCCAGCCCAGCGCGGTGACCTCGGTGAGGGCGGCGCGTTCCGCGGCCGACTCGAGGTCCGGGTCGATTCCGGGGCCTGCTCCGGCGCCAGCTCCGGTATCCGCACCCACACCCGCACCCGCTACGTCGACGCCATCCGCATCCGAATCCACGAGCAGGTTCTCGTGGAGCGTCGCCGAGAAGACCGTCGCGTCGTGGGGAGGCGCGAAGACGAGGTGTCGGTAGGCGTCCGGTCCGATGGTGTGGGCGTCCAGCCCGGCCACGGTCACCTCGCCGGCCTCGAGGGGAACCCGGTAGGCGAGCGTGGCGGCGAGCGCGCGGGCGGCTGCCGGGGTTGCCGGGCGGAGGCCGACGAGCGAGCCGGGGGCCACGTCGATGTCGGTGCCGTCGGGTGCCCGCCACGTGAAGGCCGCGGGGGCATCGTGGGTGGAACGGACGGCCTCGGCCAGGCCCACGCCGCCGACGTGCGTGTCCTCGACGGGCACCGCGTGCTCCTCGCTGAGCACCGCGACGATGCGTACCGCGGATGCGCGCTTGTGCAGCCAGTTCGACGCGAACGTGCCGACGTGCGCGAGGGAGCCCTGCAGGTACTGGCCGAGGCCGACGACGGCGACGAGCTCGCCGAGCGTGATCTGCCCGAGGGCGGCGAGAGATGCGGCCGAGAAGGCGAGAGCGGCCAGGAACGCGCCAGACGCGATGCCGCTCACGGCGAGGTAGCGCTGGATGCCGCGGTTGGACGCGATCGCACCGGTCTTCGCTTCGGCGCTCGCGTCGAGGTACCGGCGGGTGGCTTGCGGCTGGGCGCGGATGCCGCGGATGATGCGCAGTCCCGCGACGAGGTCGGTCGCCACGTCGCTTGCCGCGCTCGCGGACGCCTGCTCGCGGGCGCCGCGGGCCTCGATGGGCTTCGAGGCCGCGTGCATCCCGACGAGGATCAGCACGGAGGCCGCGAGGACGCCGACGCCCAGAGGCACCGAGATCGCGAGCAGCGCCGCCGACGAGACGAGGATCGCGGCGGTGCTCGCGCCCTGCTGCACGACCGACCAGGAGACGCCCGCGACCCGATAGCTGTCCGAGGTCGTGATCTGCAGCAGCTCGCCGGGACTGCGGCGGCTCGTCACGCCGTTCGGGTGCAGGACGCGGGTCAGGAGCGAGCGCCGCAGCTCGAGCTCGCCGTGCCCGTAGACGCGCACCATGAGCCTCGCCGCCCAGCGGTACGAGAAGGAGAGCACGAGGAAGTTCGCGAGGAGGATGCCCAGCCAGAGTGCGAGCTGGGCGGCGTCGTTCGTGACGATGGCCCGGTCGATGATGACGCCCACGAGGACGGGGACAAGCGCTTCCGCGGCCTCGTGCACGATGTAGCCGAGCGTCGCGAGGGTGAGCTTCCAGCTGCGCCCTGACGCGAAGAGCGCGTCCCGCATGACGGATGCGGGGGTCGGGGTTCTGGGGTTCTCACGGGGCATCAGTCGATAGTAAGGTTCACCTAAGTCCCGTTAGTGATGCGTTCGGCCAACTTCTGTTGCGTTCCGGACAACCAGGAGATGCACCGTGTTCCAGGCGCTCGAGCTCAGCCCCGCACCATCGACCCTCGAGGTTCGTCCGGTCGGCATTCCCGCACCCTTCCTCCTCACCACGGCCGTGCTCGACGGCCCGAACCTCGGAGACCGGGTGCCGCACGTGCATCCAGAGGGCATGATCATGTGGCCATCGCGGGGGAGCGTGGTGGTGCTCGTCGAGGGTGCCCTGCGCACGCTCGCCGTCGGCCAGGGCATCTGGGTGCCGCCCTTCACGCCCCACACCATGGAGGTCGACGCGTCGTCGGTCGGGTGCTGCACGTACTTCACGAGCGAGGTCGCCCCCGACTGGCACGCCGTCGGCACCGTGCAGCTGGGCGCCGCGTTCCGCGAGCTGCTGCTGCACCTCGCCGAGTCACCCATGGAGACCGATCAGCGTCTCCGCGCGCAGGCCGTCGTCATCGAGCTCCTGCCCGCGGCGACGAGCTACGTCGAGACCGTTCCCGTGCCCCGCGATGAGCGACTCGAGCCGCTCGTGCGCCGAGTCCTCAGCGACCCCGCCGACGATCGAGGCGTCGAAGCGTGGGCGTGGCAGCTGTCGCTCAGCGTGCGCACGATCGCCCGCATCTTCGCGGCAGAGGTCGGCATGACGTTCTCGCACTGGCGCACCATGGTGCGCATGGCGGCGGCGGCGCGGATGCTCGCCGACGACCTGCCCGTCGGCACCGTCGCCGGGCGCGTCGGCTACGCCACGACCAGTGCGTTCAGCGCAGCCTTCCGGCGCGCCATGGGGTCGAAGCCCAGCGACTGGCGGCCGTAGCTCGCCCGGCCCGTCCAGGCACTGCGTCTCGCCCAAGCTCCGGGTCTCGGGATGGGTTGCTCGCCTCGGGATGGGTTGCAACCCATCCCGAGGCGTGGAAGCCGTCCCGAAACTGACCCCTGGTTCGGAGACGCGGCGCAGCGGCGTTCCTGCGTTCCGGCGTTCCTGCGCTGCTGCGCTGCTCTGCGTTTCGCTCTAGCCCCAGGTTTCCGCTCGATTCTGCGCGGTGTCTCGCCCAAGCTCCAGGTTTCGGGATGGGTTGCTCGCCTCGGGATGGGTTGCAACCCATCCGCAGGCGTGGAAGCCATCCCGAAACGGACCCCAGGTTCGGAGACGCGGCGCAGCGGCGTTCCTGCGTTCCTGCGTTCCGGCGCTGCTGCGCTGCTCTGCGTTTCGCTCTAGCCCCAGGTTTCCGCTCGATTCTGCGCGGTATCTCGCCCAAGCTCCGGGTCTCGGGATGGGTTCCACGCCTCGGGATGGAGTGCAACCCATCCGCAGGCGTGGAAGCCATCTCGAAACGGAAGAGTGGCGGGGCGGGGCGGGGCGGACGTGCGG
>NZ_PSTU01000001.1:0-36892 GCF_002931215.1 Pseudoclavibacter sp. Z016
CTGCTTGGTGGCGACGCCAAGTGCGGGGTTGAAGACCGGCGAGGTGCGCGCGGGCGTCGAGGTCGAGCAGGCGCCGTCGATCCAGTGCTGGATCGTGGGAAGGGCAGAGTCCACGTGATGCTCCTCGGGGTGCGGGCTTGTTCTGGCTGAAAACATGGTCAGCCTACGGACGGGCACCGACGTTCGAATGGCGGCTTTGTAGAGCCGCGTCCCGGTATTCGACCAAACTGGCAGCGGGTTTTGCGACAGACTGGCACCGACGAACCGTGCGACCGAGGAGCGAAATGTCCGAGTACCGAGTGCAGAATCCCGCGACCGGCGAGATCATCGAGACGTTCGACGACGCGACGGATGCGCAGATCGAGCAGGCCGTCGCGAGCGCCGACACCGTGTACCGGGAATGGCGTGAGCGCAGCGTGCAAGAGCGGGCCGCTGTCGTGCGACGCGTCGCCGCGATCTTCCTCGAGCGCAAGGACGAGCTCGCCCACCTCATCGCCGTCGAGATGGGCAAGTCCGTGCAGGAGTCGATCGACGAGGTCGAGTTCGCTGCGTCGATCATCGACTACTACGGCGTGCACGGCCCGAGCCTCATCACCGACGCCGAGATCCCCAGCACCATTCCCGGCAAGGCGTTCATCGAGCATCGTCCCGTCGGCACCCTGCTCGGCGTCATGCCGTGGAACTTCCCCTACTACCAGGTGGCGCGCTTCGCGGCACCGAACCTCGTGCTGGGCAACACCATCCTGCTCAAGCACGCGGACATCTGCGCGCGGTCGGCCCTGACCATTCAGGAGATCATGGAGCAGGCCGGCGTCCCGGTCGGGGGCTACCAGAACGTCTTCGCGTCGCACGATCAGATCGCGACGCTCATCGCCGACTCGCGCGTGCAGGGAATCTCGCTCACGGGCTCCGAACGTGCTGGGGCGATCATCGGGGCGCAGGCGGGCCGGAACCTGAAGAAGTGCGTGCTCGAGCTCGGCGGCATCGACCCCATGATCGTGCTCGACTCGGATGACGTCGCGGCCGTCGCGAAGCAGGCGTGGGACTTCCGCGTCTACAACGTGGGCCAGGTCTGCAACTCGAACAAGCGTCTCATCGTCATGGACGACATCTACGACGAGTTCGTCGAGGAGCTGAAGAAGCTCGCGACGGGACTCGTCCCCGGCGACCAGCTCGACCTGGCCGAGGGCCAGTTCACGCCGATGTCCAGCCGAACGGCGGCCGAGACCGTGGATGCTCAGGTGCAGAAGGCGGTCGCGGAGGGCGCGACGCTCGAGATCGGCGGAGTGCTGTCCGACGGCCCGGGAGCCCACTACTCGCCGGCCGTTCTCACCGGCGTCCCACGCGACTCCGAGTCGTACGGCGTCGAGCTCTTCGGTCCCGTCGCGACGGTCTACCGAGTGTCGAGTGACGAGGAGGCGCTCGACCTTGCGAACGACTGCGCGCTTGGTCTCGGTGGCTCGGTCTTCTCGAGCGACGAAGCGCGCGCGACCCGTATCGCGCAGCGCCTCGAGGTGGGCATGGCGCACGTCAACACGATCGCGGCGGAGGCGGCAGAGCTGCCGTTCGGCGGGGTCAAGAACTCGGGCTTCGGACGCGAGATGGGCCCCATCGGGATCGGCGAGTTCGCCAACAAGCGCCTGTTCTTCGTCTCCGCCTGAGCGCAGCGGGTGCCGAGCTCAGCGCTGACCGTTCAGGTCAGTTGCTGCGGTTCGTGCGCTCGATGACTTCCTGGCCCGTGTTGGGGTCGATGACCTTCCGGGTCGTCGACGTGGACTGCTTGCGGCGCAGCGCCGTGACGAGGCTCAGGATGAAGACGACGACGCCAGCACCCATGAGGATGTAGCCGATGGTCTTGAGGTCGACGAAGCCGTCGAGGTCGATGTTGATGGCAAACGCCAGGATGGCGCCGATGACGATGAGTGCGATGCCGCTGCCGTAGCCCATTGGATGACCTCCGTGTCGGATCGAGCGGACGTCGCTCGGGGGATGCCTCAAGTTTCGCACCGCTCGCGTCGTAACTCGACTCCCAGATGTCGATTCGTGCGCGGCGACGAGAATCGGTCAGGCGAGGGGGCGCCGATCAGGCCATGATGGACGCATGGAAGACGAGCAACTGATCACCGTCCTGAGTGACGAGGAAAGCCGCGCTCTGCTGCGCGCGACGACGTTCGGTCGCATCGCGTTCGCCGTGAACGGCCGTGTGGAGATCTATCCGATCAACGTCGTGTTCAGCGAGCGCGATGGTGAGATCGTCTTCAAGTCGGCGCCCGGCTTCAAGCTCGCGGGGGCCTCCATCGCGAAGGAGGTCGTGTTCCAATCCGACGCCCTCGGCGACGGGTTCGCGACGAGCCTCGTGGCACGCGGGGGAGCCCGGGTGCTCAGCACGGAGGCTGAGCTCGAGAAGGCGGAAGCGCTCGGCGTGCGCCCGCTCATCGCGGCACCCAAGAACGAGTACGTGGCGATCACGGTCGTCGAGGTCTCTGGCCGCCGCTACATCACCGGTGAAGAGGCCGAGCCCCTCATCGACACCATCGCCTAGGCATGCCGGATCCCCTGTTGAGTGCCGCAGCTTCCGGCGTCACGGAGCCCGACCCCGTCGACCGGCTCATCCTCGATGAAGCCGCCGAGCTGGGTGTGGTGGATGTGCCGCTCGCGGTCGTCGGCGACGCCACGGGTGCGCTGGCCGTTGCGGCCGCTGAGCGCTTCGACCTGGACACGGTGCGCACCTTCCACGACGCCGTCTCGGAGGAGCGGGCCAGCGACGATGCAGTGCGGGCGAGCTTCCGTTCGCTCAAGGCCGTTCGCTTCGGCTTGGAGCCGGCGCTGTTCGACGGCGCTCGCCTCGTGCTGCTGCGCCTGCCGAAGTCGCTCGCGGAACTCGATGAGATCGCGCGCCTCGTCGCGGCGCACGCGCATCCAGAGGTGCGGATCGTCGCTGGCGGACGCATCAAGCACATGAGCCGCGGAATGAACGAGACCCTCGAGCGCTCGTTCGAGAGTGTGACGGCGAGCCTCGGCAGGCAGAAGTCGAGGGTGCTGCACGCGAGCGCCCCGAAGGCGGAGCTGCGAGGCGCGGCGTCGGCGTACCCGATCGTGCAGAGCTCCGACGAGCTCGGCTTCTCGATCGCGAGCCACGGTGGTGCGTTCGCGGGCCCGCGCCTCGATCTGGGCACGCGCGAGCTGCTCGGAGCCCTGCGTGACCTCCCCGCGGACGAGCTCCCGGAGGCGGGCCTCGCCGTCGACCTCGGCTGCGGCACGGGCGTGCTTGCCGTCGCGCTCGCGAGGCTCCGACCGGAGCTCGAGGTGATCGCGAGCGATCGATCCTGGGCTGCCGTGTCCTCTGCTCGCGAGACGGTGCGCATCGCGGGCGTCGAAGACAGGGTCGAGGTGCGCCGCGAGGACGCGGGGTCGAGCATCGAGACCGGTTCGGTGGATGTGCTGCTCCTCAACCCGCCGTTCCACGACCGGCACGAGGTGGTCGAGGACATGGCGCATCCGCTCTTCGAGCAGGCCGCGCGCATGCTGAGGCCCGGTGCCAGCATGCTCACGGTGTTCAACTCGGGTCTGGCGCACCGTGCGGCGCTCGAGCGGATCGTCGGCCCCAGCACGCAGATCTCGCGCGGTGCGAAGTTCACGGTGGTGCTCAGTCGCAGGCGCGGCTGATCGCGACGAGAAGTGGCGGATTCGCGCCTCCGGGCGGGCATCCGGTCGGTAGGCTGGGGAACTGAACCGGAGGCGCAATGACCGATCTCATCCACATGCTTCGCGACTGGATGCCGAAGCAGCGCTGGTACTCGGGCGGTGAGGGTCGGACGCCGCAGCTCACGCACCTCGGCAGCTACGTGCTCGCCAACCCGAACGGGGAGGCCGGGGTGCATCTCGTCACGGTGCCGTGCATCCTCGATTCCTCCGGCGATGTCCCGGTCGTGTACCAGGTGCCGATCGTGCTCCGCGAGGTGGATGCGCGCGTTCCCGCGCTCGGGTACATCGGGTCGATCAGCAACGCGGCCGGGCGTGTGAGCGCCGTCGTCGATGGTCCGCACGACATCGCGTTCGCTCGGGCGCTCCTGGCGCTGCTCGAGCGCGAGGGGCACGCGGCGGGGGCCGGTGGGCGGACGGACATCGCTGCGTACGGACTGCCGATGCCCGGGGTCGTGCTCGGCAGCTTCGTGACGAGTCGCGTGCTGTCTGGGGAGCAGTCGAACTCGTCGATCATCTGCGAGATGCGCATGCCAGATGGGGGCGCCGCTGCCCCGCTCATCCTCAAGGTCTTCCGCATGCTGCACGATGGCGAGAACCCGGAGGTGACGCTGCAGTCGGCGCTCGCCGCGGCCGGTTCCGTGCGTGTGCCGCCCGCCATCGGCCACCTGTCGGGCTACTGGCCCGACCCGCGCGTCAGCAGCGGGCGCGCCTCTGGCAACTTCGTGTTCGCGCAGGAGTTCCTCCCCGGGGTCGAGGATGCGTGGCGGGTGGCGCTGCGCGCCGCCGAGACTGGGGACGACTTCGGTGACGCCGCGTACACGCTCGGGGAGGCGACCGCTGAGGTGCATCGCACGCTCCGCGAGGTGCTGCCGAGCGTCGAGGCGAGCGCCCTGAAGGTGCAGGCTGAGGTCGACGCGATGCGGCAGCGCCTGGATGCGGCCATCGCCGTCGCCCCGGCCCTCGAGCGCCTGCGGGGTGCAGCGGAGGAGGTCTACGCGCACGCCGCCGAGATGCACTGGCCGACGCTGCAGCGGGTGCATGGCGACCTGCACCTGGGTCAGGTGCTTGCCGTGGAGGGCAGCGGCTGGGTGTTCCTCGACTTCGAGGGAGAGCCGCTGCGCAGCATCGAGCAGCGCAATACGGCGGATGCCCCGCAACGCGACATCGCCGGCATCCTGCGATCGTTCGACTACGTCGCCGGGTCGCTGGAGATGACGACTGGGCGGGATGTCGCCGGTGACTGGGCCGCCCGTGCTCGGCAGTCGTTCCTGAACGGCTACGCCGCGGCCGTGAGCGGCCAGGAGCGAATCGGGCGTCACACGGGCGCGATCACGCTCGACAGCCGGGCCGCGCGCAGGCAGGCGCGTGACTTCGACGATGCCAGGAGCACGCGCGACGCGAGAGGTGGGTCTGGTCCCTTCTCGCAAGGGGGTCAGTCGAGCTCGCTGCCGCTGAGCGCTGCGGAGTCGGCCGCGCTCATCAGGGTCTTCGAGCTCGACAAGGCACTGTACGAAGTGATCTACGAGGCATCTCAGCGGCCGGCCTGGCTCAGGATTCCCGTGCGCGCGGTGCAGCGCATCCTCGCCTAGGGGCGCTGCCGGTCTCGACGGAGCCGACCGCGATGCGTGGTCGGCTGCCGTTGTCCACAGATTCGCCCCTCCACCGTTTCGGGCGCCGCGCCGCGAGTAGGTTCGCGAGTACGCAATCGGGAGGATGCACGTGCCGCGCACCACGACGTTCGACAGTTCACCCGGCGACCCGCGAGGGGTGCCGAGCACGGGAGGCTACTCGCCTGAGGTGTACGACCTCCTGCTGGATGCTGGCGGCAGGCTGGCCGCCTTCTATGCCGCGCGAGCAGCGCGTGCCCGCAGCGACCTCGAGTCCAGGCGGTGGCTGGGGAAGCTCGCCGAACTCCGCGAGGAGGTCGCGGGCGTCGACGCCCAGTCGAACGTGAGCGTCGTCCGGAAGCGCAACGAGCTGCTGGAGCGGCACCGGGCAGAGGCGAGCATCGTCGCCAGCGGGCGCGGCAGCGGCAGGGCAGTCCGGGGCACCGGATGAACGCGACGGTGATTGCGCCACGGCAGACACGCACCACGAGAGGACGAACATGACCGACATGCCCAGCGACGAGCCCATCGACGACTACGACCCGATGATCTACGACGCCATGCGCGAAGCCGCGAACCGGCTCAGGGGTCTTTATGTTGCTCGACAGAATGAAGCCGGCTCTGAACAACAGCGACAGCACTGGCTGGAGAAGCAGATCGCCGTCAGGATCGAGGCGGATGAAGTCGACACGTACTCGCTCAATGCGGTGCAAGCTCTCCGGGCGTCGTTCGTCGCACGGCTCAAGGCGGAGGACCATTGAGCTCGGAGTCAGAGGTCACCCGCGAGCAACTGCGCGAGATCTTTGAGAAGTCCATTCGGCCGGAACTCGATGCTCTCCGATCTTCCCAACGAGCCTCGGAGCCGACGCTCGTGCTTGTTGGAGCACAACCCGGTGCCGGGAAAACGCGAACGGTGGGTCGCGCGCAGAAGGACTTCCGAGGGGCTATCCCGGTTATCGGGGACGACCTGCGAGTCTTTCATCCCGACTACGTGAGCGTGATGCGGGAGGACCCGCTTCGCATGCCGGAGGTGACGGCGCAGGCTGCTGGCGCGTGGGCGCGCATGTCGAGCGACTACCTGCGGGAACGTCAGGCATCCGTGGTGTTCGAGACGACGTTCCGACAGCCGGACGCCGTCGTCGCGACGGCCAAGGAATTTCGCGATGCCGGCTACCGCGTCGAAGTGCGCGCGCTTGCCGTGCCCGAAGCGGTCTCGCGGCTCGGCGTGCTCTCGCGGTACGCGGAACAGGTCCGCGACCAAGGGGCCGGCAGGTGGACCCCACAGGCATTCCACGACGTCGCCGCCGAGCAGATGCCCAAGTCGCTCGAACGGGTCATCGCCGAGGGGCACGTCGACCGGGTGCTCGTCGTCGACCGCGGCGGTCGTGCCCTCCACGCAGCCGACATCGACACGAACGCTGCGAGCACAACCGGCGCGCGCGACGGCGCCGACGCCCGAGCAGCCGTCATCGCCGGAAGGGGCCTCGACAACCTCACCCCGAGCGACGCGAACACCTGGCTCGCAGCACTCGACCGAGACGCGAACTTCGTGCTCAGACAAGCCGATCTCGGCGGCGACGTGCTCGCCACCATCGATGACCTCCGAGCCGACGCACCCCACATCGCGGCCCGCGCCCACACCACGCAGAGCCCCGCCCACGCGGAGACGTCGGCAGCGCTCGCGGCCCTCGGCGCCCGCACCAGCGCCGCACGCGAAGCCCTCAGCCACGGCGAGCGGCCCACTCGAGCGGGCGCGGTCGAGGAGCGCGCGCAGGGCCCGCGCCTCACCACCGAGCTCGCCACGGCGCTCGGACACACCACCAGCCCACTCGCCGACCCAACCCGCTCCCACACGTCCACCCGTGCGCGCACGCAGCAGGCTTCCCCGCAGCACGAACGCGACGAACGCTGACCTCCGGCACCGCACCCGTTCAGGCGACGCTGCGCAGCTCCGGTTCGCGCACCCGCAGGAACGGCACGTACGGCACGACGAGACGCTGCGCGATGCGGCCGAGCACGCCGCCGTCGGCCGCCAACTCGACCTCAGCGCCACCACCCATGAGAACCGCCACCATGTTGCGCTTCGCCGTCGTCCCCCACTGCTCCAGAACCGCCGAGTGCCCCGTCAGCACGTCACCGAGCGACAGCGCCGCACCCGCAGCGCGCTTCCCCTGCGCCGCACCGAGCACCCCCGTCTCCAAGCGAACGACCCCGGGCGCATGCGCCGGATCCACACCATGCCCGAAATGGCCGACCCGCCCCAGGAACGGCAGGTGCACGTTGATGCCCAGGATCGGACCGACGGAGGGATCGACGGGAGCGAGCAGCGAGTAATGCGGCACGCGAGCCGACACGGGCAGATCGTCGAGCGACGCCACACCGTGCCCCAGCCCGGCACTCGACACGTGCACGACCCGGTCGACCCGCATCCCGAGTGCCATCGCCCGCCCCGTCACGCCGCCGCCGAAACTGAACCCGAACGCCGTCAGCTCCACGCGCCCGTCACGGGGGATCGAGTTCACGAACCCACCCAGCTTGCGCGCCAGCCCATCCGCCATCGCCGCCGACAACGCCAACGGGCCACGCGGGAACCGCCCGCCCTGCCACACGACGAGCCCGGCCGTGCCAGCGGGCGCGAGCGTGATGAGCTCCGACATGGTGTGCGCCTTGCCCTCGAAGTCGAGCAGCCGCGACTCGTTGCCGGGCACGAACACCCCCACCGATGTGACCCCCTCCGCGAACGGAGACGCGAACGGGTCCTCCGACTCCGAGATCGCCGCGCCCACGTACTCGACGATCGAGTCCCGCTCGGGATCGAACGCGAGCACGAAGCGCGGCTTCCCGCCGCGGTCGACGAAGCCACGGCCCCCGTGCAGCTCCCGCAGCTGGTGCACGAGCCGCTCGCGGTCGCGCAGCTCCCCGCGGCTCGCATCCGCCAGGATGCTCTTGATCTCACCACCCGCGAACGCACTCGCACTGCCGAGCGCACGCTCGATGGAGGCGCCCGACTCCAAAGCGCCGATCGCACGCCCGAGCGACTCCCGGTTGGCCCGCACGCGAACCGACCACGGGATGCCATCGAGGTTGCCGACAAGCAGCGGAACCTGCTTCAGGAGACGCGCGCGCTCGGCCTCCGACAGGGCGCCCCACCACTCCCGCGTCGTCGCGGCCGTGGGAGGCGCGTTCAGCACACGACGCAGGCGCCCACGCGAGATGGGCCGCGACGCGATGAGGCGGGTGAGGTCAGCAGACGAAGAACGGGCTCGCACGCGGAAAGCGTAGCGAGCCCGCCCGACAAATCACGTCGTGAATCTGCCGTACGCACAAGAGGCGCTCAGCCCCCGGTGCGAGCCAGAATCAGTAGTACTCGCCCTGGCGGAAGTCCCAGCTGTTGAACGACTCAGCGAGGATCGCCATGATGCGGTTGATGTCGAGGCCCTTGCGGATCACGACGGGAGCCGGCGAGATGGAACGCTGTCCGCCCTGCTCGGGGATGAGCGTTCCGTCGGCGTCGACCATCGAGATCATGACGCCCTGCTCGTGGCGCGTCTCCGTGGTGGCCTCAGGCTGGATGGATGCGACGTAGTCGTTCGCCTCGATGATGAGGTCGGCGCGGTCGTGGATGCGCTCGCCGATGCCCTCGACGAGTCCACGGTTGCCCTTGCCGGACGGGTTCGCGGAACTCGCGAACGCGAAGCGTCCGTGCTTCTCGTACAGCTCCTTCGCGAGCTTCTCGCCGGGGACGCCGAACTTGATGACGAAGCAGCTCGTGCCGCGCCCGTCCATCATGAGCTCCTTCGTGCCGTCGTCGGGAAGGGCCGCGACGGCCTCTTCCTTCCACGGGAGGATGCAGCCGAGGAGGATGTCGTCGTTCCAGTGGCGCTCGTAGAACGCGTCGATCTCCGGCGTGAGCTGCGCGAGCTCGCGCAGCTGCTCGAGGGAACCGCACAGCACGACGCCAGGCTTGTTGCGGTTGCGCTCCTTCGCCTCGAACTTCCGCTCGAGTCCCTCCTTGTCGGAGGTCATGATGATGTAGCCGACCTTCGTCGGGACGACGACGAGTCCGCCGTCTCCCGTGAGGATCTCGACGGCTTCTGGCTGCACGTCGCCGTTCCACGCGATCAATTTGCTGTCCATAGCTGCGTTTCTCTCGAAATTGGTGCTCGGGCTCGTCGAGCCGGAGTGAACTGTCGCGTCCGCTTGGGTCGCGTCGAGGATCGATCCTACTTGGTGTTGGCCCGCAGCCAGGGTCGTGCACCCGCTCGCCCGTAGGGTTGAGGGCATGGAGACTCCTCAGCAGGGCCCAGAAGGCGACGCATCCTCCGAGGTCGAACCCGAGGCGCTGGTCATTGCAACGGCCCCGCGGCCGACGACGCCTGAGGCGGTCTCCCGAGTGCTGGAGCGCTTCGTGCGCGAGGTGGTGCCGCCGATCTTCGACGCGGACAACACCATGGACGTGCGCGGCCTTGACCTGGCGCGTGTCACCGCGCATCCGCTCGCGGGCGACCTCCTCGGCATCGACATCGATCTCACGGGCGTCGAGGTCACCTTCGACGCCACGGTCGAGGAGGCGCCGCCGCTCCCGGAGTTCCCCGAGTTCGGCACCGAGGTCGCGAGGACCGACGCCCGCGTCGCCGAGGTGCGGGTGCGGGGCCTCCCGGTTCGCATCCAGGGCGCCGAAGTCGAGGCGTCGATCACTGCCGCCGGTGTGCACGTCGACTGGGCGGAGGATGATCGCGGGCAGCTCGCGCTGGCGTTGAGGCAGGGCATCGCGGGTGGTGAGGCCGCGACGGTCTTCCCCGTCGACACGCTGCTGATCGACGTCTCCGCGACGCAGCGGGAGGTGGTGGATGCGCTCGTGTCCATCGTCACGGAGTCGGGGGAGAGCCAGGGCATCCACGTGTCCGATGTCGATCTCGAGCTCACGCAGGCCGGCCCCCGAGGCGCGCACCTGCATGCGTCCGGCAAGGTCCGGCGGGGTTTCCTGCGCGCGAGTCTGCTGTTCACGACGGAGGCGCAGCTCGGCGACGACCTGAAGCTGCAGCTCATCAACCCGCGCCTCACGAGCCGCAACCCGCTCATCGGCCTGCTGCTGCTGGCGGTCCGCAGTCAGATCCGCGAGGAGCTCAAGGACCCGATCGATCTCCGTGACCTGCAGCTCGATCCGCTCAAACTGGCGGATGCGCAGTTCGAGGTCGGTGAGCGGCTGCGTCTGCGCCTGCAGTACGACTGACCTGCGCGGGAGGCGCGTCCGAGGCGCGCGCCGGTGAGCTCGCTGCCGGTTGCTTCGAGGCGGCGAGGATGCCGATCACCACGAGCAGGGCGGATGCGATGAAGCTGCCCGGGATGCCCACGAGCTCGATGGCCTGCCCGACAAGTGCCGAGCCGAGCGCCTGGCCGAGGACGAGGACAACGAACAGCAGCGCCGTCCCTGCCGGCGCGCGGGTGGGATCGAGTCGCGTCGTCCACCAGATGAGCACGCCGGTGCCGGCCGTGTACCCCCAGCCGAAGGCGATGCAGGCGGCGAAGGCGAGTGGCCACACCCCCGCGGAGGTGCCGAGCAGGACCGTCGCCGCGGCGACGGGCAGGCTGGTCATGAGCCAGGCCCGTCGAGAGGTCAGCTCCTGGAGTCTGCCGGCTGAGGCGATGACCGCCGCTCCTCCCACACCGAGCGCGATCCAGGCCCCGGCGGAGAGTTCCTGGCTTGCGCCTGCGTCGACGAGCGCGGTGCGCCCGAACGTCCAGACGGCGGCTGAGCCTGCGCCGAGGAAGAGCGCCGCGGCGATGACGGGCAGGTGCTGGCGAAACCACGATCGCGGCGGAACGGGGGCGAGGCGGGGCGCAGCATCCGGTCGCGCGGTGGTGGCGGTGGTTCCTCGCCAGGTCGAGGCGATGACCAAGCCGCCGGCCACGATGCTGGCCCCCGCGGCGAGCGTCCAGGCGAGTCGCCAGTCGGGCAGCAGGACGAGCGCCAGGATGCCTGCTGCGACGAGGCCGGGGCCGGTGCCCGCGTTGACGACGCCCTGCATCCGTCCCACGTGCTCCTTCTTGACTGTCCTGTGCAGCAGCTCCACCAGGGCGGGTGACGCGAAGCCGGCTCCGCTCGACGCGAGGATCGCCGAGGCCGCGAAGACGCCGCCGTCAGCGGCGAGGGCCATGCCGAGCGCGCCGCCGGCAGCGGTCACGGTCGCGAGGGCCGCGAAGAGGTGCGGGGCGCGGGCTGCCAGCAGGAAGCTGGCGAGCGCGGCTGCGCAGTAGGCGGCGGAGGCGCCGCTCGAGATGAGTCCGGCGGCGGATGCGCTCAGTGAGAGCTCCGCCTGGACATCGGGGAGGAGGAGTCCATAGGCGAGGCGGACGAGCCCGTAGGTGGCTGCGACCAGGGCGGTCCCCGAGGCGACCAGCAGGAGTGGGCGGCGATCCCGTAACGAAAACGATCGTTTCATGTTTACGACTCTAGAGTGTTGGCATGGCAATCCGCTCCAGGACCGAGACCAAGCTGCTCGACGCCGCGGACGAGCTGTTCTTCACGGCGGGCATCCACGCGACGCCGATCGACGCCGTCCTCGAGCGCGCGGGAGTCTCGGCGGCCACGCTCTATCGCGGATACGCCAGCAAGGAGGCCCTCGTCGCGGCGGCCCTCGAGCGCCGACACCGTGCCTGGATCGAGCTGTGGGATGCGGAGATCGCCAAGCATCGCGATGACGAGCAGCAGCTGCTCGCCGTCTTCGATGCCCTGGACGCGTTTCGGCAGCAGCCTCTCGGCTCTCGCTGGTGCGCCTTCCTCGGGGCTTCCGCCGAGTACGCCGACGCTCCCGCCGAGGTCCGTGCCGCGGTGCAGACCGACACCGAGTCGCTGCGGTCGCGGCTCACGCACCTCGCGAGCCCGTTCGACGAGTCAGCGTCCCTCGCTGAGGAGCTGCTGCTGCTCGTCACGGGCTACCTCGCGATGCGTCTCCGCGATGAGCGGTACTCGACGGCCACGGCGCGGCGGATGGCGTCGGGCCTCATCCGTGCCGCCACGACCGAACCCGACTCGAGGCGCGACTCGGCGTAGCGGCTGAGGCTCAGTCGGCCTGGTCTGCAGCGCGTGGTCTTCGTAGGGTGATGGTGAGCGGATGCTCGACGAGCACTCGACCACACCGGAGGTATCTTGCAGTACACGTCCCGCCGCACCCGAGTGGCTTTGTCGTCGCTTGCCCTCGTCGTTCTCGCTCTTGCAGCCTGCACGGCACCGACGCTCTCGCAGGAGGAGCTGATCGGCACCTGGGTCGTGAGCCAGTCGCCAGCCGACGTCCCTGCGGAGTTCGGCTCGGCGACGATCGAGTTCACCGACGAGCACGCCTTCGCCGGAGCTGGCTGCAACGGTGCATCCGGCCCGTACTCCGTGGTTGGGAACCGGATCCGAATCGACTTCTGGGCCGCGTCCGAGGTCGGCTGCGATCCGAATCTCCACGAAGTGGAGGACCTGCTCTACAGCGGCTTCACGGGCTTGTCTGTCGATGGTGAGGAGATCGTCATGCCGACGTCTGCTGGAGAAGCTCGCTTCATTCGCGAGGGCTGAACCCCTGGTGCGGACGTCAGGCGGCCCCCTCGCGCGACCGCACCTCATCCAGCGCCAGGGCGATCTGCTCGACTCTGCCGAGAACCGTGGGCCCGATCCAGAGCAGGATCGGCAGTGATGCGAATGACGCCAGGCGGGGGAACTGCTCGCCGCCCGAGAGGACGAGCTCGGCGGCGGCAGCGGTGAAGAAGGCTATCGTCGTGCCGGCTGCGATGGGCAGGAGCAGTGGGGTGACCGTGCGTCGTTGATCGATCGCCTCCTGCAGCTCATCGATCCTCGCGATGTTGATGCGGATGCGATCATTCGCGGGGTTGATCGATTGCTCCAGGAGCCTGCGCGAGCTCCGATCAAGTGGCGTGTCTCGGTGAGCCATGACCAGCCAGGCGAGGAGCAGTGCGAGGCAGAGGGCCGCTGACCCGGTCACGCCGAGGAGCGCTGCCCCGAGGGTCGTCTGCCACGGTTCGGGGGCCTCGGTGAGCGTCACGGTCAACCACACGCCCGCGACCGCGCCGACGACTCCAGCGACCACCAGGGTGCGGATGCGTGCCGGCGGCAGCTGAGCGGGGAGATGCTGCACGGCGGCCCGCCAGCCGAGCTTCGCGACGGACGTCTCAGCGATGTCCACTTCGTGGATCTCCCCCGGGCCGAGGGCCGTCAGGACGCCGGGCCCAGCCTTGGCCATCCTGGCGTCGCCCCAGCGAAGCCCGAGAAATGCGGCAAGCACGAGGACGAGCGGGAGACCAGCGATGGCGATGAAGGTCACCCAGCCGGTCGGGAGGCCGAGCAGCGCAGCGGCGGTCACGAGGCCGATGAGCAGGAGAGCGCTCGCGAGGACTGCGAGCGCTCCCTTGCGGTTGCGGTTCTTTGGCATCGAGGCCCCCGTTGTCGCGTCGCGTTTCGGCAGGCGCTGCCGGCTTCTGGGTCGACGACGACGCTATCGAACGGGCGCGGCCGGGAACTGGGTGGTGCCCTCGGTGAGCGCTTCGGCCGCGGGCCCGGCGAACGCCGCCGAGCGGGCGCCGCGTTCGTGTCCGACGCGGAGCCCACTCGGGCGTGCAGCTACTTCGTGACCGACACCTCGTGGGTTGTGCTCACGGTGGTGCCTGCGGCGTTGATGAACTCGACCGTGTAGGCGTACTGCCCCGGCGCCTTGCCCTCGACCTGCAGCGTCGCCTTCTGGGCGGCGGGGCTCGCCGCGGTGAGTTCGCCGGTGCCGACCTCGACGCCGTTCTCGAGGAAGCGGTAGGCGGTGGCGTTCGTACCCCACCAGAGGTTCGCCGTCACGGTGTAGGTGCCGTCGCCGTCCCAGTTGTCCGAGGAGAGGGACGGGGCGCCGGGGGAGGCGTTCGTCACCGTCACCGTGAGCGACTCCGTTGCGGTCGTTCCCTTCGAGTTCACCAGCTCGCCGGTGAAGACGTAGGTTCCGTTCGCCAGGCCGGCGATGTCGACGACGGCTGACTGTGCCGCTGGCGAGTTCATGCTGAGCGGTGTCGTGCTGACCAGCTGGCCGTCCTGGTAGAGCCGGAAGATGGAGCCGTTCTCGCCCCACCACAGGTTCATCGTCAGCTGGAACTCGCCGTCGCGGAGACCGGTGTTCCAGCCGTCGTTGGAGGAGAGCACTCCCTTTCCCGGCGCCTTCGTCGCGCCGTCGTCCGTCGGCGCCTCCGGCAGCGTCACGGGTGCGGTCGCCGCCGAGCGAGGACCCTCGCCGGAGGCGTTGACGCCGGTCACCTCGTAGGAGTGGGTCGAACCTGGAGCGAGTCCGGTGACGGTGCAGCTCGTCTCGGTCGCTGCACAGACCGGTTCCGATTCCCCTGCCTCGTAGACGCGGTAGCCCGCGAAGCCCGCACCGGGGTTGGCGAGGTCATCCCAGGAGACGGCGATGGAGGTGTCGCCCTCCTGCGTCGCGACGGCGTTCTGCGGAGTCCCCGGCAGCGTCTCGTCGGCGACGGCCAGCCAGGAGATGACCGGCTTCTCGCCGCCCGCGCCCTCGTTGGTCACGAGGTAGTCGACCGTCGCCGCCTCCGAGAGCGTGAAGGTCAGGCCGGCGGAGAGCTTGGGTGTTGAACCGGAGAGGGGGATGCTTCCCTTCGCGAGTTCCGTGCCGTTGACCGACACGGTCTGGTACATGGTCCTGCTGAGGTTCCACCACTCGGTGAAGCCGCCGGTCAGCGTGTAGGTGCCAGCCTCGAGAGGAAGCCGGTAGCTCAGCTTGGTGGTGTCCTGGTAGAGCCCCGTCGAGTACTTGTCCTTGATATCGGTCCCCGTCTTCAGCTTCATGCCGTCAGAGAGGTGCCCCCATTGCGTGGCGGATGTGGAGACCTGGTCGACCTTGTCGTTGCGCAGTCCATCGACGGCGGCTGACACTGCCGCGTACTGGGGCGAGGCGGCGCCGTCCGTTCCGGCGTCGATGAAGTACACGAGCCCGGGTGGCACGATCTCGAATTGCGCGACGACCGGTGCGTCGCTCTCGTCGAGGCGTCCATTGGCCGTGATCGTCTCGTATTCGGTGCGGGGCTGCTCGTGGGCTGCAGGCTCCCACGTGACGGCACGTTCGGTGTCCGCGACCTTCACCGTGCTCGGGAGCGGATCGTCGGTGTCGAGCACGCCCTGCACGCCGAGGTCGCGTGGCAGCGTCTGCACGTAGACGAGTGCGAGTCGTGCGTTGTAGCCGCTCGTTCCATTGGTGCCGAACTCCAGTTGGACGACGGCTTCCTCGTCGAGCGTGAGCGTCTGCGCGATCGGCGTCGCCGACCCTGTCGAGGTCGCCGTCTTCGAGACGGTCTCGCCGTTCGCCGTGAGCTTCGCGGAGAGGTTCGTCGTGAGTCCAGCACGGGGCGCCTGAACTCCGACGACGTTGTAGGAACCGGCGGGGAGGGTCAGGTGGTAGGTAACCGGCTTGTTGAAGTCGGCGCCGATGTAGGAGGAACCCCAATCCTGCGGTGTTCCGCTCGCGAGCGTGGTCGCCGCGGTCGAGTACCCCCACGTGCTGCCCGGGGCGGTGCCGTCCCACTTCTCGTCGGCGGTCTCGTTGCGGAGCTCAGGCGAGACGCCTGCCGCGGCCGCGTGGGCCGAGCCTGCCTCCGAACCGCTCGAGCCGGAGTCGATGAAGTAGTCGAGATCGGCGGGGACGACGAGCACCGTCGCCGAGAAGCGCTGGTAGACGCCGGCCTCGGTCTTCTCCGAGGTGCGCCCGCTGGCGGCGAAGCTCGCGAGCTCGCCGGTGGTCGTGGCGCCGGCGTTCGACGCGGCAGTCCAGATGACCTCTTCCTCGCTACCCGAGAGGAGGAGTGTGCCGGGCAGGGCACGTTCGGCGGTCGTGATGGCCAGGGAGCCGAGGTCCGTCACGTCGGCGCTCACATCCTTGGGGGTGAGCGCGTCTGCCGCGGAGTCAAGACGCCGTTCGAGCGCTGTGGCGCCCTCGACGTCGAGTCCGTAGCCGACCGGGTCGGCGATCGCGGCCTGCGCGGCCGTCCGTGCGGCAGCGAACGGGGCCCACGACTGGGGGCCGTAATCTGCCTCGACGAGCTGCGCGACGGCGGAGACGGCTTCGGTGAGTGCTCCCGTGTCGACGCGCGCGGAGTCGGCGACCGCACTGATCGTGGCGACCGAGTCGACGTTGAGTGCGCTGTCGTTGGCGGTCCTGATGACCACCGTGTGGGCGCCGTTCGCGAGCCCGCGGAGCGTGAAGGTCGTTCGGGCGCTGCCTGCGCTCCAGGTTGGAGCTGCGAGCGCGACGGGGATCCCGTCCACCTCGACATCGAGCGTCGCGGTGCCGGGGTTGGCGCCGATGATGTCCAAGCCCGTTCCGGTGAAGGAGTAGCTCAGTGCGGCTCCCTTGGCCGTGCTCTTGGATGCGGTTCGCTGCCACTCGAACATGCCCTGTCCGTTGACGTGGCTCCAGTTGGCGTCGAACTCGAGCACCGGGGTCGACGTGTTCGACCAGCTGCTCTGGTGCATCCCGTCGATGATCTGCGTGTAGTAGGGCGTGTACCCGGGCAGTGTCTGGATCCGCAGGTTGTCGAACTGCACGAAGTTGAAGCTGGACCCGAGTTGGATGCGCCCCGCGGCCTGCGGCGCGGTATCCGTGTGCGACGCGATCTGCACGCCGTTGATCGAGGCAGTGGAGGTGTCGCCTGCGACGGTCACGGCGATGCTGTTCCAGACGCCGGCACCAGCATTGAACGCAACCTCCGCGTTGCCTGCCACGGTGCCGCTCGCGAGCGTCGCGCCGTAGCGGCTGAAGGTCCACGCGCCGGTGGGCTCGACCTTGAGCTCGGCCGCCGAGACGTTCTGCCCGTTCGCCGTGCCACCCTGCTCCCTGGCGCCGATGGTCGCGTACTGCGCTCCCGCCGCCTCGAAGAGCACGTCGGTCGAGACGGTGTAGTTCGCCCACCGGGCGTCGCCGATCGTCGTCTTGGGGTCGCCGTTGTTCCACGCGCCGCCGGCCATGCCGGGGCCGACCTGCTGCCTGAGCACCCGGCCGTGCGTCGCATCGGATGTGGCAACCGACTCGAATGCGCCGTTGGTGTCGTTGGTGTAGCGCGGGGTCACGCCCTGGTCCTCCGGCTGCAGCGCTGGGGTTCCGCTCGGCTTCTGCTTGGCGCCGCGGCTGTCCAGGAACGACGCTCCGGAATCGACCAGCGCTCCGGTGGCAGGGTCGTAGCCGCTGATGTTGCCTGCGCCGGCGTACTCGAAGTCGTCGGCGTACAGGACCTCGTCATCGGTGACACCGTTCTGGGCGCCGGTCGGGTCGGTGTCGAGAACGTCGCGGCCCCCGTCCTGGTCGGTGTATTCGGGGGATGTCGGCAGCGAGCTGGCGTAGCCGTCCCTGGGCGCGAGGCTGCCGTCGGCTGCTGCTGTCGCCTGGTCGAGCGTCGTGAGGGTCAACGACGACCAGGGCTTGACCTCGACGGTGTAGAGCCCGTCTCCATCCGGCGAGATCTCGCCGATGGGGGTGAGGTAGTTGTCGTTGTAGGCCTGGCCGTCGTCCGCGGCGCGCGTCTCCCAGAGCTCGGCCGTGCGGTCGGCCCCGAGCTCCATGTCCTTGGCCGTGATGCGGTACGTCTTCGTGAAGCTGCTGTCGTTGATGATGACGGTCGAGAAGTCACTGGCGTCGGGTGCCGCCAGGGTCGTGAAAGATGCGCCACCGAGGCGGGCACCGCTCGGCGGATTGCCCTTCCCCAGCTCGCTGTCGGACGCCTGGGGGATCGCCCGCCAGATTCCCGCCGTGTTGTCGTCGTTCTCCCAGCCGAGCTTCGCGAACTTCGTGAACTGCTCGATCATCGCGAGGCCGCCGTCGTAGTACAGCCAGCCGGACCACGGGTCGCGCGCGCTCACGAGCTCCTTGGAGGAGTACTGGAACCCGTCGTAGAACGAGCCGATCGCGGGCTGGAAGATGTTGAGGGTGCGTCGGGACTCGTCGAATCCGGTCGTGACCCAGTTGCCCATCTCGAGGGCGCTGTTCGGGCCGCCGAATTCGGTGCCCGTTCCGCCCCGCTCGTCGCTGTTGGTGTTGTTCGGCCGGTCGGCCGAGTTGGAGAACGTGGACTGGCCCTCCGAGTTCCAGACCTCCTTGTCCAGCTCCTCTGCAACCTTCTTGAGGTTGCCCGCGTTGTCGTCGGCGCTCGAGTAGTGGAAGCCCACGATGTCGACGGCGTCACGCAGCGAGGAGTCGCTCGGGGAAGTCATCTGGTTGCCGAAGGACACCGGCGGAGTCCCGACCGTGTCGGCGGCGACCGTCTCGATGGATCGGTAGAGGTCCCGTTCCTGATCCGAGGCGAAGCCGCTGTTCGGGTCGCCCGCACTCGCGCTCTCGTAGCCCTTGTCGTCGCCGCGGAGCCAGCCGGAGAAGTCCTTGTAGAGCTGGACCTCGGGGTTGCTCGTCTCGTTGGCGTCCGGGTTGATCGAGTCGACCATGATGCCGTATTCGCGGTACGCGGCGAGCACGGTGTTCTTGAACCAGATGTACTGGGCGGCGTGCGTGGTGGCCCAGGCCGGCCGATTCCAGCGCAGGATGCTGACGTGCACGTCGCCGTGCGCGACGAGCTGCGCGTCGGCCGCGAGCTGGAAGCCGGGCTCGCGCTGCACGTTCGGGTACTCGTCACGAGTGCGCATCGTGGCCGCGTTCGGCCCGGTGGAGGTGTTGCGGTCGTTGCCCATCTCGATCTTGATGGTGTTCATGATCGGGCGGTCGCCCCCGAACAGCGTCTCGATCAGCTCCCAGTACTTCTCCGGATGCTGCGCCTTGTAGTCGAGGAGCAGAGCGCTCGTCGAGTTGGCGGTGAGCACGCCGAAGCCCTTGAACGTGAGGCCGTTGACGTTCTCTGCGGCTGCCGCGACGTCTGCGCCGTCCACGGTCACCGAGACGGGATCCGATCCCGCGGCCTGCGCGGACGTGGGGGCGACGAGAACCGGCGCGATCATCGCCACCGCCGTGGCCGCGATGAAGGCCAGACTCATCCGCCGCCTGCGGACCCTGCTCGTGCTCGTGACTCGACCGAGCCGATGGTCCTGAGGCATGTGCGCTCTCCGTTCTGTGCGCTGTCCGCGCGGGCTCGTTCGTTGAGTGCGCGGCGGGCACGACTGTGTGCTTCCGAGCTGATCTTGGAGTGGGGTCGGCGAAAAGGCCAGCAAAGCGAACAGAACCGTTCATGCTCGACGCGATGCGAACATGTCTGTACGCTCGGATCCGTGGACGACATGCCGCCGTTCGGTCTCCTGCGTCGAGAGCGGATCCTCAACGAACTGCGGCGGTCAGGGTCCGTCCGCGTCGCCGCGCTCGCGCGGCAGCTCGAGGTGTCCGAGCTCACGATCCGCCGCGACATCACGCACCTCTCCGATCGCGGTCTCCTGACCCGAGTCCACGGCGGCGCGACGCTGCGGAGCCGCCTCGACACCTCGGTGCCATCGGTCGCCGCACAGGCGACCGCGATTCGCTTCAGGGTCGGCATGGTCACGCCGTCTCTGAGCTACTACTGGCCGCAGGTGATCGTCGGCGCACGGGCCGCGGCCACTGACCTCGGCGTGCAGCTCGTGCTCAGGGGTGCCAGCTACTCCGTCGACGATCAGCGCAGGCAGATCTCCTCCCTCGTCGAATCGGGCGGCCTCCACGGCATCATCGCCGCACCGGAGACGGGCGGTGCAGACGGACGGGCGCTGCTGCACTGGCTGGAGTCCCTCCCGGTGCCCGTCGTGCTCGCCGAGCGCCACGCCTCCTCCGTCGCCACGCTCACGAGCCTCGAATGGGTCACCACGGACCACGTCTTCGGCGGCTCACTCGCTGCCGACCACCTCGCGGCGCTCGGGCACCGCCGGGTCGGCATCCTCACCTCGACCGGTTCCCCGACCTCCGCGCAGCTCCGGCAGGGCTGGAGCGGTGCCGTCGAGGAGCTCGGCCTCGAATCGGTGGTCGACGTCGACGCGAACCTCGACGACATGGACGGGGAGTCGAGGGAGGCGTTCATCGCTCGAGTGCTCGATGATTGCCGCCGGGCATCGGCGACGGCCCTGCTCATCCACTCCGACCCTCAAGCGGTGCTCGTGCAGCAGTACGCCCGCGATCACGGCTGGTCGATCCCCGACGACCTTGCCGTCATCGCCTACGACGACGAGGTGGCGCAGAACGCCGAGCCGCCCATCACGGCGCTGCGTCCCCCGAAGCAGCACATCGGCCGGCTGGCCGTCGAGACGATGGTGTCGCGCCTCGAGGAGGGTCCCCGTCGACCCGTGCAGCGCACGCGTGTCCTCCCCGTGCTGCACGCGCGGAGCTCCACCGCGGCGCGCTCCTGACCGTCAGCCGCGCATCCCCGTCGCGCGTTCGTGGTCGATGAGCGCCTGCCGGACGGCGATGTCGTCAGCGTGCCCCGCGAGCTTGCCGCTGGCTCGGACGATGCGGTGCACGGGCACGAAGAGGCCCACGAGGCAGGCGCCGCACGCGCTCGCGGCGGCGCGGGCGGCGCGTGGATGCCCGGCGATGGTCGCGACGTCGCCGTAGCTCGCGAGGGTGCCGGGTTCGACGAGCCTGGCCGCCCTCCACATGGCGCGGCGCAGCTCGGTGCCGTCCTGGTGGACGTCGATGGCGTCGAGGAGCGACGGGTCGCCGTCATCGAAGGCTCGGACGGCGGCGAGTGCGGCGTCGGCGTCATCGAGCTCCTGCACCTCGAGGAGCTCGGATCGGCGGCCGAAGACCGCGTAGGCGAGCGAGTTCGGGCTCCCGAATCCTGAGGCGCGCACGGCCTCCGACGGCCCGGCCTTGACGATCGAGAATCGCTCGCCGAGCAGCTCGACGCTGCCGACGCGGAGTGCGTTGACGTCGAGCGGCGACTCTTCGGGTGCTTCTGGCATAACAGGAACTCTGCCACGTCAAGAGAAGTCCTGGTCAGAGGCGGTGCGGAGGCGTCGAGGTTGCGCTGGGAGTTGGCTGAGCCACCCAGCTTTGGGTGGTGTTATTCCGTCTCGGAATCTAAACTTGAGCCATTCCGACTCAACTTTTGATCCATCTGGGTCGGAAGCAACTTTGACGAAGGAGCCCCATGGCAAACATGCAAGGCGCTCAGGCACCAGACGAAGAGGCCAAGAGCGCACTCGAACAGTACGGAATCAACCTCACCGACATCGCCCGCTCGGGCAAGCTCGACCCGGTCATCGGCCGCGACTCCGAGATCCGACGCGTCAGCCAGGTGCTGACCCGGCGCACCAAGAACAACCCAGTGCTCATCGGCGAACCCGGCGTCGGGAAGACCTCGGTCGTCGAGGGCCTCGCCCAGCGCATCGTCGCCGGCGACGTCGCCGAATCCCTCAAGGACAAGGAGCTCGTCAGCCTCGACATGTCGGCGCTCATCGCGGGCGCCAAGTACCGCGGCGACTTCGAGGAGCGGCTCAAGGCCGTCCTCAAGGAGATCACCGAATCCGACGGGCGCATCATCACGTTCATCGACGAGCTCCACACCCTCATGGGTGCTGGGGGCGGAGAGTCGAGCATCTCGGCAGCGAACATGCTGAAGCCCATGCTCGCTCGTGGCGAGCTGCGCCTCATCGGCGCGACGACACTCGACGAGTACCGCCAGTTCATCGAATCGGATGCGGCGCTCGAGCGACGCTTCCAGCAGGTGTTCGTCGGTGAGCCAAGCGTCGAGGACTCGATCGCGATCCTCCGCGGTCTGAAGGAGCGGTACGAAGCGCACCACAAGGTGTCGATCGCCGACCAGGCGCTCGTCGCCGCAGCCGCGCTCTCGAACCGCTACATCACGGGCCGGAAGCTGCCAGACAAGGCGATCGACCTCATCGACGAGGCGGCCTCGCGCCTGCGGATGGAGATCGACTCCTCGCCGGTCGAGGTCGACACCCTCCAGCGGCAGGTCGACCGTCTCCGCCTCGAGGAGCTCGCGCTCAAGAAGGAGCACGACGACGCCTCGCGGCAGCGCCTCGCCACGCTCCGTGCCGACCTCGACACGAAGAACGCGCGCCTCGGCGAGCTGAAGGAGCGCTGGAGCATCGAGCGGGCATCCCTCAACCGCATCGGCGAGCTCCGCGAGGAGCTCGACAACATCCGCGTGCGCGCCGACCGTGCGCAGCGCGAGGGCAACCTCGAGCTCGCCTCCCGGCTGCTCTACGGGGAGCTCCCCGGCATCCAGAAGCAGCTGCACGAGGCTGAGGCCACGGAAGGCGGCGGGCCCAAGCTCGTCAACGACCACGTCACCGCCGAGGACATCGCGGGGGTTGTGGCCGCGTGGACCGGCATCCCCGTGGGCAGGCTGCTGCAAGGCGAGATGGAGAAGCTCCTCCACCTCGAGGCCGAACTCGGCAAGCGACTCGTCGGGCAGGAGAAGGCCGTGGCGACGGTCGCGGATGCGATCCGCCGCACGCGCGCGGGCATCGCAGACCCCGACCGCCCCACGGGCTCCTTCCTCTTCCTGGGTCCCACCGGAGTCGGGAAGACGGAGCTCGCGCGAGCGCTCGCCGAGCTGCTCTTCGACGACGAGAAGGCCATGATCCGCATCGACATGTCCGAGTACGGGGAGAAGCACTCCGTCGCCCGGCTCGTCGGCGCCCCTCCCGGGTACGTCGGCTACGAGCAGGGCGGGCAGCTCACCGAGGCCGTCAGACGCAGGCCGTACTCGGTCGTGCTGTTCGACGAGGTCGAGAAGGCGCATCCCGAGGTCTTCGACATCCTCCTGCAGGTGCTCGACGACGGGCGCCTCACCGACGGCCAGGGACGCACGGTCGACTTCCGCAACGTCATCCTGATCCTCACCTCGAACCTCGGCTCGCAGTACCTCATCGACCCGCTCCTCACCCCCGAGGATCGGGAGGAGAGCGTCATGGCAGCCGTCCGGCACTCGTTCAAGCCGGAGTTCGTGAACCGACTCGACGACATCGTCGTGTTCAGCGCCCTCTCGCAGGATGAGCTGGCGCAGATCGTGGCGCTGTACATCGAGCGGCTGCAGCGCAGGCTCGGCGAGCGTCGCCTCACGATCAAGGTCGACGACGACGCCAGGGCCTGGCTCGCTGAGCGAGGCTACGACCCCATCTACGGGGCCAGGCCGCTGCGTCGGCTCATGCAGCGCGAGATCGACGACCGCCTCGCGAGGGCACTCCTTGCGGGCACGGTCCGCGACGGCGACACGATCTCCGTCGTCGTGGCGAGCGACGGCGAGTCTCTCAACGTGCAGTCCACCACGCCGCACTCCGCGGCCATCGAGTAGGGCGCTGGCGCCTGGCGCCTGCGTTGGCGCCAGTATCAGTGCCGGCGCCGGCGCCGGTGACAGAAGAGTGAGCCAGATGCAGGTTCCAGTTCGCTGGAGCCTGCATCTGGCTCACTCTTGCGCCGGGTGAGCGCCGAGTGAGGCGGCAGGGAGACGCAGTCGGGAGGTCTCTGGTGGGTAACTCGGGCGCGTCGCTCGCCGCGCGCATCCGCAACCGCGCTTATCTTGAGCGGCATGGAGCACCTGCGCTGGATACTGCCACTCATCGCCGCGCCCGTCGTCGCCGTGCTCGGCATCGTCGGCGTCATCGCCCTCTCGCTGCGACGGCTCACGTCCACGCCCGTCGCGAGCGACGACGTCATGGTGCTGTTCGGGCGCGACGCCTACCAGTTCTTCCTCGGCACGCTCGTGCCGCTTGTGCTCCTCGCGTTCATCGTCGGTCTCATCGCCTACGCCGTGTACGCCGTCGGCACCACGTTCGGGTGGATCGCACTGCGCGAGACACCGCTCTTCGCGACCTGGACGCTGCCGCTGCTCTTCTCGCCGCCCATCGCCGTCGTCGTGTTCTTCGTCGTCGCCTTCATGCCGTTCGTGGCAGGACCGAGCGAGGCGCTCGTGCCCGTCGTGAGTGCACTCGGCGCCTTCCTCGTCTGCCTCGCGGTCGCGGGCGCGCTGTGGTTCCGCGGTACCCTCGGTGCCCGCGCCAGCAGGCGCGCCGTCGCCGATGCGACCGCGACCGGCGAGGTGGGCGTCACCGCCTGACCCTCGTCCTCGATCCCGCACTCGGCCGGTGCGTTCGCTTCTGCGGCCTGGCGGGGGAGGACTGACCTGGCCGAACGTCGGTGGATCGTCGTACGTTGGCGTCATGACGACGAAACGGGGCTCACAGGTAGGCCGCTTCATCTGGCTCGGGCTGCTCGTCGCCCTGGTCGCATTCGGGCTCGGTGCTGCACCCCAGTCGCTCGAACGGCTCCACATAGCGCAATCGGCGGACGAGCTCGCGTTCAGCTTCGCCACACTCGCGTACTTCCTGCTCCTCCCTGCCGCGCTGCTCGCCCTGGTGATCCTGTCGACGTACGTCGTCCGAGTCGACCTCCTGCGCGCCGTCGAACGACGCTGGGCAGCGCGGAAGCACGGTGAGGGTGGTGAGGCCGAGCGGTGGAAGCGGCGAGGGCGCTGGCTCGTGCCGCTGCTCGTCCTCGGGGCCGTGTTCGTGCTCATCGCGGCCATCGTCACCCCGGTGCTCTCCGGATTCGAGGGGGCTCCGTCAGCGGACGACGAGGTCGGCCGCTCCTTCACGGGACTCGGCCTTTCGCTGCTCTTCTGGGCATGCATGCTCTTCGCTGTCCTCCTCCTCTTGGGCCTTGGCCGCGCGGCGCTCCGAGGGGCCGCCGTGAATCGCCGCGAGAGCAGGCACCGCCGCGGCAAGTACACGAGCCGAGAGCGCGAGCGGCTCGACGCGCAGCGTTACTCCCACGACCGGCTCACGGCTGCGCTTCGCTTCCGGGATGAGCTGCTCGAGCAGCGCATCCCGCAGACCGTCGAAGTGTGGGACTTCCGCGCTTCACCTGACGAGGTGTTCTTCCAGGATGCGCCAGCGACCTACGCCCGCTACTACGGGCGAGACGTCAGCTACTCCACCACCTCCGGCTTCTTCTTCGGCAGCCCGGCCTTCGTCGCGGCCGGGCTTGCAGTGAATGCGCTCGGCAACGCATCCGCCCGGTCGAGCGCTGAGCGAGAAGCCGCGGAGCAGTGGCGAGAGTGGCAGACGGCGAGGGTCCTGGTCTCGAACCAGCGACTGATCTGCTTCGCGGGCGGGCGGTGGCTGTCGTTCTGGTACTCGGGGGTCGTCGCGAGCTACCCGTCGTTGCGCGAGCGGTCGCTGGTGCTGCAGTTCGAGGGGGCGGAGCCCTTGATGCTCGTCGGCGATCACGTGCCGGTCGCGATCATGATGGCGACGTACTCGATGCACGGGGTCCGTGGGCTCGCGGGGCACCCCGACCTCGTGGCCGCCGCGGAGGCTCTCCAGCCCGCGTCCGCGCCCGCGCCCGAGTGACGCGTAACTCCTCGGGCCACCGCCCGCCGCCCGGCACCCGGCGCTCGCGTCCCCCTGAACGCCGAGAGCTGAGTTGTGGTCGTCAACCTTGAGGGTTGACGACCACAGGTCAGCTCTGGGGCTCGCCCCGGTCGGAGCCCGGCGGCGATCGGTCTACTCGTCGAAGATGATGACCTGTCGCACGGCCTGCCCGTCGGCGAGCTTGTCGAGGGAATCGTTGATCTCCGACAGCCGGATGCGTCCCGAGATGAGCTCCTCGACGGGCAGCTTCCCGTCGCGCCAGAGTTGCGCGTAGACGGGAATGTCGCGAGCCGGGACTGCCGATCCCAGGTAGGAGCCCACGATGGTCCGTGCCTCCCCGGTGAGCCCGAGCGGAGCGATCGATGAACGCGCATCCGGTGAGGGCAGGCCGACCGTGACCGTCGTGCCGCCGACGCCGGTAGCGGCGACTGCGGTCTCGAAGGCGCGAGGATGGCCAGCCGCTTCGATGACGATGGGGGCCTTCACGCCGTTCTCGGCGAGTTCCGCTGGCGTGTAGACCTCGCTCGCGCCAAGCTCCAGGGCTCGGGTGAGCTTCTCGGGGTTCGCATCCACGCCGATGACCTTGCCCTTCTCCAGCGAGACGGCCGTGAGGAGCGCCGCCATCCCGACGCCGCCCAGGCCGACGATCATCACGGTGTCGCCGTCCTGCGGCTTGCCCGCGTTGATGACGGCGCCGCCACCGGTGAGCACCGCGCAGCCGAGCACGGCGGCGATCTCCGGGGGCACGTCGTGCCCGATGGGCACCACCGACTGGCGGTTGAGCACCGCGTGCGTCGCGAATCCGGAGACGCCGACGTGGTGGAAGATGTCCTTCCCGTCGCGGTGCAGCCGGAAGTGCTCGCCGACCAGGTAGCCGGCGTTGTTGGCGACGCTGCCGGGGGTGCACGGCAGCTTCCCGTCGGTCTTGCAGTTGTCGCACTCACCGCAGCGGGGGAGGAAGACCGTCGTCACCTGCTCGCCGATCTCGAGGTCGGTGACGTTCGAACCCACCTTCTCCACGATCCCCGAAGCCTCATGGCCGAGCAGCATGGGCGTCGGCCGTACCCGGTTCCCGTCGACGACGGACAGGTCGGAGTGGCAGAGCCCTGCCGCCCTGATGCGGATCAGGACCTCGTCGGGTCCCGGATCGTCGAGTTCCAGCTCGACGACCTTCAACGGCTTCGACTCCGAGTACGGCCGCGGCAGGCCGATCTCCTCGAGGACTGCTCCCTGGATGTTCATGCTGACTCCTTCGTCGATACATGCGGTGGATGCTGCGGCCCGGGGTGGGCTCGGTTCAGTACGATTTCGGCAGCCCGAGCACCTTCGTGGCGACGAAGCTGCGGACCAGGTTGTTGTTGATGGGTGCGACGGAGAACATCCGAGTCTCCCGGAACTTGCGTTCGACGTCGTATTCGTCGACGAATCCGTAGCCGCCGTGCGTGTCGAGGCACATGTTGGCGGCCGCCCAGGACGCTTCGGAGCTGAGCAGCTTCGCCATGTTCGCCTCCGCGCCGGCGGGCTCACCCGCATCGAAGCGTGCGGTCGCCTCGTCCCGCATGAGCTCGGCCGCGCGAACCTTCATGTAGGCGTCGGCGATGGGGAACTGGACGCCCTGGTTGGTTCCGATGGCGCGTCCGAACACGTGGCGGGACTTGGCGTAGGAGACGGCGCGCTCGATGAACCAGTAGCCGTCGCCGATGGCTTCGGAGGCGAGCAGGATGCGTTCGGCGTTCCAGCCGTCGAGCACGTGCCGGAAGCCGTTGCCGACTCGTCCGATGACCGCGTCGGCGGGCACGCGGACGCTTCGGTAGGTGACCTGGTTGGTGGCGTAGTTGAACATGGTGCGCACCGGGGTGACGAGCAGGGCATCCGGCTGCTGTGCGCGGATCTCGCGAAGGTCGAGCAGGAACAGCGTGAGGCCGTCCGTGGTTCCCTTCGGGGTCTCGGAGGTGCGCGTGAGCACGAGTGCGAGGTCGGACTCCTCGAACCGGCTCGTCCAGGTCTTGTGGCCGTCGATCACATAGCTGTCGCCGTCGGGCGTCGCGGTGGTCGTGATGGCGAGGGTGTCCGAGCCGGCGTCCTCGGTGATCGAGAACGCCTGGAGGCGGATGCTGCCGTCCGCGATGCCGGGGAGGTAGCGGTCCTTCTGCGCGTCGGTGCCGTGCCGCAGCAGTGCGGCCATCGTGTACATCTGCGCGTGGCAGGCGGCGGAGTGTCCTCCGGAGCGGTTGATCGCCTCCATGACTCCCGTGGCGGCGTCGATGCCGTAGCCGCCACCGCCGTACTCGCGGGGGATCATGACCGAGAGGAGGCCGGCAGCTCCCATGGCGTCCACGAATTCCTGCGGATAGCGGCGCTCGCGGTCGGTCTCACGCCAGTAGGTGTCGTCGAATTCGTCGCAGACCGCTTCAGTGCGCGCACGCAGGGCTGTTCTGTCGTCGCTGGCAGTCCGGCTTGTCACAGCGGCTCTCCTTCGATCAGGGGCGGCACTCGCGACAGGGCGACAGGCCGTCAAATATTTTTAGGATGTTCGCCAACATAGCAAGGCTGAGAGCGGGCTACAAGGTATTGACCCCTTGAATATATTCGCTTACGGTAATCGGGAAGCGCTCCTCACGCTCGCCACCCAGAGCCCGAGCGCCTTCCCCCGCTGGGCCAATCAAAGGAGATGGCAAGTGACGAACGACATCAAGCTCCACATCCTGGAGTCAGGAACCATGGAAGCCGACCTCACCTGGCTGCTGCTCAAGCCAGGCAGGGTCATCAAGACCCGCGACCACCGCCACGACGAACGCGCATGGGGTCAGGTGCCGACGCACGCCGTGCTCATCGACCACCCGGACGGGCGCATCCTCTGGGACACCGGCGTCCCACGCAACTGGGCTGAGCACTGGGCCCCGACCGGCTTCGACGAGTTCTTCCCCGTCATCGACGACCCGCAGGCAGACACCGGCTACCTCGACTCGAGCCTCAAGCAGCTCGAGCTCACCCCGGACGACATCGACATCCTGGTGCTCTCGCACCTGCACTTCGACCACGCCGCCAACGCCAGGATGTTCGACAACGGCAAGACCCGCATCGTCACGAGCCAGGCCGAGCTCGACGGAGTCGCCACCATCACCGGGTACAACCAGGGTGCGCACATCCCCGACGACTTCAAGGGCCTCAACATCGGCGGCATCGCCGGTGACGACGAGATCCTGCCGGGCGTCAGCGTCATCCAGACGCCGGGCCACACGTGGGGAACCATGTCGCTCAAGGTCGACCTGCCCAACGACGGCACGAAGATCTTCACCTCCGACGCCGTCTACCTCGCCGACTCCTGGGGGCCGCCAGCGGTCGGAGCGGCCATCGTGTGGAACAACCTCGCCTGGCTCGAGTCGGTCGAGAAGCTCCGCCGCATCGCTCAGGAGACCGACGCCCAGGTGATCTTCGGCCACGACGAAGAGCAGAAGAAGGAGCTCACCTTCGCGCCGAACGGGTTCTACTCATGATCCTCTACGACTTCCGCTGCCAGGAAGGGCATCGCTTCGAGGCTGGCATCGAGTCGATGCTGGCCGACAACCCCGCCTGCCCCGGATGCGGGACCGCGACCAGCCGTGTCCCCTCCGCGGTGCGGATCGGGGGCGCCGCCGACGCAGGACCCAGCCGCGCCGAGATGCCGCACAGCTGGCAGGGCATCGATCGCGGCCGCCCCGAAGCGGTCGCCCACTGGCGCTCCAAGATCGAGAAGCGCGAGAAGCTCGAGGCCAAGTACCCGGAGCTCGCCGGTGATCGGCGCCCGATCCTCGCCCACGAGGGGATCTTCCAGGGGCGCCCGCTGCGTGCGGGCGACGACATCGGCGCATCGGTCGCCTCCGCGACGGCCGCCGCAGCTCGCGTATCGGAATCGCCGGCCTCGACGGCGAGCACAACCACCAGGAGAGGGACCGGAGCATGACTGCGACAGCTTCCACGCACGCCCAGACCGACGCGCAGCAGGCGCACGGCACGACGACGATCCTCGACGACATCGACCGCACCGCGTCCCGGTCCTACGCGGTGCCCTCCCCCGTGCCGGGCGGGGTCGTGCTGTCCATGATCCGCGCCAACGTGTGCGGCTCCGACGTGCACATCCTGCACGGCAGCCACCCGCTGGTTCGACCCGGCTGCGTCATGGGACACGAGGGCGTCGGCCGAGTCGCCGCCCTCGGAGACGGCGTCACGACCGACTTCGCGGGGGAGCCGCTCGCCGTGGGAGACCGAGTCGTGGCCACGTACTTCCAGGCATGCCGCCGCTGTCCCGAGTGCAACAACGGGCACGGCAACATCTGCCGCAACGCCTACACGGGATGGTCGAAGCAGGCCGACGAGGCCCCGCACTTCTTCGGCACGTTCGGCACGCACTATGCGGTGGGCCCGAACCAGGCCGTGTACAAGGTGCCGGACGGCGTCACCTCGAAGGCTGCCTCCTCCGCCAACTGCGCCCTGTCGCAGGTCTACTACGGGTGCCTCCTCGGGGAGGTCTCCTACGGGGACAAGGTCGTCATCTTCGGCGCCGGCGGGCTCGGTGTCTGCGCCTCCGCCGTCGCCTCGGTGCTGGGGGCGGAGGTCTACGTGGCGGAGATGACGCCGAGTCGCCTCGAGAAGGTCAAGGACTTCGGCGCCCACCACACGATCGATCTCTCGCAGGCCGCTGACGGCGCGGCACGCGTGCAGCTCGTCCGCGACGCGACGGGCGGGGGCGGTGACGTCGTGATCGACCTCACCGGCGTGCCGTCCGCGTTCTCGGAGTCGGTGCGGTCGGCGAGATCCGGCGGCATCGTCGTCGAGATCGGCAACATCTCTCCGAACAAGTTCACGGACTTCGACCCTGGCCTCTTCACCCGGACCGGCGTGCAGATCCGCGCCGCCATCCGCTACCCGCTCGAGGTGCTCGGCAAGGCCGTGCGCTTCATCGAGGCGACGCCGCAGTTCCCGTGGGAGTCGCTCGTGGACGCCGACTACACCCTCGATCAGGTGCCAGAGGCCCTCGCCGCCGCAGAGGCGCGGCAGGTGACCCGCGCCGGCATCGTCATCGACGACTGATCACCGGCGACACCACGTCGACATCCGCCGACGACCAGCAGAGATTTTTGGCCAGCAGAGATTCCAGGCCAGCAGAGATTCCAGGAGAGACATGTCCCAATCAGTGCACACCGCGTCGGGAGCTGCCACGACGACGGCCTACATCGGCGGCGAGCGCGTGGCCGCTGAGCGCAGCTACGAGAACATCGACCCGGCGACGGGGGAGGTGCTCGGCCTCACCGCGCGATGCGATGCCTCCCACGTGGATGCCGCGGTCGCAGCCGCCCGGGCCGCGCAACCCGGATGGGCCGCCACCAAGCCGGAGGTGCGCGCCGACCTGCTGCAGGCGCTCGCGGCGGCCATCATCGCGAACCGCGAGGAGCTCACACTGCTCGAATCGCAGGACACGGGCAAGCCGCTCACCCAGGCGCGAACGGATGCGACGGTCGCTGCTCGGTACTTCACCTTCTACGGCAGGGCCATCGACTCCTACTACGGCCTGTCATTGCCCGTCGATCCGGCGTTCCACGTGTACACGCGGCGGGAGGCGCGCGGCGTCTGCGGCAGCGTCATCGCCTGGAACTACCCCATGCAGCTCTTCGGCCGGGCCGTCGCGCCCGCCCTGGCCACGGGCAACACCGTGGTGCTGAAGCCGGCCGACGAGACGCCCCGCACCGCGGTGCGCATCGCGGAGCTCGCGGTCGAGGTCGGCATCCCCGCCGGGGTGCTGAACATCGTCACCGGCATCGGCGTCGAGGTCGGTGCCGCGCTCGCCGAGCATCCGGGCATCGACCACATCGGCTTCGTCGGCTCGACCGCGGTCGGTACGTCGATCGCGACCGCGGCCGCGCAGAACGTGATCCCGGCGGTGCTCGAGCTCGGGGGAAAGAGCCCCCACGTCGTGTTCCCCGACGCCGACCTCGATGAGGCGACGATGTTCATCACGAAGGGCATCCTGCAGAACGCGGGTCAGACCTGCTCGGCGGGCTCACGACTCATCGTCCACGAGGATGTCGCCGACGAGCTTCTCGCGAAGCTGAAGACCTCCTTCGAGCGGGTGACCATCGGCCCGGGCTCCGACGACCGCGACCTCGGCCCGCTCGTGTCCGTCAAGCAGCAGGACCGGGTGCGCGGCCTCGTCGACGGCGCCGACGGCCGCGTCATCACCGGCGGGCACGTGCCAGACGGGCACGGGGCCGGCGCCTTCTTCGCCCCGACGCTCATCGCCGACGTCGACCCGAGCTCCGAGATCGCGCAGAAGGAGGTCTTCGGCCCCGTGCTGGTCGCCACGACCTTCGCCGACGAGGACGAGGCGGTCCGCATCGCCAACGGAACCGACTACGCGCT
Organism: Pseudoclavibacter sp. Z016; assembly: GCF_002931215.1. NCBI lineage: Bacteria > Bacillati > Actinomycetota > Actinomycetes > Micrococcales > Microbacteriaceae > Pseudoclavibacter > Pseudoclavibacter sp. Z016. Next base: position 32,053 of record NZ_PSTU01000001.1, read on the forward strand.
CATGGCGGCGATCTGGACCCGCGACATCTCCAGGGCACACCGCCTCGCCGCGCGCGTCGAGGCCGGGCAGGTGTATGTCAACGCCTACGGGGCGGGCGGCGGCGTCGAGTACCCGTTCGGCGGCTTCAAGAAGTCCGGCTACGGCAGAGAGAAGGGCGTCGAGTCGCTCGACGCGTACACCGAGACCAAGACCGTCATCGTCAAACTGTAGGGAGCATCATGACGCAGATCGTCGAGGGGTGGACGGGGCGGGTCTTCGAGGACTTCACCCCGGGAGACCTCTACTACCACCCGTTCTCCAAGACCGTCACCGAGGACGACAACATGACGTCGACCCTCATGACGCAGAACGTCGCGAAGGTGCACGTCGACGCGCGCCTCACGGAGAGCACCGAGTTCCGGCGCATCCTCGTGAACTCCTGCTTCACGCTCTCCCTCGTCACCGGGCAGTCGACGATCGATCTGTCCATGAACGTCTTCGCGAACCTCGGCTGGGACGAGGTCCGGCTCCCGCATCCGGTCTTCGTGGGAGACACGATCTCGTCGCGTTCCAAGGTGCTCTCGCTCCGGGAGTCGCGCTCGCGCCCCTCGGTCGGCATCGTCGAGGTCGCGACCGAGGGGTACAACCAGGAGGGCGTCATCGTCATCAGCTTCCGACGCACGTTCATGGTCTCGAGGCGCGGGTTCCTGCCCATCTCCCCGACGCCACGCCCCGACGAGTCGTCGCTGCCCGACGCGATCGAGCGATGAGCGCCCTCGCGGCAGCGCAGACGCTGCTCTTCGTCCCGGGAGATCGGCCCGACCGCTTCTCGAAGGCGCTGGATTCCGGGGCCAACCTGGTGATCCTCGACCTCGAGGATGCGGTCGCGGCCGACAACCGGGAACGGGCGCGAACCGCCATCCGCGATCTGCTGGCCACGGCCGCACCCGGTCGTGTGCTCGTGCGGGTCAACCCGGCGGACACGGGCGACAGCGCGCCCGACCTCGCGCTGCTGGAGGATGTGTCCGCCAGGTCGCCCGGCGCCCTCGCTGGCGTCGCCGTGCCGAAGGCCGAGTCGCGGGCCTACCTCCGGCAGGTGAGCGACGCCTCGGGTGGCGCGCCGCTCCTCGCGCTCGTCGAGACCGTGCGCGGCCTTCGCGTGGCGGAGACGCTCGTCACCCGCGGCCCGGGTGAGCCCGAGCTCGACGTGCGCCTCGCCTTCGGGGCGCTCGACTTCGCGGTCGATGCGGGCGGCGACGCGGACTCGCTGCTCGATGCGGCACGCGTCGAGCTGGTCCTCGTCTCGCGCCTCACCGGGGCACCAGCCCCAGTCGAATCCCCGAGCGCCAGCATCCGCGACGTCGCGGCCGTCGAGTCCGCCGCCACGCACGCCGTCGCCCTCGGCTTCGGCGGCATGCTCGCCATCCACCCCGCCCAGCTGCCCGCCATCGCCTCGGCGTTCCGGCCGACCGACGCCCAGATCGACTGGGCCCGCCGCGTGGTCGGCGCAGGCTCCGGCGCCGTGCAGGTCGACGGGGCCATGGTCGACGCACCCGTGCTGCGGCGAGCGCGGCGCCTGCTCGCCGCGCTCGGGGAAGCATCATGAACGGCAGGCCGCTCGACGGCATCACCGTGCTCAGCGTCGAGCAGGCGGTCGCCGCCCCCTTCGCGACGCGACAGCTCGCCGACCTCGGCGCCCGCGTCATCAAGATCGAGCGTGCAGGTGGCGACTTCGCGCGCCGCTACGACTCCACCGTGCACGGCACGTCGAGCTTCTTCGCCTGGCTCAACCGCGGCAAGGAATCGGTTGTGCTCGACCTCAAGGACGAGGCGGACGCCGAGCTGTTCCGCAGCATCGCCGCGACCGCCGACGTCGTCGTGCAGAACCTCGCACCAGGCGCGCTCGACCGCCTCGGCCTCGGCTACGACGCACTCGCGGCAGGCAACCCCCGACTCATCTACGCCGAGATCTCCGGATACGGCACGGGCGGCAGCTACACGCGCAAGAAGGCCTACGACCTCCTCGTGCAGTGCGAAGCCGGCCTCCTCTCGGTGACCGGCACCCCGGAGCAGCCGTCGAAGGTCGGGGCCTCCGTCGCCGACATCGCGGCGGGCATGTACGTGTACTCCGGTGTGCTCGCCGCGCTCATCCAGCGCGGACGGACCGGCGTCGGCGACCGCATCGAGGTCTCCATGCTCGAGGCGCTCGGCGAATGGATGCAGCAGCCCTACCTGTTCGCCGAGTACGGCGGCCACCCGCCCCAGCGGCACGGTGCATCCCACGCCACCATCGCCCCATACGGCCCGTTCGAAGCCTCAGACGGGACCGTGTTCATCGGCATCCAGAACGAGACGGAGTTCGCGGGCTTCTGCCGCGACGTCCTGGGGGCGGTGGAGCTCGCCGACGACCCGAAGTTCAGCCTCAACGAGCATCGGGTCGCGAACCGGGACGCGCTCAGCGAGCTCATAGGAGCGGCGATCGCCGAGACCCCGAGCGATGAGGTGATCAGACGCCTCGACTCCCTGGCGATCGCCAACGCGCGCATGCGGACGATGGCGGAGTTCTCCGCGCATCCGCAGCTCGCGGAGCGAGACAGGTGGGTCGAGGTCGAGACCCCTGGGGGGTCAGCCCGCTCGCTCCTTCCCCCCGTGACAGCAGGCTCCTACCGGCCGGCGATGAAGCCAGTGCCCGACACGGGCGAGCACACCGACCGCGTCCGGCGCGAATTCGCCGCCACCGAAGAACGGAACTGACATGTCACTCGCTCGCAGCTACGCGCAGCATGCCCTCGGCCCCGTTGACCTCGACGGGGAGCGCTCCGCGTGGATGCGCGCGCTGCTCTTCGACGCCCTCGCCGTGACGCTCGGAGGCAGCGGACGCGAGTCGGCCCGAGCTGCACGCGACGCCTACGCAGGGCTCGCCACGGACGTCGCGCCGTCGTCTGTGCTCGGGGCTGCGATCCGGCTGTCCGCTGAGGATGCGGCGCTGGTCAACGGCATCACCGCCCACGGGCTGGAGCTCGACGACACCTTCGAGGAAGCGTCACTGCATCCCGCCGTTGTGCTGTTCCCGGCCCTCTTCGCCGCGGCGGAAGAGCACGGGGCGAGCTACGGTGCCCTCCTCGATGCAGCGGTCGTCGGGTACGACGTGATGTGCGACATCGGGGTCGTCCTCGGAGCCGCCGAGAGCTACGGCCGCGGCTTCCACCCGACCGGAGTCGCAGGCGCCATCGGAGCCGCCGCAGCCGTCTCCCGCCTCCTCCGCTTCGACGAGTCGCAGACGGTCGACGCCATCGGCCTCGCCTCGAACCTCGCGGCGGGCTCGCTCGAGTTCCTCTCCGACGGCGCCTGGACGAAGCGCCTCAACGCGGGTCACGCCGCGGCCGTCGGAATCCGCGCGACCCGGCTCGCCGCCGTAGGCTTCGTCGCGCCGGCCGCGGCCCTCGAAGGACGCGACGGGTTCCTCGCGAACTACGGCGACGGCTTCCACCCCGATCGTGTGCGCACCATCACGCCAGGCGAATACGCCTGGAGGACGAGCATCAAGCTCTACCCCTGCTGCCGCTACATGCACGGCAACATCGACCTGCTCCTCGACGTCGCCTCGCAGCGGCCAGGCCTGTCCGCGGACGACGTCGACGACGTCGAGGTGGCCGTCATCGAAGCGGGCGCGCGCCTCGTCAGCGTGCCAGCAGACGCGAAGCTGCGCGTCGAATCGGCCGTGGATGCGCAGTTCAACATGCCGTTCGGCGCAGCGCTCGCGCTCACCACCGGCACCGCGACCGTCGACCAGTTCGACCGGGCAGCGGAGCTCGCGGACGAGCTGCTCCCGCTCATGAGGAAGGTGAGATGTGTGACCTCGCCTGCGGTCGAAGCGGCGTTCCCGGCAGACTGGACCGCCGAAGTGCGGGTCACCTTCACGGACGGCACCGTGCACGAGGCTTCGACGAGCGCCTACCGCGGCTCGCCCGGCGCACGCGCCTCCCGACAGGACCTGCACGCCAAGGCGAGGGGGCTCGTCGGCGAGACGTGCGCGAACGCGCTCTGGGCGCTCGTGGAACGCGACCGCACCGCATCCGTCGCGGAGCTCATGGAAGCCATGCCGCGGCCCGAATTGCCCGCTCAGTAAGATGTCCCCGTGCCGCTCCCACCCGACGAACGCCTCGAAGACGCAGCCCGTCGCTACGGCAGCATGCGCTCGTTCGCGGCCGAGTACCTCCGAGAGCGCATCATCTCCGGGGTGCTCCTGCCCGGGGAATCTCTGCAGATCGACGAGATCGCGCAGCGGCTGAAGGTGTCGGCGACTCCGGTTCGCGAGGCGCTGCAGTCGCTCCGCGTGGAGGGCTTCGTCGACGGCGTGCGCGGCCAGGGGTTCCGCGTGCACCCGATCACGGCTGCGGACATCGAAGACGTCTTCCTCGTGCACGCCAACGTGGCCGGAGAGCTCGCCGCGCGTGCCGCGCGCAGCATCTCCGATGAGCAGCTGCGAGTGCTCGAGGCCCTGCACTACGAGCTGCTCGCCGCGGCCGTGCGCGGGGACGTCGAAGCGCTCGAGGCCCGCAACAACGAGTTCCACCACCTGCTCAACCACATCGTGGATGCTCCGAGGCTCCGCTGGCTCGTCGCCCTCTTCTCGAAGTACGTGCCCCGCAACTTCTACGCGCAGATCGAGGGGTGGCCCGAGGCGACCCGTGCGGACCACACGCAGATCATCGACGCCATCAAGGCCAGGGACGCGGAGGCGGCGAGGCATGCCGCGAGCGAGCACATCATTCACTCCGGGGAGCTGCTGGCCGCGCACTTCAGGTCGGCGACGGCCTCGGCTTCTCTCCCCGAAACCTGATCCCCCCGGCCCCGGCC
>NZ_PSTU01000034.1:0-543 GCF_002931215.1 Pseudoclavibacter sp. Z016
GTGCCGCTGAGTGAGGTGGGCCGTGGCCAGCATTCCGCGTTGGTGCGGCGCTGGTTGAAGGGTGGTTAGCCGTTGAAGATGTTGTAGTACCAGAGCGGGATGCCGGAGCCCTGGGTCGCGGAGGAGCTCTGCGAGCGTCCGTTGACGACGAGGCGGGAGCTGAGTGATGTGCCGCTGCACGAGTTGGGGAGGGTGACTCGTGCGAGCGGGTAGTCGGCGTTGCCGTTGATGGAGTTCGCAGATCGAGCGAAGCTCGTGATCGTGATCGTGGTGTTGGCCGGAATCGGCTGCGTCGTCGTGTACACCATCGAAGGGTTCGTTGACGTCACGCCTCCGGGAGCGGTCAGGCTCCCGGCTGGTGCTCCGCTGATGGATGTCTGACCGAGGGTAATCTGGCGTACGGCGTCTGCATATTCGACGCTGATTCGAGAGCCGACCGGGAGCGGCTGCGGGCCGGTGTACGAGAAGGTGGTCGTGATGGCGATGTTGGTGTTGGTGGGAACGCGGTAGTACTCACCTGAGCCGAGGCCGTTGTCGCGAGGG